>CAUQIW010000001.1:0-535081 GCA_963518515.1 uncultured Microbacterium sp.
GCGAGGCGATCGGCAAGGTCTACGTCGAGCGCCACTACCCGCCGACGGCCAAGGCCGAGATGGACGAGCTCGTCGCGAACCTCATCGAGGCGTACCGGCAGAGCATCGAGAAGCTCGAATGGATGACGGCGGAGACGCGCGAGCGCGCGCTCGCCAAGCTCGACGCCTTCACGCCCAAGATCGGTCACCCCGAGGTGTGGCGCGACTACTCGACGCTCGCGATCGATCGCGCTGATCTGTTCGGCAACGTCCGACGGGCGGCGATCTTCGAGCACGACCGCAACGTCGACAAGATCGGCACGCCGATCGATCGCAACGAGTGGTACATGCCGCCGCAGATGGTGAACGCGTACTACAACCCGCTGATGAACGAGATCGTGTTCCCCGCGGCGATCCTGCAGTACCCGTTCTTCGACGCCTCGCGCGATGCCGCCGCGAACTACGGCGGCATCGGCGCGGTCATCGGCCACGAGATCGGGCACGGCTTCGACGACCAGGGCAGCCGCTACGGCGGTGACGGCAAGCTCGAGGACTGGTGGACCGATGCCGACCGCTCGGCGTTCGAGGAGCGCACGAAGGCCCTGATCGAGCAGTACGACCGGCTCGTGCCAGAGGGCCTCGATGCCGAGCACCACGTGAACGGCGCACTGACGATCGGTGAGAACATCGGCGATCTCGGCGGCCTCGGCATCGCTCTGAAAGCGTACGAGCTCTCGCTGAACGGTGCGGAGGCACCGGTGATCGACGGATACACCGGCGTGCAGCGCCTGCTGCTGTCGTGGGCGCAGGTGTGGCAGCAGAAGAGCCGCGACGCCGAGACGCTGCGGCTGCTGACGATCGACCCGCACTCTCCGAACGAGTTCCGCTGCAATCAGATCGTGAGCAACATCGACGCGTTCTACGACGCGTTCGACGTGACCGAGTCCGATCGTCTGTGGCTGCCGGCGGAGTCCCGGGTCACGATCTGGTGATCGCTCTGGACGCCGTGTGACGAACATGTGACCATTCGTCGCCGACTGTAGGGTGCCCTCACCCTGCGGGGTTACGATGTCGATGCTGCGAGGGCAAGAGCCTCGCAGCATCCCACCACGTCCAGCCACCCAGAGAAGGATCACGCGTGGGTGCTTCAGAGCCTCTCGACGGGCCTCCGGTGTCGTCCTTGCGCCGCTCGCAGCGCACAGGTCGTCGCGTTCCGCGGCGCGCGGCGGCGGGTCGGCGGTCGTTCGCGTCGACGCTGCGCGCGCTCGAGGAGCTGACCGAATCGGGGGCTCAGGTCTCCGTGCACGTCGTCGACCTCGACAGCCACGTCCATGTGCTGGCGGGTGATGACCACGTCACGCTGCCGGTCGCAGGCCTCGGTGTCGTCCCGCTGCTGATCGAGGTCGCCGCGGGGTTCGCCGCCGGCACCCTCGACCCTCTCGAGATCGTCGAGCGCGACTCCGTCGATCCCGTGTCCGCCTCGGGGCTGTGGCGCCATCTGCACGCGCCCGCCCTTCCCCTCGAAGACCTCGCGGTCCTCGCGGCGACCGCCGGAGACCCCATCGCGGCGAACGCCTTGCTTCAGCGCGTCGGCCACGACAGGGTGCGCGCCCGCATCGAGGCTCTCGGGCTTCGTCGAACGGCGCTGCTCGACCGATTCCGAGACGAGCGCGGCCCCGACGACGCCCCTCAGGTCGCAGTGGGTTCCGCCCGCGAACTCGCCGGTCTGTTCTCGGCCCTGGTGAATTCGCAGGCCGTCGACCCCGCGGTGAGCGCGCAGGTGTCGGAGTGGCTCAGCCTGAATCAGGACCTCAGCCTGGTCGGGGCGGCCACCGGTCTCGACCCGTTCGCCCACGAGCAGGACGCCCACGGGCTGCTGTTCATCAACAAGACCGGACGCGATCGCGGAGTACGCGCGGAGGCGGGCGTGCTCGCCGGTCCGCGCTCGGGCGTCGCGTACTCGCTGATCGTCTGCTTCGATGACCTCTCGATCACGCATCGTCTGCGTGCCCATGACGCCTTCAGGGTGCTGGGCGTCGAGCTCATGGAGTACACGCACTGACCGCGGCGTGACCGATCACCCCGCCGGGCCCTCAGTGCGGCAGTGACGGGGGCGGCTCAGCGCGGCAGTGACGGGTGCTGCTCGGCCGACCGCTGCTTCGGGATGAAGAGCGAGAGCACCACGGCCACGATGCCCGCCGCGATCGCCAGCCAGAAGCAGACCTCGAACGCCGACCGCGTCGGCACCGAGACGCCCCCGACGTCGACGCTCATCGCGGCGAGCACCCCGCCCATCACGGCGGATGCGCTCGAGGTGCCGACCGAGCGGAAGAGCGCGTTGAGCCCGTTCGAGGCTCCGGTCTCGTTCGCAGGCACCGAGCGCATGATGATCATCGGCATCGCGGCGAAGGTGAAACCGATGCCGACGCCGATCAGCAGGTTCGCCACGAGGATGTGCCAGACCTCGCTCGACCACAGCAGCACGAAGACGTAGGCGAGCACGATGGCGCCGGCGCCCACTGTGAACAGCGGTCGAGGCCCGACCGTGCGCTCGAGGAACCCCGACAGCGGCGAGATCACCATCATCACGAGGCCGGCCGGCATGATCACGAGTGCCGCCGACACCATGTCGAGACCGAAGCCCGAGCCCGACGAGACCGGACCCTCGAGGAGCTGAGGGAACGTGACGTTCGAGGCGAAGAGCGCGAAGCCCATGCCGATCGCCGCGATGTTCGTGAACAGCACGGCCGGTCGTGCGGCGACCCGCAGATCGAGCAGCGGGTCGTCGGTGCGCAGCTGGTACCAGCCCCACACGAGCAGCACGCCCACACCGCCGATGATGCAGGTGAGGGTCAGGGGCGATGACCAGCCCCATTCCGCTCCGCGCGACACGAAGAGCAGGATGCCGGTCAGGCCGATCGCCAGACCGATCGCGCCGACCACGTCGAGGCGACCGGGAAAACGCAGCACGTCTTCGGGGATGGTGAGGAGAACGAGCACGAGGCCGACCACTCCCAGTGCGGCGGCGAGCCAGAACAGCCAGTGCCAGTCGGCGTTCACCGCCAGGAGTGCGGCGATCGGCATCCCGATGGCGCCGCCGACGCCCATGGTGGCGCTCATGAGAGCGACGGCCGTGCCGAGTCGCGCGGCCGGCAGCACGTCGCGCATGATGGCGATGCCCAGGGGCACCACCCCGGTCACGGCTCCCTGCAGCGCGCGGCCGATGATGACGCCGACGATCGAGCCCGACAGCGCCGCGATGACCGACCCGATGATCAGCAGCGCCAACAGCACGATCACGACTCTGCGCTTGCCGTACATGTCGCCGAGGCGTCCTGAGATCGGCGTCGCGACGGCGGCGACCAGCAGCGTGATCGTCACCACCCAGGTGGTGTCCTCCCTCGACGCGTCGAGCAGGCGGGGCAGCTCGGCCTGCAGCGGCACGACGAGTGTGAACATGAACGACGAGCAGAGTCCTGCGAAGGCGAGCACCGCCACGATCGCCCACTTCGGAGAGCTTCGGGAGAGTCGTGTGCGCGCGCGATCGTCGTTCTCTCCCATCCGTCCAGGCTATCTGCGCCGCAGACACCGGGGCGCGCGACGACGACGGGATGACGTCAGCTGACGCCCTTCATCAGGCGCAGCACCGGCTTGACCGACAGCAGCAGCCCGACTCCCACGACGATCGCGATGCCCCCGAGGATCGAGAAGTACGGCACCTCGTTGCTCTCGTCGTAGAACCGCACGAGCCAGCCCGAGATCGCGGTGCCGAGCGCGATGGAGAGGAAGAACAGCGCCACCATCTGGGTGTGGAAAGCCCGGGGAGCGAGCTTGGTCGTCACCGAGAGCCCGACCGGCGAGATCAGCAGCTCGGCGATCGTGAACACGAGCAGGATGCCGACGATGGCCAGCAGCGGCGTCGAGTTCGCGCCGCCTCCGGCGAACGGCAGGAAGAGCAGGAAGGCCGCGCCCATGATGATCGCGCCGAAGGCGAACTTCACCGGAGTCGACGGCTGGCGTGTGCCGAGACGCGTCCAGACCGCGGCGAAGACGCCGGAGAGGATGATGATGAAGACCGGGTTGATCGACTGCACCCACGACACCGGCATCTCCCACCCGAAGAGGTCGCGGTTGAGACGCTCGTCGGAGTAGACGGTGAGCACCGTGAACTGCTGCTGGTACAGCGACCAGAAGGCGACGCTCGTGATGAACAGCGGCAGGAAGCCCCAGACCCGCGAGCGCTCGGAGGAGTCGAGGCGGCGGCTGCTGAGGATCACGGCGAAGTAGGCGATCGTGGCCGCCACGGTGACGATGATGACGATGGTCGACAGGTTGTCGGCCCTGATCACGCCGACCAGCACGAGGGCGACGATCGCGAGGACTGCGGCGATCGCGATGCCCCAGACGAGCGGATACCGAGCCACCGGCAGCGGGTTGGGCACGCGGCGCGCCTCGTCGGGAAGGGCGCGGCGACCGAAGGAGTACTGCACGAGACCGAGCGTCATGCCGATCGCGGCGAGGCCGAAACCGAAGTGGAATCCGAGCGACGACTGCAGCAGGCCCGTGAGGATCGGTCCCATGAAGGCGCCGAGATTGATGCCGAGGTAGAACAGCGAGAAGCCGGCGTCGCGGCGGGTGTCGTCGGCGCTGTACAGCGTGCCGACCACCGAGGTCGCGTTGGCCTTGAGCCCTCCCGAACCGAGGGCCACGAGCACCAGGCCGACGCCCACGCCGATGAATCCGGGCAGAACGGCGAGGGCCACGTGGCCGGCGACGATGACGATGGCGCTGAGGAACAGCACGCGCTCCGAGCCCAGCATCCGATCGGCGAGCCAGGCGCCGAGGATCGTCGACAGGTAGACCGAGCCGCCGTATGCGCCGACGATGCCGCCCGCGACCGCCTGGTCGAGGCCGAGCCCGCCCTCGGTGACCGAGAAGTAGAGGTAGATGAGCAGGATGCCCTGCATGCCGTAGAAGCTGAACCGCTCCCACATCTCGACGCCGAAGATGTGCACGAGAGCTCTGGGCTGCCCGAAGAACCGTGTGTCCGGTGCCGTCGGGTCGGCCGGAGCCGTGGTGTCGCTGGATGCCATCCCCCCACGCTACGCCCGCCCGGACGCCCTTCGCATGGTTCCATGGACGCATGAGCGCCGACATCGAGCAGCATCCCGCAGATACGCCGTTCCACCGTCGGCTCGTCTACGGTGAGCGTCCGGACGGCTCGTGGATGACCCACGGCCCCGCGAACGCCTACGAATCGGTCGTGATGCGCCCGCTCGAGCCGATGCTGGTCCCCGAACGGCCTCGCAACGGTGAGCTCGATCCCGAGAACTGTGGCGCATGCACACCCGACGAGCACACGATCTGGCGCGACGATCTCTGGCAGGTTCAGGCCGGATGGGAGCCGGGCGGGCTGCCATTCATCGGTGCGATCGCTCCACGCGAGCACTATCTGCTCGAGGACGCGCCCATCGAGGTGCTCGCGGAGCTGGGACCTCTGATGCAGCGGATCTCCGAGGCGGTCAAGAGCATCCCCGGAGTTGCGCGTTGTCATTTCAGTCGGTTCAATGACGGCTCGGCCCATCTGCACCTCTGGGCTTTCACTCGCCCCGCCGGAATGATGCAGGGTCGCGGAGCCGTGCTCTCGTACTGGGACGGGATGCTGCCCGAGATGACCGAGGAGATGATGAACGAGTTCGTCGATATCGTCGCGACATCTCTCGCCGCCGGCGGAGGCACGGCCTTTCCACTGCGACCGCGACCCTGACGCGTCCGTCCCCGGCGATCCCGATCGTTCGCGTGAGTGCGATTCCGATTTTCGCTGCGGGAGGGGCAGACTGGGGGCGTGCGAACCATCCGTGATCTCGACACCGTTGAACTCATCATCGACGCGCAGAGCCTGCTCGACTCCATCCGGGGTCCCGAGCGGGTCATCGACGCCGGCACGCTGCGAGCGCTGCAGCAGTCGGGCAACTACGTCGTCGGCCTCTTCGACGCGGAGGGCGGTGAGGAGCGGATGGTCGGCGCATCGATCGCCTTCTTCGGCGAACCGGCCCGGCGGGCGATGCACTCGCACATCACCGCACTCCTGCCCGAGTACCGCGGCCGCGGATGGGGGCGCGAGCTCAAGGAGCACCAGCGTCAGTGGGCGTTCTCGCGCGACGTCGGTCGCATCACCTGGACCTTCGATCCGCTCGTGGCGCGCAACGCGCACTTCTTCCTCACGATCCTCGGCGCGAGAGTCACCGGCTACTCGGTGAACCGCTATGGCATCTTCGGCGGCGGGGATGCGGGAGATGAGAGCGACCGTCTCGACGTCGAGTGGGCACTGGCCGACATCGCCAAGCAGCCAGCCGCCGATCAGGTCGTGGAGACGCTGGAGATCCCCGACGACATCGAGGCGATGCGCGCCTCCGATCCCGACGCCGCGCACGAGTGGCGCACCCGTCTGCGCGCGCAGATGGAGGGGCTGCTCGGCAGCGGTCTGCAGCTCGCGGGCTTCGACGCCGCGAAGGGCTATCTCTTCACCGCCTGAGCGGGTGCGCGCACTCTGCCCAGGGGAGACCCCTTACGAGGCAGAGATAGGATTGGGATGCCCGTGATCACGGGTCTTCCCACATTTGACCATTGGAGCCACCGTGGCCGAACAGTCCCGTCTCGACAAGGTCATCGCCCTTGCCCGCCACCGCGGATTCGTCTTCCAGGCGGGTGAGATCTACGGCGGCTCCCGGTCGGCGTGGGACTACGGGCCCCTCGGCACGGAGCTCAAGGAGAACATCCGCCGGCAGTGGTGGCAGACGTTCGTGCGCGGCCGCGGCGACATGGTCGGACTCGACTCCAGCATCATCCTCCCCAAGCGCGTGTGGGAGGCCTCGGGCCACGTCGCGACCTTCACCGATCCGCTCGTCGAGTGCCTGAGCTGCCACAAGCGCTTCCGCGCCGACAACCTGATCGAGGACTTCGAGGCGCGCAAGGGCCGCAAGGCCGAGCACGGTCTCGCCGACGTCCCGTGCCCGAACTGCGGCACGAAGGGCCAGTACACCGAGCCGAAGTCGTTCTCCGGCCTGGTCAAGACCTACCTCGGCGTCGTCGACGACGAGTCGGGCCTGCACTTCCTCCGCCCGGAGACCGCTCAGGGCATCTTCGTCAACTTCTCGAACGTGCTCACCGCCAGCCGCAAGAAGCCGCCCTTCGGCATCGGCCAGGTCGGCAAGGCGTTCCGCAACGAGATCACGCCCGGTAACTTCATCTTCCGCACCCGCGAGTTCGAGCAGATGGAGATCGAGTACTTCACTCCTCCCGCCGACGCGCAGCAGTGGTTCGAGCACTGGGTCGAGGCCTGCTGGAACTGGTTCATCGACCTGGGCATCGACCCCGAGAACATGCGTCAGTTCGACGTGCCCGAAGACGATCGGGCGCACTATTCGGCCGGCACGATCGACGTCGAATACCGCTTCGGCTTCACGGGCAAGGAGTGGGGCGAGCTCATGGGCGTCGCGAACCGCACCGACTACGACCTGTCGAGCCACAGCGAGGCGTCGGGGCAGAGCCTCACGTACTTCGACCAGGCCTCGGGCGAGCGCTACACGCCGTACGTGATCGAGCCGTCGTTCGGACTCACGCGCGCCATGATGGCCTTCCTCGTCGACGCGTACCGCGAAGAGGAGGTGCCGAACGCCAAGGGCGGCACCGACGTGCGCACCGTGCTCAAGCTCGATCCGCGTCTGGCGCCCGTCAAGGCCGCCGTGCTCCCGCTCTCGCGCAACGAGAGGCTCTCACCTCTGGCACGCGAGGTCGCCGACACCCTGCGCAGCTCGTGGGCCGTCGACTTCGACGATGCGGGAGCCATCGGCCGCCGCTACCGTCGTCAGGACGAGATCGGCACGCCGTTCTGCGTCACCGTCGACTTCGATTCGCTCGACGACCGTGCCGTCACCGTGCGCGACCGCGACACGATGGCTCAGGAGCGCGTCTCGATCGACGAGCTGCACCAGTACCTCGCGGAGCGTCTCAAGGGCGCCTGAGGAATGACCGCTCCGGGG
The DNA here is from genome assembly GCA_963518515.1 of uncultured Microbacterium sp. Lineage (GTDB taxonomy): Bacteria > Actinomycetota > Actinomycetes > Actinomycetales > Microbacteriaceae > Microbacterium. The sequence continues at coordinate 8,022 of CAUQIW010000001.1, forward strand.
GGAGGCGCTCAGGAAGACCGGCGCGAGGCCACGCGGCGAGCGGCGGCGATCGTCATCGCGGCGCTGGCGGTGAGCTGGTTGCTGCTCACTGTGCTCGACCTTCGCAAGGATGACGGCGCGGCGCCGATGATCGCGTTGTTCGGCATCCCGGCCGTGGCGTCCGCTCTCGTGATCCAGATCCTGATGACCCGAATGGGCAAGCGAAAGCGCGTGCCCCGCCCGGTGCTCTGGTGGATGCTGGCGGTGCTGCCGCTCGGCACGCTCCTGGGTTTCGTCGTCGCGCTTCTGCGGGATCCCGAGTACTTCATCGCGGACGACGGACCGTGGATGCTGGTGTGGGTGCCGATCTTCATCGGTGTCGGCATCATGCTCGGTCTCGTGGTGTGGTTCTTCTTCGTCTTCCCGACGGTGACGCTCGTGCGGGTGATCGGGCAGATCTCACGCAAGGAGGCTCGACCCACGGCGCTGATCATGCCGCTGGTGCTCCTCGCACTGGGCATCGCCTGCGTCATCGGCGGTCTCTCGATCTCGACCGGAGGGATCGGTCGCCGGGCCGAGGCGCAGATCATCGCCGCGTTCTTCGGCATCCCGGGAACGTACGACGTGGTGTGGGCGCCGGGCCTGTGGATCGTCCGCGGCATCGTCGCCGGGATCGTGATCCTGTTCGCCGTTCCCCTGGTCTCCGAGAAGCGGAAGCACAGGGCGCCCGCCGTCAGCTCGTGACGGTGAGCCGGATTCAGGCCTTCGCGTCCTTCGCCGCGGCCTTCATGGCCTTCTTGTGCTCGCGCACCTTCGTCAGGGACTCGGGCGAGACGATGTCCGCGACGCTGCGGAACGACCCCTCGTCGCCGTAGTCGCCTGCGGCCTCGCGCCATCCCGCACCGGTGAAGCCGTACTGCTTGCCCAGCAGCGCGAGGAAGATCTTCGCCTTCTGCTCGCCGAAGCCCGGCAGGGCCTTGAGGCGCTTCAGGACTTCGGCGCCCGACGGATCGCCCTGCGTCCACAGCGCCCGCGGATCGCCGCCCCAGTTGTCGACCAGGTCCTGGCACAGCGTCTGCACCCGAGCGGCCATCGAACCCGGATAGCGGTGCACGGCCGGTGTCTCCTTGAAGGCCTCGAGGAACTGCTCCGGATCCATTCGCGCGATGGCGGCGGCATCGGCGGCTCCGGTGCGCTGCTCGATCTTGAGCGGGCCGGCGAACGCCGTCTCCATCGGCACCTGCTGGTCGAGCAGCATCCCGACGAGGAGAGCGAGCGGATTGTCGGTCAGCAGAGCGTCAGCGGCGGTGTCTCCGGTGATGTGAAGGGCCATGCCTTCATCATCTCGCACCGGATGCCGAGAGACATCTCGCACCGGGTGACTCAGGCTGTGGCAGCGCCGTCGGCGATGTCCTGCGCCGGCTCGACCGGGGTGATCCCGTAGAGCGTCGACAGTGCGGCGGCGAACTCGTCTGCGCGACCGGTCGCTGCGAGCTCGTGAGCGCGGGAGGTCGGCGTGTGCAGCAGCACCCCGGTGAGGTGGCGCAGAGCCTGTTCGACCTTGCCGTCCTCGTCACCGCGAGCGCGGGCGCGGGCGATCTCGCTCTCGAGCAGCGAGAAGATGTGCGAGCGGAAGGCGACGACCGAGGGCGTCACGCTCTGGCGGCTGCCCACGATGTGGAAGGTGTCGGCGGCTTCGCGCACGACGTCGCGCGCGGCATCCGTCGCCTGCAGCTCTTCGAGCGGGGCGTGCAGGCTGATGGTCTCGAGGTCGAGCAGTGCGACGCCTTCGAGCGCGGCGACCGCGGGGTCGACGTTGCGGGGCATGCCGAGGTCGACCACGAGCTGACTGTGCGAGGCGACCGGGCATCCGTCGGCGGCGATGCCGGTGGGGGCCTCGAGGTGAGACGGCCGCAGCACGGGCTCGGTGGCCGAGGTGCAGGTGATCAGCAGGCTCGAGCGCGAGGCGATGCGCGCGTAGTCCTCCGCGGCCACGGCCGTGATGCCGTGCTTGAGGGCGAACTTCTCTGCGCGGCCCGAGGGCGAGAAGACCGAGATATTGACGGCGCCGCGCTCGCGGAGCGTGGCGAGCGTGACGGCGGCGTAGGCGCCGGTGCCCACGAGCAGCACCCGCTCGGTCGCCCAGTCGGCGATGCGGCTGTCGGCGAGCTCGAGGGCGAGGCGCACGAGCGAGCGGCCCGCACGTCCGAGCGCGGTGACGTTCTTGACCTTGCGCTGCGCCTGGCTGGCGCGCTGGAACAGGCGCTCGAGCTCGGGTGAGGTGGTGCCGCCCTTGCGCGCGGACTTCAGTGCTCGGCGTACCTGTCCTGCGATCTCGCCCTCACCGGACACCACCGACTCGAGGCCAGAGGCCACCGAGAAGAGGTGCTCCGCGACACGGCGGCCGGAGTGCACGTCGTACGCGCCGTCGAGTTCGTCGGTGCGGATGCCGGTGGCCGACTCGACCGCTTCGAGCACGGCCTCGACGCCGATGGCGCCTGCCGCGGTGACGGGTTCGTCCATCTCCACGTACGCCTCGAACCGATTGCAGGTAGCAAGAACGACCGCACCCTGCACGCAGGACGCCATGTCCACCAGAGTGGAGGCGACGTCTTCGGGGGTGCGGCTCAGGCGTTCGAGTAGATCGAATGAGGCGGTCTTGTGACTCGCCGTGACACACAGCAGCACATGACGATTCTACCGCGCCTTCGGCAGAGGCGTCTCCGCGGGCTCACAACATCGTGATGGGAGGATGGACACATGGCCCTCTCCGACGCTCCTCTGCTGCGCGCTCTCGCCGGTACCCGCCCCGAACACGCCCCGGTGTGGTTCATGCGGCAGGCCGGCAGATCACTGCCGGAGTACCGTGAACTGAGGGTCGGCACGCGCATGCTCGACGCCTGCCTGACGCCCGATCTCGCCGCCGAGATCACGCTGCAGCCGGTGCGTCGCCACGGCGTCGACGCGGCCGTGTTCTTCAGCGACATCGTCATTCCGCTGCGCCTGGCGGGCGTGGACGTCGAGATCGAGCCGGGTCGCGGGCCGGTGTTCGCGAACCCGGTGCGCTCGTCGGCCGACGTCGACCGCATCACCGCGATCGATCCCGCATCGCTCGACGGCACCGCGATCGCCGAGGCCGTGCGCATCGTCACCGCCGAGCTGGGCGATACCCCGCTGATCGGCTTCGCGGGTGCCCCCTTCACCCTGGCCGCCTATCTCGTCGAGGGGGGTCCGTCGAAGGAGCACCTCCGCGCCCGCGCGATGATGCACTCCGACCCGGAGTCGTGGAACCGTCTCGCCGGCTGGCTCGCACAGATCTCGCGGCGCTTCCTCGAGATCCAGCGCGACGCCGGAGCATCCGTCGTTCAGCTCTTCGACTCGTGGGCGGGCTCGTTGAGCACCGCCGACTACCGCGCGTTCGTGGCCCCGCACTCACGCGCCGCTCTCGACGGCATCGACACCCCGACCATCCATTTCGGCGTCGGCACCGGGCCCTTCCTCGCCGACATGCGTCTCGACGGCATCGCCGACGGCGTCGGGGTCGACTGGCGCCTGCCGCTCGACGAGGCGGCGGCGATCCTCGGACAGGACGTCACCCTGCAGGGCAACATCGACCCGGCACTGCTCTCGGCGCCGTGGTCGGTGCTCGAGGCGCATGTGCGCGATGTCGTCGAACGCGGCCGTGCGGCCCGCGCGCACATCGTGAACCTGGGCCACGGCGTGCCGCCGGAGACGGATCCGGATCAGCTCACGCGCATCGTCGAGCTCGTCCACTCGATCTGACCTATCTAGCAGAAGTGCTAGATTGCACGCATGGCAGACAGCGCGTCGGACATCTTCTCCGCGTTGGCCCACCCGACCCGGCGTCAGATCCTGCAGGACCTCAAGGACGGCGAGCTCGCGGCCGGCGAGATCGCGTCGAGGTTCGCGGCGAGCGGTCCGACCATCTCGCGGCACCTCAGCGTGCTGCGGCAGGCGGGCCTGGTCACCGAGCGACGCGATGCGAACCGCATCCTGTACTCGCTGGTGGGTGAACGACTGGCCCTCTCGGTGGGCGACTTCCTCTCGACCGTGTGCCCCGAGCAGATCGTGCTGCGCGAGGTGCGCAAAGGACTGACGAAATGAACGACGACTCCCGCAAGAAGCCCGAGCGCGACGAGCAGGCCCGTGACGAGCTGATCGCTCGCGCCGCCCGCGCCTCCGAACGCCGCGTGATCGTGGTCGGCGGGGGGATCGGCGGACTGATCGCGGCCAGAGAATGCGCCAAGGTCGGCATGCGGGTCACCGTGCTCGAGGGCTCGGCCGCCTGCGGAGGAGCCATCCAGAGCGCCACCCTCGACGGCGTCGTGGTCGACGCCGGTGCGGAGAGCTATGCGACGAGGGGCGGGCATGTGCGTGCACTCCTCGCCGACCTCGGCCTCACCGACCGCATCGTCGCCCCCGCGGCGGGCGGCGCCTGGCTCTCCGGCATCCCCGGCGTCGGAGCCGCGCCGCTTCCCGTCGGCGGCATCCTCGGCATCCCCGGCAACCCGTTCCAGGAGGATGTGCGCCGCATCATCGGCTGGTCCGGGGTCTGTCGTGCCTACCTCGATCGTGTGCGGCCGCCACTCACCATCGGCCACAACCACAGCCTCGGCAAGCTGGTCGCCTCCCGCATGGGGGCCAAGGTGCGCGATCGTCTCGTCGCGCCGGTGACGACGGGCGTCTACTCGGCATCGCCGGAGGACGTCGACGTCGACGTCGCCGCCCCGGGGCTCAATGCGGCGCTGACGAGCGTCGGCTCGCTCTCGGGCGCCGTGCAGCTGCTGCGCGAGCAGAACACAGGGCGGGCCGCGAAGTCCGCCCGTCCGGCGCAGGCGCCGGGGGCCGCCGTCGAGGGGCTCGCGGGCGGGATGACGGTGCTCGTCGACGCCCTGATCGCAGACCTCGAGAAGCTCGGCGCGACCGTGCGCACCGGAGCCCGCGTCACTCGCGTCGTGAAGAGCGACGCGGGGTGGACGGTGTCCGTCGGCTCCGCCGACCTCGCCGATGGCGACCCCGAGGTGCTCGACGCCGACGGGCTGGTCATGGCGGTTCCCGAGACGGCGGTGCGGGGTCTGCTCGCCGACGTCGCTCCTGGTCTGGCCGCTGCGGATGCCGCGGATGCTCCCGAGATCGAGGTCGTCACGCTGCTGCTGCGTGCCTCGACGCTGGCCGGAACGCCCCGAGGGACGGGAGTGCTCACCGTTCCGGGCAGTCACACGGCGAAGGCGCTGACGCACTCGAGCGCGAAGTGGGGGTGGGTGCGGGAGGCCGCCGGCGACCGCCACATGGTGCGGGTCTCCTTCGGCGCCCAGGGCGAGCAGGCGGCGACCGCGGTGCTCGACGACGACGCGGCCGCACGACTGGCGCTGCGCGAAGCATCCGCTCTGCTCGGAGTGCCGCTGACCGATGCCGACCTCGTGGCCGCGCATCGCGCCCGCTTCGTGCAGTCGCAGCCCGCGTCGATCATCGGCTCGGGCGAGCGGCGTCGAGCCGCACGCGAGGCCGTGCAACAGGTTCCGGGGCTGGCGGCGGTGGGGGCCTGGCTGGCCGGAACAGGCCTGGCCCAGGTCGTGCCGGATGCTCGCGAAGAGGCCGACAGGCTGCGTCGCGCTCTTCTCTGGGAGTGATGTCCGGCCGAAGTGCGATCGGGCCATCTGTCAACCCTCTGCGCGACAGATGCCGAAATCGGCATACAGGGCTACGCTGGACACCTGGCAGGCGGCGCCCAGCCGCCGGTTCGCCGCAGGCGTTCACACCGGAAACAACGTGAGGAGACCCCATGAAGGGGAAGATCGGACTCGTCGTAGGACTCGGAGTGGGATACGTGCTCGGAACCCGCGCAGGGCAAGAGCGCTACGAGCAGATCAAGACTCAGTGGCTCAAGGTCTGGAACCTCGATCCCGTGCAGGAGAAGGTCGACCAGGTCAAGGGCTTCGTCGGAGACAAGGCGGCCGAGATCCCGGGCGTTGTCTGGAACGGCGTGCAGAAGGTCGTGAAGTCCGCCAGTGGCAAGAACGCCACGGCAGGAGAGCGCCTCGACTCCGCCGTCGCCGCGGGCAAGAAGGCCGCAGAAGACGTCGTCGATGCCACCGAAGATGCCGTCGACGAGGCCAAGGACTCCGCGAAGTCGGCCTCTGCGAAGAAGCCGACCGCGAACAAGCCGGCCTCGAACACGACTGGCGCGTGACGATGCCCCGCGGATACCGCGATCGCGCAGAAGACAGCCTGCTGTCGCTGATCGGCGACCTACCCGAGCTCATCACGAACCTCGTCAAGGCGGAGATCAACGCGGCGAAGACGTGGGTGTCGAGAACCGCGAAGGACGCCGGAATCGGCTCCGTCTGGTTCCTCATCGCACTGTTCTTCCTGTTCTGGGCGGTGCCGGTGATCCTCGTGTTCGCCATCGCCGGCCTGTCGTCATGGTGGCCGGTGTGGCTGTCGGCGCTCGCCGTGCTCGGCATCCTGCTCGTCGCCGTGCTGCTGTTCGCACTGCTCGGCATCCTCAAGTTCCGCAAGGTGCTCTCTCGCAAGAACCCCGCGCAGGCGGTGGGCGAGGACATCCGACTCGTCAAGGAGGCCGGCGATGACCAGCACTGACATCTCGACGTCGCTGCCGAAGACGGCGGTCCCCGCCGGAATCGTGAATCCCGTCGAATCCGCGCGTGCTGAGCTCAAAGCCGCTCTCGCCGCGATCGAGGTCAAGGGCAACTTCCCGCGGCGCATCGACAAGGCGTCGAAGCGCGCAGCCGCCAAGGCGCGCGTGTTCGCCGACCGCAACCCGATGGCGGCGGCCGCGGGCGCCGTCGCCCTGGCCGCCACAGTGGGCAGCGCCGTCTGGCTGATCGCGCGGGCACTCTCGCGCTGACACCCGGCCGACGGAACGGCCGCCAGGCGGGCGTCAGCCCTGCTGTGTGCCGCGACCCCTCGTGAAGGAGGCAGACTGTTCGTATGTCCGATGCGAGCGAAGAGAACCCGTCCGGCTTCACACTGTGGGCCGTATGGCGACGAAACCCCGACGTGGCCGTCACCGAATCCGACTCGACGGAGCTCGAGACGATCGTCTCCTACGTCGAGGATTCGGGGGTGACCGTCCGCGGCTTCTACGACGTCTCCGGTCTCAAGGCCGACGCCGATCTGATGGTCTGGCTGCACGGCGACACCGCCGAGGAGCTGCAGAAGGCGTTGCGTCGTCTGCGTCGTACCGAGCTGCTGCGCACCCTGCTGCCCGTCTGGAACGTCATGGGTGTGCACCGCGACGCCGAGTTCAACCGCGCTCACGTACCCGGGTTCCTCCGCGGCGTCGAGCCGAAGGACTGGCTCTGCCTCTATCCGTTCGTGCGCACCCCGGAGTGGTACCTCGCCGACGAAGGCGACCGTCGCAAGATGCTCGCCGATCATGGCCGCAGGGGTGCGGCTTTCACAGGAGTGATCGCCAACACGGTCGCCGCGTTCGCACTGGGCGACTACGAGTGGATCCTGCCGCTGGAGGCCGATGAGGTCACCGATCTCGTCGACCTGATGCGCGACCTCCGCTACACCGATGCGCGTCTCTACGTGAAGGAGGAGGTGCCCTTCTACACGGGGCGCCGACTCCGGTTCGACGAGATCGCGGACGTGCTGCAGTAGGTCGTCGTGAGCACTCAGATCAGCACCTCCGCCCCGATCCGTCTGGGCACCCGACGCAGCGCACTCGCGCAGGCGCAGTCGGGACATGTCGCGGCCGCACTCGAGAAGATCTCGGGGCGCAGGGTCGAACTGGTCCCGATCACGAGCGAGGGCGACACGAATCGCGCCTCTCTGTCTGAGATCGGCGGCCAGGGCATCTTCGCCACCCGTCTGCGCGAAGCGCTGCTCGCCGGTGAGTGCGACTTCCTCGTGCACTCGCTCAAGGACCTCCCCACGGCCATCCCCGACGGGCTCGTGATCGCCGCGACTCCGCCTCGCGAAGATGCGCGCGACGTGGTGATCACTCGGGGCGGGACCCCGCTTCACGAACTCCGCTCCGGCAGCACCGTGGGCACCGGATCGCCTCGCCGTATCGCGCAGGTCAGACGCCGCGCCCCGCACGCCGAGGTCGTCGACATCCGCGGCAATGTGGACTCCCGTCTGCAGCGCGTCGCCTCGGGTGAACTCGATGCCGTGATCCTCGCCGCTGCCGGGCTGTCGCGCCTCGGTTCGGACTCTCCGCTGCGCCGCGAGGAGCTCGGTCTGTCGGAATGGCCGACGGCGCCGGGACAGGGTGCTCTCGCCGTGGAGACGCGGACGGATGCCCCGGCAGACCTGCTCGCCGCCCTTTCAGGACTCGATGACGAGCAGACCCGGCTGACCACCACCGTCGAGCGCGCCGTGCTCGAAGGACTCGACGCGGGATGCCAGGCGCCGATGGCCGCTCACGCCCGTTTCGAAGACGGCGAGATCCGCGTCAGGAGCGTGGTCTACGCCCCCGAGGGCGACCGTCGCATCGGCCTCGACGTCACAGAAGCGCTGAACGGGGAGTATATTCGTCGGAACGGCAGTAGCAATGGTGCGGATGCTGCCGACGGTGCGGACCCGGTGAGCGCGGCGCGTGAACTGGGATTCACTGTTGCCCGTCGGCTGCTCGATCAAGGGGCAGCCGACCTTGTCTCCCGAGAGCATTCCTCATGACTGAATCGAAGCAGGACAGACCGCTGGACGGCTGGCGGATCCTCGTCCCCCGCGGTGGCCCGTGGGGCGACGGCGTCGCCGCGAGCCTGCGCGCACAGGGCGCAGTCCCTGTGGTCGCGCCGCTGATCAACTTCGCCCCGACGACGGACCAGGCCGCGCTCGACGTGGCGCTGGAGCAGCTGGCGGCAGGCACGTACGACTGGCTGACGGTCACGAGCGCGACGACCGTCGACGTGATGTTCGCGCATCGGGCCATCGTGCCGCGCTCGACGAAGATCGCCGCCGTGGGCGAGACCACGGCGACCGCTCTGCAGGCCGTCGGCTACGAGGTCTCCCTGGTGCCGGAGCAGGACAATTCTGCCGAGGGCATGGCCGAGCAGCTCATCGCTCTCGAGACCGAGCCGAAGCGGATCCTGGCTCTGCGCAGCGAGATCGCCAAGCCCGTGCTCAGCGTGTCGCTGCAGCAGGCCGGCCACGACGTCGACAGCGTGGTGGCGTATCGCACGGTCGGCGTGCCGGTGACCGAGCGCATCAAGCGCGATGTCGAGAACGGTCGCATCAATGCGATCCTCATCACCAGCGGGTCGGTGGCCGCGCAGGTGCGCGAGCAGTTCCCCGAGATCCCCGACGACACCCTGCTCGCCGCGATCGGTCCCCGCACGGCCAACGATGCGAGCAAGGCGGGTCTCACGATCAGCGTCGTCGCCGACAGGCAGACCGTCGATGCTCTCATCGAGGCGGTGTCGAGCTTCACGCTCCCTCATGCGGCGGACGAGCTGGCGCCATGAGCTTTCCTGATGTGCGTCTGCGTCGGCTGAGGCAGTCGCCCGGCGTTCGCGATCTGGTGCGTGAGACCTCTCTCGAGCCGCGACAGCTGGTGCTGCCGATGTTCGTGCGCGAGGGCATCACCGAGGCGCTGCCGATCGGCTCCATGCCGGGCATCGTGCAGCACTCGCTCGATTCCCTGCGCGCCGCCGCCACGGACGCCGCGGAGGCGGGTGTCGGGGGAGTGATGCTGTTCGGCGTGCCTGCCGTGCGCGATGCGCGCGGTTCGGGCGCCGACGACCCGAACGGCATCCTCAACGTCGCCACCGAGGCTCTCGCCGCCGAGGTCGGCGATGCGATCGTCGTGCAGACCGATCTCTGCCTCGACGAGTTCACCGACCACGGGCACTGCGGAGTGCTGGCCGACGATGGGTCGGTCGACAACGACGCCACGCTCGAGCGATACGCGTCGATGGCGCTCTCTCAGGCGGCGGCCGGCTCGCAGCTCCTCGGTCTCTCGGGCATGATGGACGGCCAGGTCGCGGTGATCCGCGAGGCGCTCGACGCCGACGGATTCACCGACACCCTGCTGCTGGCCTACTCCGCGAAGTACGCCAGTGCCTTCTACGGCCCCTTCCGCGAGGCCGTCGACTCGCAACTGAAGGGCGACCGTCGCACCTACCAGCTCGACCCGGGCAACCGCCGCGAGGGTGTGCGCGAAGCGCTGGTCGATCAGGACGAGGGCGCCGACATCGTCATGGTCAAGCCGGCGATGGCCTTCCTCGACGTCCTGCGCGAGGTGCGCGACGCCGTACAGGTGCCCGTGTGGGCGTACCAGGTGTCCGGTGAGTACGCGATGATCGAGGCCGCGGCGGCGAACGGCTGGATCGACCGTCGGGCGTCTGTGCTCGAGTCCCTGCTGTCGATCCGTCGCGCAGGCGCCGACGCCGTGCTGACGTACTGGGCGACCGAGGCCGCCCGCTGGCTGCGCGGCTGACCCCTGTCGTCCAGCCGACCCGTGGTCCTGCTGATCTGTTTTCCTGCTGACCTGATGTCCTGCTGAAGGAGTGTGCTGTGACCGACCGCAATGACGACCTGTTCTCCGCTGCGCGAGCAGTGATCCCCGGTGGGGTGAACTCGCCGGTTCGCGCGTACGGATCGGTCGGTGGGACTCCGCGCTTCCTCGCCTCGGCCAAGGGCGCGACGGTCACGGATGCCGCGGGCACCGAATACGTCGACCTGGTCGCCTCGTGGGGGCCCGCGCTGCTCGGACACGCGCACCCGGAGGTCGTCGCCGCGGTGCAGGAGGCGGCGACTCGGGGGCTGTCGTTCGGTGCTCCCACAGAGGGCGAGGTCGAGCTCGCGACCCTGATCGCGGACCGCGTGCGGTTCGGCGAGCTGCGGCCCGTCGAGCGGGTGCGGCTCGTGTCGACCGGCACCGAGGCGACGATGACCGCGATCCGCCTCGCCCGAGGGGCGACCGGTCGCGACCTGCTCGTGAAGTTCGCCGGTCACTACCACGGGCACTCCGACGGGCTTCTCGCCGCCGCGGGTTCGGGAGTGGCGACGCTCGCCCTTCCCGGTTCGGCCGGCGTGCCCGCTCCGATCGCCGCGCAGACGCTGGTCATCGACTACAACGACACGGATGCTCTCGAAGCGGTGTTCGCCGAGCACGGCGATCGCATCGCCGCGGTCATCGTCGAGGCGGCGGCGGCCAACATGGGAGTCGTGGCACCTGCGCCGGGCTTCAACCGGTTCCTGGTGGACACCGCCCATGCGCACGGCGCACTGGTCATCCTGGACGAGGTGCTGACCGGCTTCCGTGTGCACCCCGCAGGCTTCTGGGGTCTGCAGGCGGCGGCGGGTGAGGAGTACCTCCCCGACATCATCGCCTTCGGCAAGGTCGTCGGCGGAGGCATGCCGTTGGCTGCCATCGGCGGTCGCGCAGAGATCATGGACCTGCTGGCTCCGCTCGGTCCGGTGTACCAGGCAGGCACCCTGTCGGGTAACCCGCTTTCGGTGGCTGCCGGTCTCGCGACGCTGCGGCTCGCGACGCCCGAGGTGTATGCCGCCGTGGACGCCGCTGCGGCGCGAGTCTCGACGGCTCTGGACGCTGCGTTGAGTGCTACGGGCGTGACGCACGCGGTGGCGCTCGCAGGCAACCTGTTCAGCGCCTCCTTCAGGGCCTCTGTGCCCCGCGACTATGCCGAGGCACAGGCGCAGGAGTCCTTCCGCTACGCGCCGTTCTTCCACGCGATGCGGGAACAGGGCGTCGCACTGCCGCCGAGCGTTTTCGAGGCCTGGTTCCTCACCGCCGCTCACGGTGAGGACGAGCTGCAGCGCATCGAAGCAGCTCTGCCGATCGCCGCAAAGGCGGCTGCCTCAGTCGCCGTCCCCGACTGAGTGCAAGCGGGATCTCGCGGTGAGCCCGGACCGTGCTGCCTCAGACGAACATGACCCGACGCGGTGGGGAATCTCGATACGTGCGCCCCAGGGGGCTCGTCCAGTCGATCGTGCCGTCCGGAAGCTGCCGCGCGGTCCAGCGGTGGCCGTCGGGGATGTCGGGGTGCTTGAGCACATGATGACTCATGCAGAGGTGAGCGAGATTGTGGATCTCGGTTCGCCCACCCTTGGCATGGTCGTGGGTGTGATCGACCTGGCTGCGATGCACCGGCATCCTGCATCCGGGGAATCGGCAGTGCTGATCACGGGCCCTGAGGAAGCGGCGCATCGGCTCTGAGGGGGTGTAGGTGTCGGTCTCGGTGACGAGTCCGGTCGAGTCGAGGAACAGCCGCGACCATCCGCTGTTGCGACCGGCGAGGTCGCGGGCGACGTCGGGGTGCAGGGGACCGTGGCCGTCGAGCTGCGCCGGGCGTCCGTCGGCTCCGGCGAGAGTGGTGGCCGCGACGGTCACCTGGATGCGCGCGCGGATGTTGTCGAGTCCGGTGCCGTTCGCCGCGCTGGGGTCGCTGGACAGGAGCAGATCCGTGAGCAGGTCGGCGCGCACCTGATCGATCGTGCGGGTGTCTGCGGGGATGTGCTCGACATCGGGGCTCTTCGACAGGTCTGACATCGGATCCGTCGTGAAAGTGCTCTCGCCGAAGATGGCGTAGTCGTGACGACGGGGGTCGTCCGGCGCGATGTCCTCGGGGTGGAAGGGCGCGGGCCCATCGTCGAGCGGCTCGAGCGAGGGCTCGTGATCCGCTCGTGCGGCGATCACCCCGCGCGCCAGTTGCGTGAGGCGATCCATGATCGCGGCCGCGAGGTGCTCGGGGATCACGACCTGCAGGAGGGCTAGTCCGTCGTCGACGGAGCGCATGGAGACCGAGCGTTCGGACCTCGCGCGGCGGTGACCGTCGGACACCGATTCCCCGACGAGCGCGGCGGCGATCTCCATCACGCGCGACCGCGTGCGCGCGGGGTTCTCCGACTCCGCGACCACCACGGCCGCCGCGTCGAACACCGTCAGAACCCCCTGCTCGGCGCGGCCTTCGCGAACGGCGTCTCGCACGATCGCCCCTGCTCGCAGCACAGCCCTGATGTGGGCGGCCCCGATCAGCCCGCGATGGAAGGAATCGCGCACCGCGGGGTAGCCCACGTCGAGGAATGCGGCGTCGAAGAAGGCATACTCCATGCTGCCCTTCGAGATCCATCCGGCGGCCGAGTACTCCGCGATCATCGACCGCTCGATCGCCTCACGGTGGTGCGGCTGTTCCGTCGCATCTTGATGGCTCAGGCGCATCCGCTCGGCCAGCAAAGCGAACGATTCGGCCTCGAGCTGCGCGATCTGGCGACGCTTCTCCACCCAGGCATCGAGCATCGCCGTGCGATGCTCGAGGTCGTCTGCGGGAAGGATTGCCATACCTCTATAATAGTACGTATGTTCGAAACTGTGGGCGGAACATCGGAATGATAGCTGGCGGCAAGGATGAACCCGACAACGGATCGTTGCGTTCCTGTGAGCAAGACGCAGACAACTGGCAGCTCGCCGCTGGCAGACTGGTCGCATGGTGACGTTGCTGTTGGATCAGACGCAACTGGAGGTCGTGCTCTCGCCGCTCGAGCGTGCCGCGAGCTTTCACCGCGACAACCTCCGGATCGCCCGCGACACGATCACCAAGGTGCAGCTGATCGACGACGCATGGACCTGGCTGCGAGGGGTCCCGAACCCCGGAACGCACATCCCGACCGTGCTCGCGGCTGGCACTTGGAAGGCGGCGGGCAGCGTGGACTTCGTCCTCATCCGCCGACGCCGTCCGAGCGTGGTCATCGATCTGGACGGAGACGACCAGTACCGGCGTCTCATCCTCACGACGCGTCACGGACTCGCCCTGACCCAGGCGCTTCACCTCGATGTCTCGGATGAGCCGGCAGACGTCGAGGAGATCGTCGCCACCTCGCCGATCCCGGTGATCAAGGGTAGTCGGCGACCCGTCATCAGGCCGAGACCCGCCTGACGCAGGCCGAGACCCACCTGACGTCGAATGCCCTCTCGCCATGCGGCGGGAGGGCATTCGTTTCAGAAGGGGGATGGCGTCAGCGGTGCTCGTGGTGCTCGCCCTCGTGGTGCTCGCCCTCGTGGTGCTCGTGGTGCTCGCCCTCGTGGTGCTCGTGATGCTCGCTGTCTCGGGCCGCATCGTCAGACGCGTTCTCCGTTGCGACCTTATCGCCGGACTCGCCGGACTCTGCCGCATCGGGGCCATGCGGGTAGTCGCGCGGCTCGTCCTCGTAGTAGGCACGCGCGGCGGCTGCGAGCATCGAGCTCACCGACGCCGAGCGCTCGTCATCCTCGGATGCGGATTCGTCCTTCGCGGAATCTTCCTGCGCGGCATCGTCCTGCGCGGCATCGTACTCAGAACGCTCGTCCTGCGAAGCGCCGTCGTCCTGCGAAGCGTCGTCGTGTCGGGAGGCCTCCGCCTCGCGCAGCTCGGCGAACACCTCCACCCCGGAGGGCTCGGCCTGATCACCGTCGGCATCGGCATCGTGTGAATCCTGGTCCGCCGGCATATCGGACGTGTGCCCGTGGCCTGCCTCGAACGCCTCGACGGACTTCAGTGAGTCCGCCAGGTCGGGCGCCGCGCCGAACAGGATCTGATCGAACGAGGGTCGTCCGTCCGAATCGGATGCCGCGCCCGTGACGTCGTCCCCGGGAGCATCCGCTGCGTGCTCGTCGCTCGAATCCGCGGAGGCCGAAGCGCCGTCAGCGGCATCGGCGCCGACGTCGCCGTCGACGTCGCCGTCCGTGTCAGCCGCTTCGCCGGACGCATCCTGATCCGCGTCGACCGTGCTGCCCTCGTCGACCACGGCGGATTCGATCGACGTGGTCTCCTCTGCGACCTCGTCATCCGAATCCGCGACGTTCGAATCCGCGACGTTCGAATCCGCGACGACCGAGTCCTCGACAGGCGCCGAATCGACGGCGGACGCCTCATCGGCATCCTCCGCTGCGGCGACAGTGCCGAGGGGCGCGGCGATCTCCTCGCGGTGCACGAGCTTTCCGCCCTTGACCAGGTCGATGAAAACGTCCTCGAGTGTCGGTCCGCGCTGCACGAGGGTGCTGAGCGCGATTCCGGCCGATGCCGCGATGGCGCCGACACGGCCTGCATCCGCACCGCGCACGGTGAGCCCAGAGCGGAGAACCTCGACCTCGAAGCCCGACGCCGACAGTGCAGCCCTCAATCCAGCGCGGTCGGCCGAGTCGACGACGACGGATCCGGTAGCGGGATCGGCCAGCTTCTCGATGCCGCTGGACAGCATCAGGCGTCCCTTCGACAGGACGAGAACGTGGTCGGCGACCTGCTCGACCTCGCTGAGCACGTGAGAGGAGACCAGCACGGTGCGCCCCTCGTCGGCGAGGCGACGCATCAGCATCCGCATCCATCGGATGCCCTCAGGGTCGAGTCCGTTGGCCGGTTCGTCGAACACGAGTGCACCGGCATCGCCGAGGAGTGCGTGCGCGACGCTGAGCCGCTGGCGCATGCCGAGCGAGAAGCTGCCGATGCGACCTTCGCCCTCGTTCTCGAGTCCGACGAGAGCGAGCACCTCGCCGACCCGGGAGAGCGGGATGCCGTTCGCCTTCGCCGCGATCGTCAGCTGGCGGATCGCGCTGCGACGAGGCCGGTACACGGTCTCCTCCAGCACGGATCCGATGGTGCGCAGGGGGTGACGCAGCTCGGGGAACGCGACCCCGCCGATCGTCGCCGTGCCGCTCGTCGCGCGCACCTGGCCGAGCAGAATGCGCAGCGTGGTCGTCTTGCCGGCGCCGTTCGGGCCGACGAAGGCGGTGACGACGCCTGGTTCGACACGTGCGGAGAAGTCGGACACCGCCGTCACGTCATTGAAGCGCTTCGTGACGCGCGTGAACTCGAGCACCTGTCCGGCGGGCATCCGCGACCTCTCGTTGCAGTGGGCAGTTCTCTCTATCCTGCCGGAAAAGCCGTCGGATCGCGCATTTACCGCACGATCGCCCCTTCGTGCAACCCTCACGCATCGCCGGTAACGTGGCCTCCGTGACCGATTCCCCCGCCGCTCCCCGTGTTCTCGCCCGCACGGAAGGCGCCCTCGGCAGGCTGACGCTGAACCGTCCCGAGGCGATCAACGCCCTCGATGTCGACATGATCGCGCTGCTGACCGAGACGCTCGAGGCGTGGCGCACGAACACCGACGTGCAGATCGTCCTGATCGACGGCGAGGGAGAGCGAGGCATGTGCGCGGGCGGCGACGTCAGGGCGCTGCACTCCCAGATCGTCGCCGGTCGTGCAGACGAGACGACGGAGTTCTTCCGCGCGGAGTACGCGCTGAACGCCATGATCGCCGAGTATCCGAAGCCGATCGTCGCCCTCGCAGACGGGATCACGATGGGTGGCGGAATCGGACTCGCCGGTCACGCGGCGATCCGCATCGTCACGGAGCGCTCGAAGCTGGCGATGCCCGAGACCCGCATCGGGTTCACGCCGGATGTCGGGGGAACCTGGCTGCTCGGTCGTGCGCCAGGGCGACTGGGCGAGTACTTCGGCCTCACCGGCGCGACCATGAGCGGAGCGGATGCTGTGCTGATGGGCTTCGCCGACCACTTCGTGCCGTCCGATCGGCTCGATGCGCTGCGCGAGGCTCTGGCCTATCGCGCAGACCCGACCGGTCCCTCCGAGATCGTGCTCCTGTTCGACGAGACCCCGGAGCCGTCGGCGCTGCCGCAGTCGCGAGCGTGGATCGACGAGGCCTTTTCGGCCGACACGGTCACCCAGATCGTGGAACGCCTCAGGGAGTCGCAGGAGGCGGATGCCGCCGCAGCGGCCGATCTGCTCGAGAGCCTCGCGCCGACCGGCCTCGTCGTGACGCTCGACGCGGTTCGTGAGGCGCGCGCCATGTCGGGGCTGCGCGCGGCGCTCGAGGGCGAGTTCCGGCGCGTGATGTGGTTCGTCACCCAGCATCCCGACCTCGTCGAGGGCATCCGCGCTCAGGTGGTCGACAAGGACCGCAACCCGCGCTGGGATCCGGCCTCTCTCGCCGACCTCCCGCCCGATGCGGGTGCGCCGGCGCGGGAATTCATCCCGGTGCGCCCACTGTTCTGACCGCTCAGGTGGCGAGGTTCTTCGTCGCAGTGCAGCAATGACGGGTGGTGGCGGTGCCGCTTCGCTGTCAGCGAATGCGGGCCGACAATCCCTCCACAGGGGGATACGAATGTCCGCGGTTCGTGGCACTCTGTGATGTGCGCTGTCGTCGGCCCGCACCCGCTCGCCGAGGAATCCATGCGACACACTTCCTAGAAAGTCAGCCTGTGCTGGGAAAAATTCTCTTCCGCTATCTGTCTCGATACCGGTGGTTGCTCGCCGGAGTGCTGGTCTTCCAGCTCGCCAGCGCAGCCGCGACCCTGTACTTGCCGCGGCTGAACGCCGACATCATCGACAAGGGCGTCGCCCAGGGCGACACGGCCTACATCTGGCGCACCGGCCTCTTCATGCTGGCGGTGTCGCTCGGCCAGATCATCGCCTCGGTGATCGCGACCTTCTTCGCCGCGCGTGCCGCCATGGGGGCAGGCCGCGACATCCGCGCCGACGTCTTCGGCAAGGTGAGCGCCTTCTCCGAGCGCGAGGTCTCGCAGTTCGGAGCGGGCTCGCTGATCACCCGCAACACGAACGACGTGCAGCAGGTGCAGATGCTGGCCATGATGGGCGCCACCATGCTCGTCACCGCGCCGCTGCTCGCGATCGGCGGCATCATCTTCGCCGTTCAGACCAACGTCGGCCTGAGCTGGCTCATCGCCGTGTCCGTGCCGCTGCTGCTGATCCTGGCCGCTCTCGTGATCGGCCGCATGGTGCCGCTGTTCCGCAGCTATCAGGGCAAGCTCGACACGGTCAACCGGGTCATGCGCGAGCAGCTCACCGGGGTGCGCGTGGTGCGCGCCTTCGTGCGCGAGCGCATCGAAGAGGGCCGCTTCCGCGAGGCGAACACCGACATCATGATCGTCGGTCGCAAGGTGGGCTCGCTCTTCGTGCTGCTGTTCCCGCTCTTCATGCTGATCCTCAACGTGACCGTGGTCGCCGTGATCTGGTTCGGCGGCATCGAGGTCAACGCGGGCACGGTTCAGGTCGGCACGCTGTTCGCCTTCATGCAGTACATCGGCCAGATCATGGGTGGCGTCATCATGGCCAGCTTCATGGCGATGATGATCCCGCGCGCGGCGGTCTCGGCCGAGCGCATCGGAGAGGTGCTCGACACGACGTCGAGCATGGAACGTCCCGTCGACGGGGTGACCGAGTTCCCGGTCCCGGGCGCCCTCGCGCTCGACAATGTGGAGTTCACCTACCCCGGCGCCGACTCTCCGGTGCTCAAGGGCATCAGCTTCGCCGCCGAGCCGGGTGAGACGGTCGCGATCGTCGGATCCACCGGAGCCGGCAAGACCACGCTGATCTCGCTGATCCCAAGACTGTTCGACGTGTCGGCCGGTGCGGTCTTCGTCGGCGGTGCCGACGTGCGCACCGCAGACGTCGAGTCGCTCTGGAAGACGATCGGCCTCGTGCCGCAGCGTCCGTTCCTCTTCACCGGAACGGTCGCGTCCAATCTGCGTTACGGCCGCGAGGACGCGACCGACGAGGAGCTGTGGCACGCACTCGAGATCGCCCAGGGCCGTGACTTCGTCGAGGAGATGCCCGACGGGCTCGCTTCGCGGATCTCGCAGGGCGGCACCAACGTCTCGGGTGGTCAGCGCCAGCGCCTCGCCATCGCGCGCGCCATCGTGCGCCAGCCGCAGATCCTCGTCTTCGATGACTCCTTCTCGGCGCTCGACCTCACCACCGACGCCAGGCTCAGGCAGGCTCTGTGGCGCGAACTGCCGCACGTGACGAAGATCGTGGTCGCGCAGCGCGTGTCGACCATCACCGATGCGGATCGCATCGTCGTGCTCGACGGAGGGGCGATGGTCGGGGTGGGAACCCATGAGCAGTTGCTCGAGACGAGCCCGACCTACCGAGAGATCGTCGAGTCGCAGCTGGGGGTGGACGCATGAGCGATCAGGAGAAGCCGAAGGGTCGGCGCAGTCGCAAGGGCGGAACGGCCGCGGTCGTCGAGACCGCCGCCGCGGAGGAGGATCTGATCGAGGAGGAGAAGTACGAGGCCGAGCTCGCCGAGCAGGCACGTCAGAACTCCGGCGACTGGGACAGCGTCGCACCGGGCAAGGCCGACAACTTCGGCAAGAGCTTCTCGCGGATGATCGGGCTGCTCAGGCCCTCGGCCGTGTGGTTCATCTTCGTGTCGATCCTCGGCGCCATCGGCGTCGTGCTGACCGTCGCGGCACCCAAGGTGCTCGGTGAGGCGACGAACCTCATCTACAAGGGGTTCATCACGAACCAGCTCGCGCAGCCATCGGGTGACTTCCCCGGATTCCCGGTCGGCTCGTCGCAGGACGAGGTCGTCGAGCAGCTCCGCAACGCCGGACAGAACGACTTCGCCAACCAGGTCGGCGCGCTGGGAGACTTCCGGGTGGGCGACGGCATCGACTTCGACGCGCTGCGGTGGATCATCGCCGCAGTGCTCGCGATCTACATCGTCGCCGCCTTCCTCAGCTGGATCCAGGGCTACGTCATCAACGTCATCATGGTGCGCACCATGTGGCGACTGCGCGAGAGCGTCGAGGCGAAGATCAACCGTCTCCCGCTGTCGTACTTCGACAAGGTGCAGCGCGGTGACCTGATCTCGCGGGTGACCAACGACATCGACAACATCACGCAGACGATGCAGCAGTCGCTCTCCGGAGCGATCACCTCGGTGCTCACGGTGGTGGGCGTTCTGGTGCTCATGTTCTCGATCTCGTGGCAGCTGGCGCTCGTCGCGCTCATCGCCCTGCCGCTCATGGCGGTGATCTTCGGAGTCATCGGTCCGCGCTCGCAGAAGGCGTTCGGAACGCAGTGGCGCAAGGTCGGGCGTCTCAACGCCCGGGTCGAGGAGGCGTTCTCGGGCCACGCGCTCGTCAAGGTCTTCGGCCGCGAGAAGGATGCGCTCGACAAGTTCAAGAGCGAGAACGAGGAGCTCTACCAGGCGAGCTTCAAGGCGCAGTTCCTGTCGGGCATCATCATGCCGTCGATGACCTTCATCGGCAGCCTCACCTATGTCGGCATCGCCGTGCTCGGCGGGCTCATGGTCGCGAGCGGCCAGCTGCGCCTCGGCGACGTGCAGGCGTTCATCCAGTACTCGCAGCAGTTCACGCAGCCGCTGTCGGAACTGGGCGGAATGGCGGCCGTCGTGCAATCGGGAACCGCCTCCGCCGAGCGGGTGTTCCAGCTGCTCGACGCCGATGAACAGGACCCGGACGACGCAGAGGCGCCGGAGCTGGTCGATGGCAAGGGCGTGGTCGAGTTCGAGAACGTGGCGTTCTCGTACACTCCCGACCGCCCGCTGATCACCGATCTGTCGTTCCGGGTGGAGCCGGGGCAGACGGTCGCGATCGTCGGCCCGACCGGCGCAGGAAAGACCACGCTCGTCAACCTGATCATGCGCTTCTACGAGCTGAACGGCGGACGCATCACGCTCGACGGACAGGACACGTCCGAGATCACCCGCGACGATCTGCGCTCACGCACCGGCATGGTGCTGCAGGATCCGTGGCTGTTCGCCGGCAGCATCCGCGAGAACATCCGCTACGGGCGGTCGACGGCGACGGACGACGAGGTGCTCGAGGCGGCGAAGGCCACGTACGTCGATCGGTTCGTGCGCTCTCTGCCCGAGGGGTACGACACCGTGCTCGACGAGGACGCGTCGAACGTCTCGGCGGGTGAGCGTCAGCTCATCACGATCGCGCGCGCGTTCGTCGCTCGGCCCTCGATCCTGATCCTCGACGAGGCCACGTCCGCAGTCGACACCCGCACCGAGCTGCTGCTGCAGCACGCCATGGCGGCGCTTCGCCAGGGACGTACCTCGTTCGTCATCGCGCACCGTCTGTCGACGATCCGTGACGCCGACCTCATCCTCGTGATGGAACACGGTGACATCGTCGAGAAGGGCACGCACGACGAGCTGATCGCCGCGCAGGGCGCGTACTGGCGGCTCTACCAGTCGCAGTTCGAGCAGGCGGCGACCGACATCGACGCGGAGGATGCTCTCACCGGCTCGACCCCGGTGGTCGTGAGCGACTCGGCCGACGAGGCGGAGGCCGCGCGAGTGGGCGCCGCCGTCGGGGCGGAATCCCCAGCATCAGAGGTCGCCGCGGCTCAGGCGGTCGTCGAGCGCCCCGATCCGGGCGGCCCCGACGCCTGACACGCACAGACTCGCTGCACGACGCCCCGCCCGATCACCGGGTGGGGCGTCGTGCCGTGATCAGGAGTTGCGGAGCGCCCGGATCGAGCGGCGAGCGCGGTGATCAGCGTTGCGCGTCGGTGAGTCCGAAGAGCTCGAGGGGATGCGTCAGACGCCACCAGGGGCTCGGCCCCTCGACATCGTCATCCAAAGCGACCGGAGTCGTCACGGAGTTGAGCGGTCCCACGCTGGTCAGCGCGCCGACGACGTCGCCGGAATCGCGATTCTCGCCCAGGTGGAACTCGGGGCTCGTCTGCGCGTCGACGCCGTTCCAGAGCACGAGGTCGGAGTCGGCGGCGGTCACGACCTCGACGGTGGTGCCCCATATCGTCGAGACGGTGCCGACGACGGTGCCTTCGGGCACGGCGGGCGCGGCACCCTGCAGAGCGATCTCGACCTGCTCGAAGAGCGAGCGCGTCACCGCCAGGCGCTGCTCGTTGTCGGGCTGCCCGAGAACCGCCGCGTAGAGGTGCACCGTCGTCTCGTCGACGGTGATGTCCTTCGCGGTCAGCAGGTTCCAGCTTTCGCCGAGCGTGCCCGTCTTCACTCCGACGACGCCGGCATCGGCCAGCATCCCGTTCGTGTTGACGACGTTTCCCGCGCCGGGGAGGTCGACCGACGGTGTGCCGACGATGCTCGCGAAGACGGGGTTCTGCATCGCCTTCTCGGCGAGTGTGATCAGCGCCTCGGGAGTGGCGACGTTGCCCGCATCGAAGCCTGAGGGATTCACCACGGTGATGCCCTCGATCCCGCGATCCCGCAGCCAGACCTCCGCTGCCGAGGCGAAGGCGGCGTCCGAGCCCCAGATCTCTCCGGCGAGGCGATCGATGTAGTTGTTCGCCGACCCCAGCAGGGTTCCCTGCAGCATCTGGTACTCGGTGAGGGTTCCGCCGACGGGAACGTCGAGCGCCGACTGGTCCGACCGGCGGTACTGCCAGTACGCCAGGTTGTCGGCTCGGGTGAACGCGAATTCGGGTCCTTGCTCGCCGACGGCCAGCGGCATGCGGTCGAGCACCATGAGGCTGGAGACGACCTTCGTGACGCTGGCGATCGTCGCCGCATCGAGCGACGATGTCGTGGCTCCTATGCCCCCCACCCCGACGGCCGCGCTTCCCTGAGCGGGCCAGGCGATCTCGGCTGGGGGCGCCAATGCCGGCGTCACCTCGATGGCTGCCACCGTCGGCGGCACCTCGTGAAGCGGCCACAGGATGGTCGTGCCGGCGTAGGCCCCGCCCAGAGCGGTGAGAAGCGCCAACGGCACGAGAAGGGCAGGGCGCGCGATCAGGGGCCGCAGGCGGGCATCCCTCAGAAGCGAGACCTCGCGCTGTGCGCCATCGCCGTCGTCGATCGCGCCCGCGGTCGTCCGCTCGGCGACGTCGCCGGCATCGACCCACGTCAGTGCTGTCGCATGGCTGTCCTCATCGGCCCACTGCGCTCCGATGACAGCATCGAGATCGTCGCTCTGCGAGGCCGGGGCCGCCGCAGCGTCCGATGCGGCGATGGCATCGCCGACGGACGTGTCTGAGGTGGCCTCGGCGGAGTCTGGAGCGGTCACCTCCTCACGGTACCGAATGGACACGCGGAATCGCGGCGCTGCAACAGGAGCAGACGAGAGTGTCGGCACTGGGTAAGATCGTCTCTACGACCACGGGAGTCCGGCGAGCCGGGCTGAGAGGGAGCGAATCGCGCTTCGACCGTCGAACCTGATCTGGGTAATGCCAGCGCAGGGAGGAGCTACTGATGAGTACATCCACGTCCGGATCCACCACGGATTCCGCCGCAGGCACGTCCGCGAAGAACGCGCGAGGGCTCGGCCGCCCGGAGCTCTGGCGCTGGCGGGTCGTCGACATCGTGGTGGCGAGCGTCATCGCCGTCGCATGTGCGCTGATCTTCCTGCTGTGGAACGTGGGATACGAGGTGCCCAGCAGCATCCTCACGCCACTCCTCCCCGGGGTGCAGGGACTCCTGGCCGGCCCCTGGCTGATCGCGGGAGTGCTCGGCGGGCTGATCATCCGCAAGCCGGGTGCGGCGCTCTACACCGAACTCGTCGCCGCCGTGATCTCGGCCCTGGTCGGCAACGCCTGGGGCCCGCTGACCATCGTGTCGGGCCTCGTGCAGGGACTCGGCGCCGAGCTCGTCTTCCTGGTGTTCCTCTACGGTGTGTGGCGGCTGCCCGTCGTGATGCTGGCGGGTGCCGGTGCCGGTCTCGCGTGCGGCATCAACGACCGCATCCTCTGGTACGCGGGGGCCGACACCCTGTTCACCACGGTCTACATCGCGTCGACGACCATCTCCGGTGCGATCATCGCCGGTCTCGGCGCCTGGCTGATCGCTCGTGGCCTCGCGGCCACGGGAGCGCTCAGCCGGTTCGCGGCCGGGCGCGAGGTCACCGCACGGGTGTGACCCGCTCGACGACGCCCGCGACCCTCGAGGCCCGCGGCTGGGGGTGGCGTTATGCCACCCGGCTGCGCTGGGCCGTGCAGCGCGCGGATCTGCGGATCGAGCCCGGCGAGCGGGTGCTTCTTCTCGGCGCCTCCGGGTCGGGCAAGTCCACTCTGCTGCAGGGCTTCGGCGGTGTGCTCGGCGGGGCCGACGAGGGCGAATTGCACGGAGCCCTGCTCGTCGACGGCATAGCGCCGACCGAGGCGCGCGGTCGGGTCGGCATGGTGCTGCAGGACCCCGACACCCAGACGATCCTCGCCAGGGTCGGCGATGACGTGGCCTTCGGATGCGAGAACCTCGGCGTGCCCCGCGACGAGATCTGGACGCGTGTGCGCGCGGCTCTCGATGCCGTCGAGCTCGACGTCCCGCTCGACCGATCGACGGCGGCGCTGTCCGGCGGGCAGAAGCAGCGGCTGGCGCTGGCCGGTGTCCTCGCGATGCGGCCCGGCGCGATCCTCCTCGATGAGCCGACCGCCAACCTCGACCCGCAGGGCGTGCACGACGTGAGGGATGCGGTCGCCGCAGCCCTCGACGCCTCGGGCGCGACGCTGATCGTCATCGAGCACCGGATCGACGTCTGGCTGCCTCTCGTGACACGAGTGATCGTGCTCGGGTCGCAGCCGGACGGAACGGTGATCCTCGCCGACGGGACACCCGATGAGGTTCTCGGCGCGCGGGGCGCGGAGCTCGCGGCATCCGGGGTCTGGGTGCCTGGACACCCGCCGCCCGTTCCGCCTGCTCCCGCGCGCGCCTCCGGCGATCCGATCCTCGCCGCCAGAGAGCTCACGGTGTCACGACGGCGAGGGCTCGCGGTCGCCGGACCGCTCGACGTGCAGGTGCGAGAGGGCGAGGTCCTGGGGGTCACCGGCCCGAACGGAGCCGGCAAGTCGACGCTCGGACTCACCCTCGCGGGGCTCATCCCCGCTGAAGGCGGGGAGGTGGAGGCGCTCCCGAGGCTGGCCGCAGGCGCGGGGTCGGATCCGCTGCGGTGGTCGTCGCGTGCTCTTCTCACCCGCATCGCTACGGTGCTGCAGACGCCCGAGCACCAGCTGCTGGCGAAGACCGTGCGCGACGAGCTGTCGGTGGGACCCCGCGCGCTGAAGCTGCCCGAGTCCGAGATCGAGACGCGCGTCGACGAGCTCATGCAGAGGCTGCGGCTGTCGGATCTCGCCGCCGCCAACCCCTACACGCTCTCGGGCGGCGAGAAGCGTCGTCTGACCGTGGCCGCGGCGCTGGCGACGAGACCACGGATGCTGGTGCTCGACGAGCCGACCTTCGGCCAGGATGCAGCGACCTGGGCCGAGCTCGTCGCACTGATCGCTCGGCTGCGCGACGAAGGCACCGCGATCGTCGCGATCAGTCATGACGAGGCCGTGCTGAGCGCCCTGCACGCCCGGCGGATCGAGGTGGGAGCATGATCGATCCGCTCACCGCCCGCCGCGATCGGCCGGGGCCGATCGCGCCCCGTTCGGCGCTGGCCAAGCTCGCCGCAGCCCTGCTCATCGCCCTGCCGCTCGTGCTGACGATCGATGTGGTGTCGGCATCCGTGGCCCTGCTGCTCGAGATCCCCCTTCTGCTGCTCGCGGGAGTGGGGGCGAGGGAGTTCTGGACCCGCACCGCCGTGCTGTGGGTCGCCGCGCCGCTCAGCGCCGTGACGATCGCGCTCTACGGTGCGACGAGCGGCACGGTGCACTTCGAGTGGTTCGTCATGCGCGTCAGCGACGGATCGCTCGCGCTCGCCGCGGCGACGGCGGTGAGAGTGCTGGCGATCGGCCTGCCGGCGGTCGTGCTGTTCATCACAGTGGATCCCACCGACCTCGCCGATGATCTGGCTCAGCGGGTCAGGCTGCCGTCGCGCTTCGTCGTCGGTGCGCTGGCGGGAATGCGGATGCTCGGGCTGCTGGTGGAGGACTGGCGTGCGCTCGCCCTCGCCAGACGCGCACGGGGAGTGGCGGATGAGGGGCGCATCCGGCGGGCGCTCGGAATGGCGTTCGCGCTGTTCGTGCTCGCGATCCGCCGCGGTTCGTCACTCGCGACGGCCATGGAGGCGCGGGGGTTCGGTGGTGACGGGCCGCGGTCGTGGGCTCGTCCGTCGCGCTGGGAGAGCCGCGACACACTGCTGGTCGTCGCGGCAGCGGTGATCCCGGCGATCGCGCTGTCGGTGGCAGTGCTGACCGGGGCGTGGAACTTCATCCTGGGCCCCACCGGCTGAGGCGCGGTCGCCGGCTCATACTCAGCTTCTTCATAGCTGGCATGCCGATGTATTCGGTAGCATCGAACGAACCCAAGGGGAGTACTCCACCACGGGCGGCTCGTCATTACGGATGTCCCTGCATCCCGGGTCCCCGGTCCTCGTTCTCGAGGATGGAGAAGACCTTGGCGTCGACATCGTCACGCCTACGTCTCTGGAGACCCTCTTGAACATCACGCCTCTCGTGTGGATCATCACGATCGCCGTCACGATCGCCTTCTTCGTGTACGAGTTCTTCGCCCACGTGCGAAAGCCCCATGAGCCCACCATCGGCGAGTCCGCCCGCTGGTCGGCGTTCTACATCGGCCTCGCGCTGCTGTTCGGTGTCGGAATCGGCACGGTGTCCGGCTGGACGTACGGCGGCGAGTACTTCGCCGGATACCTCACGGAGAAGGCTTTGTCGATCGACAACCTCTTCGTCTTCCTCATCGTGATGACCGGATTCGCGGTGCCGCGCATCTACCAGCAGAAGGTGCTGATGATCGGTATCGTCATCGCGCTGATCATGCGCGGTGGATTCATCGCGCTCGGTGCGACGCTGATCGAGAACTTCTCCTGGATCTTCTACCTCTTCGGTGCCCTGCTGCTGTTCCTCGCGTACCGTCAGGCATTCGCCCAGGGCGACCACAACCCGGCGAACGGCCGCTTCATGCGCTTCGTGCGCCGCATCCTGCCCGTCAGCGACGAATACAACGGCGACCGCCTGACCGTGCAGCGCGACGGCAAGCGCTTCTTCACCCCGATGTTCCTCGTGATCATCGCGATCGGCTTCGTCGATCTGATCTTCGCGGTCGACTCGATCCCCGCGATCTACGGTCTGACCGAAGAGGCCTACATCGTCTTCACGGCCAACGCCTTCGCCCTCATGGGTCTGCGTCAGCTCTACTTCCTCATCGGCGGCCTCCTGCAGCGCCTCGTGTACCTCGCGCAGGGCCTCGCGGTCATCCTCGCCTTCATCGGCGTCAAGCTCGTGCTGCACGCGATGCATGTCAACGAGCTGCCGTTCATCAACGGCGGCGAGCCGATGCTGTGGGCGCCCGAGATCCCCATCTGGTTCTCGCTCGTGTTCATCGGCGCGACCATCGCCGTGGCCACGATCGCCAGCCTCATGAAGACGCGCCGCGACGACAGGCTCGATGCGGCCGCATCCTCGACCTCCGACACCCTCACCACCGACACGCAGAAGGATCACTCGTGAACCAGTCGCGCCGCTCAGACGCGTCCGCAGACCCTGACAGACCCGGCGCCCGAATGACCTCGGGCACCTCCACTCCTCTCGAGGCGACCCGCTGATGGGCGACCTCGTCTGGAACATCGCTCTCGTCTTCGTCTTCGTGCTGGTCGGCGGTGTGTTCGCGGCGACAGAGATGGCGCTCGTCACTCTGCGCGAGAGCCAGATCAACGCGATCGCCGCGCGGGGCAGGCGGGGCGAGAAGGTCGCAGGCCTTGCTCGCAACCCCAACACCTTCCTGTCTGCGGTGCAGATAGGCGTCACCGTGGCGGGGTTCGCGTCAGCGGCCTACGGCGCGACGTCCATCGCCCCGTCCGTCGCTCCGCTGCTCGAGAACCTGGGGGCCTCCGAAGCGCTCTCGATGACCCTCGCGACGGTTCTGCTGACGCTGGTGATCGCTTATCTCTCGCTCGTGTTGGGAGAGCTGGCCCCGAAGCGCCTCGCCATCCAGCGCAACGCGCAGTTCGCCTACGCGGTGGCCCCTGTGCTCGACGGCTTCGCCACGGTGATGCGACCGGTCATCTGGCTGCTCTCGGTCTCGACCAATGCGCTGGTGCGTCTGCTGGGCGGAGACCCGCACAAGACCGCGGACGAGCTGAGCGAGGAGGAGCTGCGTGACATCGTCGCGACCCACCAGAGCCTTCCCGACGACGAGCGCCGCATCCTCGACGACGTGCTGTCGCTGCGTGGACGTCAGGTCAGCGAGGTCATGCGCCCGCGTCCGGAGGTGGTCGCGCTCGACGGCGCCGCCACACTCTCCGAGGCCATCGCGCAGGTCAAGGAGCTGCCGTTCTCGCGGTACCCGGTCACCGACACCTCGCTCGACGACGTCGTGGGTTTCGTGCATGTGCGAGATCTCTTCGAGGCGGCCGCCGATGATCCGTCGAGGAGCGTCGAGGGTCTCATGCGCTCCGTCGAGTACATCCCGTCGACGGCCGGCGTGCTCCCCACTCTCACGCGCATGCGCGCCGCGGGTCACCAGATCGCCGTGGTGGTCGACGAGTACGGCGGCACCGACGGCATCGTGACCCTCGAGGACCTCGTGGAGGAGGTCGTCGGCGAGATCTTCGACGAGTACGACACCGAAGACGGCATCCCCACCGCGGGCGGTCCGCTGGATGGGCGGCTCAACCTGCAGGACTTCGCCGAGATCACCGGCATCGCCCTGCCGAGGGGCGCCTCCGACACGGTGGCCGGATTCGTGACCGAGATGCTCGGACGCCTGGCCGTGGTCGGCGACGCGGTCGAGGTGCCGGGGGCGACGCTGAGCGTCACGGCGATCGACAGGCGTCGGATCTCGGAGATCCGGGTCGCCGTCCATGATGAGAAACTGCCGACGGATGCGGATGCGGATGCGGACTCCGATCCGACGAAGCGCGGCGCGAAGGACTGACTCGTCTCGGTCAGGTCTCGTTCCAGAGCCGTCGGTAATACTCGAGGCGTTCTCGGTCGGGGACTATTCCGTATGCGTCGATGAGCGCATCCGCCCAGCCCGGGCCGACATTCCACTCGGTGCTCATCGATGCCACGGCGATGTCGGCCCAGCGGTCGGCGACGCCGAGAGCGGCGAGGTCGACATGCGCGAGCGGACGCCCCGCGTCGTCGAGCAGGGTGTTGGGCATGCAGGCGTCGCCATGGCAGACGACCAGGCGGTCGACGGGTGGCGCGGTGTGGAGATCGGATGCCACCCGCACGCCCCGCTCGGCCGCATTCCCGATCCGCCATTCCGGACTCCACGACCACGGACATTCTGCGACCGGCAGCGAGTCGTGCAACGCCCGAAGGGCTTCTCCGACAGCGCGCACCGTCGCCTCCGGGTCGTTCCTCCATCGCGGATCCACGGCGTTCACACCGGGCAGGGCGACCGTCACGAGCCACTCGTGATCGGCATCCTGCCCCTGCTCGATGACCTCGGGCACGGCGATCCAGCGGCGTGCCCAGCGCATCCTCTCGGCCTCGTCGCGCATGGTCGCCTCGAGATCGTGCGGGCCCCATTTGATGTGCCGACCGTCGTCGGTGCGGAACGTGAGGCCTCCGAGACTGTTCCGCCACACGGGAGTCAGGGTGGCTCCGCCGGCGATGCGACGGACGGTCTCGGGGATCTCGATCGGACCGGAGGGGATGCTCACGCGTCGAGCCCTCGTTCGAGGTCTGAGGCGTAGGCCTCGTATGCTCGCTTGCGACGCAGTTTCATCGCCCCATCACACACCGAAGGGACTCTCGACCGCAATCGCGCGGTCGGGGTGACCGAGTGGGCGAAACTGAGATTCAGATAAGCTGACACTGAGTTGCAACTCGTTCGAAGGAGAACCGCATGCAGATCGACGGATCCAGTGCTCTGATCACCGGCGGCGCCTCTGGCCTCGGCCTGGCGACAGCACGCAGGCTCGCCGCCGCAGGTGCCACCGTCACGATCCTCGACCTGCCCTCGTCTGCGGGGGCCGAGATGGCCGACGAGCTCGGCGGCGTCTTCCATGCGGGCGATGTCACGAGCGCGGAGGACGCGGCAGCCGCGGTCGCCGCGGCGCAGTCGCGCGCGCCGCTGCGGATCGTCGTGAACTGCGCCGGCATCGCGCCGCCCGCGAAGGTGCTCGATCGCGACGGCAATCCTGCCGCGCTCGCCGACTTCGAGCGCATCGTGCGCATCAATCTGATCGGCACCTTCAACGTGCTGTCGCAGGCCGCGGCGGTCATCGCGAAGAATGACCCGACCGACAGTGGCGACCGCGGCGTCATCGTGAACACCGCGAGCGTCGCGGCCTTCGACGGTCAGATCGGACAGCCCGCGTACTCGGCGTCGAAGGGCGGCGTGCACGCGATGACCCTTCCCGTGGCCAGGGAGCTCGCCCGCCACGGCATCCGGGTCCTGACGATCGCCCCGGGAATCATGGAGACGCCCATGCTGATGGGACTCCCGCAGGCCGCGCAGGACTCGCTCGGTCAGCAGGTGCCGTTCCCCTCGCGCCTCGGTCGTCCCGACGAGTACGCCTCGCTCGTGCAGCAGATCGTCGAGAACGGCTATCTCAACGGCGAGACGATCCGTCTCGACGGTGCGATCCGCATGGCGCCCAAGTAATCCGCAGACCCGACTCCGAGGAGACACCATGTCATTGGCAGGAAAGACGATCCTGATGTCCGGCGGCAGCCGAGGCATCGGACTCGCGATCGCGCTGCGGGCCGCGGCCGACGGTGCGAACATCGCCATGCTCGCGAAGACCGACACCCCCCACCCGAAGCTCGAGGGCACGATCCACACGGCCGCCGAGCAGATCCGTGCGGCGGGCGGTCAGGCGCTGCCGATCGTGGGCGACGTGCGCGACGACGACGACATCACCGAAGCGGTCCTCAAGACGCAGGGCGAGTTCGGCGGCATCGACATCGTCATCAACAACGCCAGTGTGATCGATCTCTCGCGCTCTCTGGACCTCGGGCCCAAGAAGTACGACCTGATGCAGGACGTCAACGTGCGCGGCACGTTCATGCTCTCGCGGGCGGCGATCCCGATGCTCAAGGAGGCGGCCAACCCGCACATCCTGTCGCTCTCACCGCCCCTGAATCCGAGCCCGAAGTGGCTCGGGGCGCACACCGGCTACACGCTCGCGAAGTTCGGCATGACGATGGTCACGCTCGGCCTCGCAGCCGAGTTCGCCGACGACGGGATCGCGGCGAACACGCTGTGGCCGCGCACCACCATCGCCACCGCGGCCGTGCAGAACCTGCTCGGCGGCGACAAGGTCATGGCGGCGAGCCGCACCCCCGAGATCTACGCGGATGCGGCCTACGCGGTGCTGCTCACGCCTGCGCGCGAGCTCACCGGCCGGTCGCTGATCGTCGAGGACGTGCTCGAGGCCGACGGGGTCACCGACTTCTCGGGGTACGCGGCCGTGCCGGGCACCCCCGACGACCGCCTGTTCCCCGACATCTTCCTCGGCTAGGAGAGCCGGAACCGGTGCGGAGGCGGCACAGCTAGAAGAGCAGGTAGATCGCCCCGGCGACGGTGAGGACGATGACGATGCGGTCGAACAGGGCCTGATCCATCCGGCGGGCGAGTCGGATGCCGACGAGGGCGCCGATCACGACGAGCGGCGCCAGCACGGCGTCCATCAGCAGCACCTGCCCGTGGAAGAGGCCGAGACCCGCGAGGAACGGCACCTTCACGAGGTTGATGATCGCGAAGAACCACGCCGAGGTGCCGAGGAACACCTGCACCGGCAAGCGAGTCGCGAGGAAGTACATCGAGAGCACCGGTCCGCCGGCGTTGGCGACCATGGTCGTGAAGCCGCCGAGGGTGCCGTAGGTTCCGGCGAGCAGTGCGCCTCCCGGTACGAGCGCATCGGCGGCGAGGCGTCGCTGACGCCGGCGACGCCACAGCGTCACCGCGATCATCAGCAGCAGGATGACGCCGATCGCGCGGCGTACGATGCCGTCGCCGGCGTAGGCGAGGAAGAGGAACCCGACGACGAGGCCGGCCACGACCGCGGGCGCCAGCCGCAGCAGCGTGGGCCAGTGCGCGTGGCGACGATACGTGATCAGGGCGAAGACGTCGCCGACCATGAGCAGCAGGAGCATCGCCGCCGTCGACGTGCGCGCGGGAAGCACGGCCGCGAACAGCGCGATCGCCAGCACATTGCCTCCCGGCAGGGCGGTCTTGGAGATGCCGATCGTGATGGCGGCGACGCCGAGCGCGACCCATGCCCACGGTTCGAGAGAGAGCACCGCCGGTCAGTCCGCGAGCAGAGCGGCGGTCACGGGTGCTGCGGGTGCGACACCCAGGAGTCGATGAATCTCTTCGATTCGCCGAGCCCCAGTCCGGTGTGCTCGCGCAGCAGCTTGATGGCGACGATCTTCTGGTTGCCGGCGAGGAGCCGATCGATCTCCGCCGCGACGCCTGCCGGCAGCGAGCTGCGGATCGATGACGGCTGCAGCGAGATCGACGTGTGGGCCGCGGCCGCATGCGAGACGGCCGCTCCGCTGACGGCCGTCGTGCTCGCCGACCAGTGCTCGATGCGATCCTTCGCCTCTCTCAGACCGACTCCGGTGCTGTCGCGGTACGCCTTGATCGCCTGGATCTTCTGCCCCGAGGCGACGAGTCGATCGATCTGCGCGATGGCCTCGTCCGTCAGGAGCGACGTGGTGATCGAGGTCGTCGCGGGCGCTGAGCGTTCGGCGGCGGGAGAGGGGGTGTAGACCTGGGCCGCGGGCGGCTGAGGTCGCATGGAGCGCAGCGCCGCCGCGAGGATGAGCGCCCCCACGGCGATCACCGCGATGAGGATGCCGGTCCAGAGGATGATCTCCATGCGGTCAGTCTAGGGAGCGGCGCCCGGTCGCCGCAGGGGTTCGCGCGCCGCCCCAGCCGCCTCCCACCCGGCACCGCGTACCCTGGAGGGTATGACCGAGACTCCCCGCACGCGCGAGACGCGCCCCACGGCAGCACCCGCGTCGTCCCGTTCGGGAGAGATCCGCTCGACGAAGCCCGCGCAGGTGCGCCCGGCGACCGAGGGGTGGACCCAGCAGAAGGATGCCGAGGGGCGGCCGCTGCTGCAGTTCGCCAGCCCCAAGCGCGGCAAGCCGCCGGTGCATCTCGCCGACCTGACTCCCGCCGAGCGCGTGGAGAAGGTCAAGGAGCTCGGGCTGCCCGGGTTCCGCGCGAAGCAGCTCTCGACGCACTACTTCCGTCACTACACGTCGGACGCCGCCGAGATGACAGATCTGCCCGCCGGCATCCGCGATGATCTGGTCGCCGGCATGCTGCCGCCGCTGCTGACCGAGGTGCGCCGCCTCGAGACCGACCGCGGCGACACGATCAAGTTCCTCTGGCGCCTGCACGACGGAGCTCTCGTCGAGTCGGTGCTCATGCGCTACCCCGGCCGCATCACCCTGTGCGTCTCGTCGCAGGCGGGATGCGGCATGAACTGCCCGTTCTGCGCCACCGGCCAGGCGGGTCTCACCCGCAACATGTCGACGGCCGAGATCATCGAGCAGATCGTGCGCGCCAACCGCCTCATCGCCGACGGCGGCCTCGGCGGCAAGAAGTCCGACGACCACTCGATGGAACGTGTCTCGAACATCGTCTTCATGGGCATGGGTGAGCCTCTCGCGAACTACAAGCGGGTCATGGACGCCGTGCGCATAATGGTCGACGCGCAGCCCGACGGACTCGGCATGAGCGCCCGCGGCATCACGATCTCGACGGTGGGTCTCGTGCCCGCGATCAGGAAGCTCGCGGACGAGGGGATCCCTGTGACGTTCGCGCTCTCGCTGCACGCTCCGGACGACCACCTGCGTGACGAGCTCATTCCGGTGAACTCGCGTTGGAAGGTCGATGAGGCGCTCGACGCGGCCTACAACTACTACGAGAAGACGGGTCGCCGCGTCTCGATCGAGTATGCGCTGATCAAGGACATGAACGACCACGCCTGGCGCGCCGACCTGCTCGCCGAGAAGCTCAACCAGCGCGGTCGCGGATGGGTGCACGTCAACCCGATCCCGCTCAACCCGACGCCCGGCTCGATCTGGACCTCGTCGGAGAAGGACGTGACCGACGAGTTCGTGCGACGGCTCAACGATGCCGGCATCCCGACGACCCTCCGCGACACCCGCGGCAAGGAGATCGACGGTGCGTGCGGCCAGCTGGTCGCGACCACCGAGGACGAAGCGGCGTCGGCCGCGATGGCCTGAGGCCGGCTCAGCGCGCCGGCTCAGCGCGCCGGCTCAGCGCGTCGAGGCGGGGGGTTGCCGCCGAGCCTGTGTCGTATCAACGCCGGCTTCATACCGGGTCGGCGCGAGGCTACCGGCTCGAGGGTTCTGAGCGCCGTCGCGGCGCCCCAACGACTCCGCGAGTGAAAGCCAGGACTCGATGCGCGCGGGGCTCGCGCCCTTGACGCCCAGCATCCGATGGGTGCGCACCGAGCGCACGCCGCAGAACTTCAGCGTGTTGCGCACGACGTGCGTCTGCGCGGGCAGGCCCGTCACCGCGGCGAGGAACCACGGGGTGTCTGCGAGCAGGAAGAACCGACCTCGAGGCGTGGTGAGCAGCCCCTGCGGCATGCCGGACTTCGCGTAGCGGTACTCCTGCTGCGGGAGGAGTGCGCGGTCGAAGAAGCCCTTCAGGAGGGCGGGCACCGATCCCCACCACAGCGGCGCGAGCACGACGACGGTGTCGGCCGCGTGCAGTGCGCGTCTGGCGTCGACGAGGTCGGGCTCGAGCTCCATCCGTCGGCGGTAGCCGAACCGCAGGTGGGGGTCGAAGTCGAGGTCGCGCAGCGCGAGAAGCTGCGCATCGCCATGGGCCTCCGCATATCGCCGGGCGAGGGATGCGGTGAGGGATTCCGCGTGGGGGTGGCCGTCGATCACGAGTGCGGTCATGGGATTTCCGATCTGGACAGTGTCAAGTAGGTGGACAGTGTCAAGATAAGAGAGGATGTTGCGCATGTCAAGTTCCAAGGGCGGTTATCACCACGGCGACCTCGCCCATGCGCTGGAGGATGCCGCGATGCAGCTGCTCGAGCGGATGCCCGCTGCGGACATCAGCCTGCGCGAGGTCGCTCGCGCAGCGAATGTGAGCCACAACGCCCCGTACCACCACTTCGCGGATCGTCTCGGGTTGCTCAAGGTGCTCGCCGAGCGCAGCATGGCGGACCTCGTCGCTCAGGTGCAGGCGGCCGGCGCGCGCGCGACGACGCCTCGGGCCGCCCTCACGGCGGGCGGTGAAGCATACATCCGCTTCGCGGTCGAGCATCCGCACGCCTTCGATGCCGTCTACGACCCGACCGTGTGCGTTCCCGGATCGCCGACCGAGACGATGGCGCCGCTGATCGCCGCGCTCGAGGGTGCGCTCGCCGCCGCCGCCGAGGCCGCAGGGCTGGATCGGCCGACCGATGTCATCGCGCTCTGGGGGCTGATCCACGGCCTCGGAACGCTCGCCGCCGCCGGGCACTTCGGCCTCGACGATGCGCTCGCCGCGTTCTCCGCTGCGCTCGCGCGCATGCTCGCGGACTGAGCGAACAGCCGAGAACACCCGCCGAGCAGGGGAAAGCACAGCATCCGTGCACTGTTTCCACAGGCACCCTTTCGTAGATTATGCGGATGCCCTATTCCGCCCACCGCCCTGGGAGATTCGACTCGCAGGGTCGGATCATCCTCGACAGCGACCCGAACGCTGACACGGACGACCTCGACTTCCTGCGCGAGTACGAGCCGACGGGCGCCGACGAGCGGACGACCGAGACCGCTCCCTCCTCGGAGACGGACCCGCAGTCGGCGACGGAACCCGAGGCGGATGCCTCGGCATCCGCTGCTCCGTCGCGCGAGCCCCGGCCTCGCCGGCAGCCCCGCGAGCGGAAGCCGCGCATCCGCGGCTCGCGCCTGCGCACCCTCGCGATCCTCGGGGGAGCCGACGGCGGGATCCTCGACCGAGTGCCCGGTGAGACGCCGCGCTTCGTGCAGATGTTCTTCGTGCTCGCCGGCACGGCGCTCGTCTCGGCGATCTCGATGCTGTTCGCGCTGACCACCGGCGTTCAGGCCGTGATCTGGCTGGCGGTGCCGCTCGCGATCGTGTGGGCTCTGATCATCTTCAACCTCGACCGCTTCCTGACGTCGACCATGACCTCGACGCGGAATATCTGGAAGCTGATCGGCCTGGCGATCCCCCGAGTGATCATGGCCGCCATCATCGGGTTCGTGGTCGCCGAGCCGCTCGTGCTGCAGATCTTCCACAACGACATCGCGCGGGAAGTCGCGTCGACGAACATCACACAGGCGCAGTCCGACCAGGATGCACTCGAGACCGGCCCCGAGAAGCGGGCGCTGGACGCCGCATCCGACCGGGTCGCGGAGCTCGAGAACCAGGCGGCCACCGGCATCGTCGCGGGCACCGACTCGTCGTCGGCGACGGAATCCGCGGCCCAGGCGACCGTCGACGACCTCAACGCCAAGATCACCGAGCAGCAGGCCGTGATCGATCAGGCGCGGATCCTCTACCAGTGCGAGCTCACCGGCGAAGGTGCGGGCACGGTGCCCGGGTGCACGGGCGTCAACGGCGAGGGCGCGAGCTCGGATGCCGCGCAGGCCCAGCTCGCGCAGGCGCAGCAGACCTATGACGCTCTGGCGTCGCAGCTGCGCACGGCCAACGAGGAGCTCGCGGCCGCGGGAACCGCCGCGCAGGAGAACACGACCTCGTCGGAGGCGCAGAACCGCGAGGAGGCGCAGTCGAAGCTGCCCGCGGCCCGCGACACCTACGATTCCGCCCTCTCGGCGTACAACGCCAGGGCCGAGTCGATCGCCTCCGGCAACGCGGGGGCCATCGGGCTGCTCAGCCAGATCAGCGGTCTGAATCGGCTGAGCGAGAAGGAGCCGACGATCCTGTGGGCGCACATCCTCATCGCGGCGCTGTTCTTCATGATCGAGCTGCTGCCGGTGCTGGTGAAGGTGCTGACCTCGCACGGAGATCCGTCGCTGTATGAGAAGGCGGCGGCGATCCGCAAGCAGGTCGACCTCGACCGCGTCACGGCCGAGGGCTTCAGAGACAGAGCCGCGATCGTGACCTCGCAGTCTCAGGGCATCGAGGATGCAGCGGATTCGGGGGCCGCGCAGCCGGCTCAGACCCGTGCAGAGCGCCGCGAGGCCGCGCAGGCGCAGGCAGAGATGGACGAGGCGGCCGAGCAGGAGCGCCGCGCGCAGGCGCAGACGCTCGAGGAGCAGGAGCGGCTGGTGGAGTCCCGCGGCTGATCGCCAGGGATTCCCTCTCCTTGCTTTCCCTCTCTTTCCTTGCTCTCTCCTTCCCCTGCGCTCTCCTTCCTTGCCCTCTCCTTCCTTCCCTTCTCCTTCCCCTGCGCCCACGCTCTGAAATCCGGTCAACCGCGCGAGAGCCGGATGACTTGCGGCCTATTCTCCGTACCTGGCGTGGTTGACCGGATTTCAGAAGGGGATGCGGGGCGATGCGAGGGCGATGCGAGGCGATGCGAGGGAGGGATGCAGGGAAGGAGGGACGATGCCGGGCGGTAGGCCGTAGCGTGGGGGCATGAGCATGCGCCGTCGGACAGTCGTCGTCTCCATCGCAGGCGTCGTGGCGGTGCTGCTGTACTGCGCACTCGCGGCGTTGCAGATCCTTGTGCTCAATCCGCTGGCTGCCGTCCCGGGGCTCAGCCTCGACGAGATCCGGACCATCGTCGGAGTGGGCCTCGAGCCGGACTTCGTCGTCATCATCCTGGGACTCGGCGTCGCTCTCGCGGTCGCGCTCGCCGCAGTGGCGATCGGTGCCTCGCTTCCGCCGCGACTGACGGCGACGCTCTTCCTCGTCCTGCTGGCCTTCGGCGCGTTCGCCTACTTCGGAGCATCCTTCGGTCCGGGGATGAGTCTCGCGGACACCTTCGGCATCGGCGGCGCGGACCATTCGCCGTGGGCGATGCCGCTGTACCTCGTCAGCGTCGCGTCGGCGATCGCGGCGACCGTGATGGCCGTCTCCGCCGCACGGTCGAATTCGCGCTCGGACGCGGCCTCTTCGCACTCCGGAATCCGGTCAACCACGTGAGATCCGGACGGTTTCCGAGAAACCGTCCGCACCTGGCGTGGTTGACCGGATCTGGGAGTGCAGGGGAGCGGAGGGGCGGAGGGGCGGAGGGGAGCGGAGGGGCGGAGGGGAGCGGAGGGCGGAAGGGAGCGGCCGGGCGGGGCGAACCGGGCGAGGAGGGCGGCGGATGGGCGACGCGGCGTATACCACGGCCGGGACCGGTCACGACAGACCGGCCCCACTGTCGGTGCCGCCCGGTAGCGTTGCTGCATGGTCAACTATCGCTATCTCGGCAACAGCGGTCTCAAGGTCTCTGAGATCACCTACGGCAACTGGGTCACTCACGCATCGCAGGTCGGCGACGAGGCCGCGGTCAAGACGGTGCATGCCGCTCTCGACGCCGGCATCACCACCTTCGACACCGCAGACACGTATGCGAACACGGCCGCCGAGGTCGTGCTCGGCAAGGCGCTCGAGGGTCAGCGCCGCGAGAGCCTCGAGATCTTCACCAAGGTCTACTTCCCGACCGGACCCAAGGGCCCGAACGACACCGGACTCAGCCGCAAGCACATCCTCGAGTCGATCAACGGCTCGCTGCAGCGACTGGGCACCGACTACGTCGACCTCTACCAGGCGCACCGCTTCGACTACGAGACGCCGCTCGAAGAGACCTTCCAGGCGTTCGCCGACGTCGTGCGCCAGGGCAAGGCGCTCTACATCGGCGTGTCCGAGTGGACGGCCGAGCAGCTGCGCGAGGGCCACGCGCTCGCCAAGCAGCTCGGTGTGCAGCTGATCTCGAACCAGCCGCAGTACTCCATGCTGTGGCGCGTCATCGAGGGCAAGGTCGTGCCGGCGTCCGAAGAGCTCGGCATCTCGCAGATCGTGTGGTCGCCGATGGCCCAGGGTGTGCTGAGCGGCAAGTACCTCCCCGGTCAGCCCGTTCCGGCGGGGTCGCGCGCCACCGACCCGCACAGCGGCGCTGACTTCATCAAGAGCTTCCTGCAGGACGAGATCCTCACCGCGGTGCAGAAGCTCAAGCCGATCGCCGAAGAAGCGGGTCTCTCGATGCCGCAGCTCGCCATCGCTTGGGTGCTGCAGAATCCGAACGTCGCGGCGGCCCTGGTGGGCGCCTCCCGTCCGGAGCAGCTCGCGGAGACCGTCAAAGCCTCCGGCGTGAAGCTCGACGCCGACACGATGGCGGCCATCGACACCGCACTCGGCGACACGGTCAACCACGACGCCGAGGCGACGTATTCGACCTCTCCGAAGGCCCGTCTGGTCTGATCGGGGTCGGCCGACGTGCCCTCCGTTCCACGACAAGACCCCCGCCTGCATCGCGCAGACGGGGGTCTTCTCGCGCACGGCACGCGCACGGCACAGGCGCGGTGCACGCGCGGCGCCCGCGAAGGCACTTCGCTCCGATTCAGGGAGTGCGGATGCCGGCGCGGCGGAGCAACTGCGGCACGCAGCGGTCGACGAACGCCTCGATGTCGGATGCCTCGGTGTACAGGTGGGCCGACAGCCGGAAGTACCCTATGCCGCGGAAGCTCGTGAACGCCGTCTCGACGCCCGTCTCGTCGAGCATCTCCCCGCGCAGCTGATCGGCCTCCTCGCGAGACGCGCCGAGCCCCCGCGGAAGCCGCACCAGTCGCATCGACGGCACCGGAGACGGAAGCGGTGTGAGCGGGTCGTCGTCGCTGTGCGGCCGCAGCGCCTCGGCGATCATCTCGGCGCCGGCATCCGCCTTCCGCGCCATCACCTCACGGGTCTGCTGCCAGCCGAACTCGTTCTCGACGAAGTCGATCGCGGCGGGAGTCGCCAGGTAGGTGGTCGCATCGATCGTGCCCTGACTGTCGAACCGGTGCGGGTAGGGGGCGTCGGCGCCCCAGGAATCGATCAGCGGCCACAGGTCGTCGCGATCGGCGGCCGTGGTGACGAGCAGTGCCGAGCCGCGAGGGGCGCACGGCCACTTGTGCATGTTGCCGAACCACCAGTCGCCGCCCGCGACTGCGGCGGCGTCGGGGATCAGACCCGGCGCATGCGCGCCGTCGATCAGCGTGCGCACGCCGCGCTCGGAGGCCAGCGCGGCGATACGGGCCGTGGGGAAGATGCGCGCCGTGGGAGAGGTGATCTGGTCGATCACGAGAAGCTTCGTGCGGGGAGTCAGGGCATCGACGACCCGCTGCACGACCTCGTCGTCGACGGCGAGGAGCGGCACCTCGACCACGCGGATGCGGGCGCCGAAGCGTCGCGCCAGACGGCGGGCGCCCATCGAGATCGCTCCATAGCCGTGGTCGGTGACGATGATCTCATCGCCACTCTCGAGTCGGAGCGAGTTGTAGACCACGGTCGCCGCGGCCGAGGCGTTCGGCACGAAGACGCTGTCGTCGGCTCGGGCTCCGACGAAGGGCGCCGTGCGCTCGCGCGCCGCTCGCACGTGCTCCGCGACGCGGGGGAACCACTTCACCGGGCTGAGATCGCCCTCGTGACGCAGACGATCCTGCAGCTCGACGACCGAGGTCGGCACAGCGCCGAAGGAGCCGTGGTTCAGATGCGCGACGGCGGGGTCGAGCGGCCAGGCATCACGCGCACGGATGCCGGATCTCAGGGTGACGGGCGCGGGGAACGGCAGAGCGGGCATCTGTCCTCATCCAGCAGGTGCGGCGGGAGCGCGGGCGGCGGTCAGCCCAGCGTGATGTCGACCTGGATCTCGGCGGCGAGGCGCTCGAGATCGCGACGCAGCACGTCGAGGTCGACGGATTCGGGCACGCGTGCCGTCACGGATGCTTCGAACAGACGCCCACCGGCCATCGCCGCATCGCGGGTCTCGGTCTCGATCTCCTCGATGCTCAGCGCGTGGGTGTTCAGCACGGTCGTCACCTCGCGGACGATGCCGGGACGATCGTTGCCGAGAACCTGGATCGACAGCCGGCGCGAGGCGTCGCCCGCCGCGTCGTCGATGTCCTTCTCCGTGCCCGTGCGCACGGCGATCACGAGCAGACCATCGAGACCTCGTAGCGACTCCTCGAGGGCGGTGGCGCGATCCTCCGCGACGGATACCTCGATCACTCCGGCGAACGTGCCCGCGAGCTCGGCGAGGGAGCTGTTCTCCCAGTTGCCCGCGTGGGCGTCGACGACATCGGCGACGGCGGCGACGAGACCGGGGCGATCAGCACCCGCGACGGTGAGGATGAGAGTTGTCATGCGGCCAGCGTAGGTGCGTTCCGCTTTCGCGGCCAATCGCGAACGGGTCAGCCGAGCTCGCCCGACCCGTAGGGCCGCACCGGCTGCTGCCGCTGGAACTCGTACTCGCCGCCGCGTCGGCCCCCGAACGGGCGACCGTGGTCGGCGAACTCCTCCCTGAAGTACGCCAGCCGCCACGTTCCGAGCTCGATCCGCGATCCCGTGCGCAGGATCCGCGCGTCGGCCGAGCTGTGCGGCAGGTTGGGCCGCCCTCCGCCGGTCGCCGAGTACGAGTACAGGACGTACTCGTCGTCTTCGTTGTGACGGACCTCGGCATGGAGGGCCTCGAGGCCGTCGAGGCGCAGGTCGGCATCAGGCCCCGAGCCGATCAGCGTGCGGCCGGGCAGAAGGTCGAACTCGCGCGGTCTGCTGCCGTCCCAGTCCCCGGATCCGACCGAGAAGATGAGCCGGGGTCGTCCCGAGCCCGGGATGTAATGGGTGGTCGTGACGCGGCGGCGCACGTGCCTGGCCAGCATCGGAACGAGCGGGAAGAGCGTCGGCGGTGGTGGCGCGAGGGGTGAGCTGTTCGCGCGGCCGGTGCGGCGCACGTCCGACAGCAGTGTGGTGAGGTGTCCGAGCCTGATGTGCGGCGAGCCGGCGATCATCCGCCCGACCGGTCCCGCCTTCACCTTCCCGAACTGCACGAGGGTGCCCTTCGGGCCTTCGACCCGCACGCTGATCCCTCGACGGGAGAGGCCATCCGCGAGCGGGGCGAGCTGTACGAGGTCATGACGGCTCATGCCGCCGAGGACAGAGGTGTCGTCGAGGGTGACCACGATCTCGGACCCGGCCGCATGGACATGGAACCGAGAGGGACGATCGTCTTCGGGTCGAGCCTGCTCTATGTGCAGATCGATGTCGAGGCGGAACATCGGCGGACGTCCCTCACGCCGCGTCGGAAGAGCCGGGGGAGGCGGAAGAGCCGGGGGAGGCGCTGTCGCTGGTCGTCACTCGCAGGGTGCCGTTGAACTTCCAGGTCGCCCGGGGGGCATCAGGGCCGATGTCGCGCGGTACCTCCACCGTCATGTCGTCGAAGGTGTAGTTCACCGCCGCGCCGCGGCCGGTGAGGTACGACCACATCTCGCGTCCGAGGTCGGTCCAGTCGGTGATCGACGCACCGGTGGGACCTGATTCCGAGGTGAACAGTTCGGAGGGTTGGTTCGACTCGCTCATGGGAAGCTCCTTCGTTGGGCCCGTGCGTGTCACTGAAGTATGCGCCTCCGAACCGGCGCTGTCTATATGTTCATGAATGGAGTCCAGAAATCCTGATCGGCGGTGCCATAACTCCGGATAATCGCACCGCTGAGGTCCGCGGGAGTGGGTTTCCGCAGAGAACGGACCGGATCTCCGGAGTTGTGGAAGCGGCGCAGGGAAGCGGCGGAAGTGGCGGAGCGGCGGAAGCGGAAGCGGCCGAAGCGGCGGAAGCGGGAGCGAGGGAGCGGAAGTTGCGGAGCGGCGGGAGCCGCGGGCTCAGTCGCGCCAGACGCCGGTCTCGAGGAAGTGGTCGAGCCGTTCACGGTGCGGCACCATGTCCCACCCCTGCAGGGCGACCCAGTCGTCGGAGTAGTAGGTGCCGGCGTAGCGCACGCCGCTGTCGCAGATCAGGGTGACGACGCTGCCGGTCTCGCCTGCCGCCCGCATCCGCGCGATGAGCTGGAAGGCCCCGTACAGGTTGGTGCCGGTCGAGCCGCCCGCCCAGTGCAGCGTGCGATCGCGCAGCAGTCGGATCGCGGCGATCGATCCGGCATCCGGTACCCGGATCATCTCGTCGATCACGCTCGGCACGAACGACGCCTCGACCTGCGGGCGGCCGATGCCCTCGATGCGGCTCGGACGTCCCGCTGGAGCATCCGGGGTGCCGGCCCAGCCGTCGTAGAACGCCGAGCCCTCGGGGTCGACGACCGCGACCTGCGTCGCGTGCCTGCGGTACTTCACGTACCGCCCGAAGGTCGCGCTGGTGCCGCCGGTACCCGCGCCCACGACGATCCAGCGGGGGATCGGATGCCGCTCCTGCGACAACTGACTGAAGACGCTCTCGGCGATGTTGTTGTTGCCGCGCCAGTCGGTGGCACGTTCGGCGAAGGTGAACTGGTCGAGGTAGTGGCCGTGGCAGTCCGCGGCGAGCCGCTGCGCCTCCGGAGACATGTCCTGCGCGCGATCGACGAAGTGGCACCGGCCGCCGTAGAACTCGATCAGGTCGATCTTCTCCTGGCTGGTCGAGCGCGGCACGACCGTCACGAACGGCAGTCCCAGCATCCGCGCGAAGTACGCCTCGGACACCGCCGTCGATCCGCTCGACGACTCGACCAGCGTCGTGTGCTCTGTGATGCGCCCGTTCACCAGGCCGTACAGGATCAGCGAGCGCGCGAGCCGGTGCTTGAGCGATCCGGTCGGGTGCACCGACTCGTCCTTCAGATAGAGATCGATGCCCCACTCGGGCGGCAGCGGGAAGAGGTGCAGGTGTGTGTCGGCGCTGCGATTGGCGTCGGCCTCCAGCAAGGCGATCGCGGTGCTGGTCCAGTCGCTCATGGATCGAGCGTAACGCGCGGCTCACTCCTGCGAATAACCGCCCTCACCGGTCTCGCCGTCGTATCGGAAGACCTTGCCGTCTTCGAGAGTGATCGTGATGTCGTCACCGAGCGGCTGCTGCGCGAGCAGCTTCTCTTCGAGCATCGCCATGCGCTCGTCGTACTCGGCCGCGGTCGCCTCGTCGACGCCCCAGACGG
The DNA here is from genome assembly GCA_963518515.1 of uncultured Microbacterium sp. GTDB lineage: Bacteria > Actinomycetota > Actinomycetes > Actinomycetales > Microbacteriaceae > Microbacterium. The sequence goes on from CAUQIW010000001.1 coordinate 51,623, forward strand.
TCGCGACCTTCATGTCGGTCAGGAAGTACAGGAACGCCGTGACCGCCGTGCGGCTGTAGTCGGAATCGGGGATGCTCTGCCACAGCGCTCCGGAATCGCGCAGTCGCCGGTATTCATCGATCTTGGCCTCGAGGCGATCGGCGATCCCCGCCCCGGCGTCGGTCGGACCCGTGCCGTCGGTGCCGTCCGTCTCGTCGGTCTCGGAGTCGGACCCCGTCGAGTCGCCCTCCGACGGCCCGGTGCTCGGCTGCTCGGAGGCCTGGGTCGGCACGGCCACGGGCCGCGAATCGCCGGATGACGAGCCGAGGAAGAGTGTGATGGCGACCGCGACTCCCGCGATCACGATGACCACGAGGAGCCCCACGACACCGAGGATGATCCCCAGATGGCGTGAGCCCGAGCGGGCAGGGGCCGGCGCGATGCCCGAGATCGGATACGCGGCAGGGTCGCCGGGCTGCCCGTACTGCGGCGCCGGGTATCCGGGCTGCGGATACTGCTGCTGTGGGTGGGCCTGGGCCGGGTATGGCTGCTGCGGGTAAGGCTGCGGGTGGGCTTGGGCCGGGTATGTCTGCTGCGCCGGCTGCTGCGCCGGATACGGCGACGGTGCCGGTGCGCCCAGCGGAGGGGCGAGGGGCACTGCGGGCGGCTGACCGGCATCCGCCTGCGGAAACGCCGCAGGGGCGGGGGGTATGACCGTCTCGGGCTCGGATCCCGCGGCAGGCTCGCGTTCGTCAGTCATGTCCGGCTCCCCCTGGATCGATCATGCGGCGGTACGTCGATCTGCCGTCGAACTCCGCGCCCCCGCATAGTGCTCCAGGGTAGTTCAGGCGGACGCCGCCTCGCGCAGCCAGCGCTCCACTCCCGCGATGTGCGCCGTCGCGAGGGAGGCGGCGAGCACCGGATCGTGCTGGGCGATGGCGTCGGCGATCGCGCGATGCTCCGACAGCGTGCGCTCCGCGGCGCCGCCCTGCGTGAGGCCGCGCCAGACGCGCGCGCGCACGGTCTGGCTGCTGAGGTGCTCGATCAGGCTCGCGAGGTAGGCGTTGCCGCACATCCCGACGATCTCGCGGTGGAAGCGGATGTCGTGATCGACGAGCTCCTCGATGCTCACGGAGGTGTCGACCGAGTCGACCTCCCTCTCGAGGGCCGCGTTCTGCTCGTCGGTGCTGAGAGCTGCGGCGAGGCCGGTGGCCTGGGATTCGAGCATCCGTCTGACGGCGAAGATCTCGAGCATCGAGTCGTCGTCGTGCATGTCGACCACGAACGAGATCGCCTCGAGCAGCAGATGGGGTTCGAGGCTGGTGACGTAGGTGCCGTCTCCGCGGCGCACGTCGAGCACGCGGATGACCTCGAGCGCCTTCACCGCCTCGCGCATCGAGTTGCGCGAGAGACCGAGCCGTTCGGACAGCTCCTTCTCCGGGGGCAGGCGGTCGCCGGGTGACAGCTCACCCGAGACGATCATCGCCTTGATCTTCTCGATCGCCTCGTCTGTCACTGCCATTTGCACATCCTAGCGATTGATCGGATGTCTGAGGCAGGATGGACTCATGCGCGTACTGGATTCGCACCTTCACCTGTGGGACCCCGAGCTGTTGCACTACGACTGGCTGGAGGGGCCGCTGGCGTGGCGCTTCGCGGAGACCGAGATCGATCACGCCCGGATCGAGCGCGCGCGCACCGAGAAGTCGGTGTTCGTGCAGGCCGGCACGGTCGAGGACGACTTCCTGGAGGAGGTGCGCTGGGTCGCGGAGTCGGCGCATCTCACGGGCGTCGTCGGCATCGTGGCAGGTGCCCTCCTCGACCGCGGCACCGATACCGTGGCTCATCTCGAAGGCCTCGAGGCCGAGCCCCTCGTCGTCGGCGTGCGTCACATCCTGCAGAATCAGCCGGACGGACTGGCGGTGTCCGCCGCCTTCGTCACGGGCGCTCGGGAGCTCGCCGCCCGTGGCTGGACGTTCGATGCCTGCATCTCGGCCCCGCAGCTGCCGGAGGTCGCTCGTCTCGCCGCGGCGGTACCCGAACTGCGCATCGTGCTCGATCATCTGGGCAAGCCGGTGGTGGGCACCGCGTCGGCCCCGGTGCCGCCGTCACCCGAGTGGGTGCGCGATCTCGACGACCTCGCGCGGCATCCGAACACCTGGTGCAAGCTGTCCGGCCTGCCCGCCGAAGCCGCCGGCGACTGGTCGTCGGCGCAGCTCGAGCCGTTCCTCGATGCGGCGGTGGACGCCTTCGGCGTCGAACGGCTGCTGTGGGGGAGCGACTGGCCGGTCTCCGTCATCGGTCCGGCTGAAGAGGGAGACCCCTACGCGCCGGAGGACGGGTCGGCGGCGTATCAGCCGAACGCCCGCAACCGGTGGGCCGAGGTCGTGGCGGCGTGGGCGGAGAGGCGCGGACACGACCTCGACGCGATCTTCTGGGCCAACGCGCACGAGGTCTACCGCATCGGCGCGCGCGCGCACGCCGAGGAGCACGAGGAGCGGCCTCGCCGCGGCATCCTGGGATGGCTCCGCGGCGAGAAGCCGTAGAAGGCCGGCGCGTGGCGCGCCGGTGTCGCCCGGTCAGTCGTCGGCGGGCCGCAGGCGCAGCTGCGCCATGCCGCCGTCGACCTCGATGAAGGTGCCCGTCGTGGATCCGGCCGCCGGGGAGACGAGATAGGCGACCGCGGCCGCGACCTCGTCGGGCGATACGAGGCGGCCGTGCGGCTGGCGCGCTTCGAGGGCCGCACGCTCGGCAGCGGGGTCCGCCGCGGCGTCGAGCAGGCGTCCCACCCACGGAGTGTCTGCGGTGCCAGGGTTCACGGCGTTGACGCGGATCCCCTCGCGCAGGTGGTCCGCGGCCATCGCGCGCGTGAGCGCCGAGACCGCGCCCTTCGTCGCGCTGTAGAGCGCGCGCTGCGGCAGCCCGGTGGTCGAGGCGATCGACGACGTGTTGCAGACCGCGGCGCTGGGCGACTCACGCAGCCAGGGCAGTGCGGCCGAGGTCACCCTGGCGATGCCCGTCACGTTGATCGACAGCACGCGCGCCCACTCGTCGTCATCGTTCGCGCTGATGTCGCCCTGGGCGCCGATGCCCGCGTTGTTCACGACGATGTCGATGCGGCCGAACCTGTCGGCGACGGCCGCCACGGCGGCATCCACCGACGCGCGGTCGGAGACGTCTGCCGTGAACGCCGCGAAGTCGGCATCCGCTCCCGTGGTGTCGCGGTCGAGCACGGCGATCCGGGCGCCGTCGGCATGCAGGCGACGCGCGATCGAGGCGCCGATGCCGGATGCTCCGCCGGTGACGATCGCGACGAGCCCGTCGAGCGCGGCGGTCACTTCTGCGCCTCCCACGCCACGAAGTCCTGACGCTGGTGCCCGAGGCCGTCGATCTCGATGTCGACGACGTCGCCGGCCTTCAGGTACGGGAACTTCCCGCCGAACGCGACGCCCTGCGGAGTGCCGGTGAGGATGAGGTCTCCGGGCTCGAGAGTCACGTACTGCGAGAGATGATGCACGATCACGCGCACGTCGAAGATCATGTCGTTCGTGTTCGAGTCCTGACGGGGCTCTCCGTTGACCCAGCTGCGCAGGCGCAGATCGTCGACATCGACCTCGTCGGGCGTGACCAGCCACGGGCCGGTCGGGTTGAAGCCCGGCGCGATCTTGCCCTTCGACCACTGTCCGCCCGAGACCTCCATCTGGAACGCGCGCTCCGAGACATCGTTCGCGGTGACGTACCCGGCGATGTGGTCGTCTGCGTCGTCGGGCGAATCGAGGTACGACGCGCGTGCTCCGATGACGATGCCGAGCTCGACCTCCCAGTCGGTCTTCTCGCTGCCACGGGGGATCGTGACCGCGTCGTTCGGACCGACCACGGTGTTCGGGGTCTTCAGGAACAGGATCGGCACGGTGGGCGGCTCGGCTCCGGACTCGCGGGCGTGGGCGGCGTAGTTCTGGCCGATGCACACCACGGCGCTCGGTCGTGCGATCGGCGCGCCGATGCGCAGCTCGGCGGCCCCCTCGAGTTCGGGCAACTCGTCGGCCGACAGTGCGTCCTGCACTCGTGAACGGAAGTCCCCGGCGAGGAAGTCACCGTTCACATCGGATGTCACCGAGCGGAGATCGAGGTATCGGTCTCCCTCGATGAGAACCGGAATCTCTGCCCCTGGGTCGCCTAGACGCGCGAACTTCATGTCTCTCCTGCTCACTGAGGTATCGATGTGCGGGAGGTCTGCCATGACCGCCCGTCTCGTTGACAGTATAGACATCCGATGTTTACACTTCCAAGAGATCTGCACGATTTCCCCACCCCGTGCACGAGAGGAAACCGTGAGCCGTATCGTCGCTCTCGACACCACCGACATCCGCTTCCCGACCTCGCTGAGTCTGGACGGATCGGATGCGATGAACCCCGACCCCGACTACTCCGCCGCGTACGTGATCGTGCGCACCGACGCGGATGACGACATCGACGGACATGCCTTCGTCTTCACGATCGGGCGCGGCAACGACGTGCAGGTCGCGGCGATCGACGCCCTGGCCGGGCACCTGGTCGGACGCGAGATCGAGCCGCTGCTCGCCGACATGGGCGGCACGTTCCGCGACATCATCGGCGACTCGCAGCTGCGCTGGCTGGGTCCGGAGAAGGGGGTCATGCACATGGCCATCGGCGCGGTCGTCAATGCGCTGTGGGACATCAAGGCCAAGCGCGCCGGGCTGCCGCTGTGGCAGCTGCTCGCCCGCATGACACCGGAGGAGATCGTCGACCTCGTCGACTTCCGCTACCTCACCAACGCGCTCACCCGTGATGACGCCCTCGAGATCCTTCGAGCGTCCGAGACCGGACGCGTCGAGCGCGAGCGCGAGCTGCTCGCGAACGGCTACCCCGGCTACACGACGAGTCCCGGCTGGCTCGGCTACTCGGACGAGAAGCTCGAGCGCCTGGCCCGCGAGGCGATGGCCGACGGCTTCACGCAGATCAAGCTCAAGGTCGGCGCCGACCTCGACGACGACATCCGTCGCTTCCGCAAGGCGCGCGAGGTGTGCGGGCCTGACTTCCCCATCGCGATCGACGCGAACCAGCGCTGGGAGGTGTCGGAGGCGATCGAGTGGGTCAACGCGCTCGCCGAGTTCTCGCCGGCCTGGATCGAGGAGCCGACGAGCCCCGACGATGTGCTCGGTCACGCCGAGATCGCGCGCGGCGTCGCGCCGATCAGGGTCGCCACCGGAGAGCACGCGCAGAACCGGGTGATCTTCAAGCAGCTGCTGCAGGCCGAGGCGATCTCGGTCATGCAGATCGACGCGGTGCGCGTCGCCGGGGTAAACGAGAACATCGCCAACCTGCTGCTGGCGGCCAAGTTCGGCGTGCCGGTCTGCCCGCACGCCGGCGGTGTCGGTCTCTGCGAGGCCGTGCAGCACCTGTCGATGTTCGACTTCGTCGCGGTGACCGGCACGCGCGAGGGCCGGATGATCGAGTACGTCGACCACCTGCATGAGCACTTCGTGGTGCCGACCCTGATAGAGGGCGGCTCGTACATGCCTCCCACCGCTGCGGGAGCCGGCATGGAGATGAAGGCCGACAGCATCGCCGCCTACACCTGGAAGGGTCAGCATGTCACCGTCTGAGAATGCCCCCGCCGCCACGCGCCTGACCGTGCCCGCACTGGGATACGGGGCGGCCAACGTCGGCAACCTGTTCCGAGCGCTGAGCGATGACGACGCCTGGGCCGTGCTGGATGCGGCGTGGGAGAGCGGCATCCGCTTCTTCGACACCGCTCCGCACTACGGCCTCGGCCTCTCGGAGCGGCGTCTCGGGGCCTTCCTGCAGACCAAGCCGCGCGACGAGTACGTGCTCTCGACGAAGGTGGGGCGTCTACTGAGGCCGAATCCCGACCACGACGGCGGTCTCGACACCGCGCACGACTTCCATGTGCCCGACGACCTGCAGCGCGTGTGGGACTTCTCGGCGGACGGCATCCGCACGAGCCTCGACGAGTCGCGTGAGCGGCTGGGCATCGAGCGCATCGATCTGCTCTACCTGCACGACCCCGAGCGGAACGACCTCGATCTGGCGCTCGCCGAGGCTCTTCCCGCCCTGGAGCAGCTGAGGTCGGACGGCGAGGTGACCGCGATCGGGATCGGGTCGATGGTGGCCGATGCCCTTGCCGCCGCCGTGCGCTCGGCCGACCTCGACCTCATCATGGTCGCCGGGCGCTACACGCTGCTCGAGCAGCCGGCCGCCGTCGACGTGCTGCCGGCCTGTCGCGAGGCGGGCACAGGCATCGTCGCTGCATCCGTCTTCAACTCCGGCCTTCTCGCATCGAGCGAGCCTCGCCGAGACGGCCGTTACGAGTACGGGCAGCTGCCGGACGAGCTGTGGGACCGTCTCGTGCGGATCGCCCGCGTCTGCGCCTCGCACGACGTGCCGCTGCCCGCCGCCGCGATCCAGTTCCCGCTGCAGTCCGACGTCGTGCGTTCGGTGGTCGTCGGCGGCAGCCGGCCGGCGCAGCTGCGTCAGAACGCGGAGTACGCGGCTCTCGAGATCCCCGCGGAGCTGTGGAGCGACCTCGCGGCGGAGGGCCTCATTCCAGCCTGAGCCCGGGCACGGTGTCTGCCGTCGGCGTCGCGAGCGCGTTCGCAATTCAGCACGGAAGCGTCGTAGGTGCGGTTTCCGTGCCTATCTCGCGTCCGGCTGAGATCTCCTGCTGAATTGCGAACGCGCGCAGCGACCGCTCGAGGTGAGCGCGGCCGGCTCGCACCGCCTCGGCGGCGACGGCCTCGATTCCGGGATGCTCGGCGTGCCCCGCCGGGATCACGGCGAGCTCGAGATCCGCGACCGCGCGGGCGACGGCGAACTGACCCTGCGGCGGCACGAAGGGATCCCAGAGGGCCGCCTCGACGCGCACGGGAATGCGCAGGAAGCCCGCGGCCGTCGACGCGTCGAACCAGCGCAGCACCTCGCGCGCCGCAGGGTGGTCGGCCACGTGTCGACGCATCGCCTCGCCGCTGCCGAGGCATCGCACGGCGAGACGCTCGTCGTACTGGCCGAAGCTCGGCACGACGAGGGTGGCGCCGACGAACCGGTCGTCCCAGGGCATCGCGAGCGCACCGATCCCTCCGCCGAAGCTCTCTCCGATGTAGTACAGCGGCAACGCCCCGCCACCCGCCTCATCCGCGAGGGCCGTCAGCGCATCGGCGGCCAGCCACAGGTCGCGTGCGCACAGCCCCAGCACATAGGTCTCGGGGTCGTCGATGCCCGCGAGCACATGCTCGTCGCGCGCTGCGGGCGCTCCGACACCGGCGTTGAGCGCGCCGAGGCCGCGCGCCACGGGGAAGAGCGCGACGGCATCGTCCGTCACGCGGGCGAGGTCGGGAGCATCGCGCCCTCCGTACCCATGGCCATGCACGACACCGACGCGCGCCGGCTGCTCGCGCGGGTGCACGAGCCACGCACGCAGGCGGATGCCGTCGGCGCCGCTGTGCTCGACGAGGTCGACGCGTCTGCCCTCGATGCTGCTCGTGCTGAGCGCGATCGGCGCCGCATCCATGGCCCGTGCGTCGGCCCGCCAGCCCGACCACCGCTCGGCGTAGCCCGCGGGCGGCGGCGCAGGCTCGACGGTGCGGAGCGAATCGAGCGTGTGGCCGTAGCTCGCGTCGAACTCGGCGTCGGGGAACCAGGCGTCGTACGGGTGAGGGAGGACCATGCCTCAGGCCTTGGCCTGCCTCGCGCGGTACGCGGCGACGGCGTTTCGGTTCGTGCAGGTGATCGAGCAGTACCGCTTCGAGCGGTTGCGCGACAGGTCGAGGGCGAGCGACTGGCAGGTGTCGTCGGCGCAGATGGAGATGCGCGACCCCTCATCGGCGCGGATGACGTCGATGAGCGCCATCGCCGTCTCGATCAGCACGCGCTCCGCGAGAGGGCGGTCGTCGGCGACGGCGTGCAGATGCCAGTCGGTGTCGTCGTGGCGCACGAGTCGGGGAGTGAGGTGCGATCCGGCCAGCGCTTCGTTGACGTGATCGGCCATCTCGGGGCGCGGAGCGAGGAGCATCTGCCGCAGGCGGGGTCGGATGCCGCGCATCGACGAGAGCTCGGCGTCGTCGAGGTCGAGTCGTCCGGAGTAGGCGAACTCGGTCAGGAACGTGCGCTGGTCGGCGAGGGTCTCCAGGGTGTCTGGCTGCTCGGCGGAGTTCACCAGCCACACCGCCGCACGCAGCGTCTCTTCCGTGTCATCGGTGAAGATCATGTTGACACCTTACCTGAATGGGCGCTAGCGTCACTTCCCATGAGCACCTTGGCGAATGACAGCGCGGCGACCGTCCGCCGACTCGGCACACGGCTGGGCCTGCCGCTGGCGGTCGCCGCGGCATTCTCCTTCGGGATGTCTGGGGCCTGGGCGCGGGGGCTCATCGATGCGGGATGGACGCCGGGCGCCGCCGTGACCGCGCGGGTGTGGATCGCCGCCCTCGTGCTTCTCGTGCCGACGATCCTCGCGCTCCGCGGTCGGTGGTCGATGCTGCGCCGGAACGCGGGCATGGTGGCCGCCTACGGTGTGATCGCCGTCGCCGCGACGCAGCTCTGCTACTTCCAGGCCGTCGCGGTGATGGACGTCGGAATCGCGCTCCTGATCGAGTACACCGCGCCGATCGCCGTGGTTCTCTGGCTCTGGTTCCGCAGGGGGGAGCGCCCGAGCGGACGCAGCATCATCGGGGCGATCGTGGCCTTCGCCGGTCTCATCCTCATGCTCGACGTCGTCACCGGCGCCGAGGTCAACGTGCCGGGCATCCTGTGGGCACTCGGTGCGATGGTCGGTGCCGCCATGTACTTCCTGCTCTCTGCGAAGGCCGACACGGGGCTCCCTCCCGTGGCGCTGGCGGGCGGCGGGCTGCTGCTGGGCGCGTTCGCGCTCACTCTGGCGGGTCTCGTCGGCATCCTGCCCATCGCCTGGACGACCGACGACATCACCTACCGTTTCGGCAGCGTGCCGTGGTTCGTGCCGGTGCTCGCGATCGGCGTCATCGCCACCGCACTCGCCTACGTGCTCGGCATCGCATCGACGCGGATGCTCGGATCGCGCGTCGCGTCGTTCGTCGCGCTCGCCGAGGTGGTGGCGGCGATGCTGTTCGGCTGGCTGCTGCTCGGGCAGCTGCCCGACCTGCTGCAGGCGCTCGGCGGTGCTCTGGTGCTCGTCGGCGTGATCGTGGTCAAGCTCGGTGAGCGGCAGGTGTCGGAGTTCGTCGAGCCGCTGCCGGACGTCGGTGCGGATGCGGTGCCCGCTGCGGCGACCCCTGCGTCGACTGTCGCGGGGGAGACTGCCGCGAGGTCAGATAGTCCCCTGTAATCGCGTTTGCGGGCGCGTTTGTGACCTGGCATAGGAGCGAGGCGCAGGGGAGAGGCGCAGGAGAGAGGGCCGGGGTGAGGCGCGGGTCGCGGTCGAGGACTGTCTCGCGCGCTGCTGGAATGTATACGGAGAACGATTGGTCGGTACCTGAGGTCGCTCCTGACGCGCTTTGTGTATACACTGAGGGCATGACCGTCGTCGTGGATCGTATCTCGGCCAGCGATCGCGCCTACGCGACGCTGCTGGATGACATCCAGTCCGGTGCGCTCGCGGCGGGTTCGGTGCTCGGCGAGGTCGAACAGGCGGCGCGCATCGGCGTCAGCAGAACTCCGATGCGCGAAGCGCTGCGGCGTCTGATCGCCGAGGGTCTCGTCGTGCAGCAGTCTCCGCGTGTGACCGTCGTGGCCGACCTCGACGCCGACGACATCCGCGAGCTGTTCGAGATCCGCCGCGCGCTCGAGGAGATGTCCGCACGTCTCGCCGCGCAGCGCGGCGACGCCTCGCTGTTCGCCGCGCTCGCCGCGGAGTTCGCGCAGGTCGACCTCGCGGGCGCCGCCGGTCGCGATGCGTACTACGCGCTGATCTCCCGCTTCGATGCCGCGCTCGACGACGCGGTCGCCAACGACTACATCGCCTCGGCGCTGCGCACCGTGCGCACCCACCTCGTGCGCGTGCGGCGCATGGCGCGCGACAAACCGGCCCGTCTCGCGGCGTCGGCCGGCGAGCACCGCACGATCGCCGAGGCGCTCGCGGCCCGCGACGGAGACCTCGCCGCGCACGCCACGCACGTGCATCTGCACAACGCGCTCACCGGCATCCTCGAATCTCTGCCAGTCAACCCAGAAGGTGTGAAATGACCGTCACCCACCACGTCCGCGTCCACCGCAGCGACGAGAACCTCGAGCGCTCCGACCAGCTCGCCTGGAAGGTCGCCGAGGTCGCCGCCGACCAGGTCGAGGTCGATCAGGACGTCGTCGACATGATCATCAACCGCATCATCGACAATGCCGCCGTCGCCGCGGCATCGCTCACCCGCGGACCGATCAACGCTGCGAGAGCGCAGGCGTTCAGCCACCCGGTGTCCACCGGCGGCGTCGGCGCGAACCTCTTCGGCGCGGCCCTCGACCACCGCACCAGTCCCGAGTGGGCGGCGTGGGCGAACGGCGTCGCGGTACGCGAGCTCGACTACCACGACACGTTCCTCGCGGCCGAGTACTCGCACCCCGGAGACAACATCCCGCCGATCCTCGCGGTCGCCCAGCATGCGGGAAAGGACGGCAGGGCGCTGGTGCGCGGCATCGCGACCGGCTACGAGATCCAGATGGATCTCGTGCGCGCCATCTGCCTGCACAAGCACAAGATCGATCACGTCGCCCACCTCGGCCCGTCGGCGGCCGCCGGCATCGGGACGCTGCTCGGCCTCGATGTGGAGACGATCTATCAGGCGGTCGCACAGGGCCTGCACACCACGACCGCCACGCGGCAGAGCCGCAAGGGCGAGATCTCGACGTGGAAGGCGCACGCGCCCGCCTTTGCCGGCAAGATGGCCGTCGAAGCGGTGGATCGCGCGATGCGCGGGCAGACCAGCCCCGCACCGATCTACGAGGGCGAAGACGGCGTGATCGCCTGGATGCTCGACGGCAAGGACGCCGCCTACGAGGTGCCGCTGCCCGCCGCGGGCGAGGCGAAGCGCGCGATCCTCGACTCGTACACGAAGGAGCATTCGGCGGAGTATCAGGCGCAGGCGTGGATCGACCTCGCCCGCAAGCTCGGCACCGAGAATCCGGCGCTGCGCGACCCCGCGAACATCGAATCCGTCGTGCTGCACACCAGCCATCACACGCACTACGTGATCGGCTCGGGTGCGGGCGACCCGCAGAAGTACGACCCGACCGCGTCGCGCGAGACGCTCGACCACTCGATCCCGTACATCTTCGCCGTGGCCCTGCAGGACGGCGGGTGGCACCACGTCGACTCGTACACCCCCGAGCGCGCCGGCCGCGCGGACACCGTCGAGCTGTGGCACAAGGTCACGACGGCGGAGGATGCCGAGTGGACGCGCCGCTACCACTCGGAGGACCCCGACGTGAAGGCGTTCGGCGGACGCGTCGAGTTCCGTCTGACCGACGGCTCGACCGTCGTCGACGAGATCGCCGTCGCCGACGCGCATCCGCTCGGCGCCTGTCCGTTCGCCCGCGAGAACTACATCGCGAAGTTCCGGCTGCTGGCCGAGCCCGTGCTCGACCCCGCCGAGATCGAGCGGTTCCTCGAGCTCGTGCAGCGGCTGCCCGAGCTCACGGCGGCGGAGGTCGGCGAGCTGTCGATCGTCGCGCGGGCGGGTCTGCTCGAGGGCGCCCCCGCACCGAAGGGGCTGTTCTGATGCTGTATTCGGGCCCTTCGACACGCTCAGGGACCCAGGATGGGTTGCTGAGCCTGTCGAAGCATCCCATCCGCGCACACGACCGGAGGTTCTGATGCTGTATTCCACCGTCACCCCCGCCGAGAAGCGCCGGCTGTTCCGCGAGCGCCTCGCGAGCGGCGAGCTGCTCCGCTTTCCCGGCGCCTTCAACCCGCTGAGCGCGAAGCTCATCGAGCAGAAGGGCTTCGACGGCGTCTACATCTCGGGCGCGGTGCTCTCGGCCGATCTCGGTCTGCCCGACATCGGACTCACGACCCTGACCGAGGTCGCGGGGCGGGCGAAGCAGATCGCTCGGATGACCGACATCCCCGCTATCGTCGACGCCGACACCGGCTTCGGCGAGCCGATGAACGTCGCGCGCACGATCCAGGAGCTCGAGGATGCGGGACTCGCCGGCACCCACATCGAGGACCAGATCAACCCGAAGCGCTGCGGCCACCTCGACGGCAAGAGCGTCGTCGACGAGAACACGGCGATCAAGCGGATCCGCGCCGCAGCCGACGCGCGTCGAGACGAGAACTTCCTCATCATGGCGCGCACCGACATCCGCGCGATCGAGGGACTGGATGCGGCCATCGACCGTGCGAAGGCGCTGGTCGATGCCGGCGCCGATGCGATCTTCCCCGAGGCCATGCGCGACCTCGCAGAGTTCGAGGCGATGGCGAACGCGCTCGATGTGCCGATCCTCGCCAACATGACGGAGTTCGGCAAGAGCGACCTGTTCTCGGTCGAGCAGCTGCGCGACGCCGGTGTGAACATGGTCATCTGGCCGGTCTCGCTGCTGCGCATCGCGATGGGCGCGGCGGGGCGTGCACTCGATACTCTGAACGACGAGGGGCACCTGACCTCGACGCTCGGCGAGATGCAGCACCGGGCCGATCTCTACGAACTGATCGACTACGAGTCGTACAACCACTTCGACTCCGGGGTCTACAACTTCACACTTACCAAGGAGTGAGCATGACCGAGCCGGACATCAAGAAGGGCCTCGCGGGGGTCGTCGTCGACACGACGGCCATCTCGAAGGTCAACCCCGAGACCAACAGCCTGCTCTACCGCGGGTACCCCGTGCAGGAGCTGGCGGCCACGCAGTCGTTCGAGGCGGTCGCGTATCTGCTGTGGAACGGGGAGCTGCCGGATGCCGGTCAGCTCGCCGCGCTTCGCGCCACGGAGCGCGAGCACCGCGCGCTGAGCGACACCGTCAAGGCGGCGATCGACCTGGTGCCGCTCGAGGCGCACCCGATGGACGAGGTCCGCACGGCCGTGAGCCTCATCGGCGCGACCGATCCGGGTGCCGGCGGGTCGGTGCTCGACGCGGGCGGCAGCCCCGAGGAGAACCTCGCCCGGAGCATCCGCCTGTTCGCGGCCCTTCCCGCGATCGTCGCCTACGGTCAGCGCCGCCGGCGCGGCCAGGAGATCATCGCGCCGCGCGACGACCTCGACTACTCGGCCAACTTCCTCTGGATGACCTTCGGCGAAGAGCCGGATGCCGTGGTCGTCGACGCCTTCAACCGATCGATGATCCTCTACGCGGAGCACTCGTTCAACGCGTCGACGTTCACGGCCCGGGTGATCACGTCGACGCTGAGCGACCTGTACTCGGCGGTCGTCGGCGCGATCGGCGCACTCAAGGGTCCGCTGCACGGTGGGGCGAACGAGGCGGTGCTGCACATCTTCGACGAGATCGGCGAGGCATCGAACGTCGTGGCCTGGCTCGACGACGCACTGGCCCACAAGCGCAAGATCATGGGCTTCGGCCACCGCGTCTACAAGAGCGGCGACTCGCGAGTGCCGACCATGAAGGCGGCACTCGACACGCTCGTCGAGCACTACGACCGCCCGGAGGTGGCGGCGCTCTACGACGCGCTGGAGTCGGAGTTCGTCGCACGCAAGGGCATCTACCCGAACCTCGACTACCCCTCGGGCCCCGCGTACAACCTGATCGGGTTCGACACGCTGACCTTCACGCCGCTCTTCGTCGCTGCCCGCGTGACCGGATGGACCGCGCACGTGATCGAGCAGGCGGGCGCGAACGCGCTGATCCGTCCGCTGTCGTTCTACGACGGACCGGACGAGCGCCACATCCAGGGCTGAAGACGCGTTTCGTCTCGGTGCTTCGCTCATCGCTCAACGACCGGGTCGGGGTGGCGATGTTCGGTCGTTGAGCGAGCACGGCGGAGCCGAGCGAGACGAAACGCGGTGAGCGACCTGTTGGCGTGGTGCGTTTCGTCTCGGTGCTTCGCTCCTCGCTCAACGACCGGGATGGTCGTTGAGCGAGCACGGCGGAGCCGAGCGAGACGAAACGCGGTGGGTCGGGGTGGGTGCGTTTCGTCTCGGGGCTTCGCTCCTCGCTCAACGACCGGGGTGGCGGCCCTTCGCAAGTTTTTACAACGTCGTAAAAGACTCTTGACATCGCCCGAGGCGAGGGACATGCTGGCTCACAGCAGCATTACGACGTTGTAAATTGCTTTCTCGCACCCCGCCGTGATGCGTGCTGAGGGCGCCCTCCGAACGTGTGCCCTGCGAGCCGTGCGCGGTGTCGCGCGCGGGAGATACGAGAGGAAATCAAAGGTGATGAGAACTCGAACGAGTGCGTCGCCCGGCAGCGGTCACCGCCGCTGGATGGCGCTGCTTGCGGTCACGGCAGTGGGGGTGGGCACGCTGCTGGCGGCGCAGCCAGCCGCCGCAGCCGATGCTCCGGCGGATCCATGGATATCCCAGCCTGCCGAGGGCCTTTACCGGTTCACGGTACCGGACTCCGTGGTGCGCAGCGAGGTGGGCACGTCTCCCGCCGCAGTGGCCGTCGAGGGCAACTTCGGTCCCGGCAACACGATGTCCCAGCTGAACCTGGGCCTGAGCGGCGGATCGTGGACGGCCACGATCGGTCCGCTCGAGCCGGGACAGTACTACTTCCAATACAAGGCGACGATCGGCGGAACCGAGCAGCTCGTCACCTTCCGCAACCCCGCGACGGAGCAGATGGTCACGGCACAGCCGTCGTACAGCACGTTCTTCATCGACGGAGAATCGGCAGCGTGGCAGGCCGACGTGCCTGCGGGCGGGCAGCTGCAGTCGCTGACCTACCAGAGCAGCGCGGCCGGCGCCGAGAGGTCGGCGCAGGTATGGACCCCGCCGAGCTACGACCCGAACCGCGCCGATGAGTACCCTGTGCTCTACCTGCTGCAGGACACCGGGCAGGCGCACACCGAATGGACCGAGCTCGGACGCGCGGCTCAGATCCTCGACAACCTCGCTGTCGAAGGCGAGATCGAGCCGATGGTCGTGGTCATGGCCGACGGCAACACCAACGACCTGCGCACCGAGATCCTCGACGACCTGCTGCCTGCAGTCGGCGAGGAGTTCCACGTCTCCGACGACGCTGCCGACCGCGCGATCGCCGGCATCGGGCGCGGCGCCTCGCAGGCGCTCACGCTCATGGTGACCGATCCTGGTGAGTTCTCGAAGGTGGGCTCGTTCTCGGGCAGCCTCGTGAGCAGCATCAGCGCGACGAAGGCGGCGCAGATCAACGAGGGCACCGACCTGGTGCGCCTCTACGTCGGCAACACGACCGACCGCTCGTACAACCAGAACGTCGACCTGGTCGCGAAGCTGGATGCCGCGGGCGTCGAGTACGAGTCCGACGGCGTCAACCCCGCGTACGGCGACATCTGGGCGACCTGGCAGGAGTCGCTGCGCGACTTCAGCACTCGTCTCTTCCACGACGTCGACGATCACGGCATGAGCGAGGGGCATCGAGCCCTCGAGGGCACGCACTCGCTGCCCGCACCCGGCACCACGCCCACCCCGTGGGTCGACGAGCACGGCATCGTCACGTTCGAGACGGGCACCGAGTTCAGCGCGGCGAAGAACGTCACGATCTGGGCGAACTGGGCGCCGGGCGGCAACTGGCTGCGCATCCCCATGGAGAAGGCGGGTGACAGGTGGAGGCTGACCCTCGGTCCGATCGAGGGTGGCTCGTACTACTACAAGTTCGTGGTGGATCGCGTGGACCGCAAGGACGCAGGCAACCCCACCACCGTCGACTCCGAGCCCAACTGGAGCACGTTCTTCGTGGCCGGAGACGGGATCCGTGGCGAGTTCACGGGTGACGTCGCTCCCGAGCAGCGTGGCGCGGTGGAGACCATGTCGTACTCGAGCCTGGCCGGCGGAGCCGACCGCTCGGCGTACGTCTGGACGCCTCCGGGATACGACCCCGAGCGCGAAGAGCCGTATCCGGTCTTCTTCCTCCAGCACGGCGGCGGACAGACGTGGAGCGACTGGATCAAGGTCGGCCGCGCCGCGCAGATCCTCGACAACCACTACGCCAACGGCACCATCAGGCCGATGGTCGTGGTGATGGCGAACGGCAACGGCGTGGACTACCCCAAGGAGATCACGCAGAAGCTCATCCCGACGACGGAGGCCGCGTACAACGTCAGCTCCGATCCGACGCAGCGAGCACTCGCCGGACTCTCGATGGGGTCGGGGCACGCGCTCAGCACGCTCTACACCTACCCGGGTGAATTCGCCTACATCGGTGCGTTCTCCGCATTCAGCGCGCCGCCGGCCAACGCCGACGTCGAGGCGATCAACGCGGGCACGAAGCTCCTGTCCATCTACACGGGTGACATCCAGGACTTCACGTACCAGAACACGATGTCGCTGATCAGTGCACTGGAGAGCCGGGGGATCAATCATGACTTCCACCCGCCGATCCCCGGCCCGCACAGCTGGGACGTGTGGCAGAAGGCGCTGATCGACTTCCTCCCGAAGCTGTTCGTCGCCGAGACCGCATCGGGAGTGCCTGTGCACGCCTCGATCGCGGAGGGTGAGAACGGCGCACTGGCGATGACCGTCGCCGAGTTCGGTGACGGAGTGCAGCTGTCCGCTCCCCAGAACGTGGGCGATCGCCTGCGCTTCACGGGTGAGCTGCCGGAGGTCTCGGTCACCGATTCGCGCACCGCGCAGCAGGCGGGTCTCGGCGGATGGTCCGTCGCGGCTCAGGCTCAGCCGTTCGTGTCGGCCGGCAAGACGATCGAGGCCGATCACCTGGGCTGGGTGCCCAAGGTGCTGACGCCGCGTGCGGGCCTGGAAGCCGGTGATCCGCTGGAGACGGCGCTCGACGGCGGTCTGGGTCTCGCGACATCCGGAGAGCTGGCCAGTGCCGACTCGGAGGGCCGCTTCGGCTCTGCGACGCTCGGTGCGGGTCTGCGCCTCGAGGTGCCGGTGGACACGCAGCCGGGGTCGTACTCCAGCATCCTGTCCATCTCCCTGTTCCCGGTCGACTGACCGAGGATCTCGAACAGTGCGGCCGGTCGGACCCCCGGCCGGCCGCACCACGATGAGGAGTCGCATGTCCTTCCGTCGCATCACCGCCGTGGGCGCCCTCGTGGTGGTCGCCACGGCCCTGCTCGCCCCGCCGGCGAGCGCTTCTGCACAGCCCGGCACTCAGGCCCTCTCCTCCTCGCGAGTGCACGCCTCGACGCTGCCGGCAGATGCCGACCCTGCACCGGCGACCGGTGTCACCTGGTCGCTGCAACCGGCCACCGCGGGGATTCCCGACGGCCGTGTCTCGCTGCGGCACCGAGCCGATCCGGGGCAGCGCATCGACGAGAGCATCGTCCTCACCAACTTCAGTGCGCAGCCGGCGGCCTTCGCCGTCTACGCCAGTGATGGAACCGTCACCGGAGACGGCAGCTTCGACCTCATCCCGTCGGTCGAGGAGTCGACAGGTGGCGGTGCCTGGGTGTCGCTGGGCGCCGTCGAGGGGTCGGCCCCTCGCGACGACGGCGGCTTCGCGGTGACCCTCGAGGCCGGAGCATCCGTGGCCATCCCCGTGGGCGTCGACGTGCCCTCGACCGCTCCGCCGGGCGACCACCCGGCCGGCATCGTGGCGGAGTTGCTGCCGGATGCCGCGACCGAGGTGCAGATCGCCTCGCGGGTGGGCGTGCGCCTGCACCTGCGCGTCTCGGGCGACATCGTCGCCGCGGCGCGGCCCGAAGCCGTGCGCGCGAGCTACGCGCCGTCGTGGAATCCCTTCGCGCCGGGAACCCTCACGGTGACCTATGACGTCACGAACGCGGGCAACGTGCGCGTGGGAGCCGATTCGACGGTGCACGTCGCTGGCCCGTTCGGGTTGCTCGGCGCCGAGCTGACGCCCGATGCGCGGCGCGAGATCCTCCCCGGCCAGTCGGCGGTCGCCGAGTTCGCGGTCCCCGCCTGGCCCCTGGTCATGCTCGAGGGCACCACGAGAGTGCAGCCCTCCGCCGTGGGCGACGACGAGATCGAGGGCGCCCTCGCCGCCGCATCCGCGTCGTTCACCGTGTGGACGATCCCCTGGGCGCAGCTCGCCCTGATCGCCGCCGCCGTGCTGCTGTTCTTCGGCATCCGTCGGGCGCGCACGCGATCGGCCGCGAGGATGCAGGCGCGGATCGATGAGGCGGTGGCCTCGGCGCGCAACGAGGCGTCGCCGGCCGGCTGATCAGCTCAGCGGTCCGGGGAACCCCGTGGACTCGCGGCGCACGATCCGGAAGTCCGGGGTGATCGTGCGCGGCGGCCGCCGATCGCCCTTCTCCTCGATGCGCTCGATGAGGAGGTCGACGGCTGCTGCGGCGATCTGCTCGCGGCCCACGTCTACGCTCGACAGCGACGGCACCGAGAAATGCGCCTCATCGGTGTTGTCGAAGCCGATGACCCCCACGTCCTCGGGTGCGCGCAGACCGGCTTCTCCGAGCGCTCGGAGGGCGCCGAGGCCCATCGTGTCGTTCAGGGCGAAGATCGCGTCGAACGAGACGTCCTCGGCGATGAGCCGACGGGTGGTCTCGGCGCCCGCCGCGTGGTTCCAGTGCGTGCTCGGGCGGATGAGGGCGGGGTCGACGGCGATGCCGGCGGCGTCGAGGGCCTGGAGGTAGCCGTTCAGGCGCAGGCTGGCCGAGCTCACCTCGGTTCCCTGGTGCTCCTCGGCGCCGATGATCGCGATGCGACGCCGTCCGGTGTCGATCAGATGCTCGACGGCAGACCGCGACGACGAGGTGTTGTGCATGGCGACGTGGTCGGTGGGTCCGTTGAAGATGCGCTCGCCCAGGAGCACGAGGGGGAAGTCGTTGTCGAGAGCGGCGGCGTCGTCCTGGCCGAGAGCGGAAGGGCTGAACACCAGGCCGTCGGTGAGGCGGAGTCGCCCGCCGGTCACCGCCTGGAGCTCGCGAGTCCGGTCGCCGCTGGTCTGCTCGACGACCACGCCCAGGCCCCGTTGGTCGGCCACACGGATCACCGCGTCGGCCAGCTCGGCGAAGTAGTTCTCTCGCAGTGCGGGGACGGCCAGGCCGATGACTCCGGTGCGCCCCGATCGCAGGCCGCGCGCGGTGAGGTTCGGGCGGTAGTCGAGCTCGCGGATGGCCGCCTGCACCCTCTCGCGGGTGTCCGGCCGGACATGCGGGAAGTCGTTGATGACGTTCGACACGGTCTTGATGGACACTCCGGCGAGCCGCGCGACATCATGCATCGTCGAACCCATGGCGCCCACCCATCACCCTGCGCCGCAGGTGCGACACGTTCTCCACACTCTATTCGCAGGGCGCTGTCGCCGCGGGCCCGAGGCGCGGGGTGTCGTCTCGGTCGCCGCGTAGTATGGCGCAATGTCCATCGACGGTCGGCGACCTGTGCGCCCGCAGCGGATCAGTCCGCGCCTGGTGGTGGACGACGTTCACGACCAGCTCCTCCGCCTCATCATCGACGGGCACATCGGAGCGGAGTCGCCCCTGAGCATCGATGCTCTCGCCCGCGACTTCGGGGTGTCCAGCAGCCCCGTGCGTGAGGCGCTCACGCGGCTCGAGGCGACGGGTCTCGTGCAGAGGCTGGCTCTGCGCGGATATCGCGTGGCTCCCGCGCTCGACGCAGAGGAGATGGCAGACCTGTTCGACGCGCGCATCCTCCTCGAGCCCACGATCGCGGCCGCGGCGGCGAAGCGGTCGGATCGTGCGGGCCTCATCCGCGGACTCGACGAGAACGTCGCCGATCTCGAGCGCGCGCCGCGCGGCGATCGGAGCGGCTCGCTCCACGCGTACTACGAGGCCGATCGCGAGTTCCACCGAACCATCGTGGCCGGCACCCGCAACCGCTTTCTCGTGCACGCCTACGACGCGCTCGGCGCGCACGTGCAGAGGTTCCGGCTCTTCTCGGGTGGGGGCGTCACGGATGCCGCCGAAACGATCGCGGAGCACCGGGCGATCACCAGGGCGATCGAGTCCGGAGATCCGCTCGCCTCCGATGCGGCGATGCTCCTGCACCTGACCAACGTGAAGAGTCGCGCCCTCTCGGAGCTCGACCCATCCTGATGCCGATCAGTGGTTTCAGGCCTTACGCGCACCCGCTCTTTACATCGTTTACCTAATCGGGTATCGTGCATGAAACCTGATTCGATGGAGTTGATGGACGATGGCGCTCACCGCCGAGACCTGGCCGATCGCGGCAGCCATGCTGCCCTTCCCCGGCTCGTCACCCGACGAGACGACCGAAGACGCGCTGCGTGTCGAATGGGGGCGCTGCCTGCAGCAGGTCGCCGACGCGGAGTTCACCGACGTCGACCTCACCGACTCCTGGGTGCGCTACGGCGACCTCGGCGAGACGCACCGGCGCCTCTTCCGAGAGGTCCTGACAGACAGCGGCCTCCGGCCGGCCTCGCTCTCGGCGATCAGGAGGAGCGTCATCGATGCGAGCTCGGGCGAGGAGAACCTCGCCTACAGCCACCGCACGCTCGACTTCGCCGCGGAGCTGGGCATCGGCGTGGTGTCGGTCGGACTGCATCAGGCGCTGACCCCACGGCAGCGGGAGCAGCTCTGGTTCTGGACCGTCGAGGGCCATCGCGATCGACTCGATGATCGAGAGAGCTGGAGCCTCGCGGTGGGCAGATTCCGCGAGCTCGGCGCTCACGCCGCCGACCTCGGCATCCTGCTCTCCCTGGAGATGTACGAGCACACCTTCCTCGGCACAGGAGCCTCGGCGGTGCGTCTCGTCGAGGACATCGGCATGGCGGAGGTCGGCCTCAACCCCGACATCGGCAACCTCGTGCGCCTGCACGAGCCGATCGAGGACTGGCGCGAGCTGCTCGCGCAGACACTGCCGTTCACCAACTTCTGGCACGTGAAGAACTACACCAGGGACGAGGATCCGGCCTCCGGCGTGGTCACGACCCAGCCCGCCTATCTCGAGAGCGGACTCATCGACTACCGCTCGGCTATCGCGATGGCGGTCGACGCGGGCTTCCAGGGAGTCATCTGCACGGAGCACTACGGCGGAGACGGATTGAGCATGAGCGCGGCGAACCGCGACTATCTGCGCGGGCGGGTGCTGCCGCGGCGCGACTACGAGCCGGGCGCCAGCCGGGTCGCCCAGCGCGGCGGAAGGGTCTCGTCATGACGCGCATGCCCGCCGACCCCGAGACCTTCGTCGATGAGGCGCTCGCCGGACTCGTCCTCGCGCATCCCGACGAGCTGCGACGGGTGAGCGGCGGCGTCGCCCGCGCGACGGCCCTCACCCCTGGCCACGTCGCCGTGGTGGTCGGCGGAGGATCGGGCCACTACCCGGCCTTCGCCGGTGTCGTCGGCGCGGGGATGCCGGCGGCGGCCGTGTGCGGCAACATCTTCTCGTCGCCCTCCGCCGGTCAGGCCGTGCAGGTCGCCCATGCGGTCGAAGCGGGAGGCGGCGTGCTGTTCAGCTACGGCAACTACGCCGGCGACGTGATCCACTTCGGCGAGGCCGAGCGTCGGCTGCGCGAGGAGGGGCTGGACGTGCGAACCGTGCTCGTCACCGACGACATCGCCAGCGCGCCCGAGGCCGACTCGGCCCAGCGTCGGGGGATCGCGGGCGATCTGTGCGTCTTCCGCATCGCCGGTGCATCCGCAGAGCGAGGAGACGACCTCGACGAGGTCGAGCGGCTCGCCCGACGCGCCAACGCCATGACGCGCACCCTCGGCGTGGCCTTCTCGGGCTGCACGCTGCCGGGGGCGTCGGCGCCGCTGTTCGAGGTGCCGGACGGCATGATGTCCATCGGCCTCGGCATCCACGGAGAGCCAGGCATCCGTGACGTCCCGCTGCAGAATGCCCGTGAGCTCGCCGTCACCCTGCTGGAGCCGCTGCTCGAGGAGCGCCCGGACGGCGACAGCTCGCGGGTCTCGCTGATCGTCAACGGGCTCGGCACGGTCAAGTACGAGGAGCTGTTCGTGCTGTTCGGACATCTGCACCGCGAACTCGCGGACAGAGGGATCGAGGTCGCCAGCCCACTCTGCGGTGAGCTCGTGACGAGCCTCGACATGGGAGGGGTCTCGGTCACGCTGCTGTGGCTCGACGACGAGCTCGAAGAGCTGTGGAACGCGCCCGCGGCATCGCCGGCCTTTCGTCGCGGAGTGGTCGACCGACCGGGCGCTGGCTCCGCTGAGCGGGTCGTGACCGACGCCGAGGTCCCGGTCGAGCCGCGCCGGCATGGGGAGACGACCGAGGAGTCCCGGCGGGACGCCGCCATGGCGCGTCGACTGCTGGGGGCAGCGCGGGACGCGATCGTGCGCGAGGCGGAGCACCTCGGAGAGCTCGACGCGATCGCCGGTGACGGCGACCACGGCGTCGGCATGACCAGAGGGCTGGACGCGGCGGTCATCGCGGTCGAGGAGCTCGACGAAGAGCGAGGCCTCGCCGAGGTGCTCGACGCCGCGGGCGACGCCTGGTCGGAGACCGCTGGCGGCACCTCGGGGGCACTGTGGGGCGCCGCGCTGTCGGCATTCGGTCGTGGCGTCGCCGAGGAGGGCGCGGGTCGCCTTTCCTCGCTGCCTGCGGCCGTGTCTGCGGCACGCTCCAGTATCGAGGCGCTCGGCGGAGCATCCGCGGGGGACAAGACCATGCTCGATGCCCTCCTTCCCTTCGAACGCGAACTCGAAGCGGCTCTCGCAGACGGCGAGAGCGTGGCCGGTGCGCTCGCGCGTGCGGCCGAGAAGGCGCGGCAGGCCGCGAGCGACACGGCGGCGCTGACGCCCCGCAAGGGACGAGCCCGCCCGCTCGCCGAGCGCAGCATCGGACACCCGGACCCCGGTGCCGTGTCGTTCGCGATGATCGCATCGACCGTCGCCGAGGTCCTTCTCGGCGGCACGGAGGAGGACGCATGAACGGCTGGCGGATCGTGATCGGCGCGGACGACGCCGGTTACGAGTACAAGGAGATGCTGCGAGCGCTGCTCGAGCAGGATGACAGGGTGGCCGGCGTCGTCGACGTGGGAGTGGACGAGTCCGGCCGCACCGCCTATCCGCTGGTCGCGGCGGAGGCGGCCCGACTGGTCGCCTCGGGCGAGGCGGACAGGGCTCTGCTCGTCTGCGGAACGGGTCTCGGCATGGCGATCGCCGCGAACAAGGTGCGCGGCGTGCGCGCGGTCACCGCGCACGACACCTACTCCGTGTCTCGTTCCGTGCTCAGCAACGACGCGCAGGTGCTCGCTCTGGGCGCTCGCGTGATCGGACCCGAGCTGGCGAAGACCCTCGTCGACGGGTGGCTCGACCTCCGCTTCGACCCGGCCTCGCCGTCGTCGGCCAAGGTGCAACTGATAGACGGGATCGAGGAGGAGTCGTCATGACGGAACAGGTGGCAGTCGTCGGATCCGGATACATGGGCGGCGGGATCGCGCAGGTGATCGCCCTCTCGGGGCGCCGCGTCGCGCTCGCCGATGTGTCGGCCGAACAGGCGTCCAGCAGTCGGGAGCGCATCATCCGCGAGGCCGCCGACTTCGAGCAGCGGTCGCTCTTCCCCGTCGGCGCCGCCGAGCGGATCGCCGAGCAGGTGACGGCCGCCGCCTCGATCGAGGATGCGGTCGCCGACGCAGACATCGTCGAGGAGGCGGTTCCCGAGATCCTCTCCGTGAAGCACGAGACGCTGCGGCGCATCAGTGCGACGGCCCCGGCGGCGGCGGTGATCGGCAGCAACACGTCGACCATCTCGATCGCCGCGCTGGCCCAGGCCGTGCAGGGACCGGAGCGGTTCCTCGGTGTGCACTTCAGCAACCCGGCGACCTTCATCCCCGGGGTCGAGGTGATCCCTCACGAGGGCACCGACCCGAGCGCGGTGACACGGATCACCGCGCTGCTGGCGGACTGCGGCAAGGCCGGTGTCGAGATCCCCGATGTCACGGGCTTCGTGCTCAATCGACTGCAGTACGCGCTGTTCACCGAGGCTGCGCGCCTCGTCGACGAGGGGGTCGCGTCGCCCGAGGCCATCGACACGATCGCGCGGACCACCTTCGGCTTCCGTCTGCCGTTCTTCGGGCCGTTCGCGATCGCCGACATCGCCGGTCTCGACGTGTATGAGTTCTGCTACCGGTCACTCGGCGCCGCGTATCCGGAGCGGTTCGCCGAGCCGACCGCGCTCCGCGAGCACGTCGAGCGGGGTGAGCTCGGCGTCAAGTCGGGTCGCGGATTCCTCGCGACGCCGCCCGAACAGACGGCCGCGCTGACCGAGTACCGCGACCGCGCGTACACGCGCATGGCGCAGCTGCTCGACGAGCTCGGGCCAGCACCGGTCAGGTACTGATCGGCACCCAGACGGCAGGGTCCGCTCTTGACAGTCGAGAGGGCCGCTGCGGTAAAATTACAACGTTAGAAATACAACGTTGTAACCCGACCACTCCGAGTCATGAAGACCGAGTGGAGCAAGACGAAGAAGTCCAGCATCCGAAGGGAAACACAGTGAAGACCAAGCCACTTCTCGCGGCGGCACTCACTCTCGTCATGGCCGGAGCGCTCGTATCGTGCGCAGGCGACGGCGGCACGAGCGAGGGCGGCGGCAGCGACGCCACCAACTGCACCAACAAGATCCAGAAGGAAGACCTGCCCGTCGTGACGATGTGGGCCTGGTATCCGAACATGGAGCTCGTGGTCGACAACTTCAACGAGCAGAGCGACGATGTGCAGGTCTGCTGGACGAACGTCGGCCAGGGCGGCGACGAGTATGACAAGTTCCAGACCGCCATCACGGCCGGCACCGGAGCGCCGGACGTGATCATGATCGAGGCCGACCGCATCCCCACCTTCCAGGTGCAGGAGGCGATCGTCGACATCTCGTCGTTCGGCTACGAGGACGTCAAGGACGACTACAGCGAGGGCGCCTGGAAGGACGTCTCCGTCGGCGAGGGCGTCTACGGAGTGCCCGTGGACGGCGGCCCGATGGGCATGATCTACCGCAAGGACATCTTCGAGACCTACGGCATCACGCCTCCCACCACCTGGGCCGAGTACGAGGCCGCGGCGCAGACGGTCAAGGACGCGGGCGGACCGCTGTTCGGCGACCTCGGTGCGAACGTGCCGGCGGTGATGATGGCTCTGCAGTATCAGGCAGGCGCCGAGCCGTTCGTCTACGACTCCGCGACCCCCGAGGAGATCTCGGTCACCCTCAACGACGACGCATCGAAGAAGGTCCTGGACTACTGGGACGGACTCGTCGAGAAGGGCCTTGTCGGCACGCAGGACCAGTTCACCCCCGAGTACGTCTCGGGTGTGATCGGCGGCGACTACGCCACCTACATCTCGGCCGCGTGGGCTCCGGGTTACCTGACCGGCGCCGGCGTCGGCGAGGGTGAGGATGCGGGAGTCTGGGCGACCGCTCCGCTGCCGCAGTGGGACACCGCGAACCCGACGTACGTGAACTGGGGCGGATCCGCCTTCTCGGTGACGAGCCAGGCCTCGAACCCCGAGCTCGCGGCGAAGGTGGCCCTCGGCGTCTACGCCGACGACGCCTCGCTCACCGACGGATGGCAGAACCAGGTCATCTTCCCGCTCAACCTCAAGGCTCTCAACTCGCCCGAGTTCGAGAACTACGAGGTGCCCTTCTTCGGTGGACAGCTCGCCAACAAGGAGGTCTACGTCCCGGCGGCCAACGGCTATGAGGGCATGACCTACACGCCGTTCGGCGCGTACTACTTCGACGCCTTCAACGAGCAGCTCGCCGCGATCAACGACGGATCCGCCACCGGATCCGAGGCCGCGGACACGCTGCAGGAGACGATCGTCACGTACGCAGAGGAGCAGGGCTTCACCGTCAAGTGACCCCGCGCGACGGGTCGCCCGCCCGGCGGGCGACCCGTCCTGCCCCCCTTCCCCTCACCCCAGGAGTCTTCAGATGACCGTCGAAATCGCCACACGTCCGAAGGCGGCCACCCGCCGCCCTCGACGACGGGGCGCATCCGCTCGCGGGCACGTGGGCTGGGCGTTCGTCGCCCCGTTCGCGATCGTGTTCGTCGCGCTGCTCGTCACGCCGCTGCTCTACGCGCTGTACCTGAGTCTGTTCCAGAAGAAGCTGATCGGCGGGACGAGCTTCGTCCTCTTCGACAACTACGTCAAAGCCTTCACCGACCCCAGCTTCCTCGACGGGATCTGGTTCGTCGTGGTGTTCTCGGCGGTGCTCATCCCGCTGCAGATGGTGGTCTCGCTCGGGGTCGCGCTGATCCTCGACGCCGTCGTCACCCGCTTCGCCCGCTTCTCGCGACTCATGATCTTCCTGCCGTACGCCATTCCCGCGGTCATCGGCGCGCTCATGTGGGGGTTCCTCTACAGCAAGAGCTTCGGACCCGTGGCCGAGATCTTCGGGATGTTCGGAGCCGTCGGCCCTGACCTCCTCAGTCGCGACCTCATCTTCTTCGGTCTGCTCAACATCGTGACCTGGCAATGGGCCGGGTACTACATGATCATCATCTACGCCGCGCTGCAGGGGATCGACCCGACCCTGTACGAGGCGGCGAAGATCGACGGCGCGACCGGATGGCAGATCACGCTGCGCATCAAGATCCCGCTCATCGCACCCGCTCTGCTGCTCATCCTCGTCTTCGCGCTGATAGGCACGCTGCAGTTCTTCAACGAACCCCAGATCCTGCGGTATCTGGCCTCCGGCGCGATCCCCTCGGATCTCACCCCGAACATGTACGCGTTCCAGCAGGCCTTCGCGCTGGCGAACTACAACTACGGGTCGGCTATCTCGTTCGCCCTCGGTGCCGTGGTGTTCGTCTGCGTCTACCTCTTCATGTTCATCACCCGAAAGCGCGGGAGCATCCTGTCATGACGACCCTCACCGACACCCGTCGCTCGGCGCGTCAACGCCATCTCCCGCTCCAGGTGCTCCTCGGCTTCCTGGTGGTCTACTTCCTCGTCCCGTTCTGGTGGGTCATCGTCAACAGCTCGAAGGACGCCGCCGGTCTCTTCGGCGGAGGCAGCTCGCTGTGGTTCGCCGAGAACATCGACTACTGGGGAAACCTCGTCGACCTGTTCACCTATCAGAACGGCATCTACCTCCGCTGGCTCCTGAACTCGGCGCTGTACGCGGTGGTCGGCGGCGTCGGCGCGACGGTGCTCGCCGTCATGGCCGGGTACGGATTCGCTAAGTTCCGCTTCCGCGGTCGCTCGTTCAGCTTCGCCGTGCTGCTCGGTTCGGTGATGGTGCCGGCCACGGCGCTCGTGATCCCGACGTTCATCCTGTTCTCGCAGCTCGGCCTCACCAACACGATCTGGGCCGTGATCCTGCCGACGCTGCTGAACCCGTTCGGCGTCTACCTGATGAACATCTACACCCGGGACGCGGTGCCGGATGAGCTCCTCGACGCCGCCAGGGTCGACGGGGCGGGCGAGATCCGCACGTTCATCCAGGTCTCGCTCCCGCTCATGCGTCCCGCCATCGTGACGGTGCTGCTGCTGTCGGTCGTGGCCTCGTGGAACAACTACTTCCTGCCGCTGGCCATGCTCTCCGACAACCGGCTCTACCCCGTGACGGTCGGCATCGGCATGTGGCAGGGAATCGCCTCGGCCAACAACTCCGGCGGCACCTCGCTCTGGAGCGTCATCATCCTCGGCTCCCTCGTGTCGGTGATCCCGCTGGTCATCGCCTTCCTCACCCTCCAGAAGTACTGGCAGGGTGGCCTCTCCATCGGAAGTCTCAAGTAGCGGCCGCGCGGCCGCGAACGACCTCCCTCTCTCCACGCAAAGGTGAACATGATCAACGCCCGTCTCGCCATCGACCCGCACTTCACGGTCGGAGACATCAATCGACGACTCTTCGGCTCGTTCGTCGAGCACCTCGGACGCTGCGTCTACGGCGGCATCTACGAACCGGGACACGAGACCTCGGACGCCGACGGCTTCCGCGGCGACGTGGTCGAGCTGGTCAAGGAGCTGGGGGTGTCGACCATCCGCTATCCCGGTGGCAACTTCATCTCCGGATACCGGTGGGAGGACGGCGTCGGACCCCGCGAGGAGCGTCCCCGTCGCCTGGATCTGGCCTGGCACTCGACCGAGACCAACGAGATCGGTCTCGACGAGTTCGCCGCATGGACCGAGGGGGTGGGCAGCGAGCTGATGTACGCCGTGAACCTCGGAACGCGCGGCATCGAGGCGGCCCTCGACGTGCTGGAGTACGCCAACATCGCCTCGGGGACCTTCCTGTCGGAGAAGCGCATCGCGAACGGGCGGACCAAGCCCTACGGCATCCGCATGTGGTGCCTGGGCAACGAGATGGACGGGCCGTGGCAGGTCGGGCACTCGACCGCTCACGAGTACGGCCGCCTGGCGGTGAAGACCGCGCGGGCGATGCGCATGATCGATCCCGACCTCGAACTCGTCGCCTGCGGTTCGTCGAGCGCGTCGATGCCGACCTTCGGCGATTGGGAGCGCACCGTGCTCGAGGAGACCTACGACGAGGTCGACTTCATCTCCTGCCACGCGTACTACGAGCCCAAGGGCGACGACTATGCGAGCTTCCTCGCGTCGGCGGTCGACATGGACCGGTTCATCGACGTCGTCGTCGCGACGGCCGACCACGTGAAGGCGCTCAAGCGCAGCGAGAAGACGCTCAACATCTCGTTCGACGAATGGAACGTCTGGTACCAGTCGCGGTTCAACGACGTCGAGAAGATCACGGACGCCACGGACTGGCCCGTCGCGCCTCGCCTTCTCGAGGACTCGTACTCGGTGGTGGATGCGGTGGTGTTCGGCAATCTGCTGATCTCGCTGCTGCGTCACGCCGACCGCGTCACGGCGGCCAGCCTCGCGCAGCTCGTCAACGTCATCGCGCCGATCATGACCGAGCCCGGCGGCATCGCGTGGCGTCAGACCACGTTCTTCCCGTTCGCGCTCACCTCGCGTCTCGCCAGGGGCAAGGCGCTCGAGGTGCGCCTCGAGGCCCCGACCTACCCCTCGGACATCTACGGCGACGTGTCGCTCGTCGACGCGGTCGCGACCCATGACGACGAGACAGGCGAGACCGCGGTGTTCCTCGTGAACCGCAGTCTGACCGAGGAGATCACCGTGCAGATCGACGTGAGTCGGCTGGGCGACGTGCAGGTGACGTCGGCGCAGTCGCTGCACGACGATGACATGCACGCCCGCAACACTCTCGACGACCCGGAGCGGGTGGGGATGCAGGAGAACACGACGGCTCGCGTCGTCGACGGCGCCATCTCCATCACCCTCCCCGCCGTGTCGTGGACGGCGGTGACGGCGCAGTGAGCGAAGCGGTCGGCACAGGCGCCGGTTCGCAGGTCCTGCGAGTCGACGGCACCCGCATCGTGAACGGCTCGGAGTCGTTGCTGCTGCGCGGCTTCGGGCTGGGCGGGTGGATGAACATGGAGAACTTCATCACCGGCTACGCCGGCACCGAGACCCAGCAGCGCAAGGCCCTGTGCAGGGTGATGGGGGAGGACGCGTACGAGAGCTACTTCACGAGATTCCTGTCGGTCTTCTTCACGGAGGCGGATGCGGCGTACGTGCGGTCGCTGGGACTGAACTCGGTGCGGATCCCGTTCAACTACCGCCACTTCGAAGACGACGCCGAACCGTTCACGATCAAGGAGGAGGGCTTCGCTCTTCTCGACCGGGCCGTCGACGCGTGCGCGAAGCACGGCATCTACGCGATCCTCGACCTGCACGCGGTTCCCGGTGCGCAGAACCAGCACTGGCACAGCGACAACCCCACGCAGTGGGCGCACTTCTGGGCGCAGCGTCAGTTCCAGGACCGCGTGGTGCATCTGTGGGAGCGGATCGCGCAGCGCTACCGCGGCAACCCCTGGGTGGCCGGATACAACCCGATCAACGAGCCCGCCGACGCGGAGGGCGTGACGGTCGGCCCCTTCTACCGGCGTCTGGAGGCGGCGATCCGCGCCGTCGATCCCGAGCACATCCTGTTCCTCGACGGCAACCGCTACTCGACGCAGTTCGATCAGCTGGGTGACCCCCTGCCGAACTGCGTGTACACCGCTCACGACTACGCGCTGCCGGGCTTCGTCGACGGGGGTCCGTACCCCGGAGAGAGCCGCGGTCAGTACATCGATCGCGATCGCGTCGAGGAGACCTTCCTCGCGCGCACGGCCTACATGCGCGAGACCGGCACGCCGATCTGGGTCGGCGAGTTCGGGCCGGTGTACACCGGCGATCCCGAGCGCGACGAGCAGCGCTATCGCCTGCTCGAGGATCAGCTCGAGATATTCTCGCGCTACGACGCCAGCTGGGCGCTGTGGACCTATAAGGACATCGGTCTGCAGGGCCTGGTCAGTGCCGACCCGACGTCGGAGTACATGCGCCGCATCGCACCGGTGCTCGAGAAGAAGGCGCGGCTCGGTGTCGACTCCTGGGGGTCGACGGATGCCGGCGTGCGCGAGATCCTCGACCCGATCGAGAAGCTGTTCGAGACCGATTTCCCCGATTTCGCGCCGTTCCCCTGGGGCGCGAAGCGGTGGATCCACGGGCACGTGCGGCACGTGATGCTCGCCGAGGCCATGGTGGCCGACTACGCGAACGCTTTCGCGGGAGTCACCCCTGTGGAGGCGGCCGGTCTCGCCGACGCCTTCGCCCTCGAGAACTGCGTGCGCAGAGAGCGACTCGAGGCGATCCTGTCGTCGTCGATCTGAGCGCGCATAGACTGCGACGGGATGATCGCCGAGGTACGAAGGAGTGTCGATCCGATGGAACGCAACTGGGCGGGAAACCTCACCTACCGGGCGGCACGCGTCGAGCACCCGTCGTCGATCGACGAGCTGCGCGCGCAGCTCGCCGAGGGCGGGCCGGTGCGGATGCTCGGGTCGCGGCACTGCTTCAACGACATCGCCGACACCGACGGAGTGCTGATCGCGCTCGATCGGCTGCCCTCGACGTTCGCGGTGAACGACGCCCGTGACGCGGTGCGGGTCTCGGGCGCGCTGCGGTACGGCGACATCGCTCCACTGCTCGAGGCGGAGGGTCTCGCGCTCGCGAACCTGGCATCGCTGCCGCACATCTCGGTCGCGGGAGCGGTGGCTACGGGTACTCACGGCTCGGGCGACGGCATCGCATCTCTCGCGAGCGCCGTCAGTGCGCTGACGATCGTCACGCCGACCGGAGAGACCGTCACCCTCGCGCGCGGCGATGTCGACTTCGACGGGGCGGTGGTCGGCCTCGGGGCGCTGGGCGCGGTGGTCGAGCTCGAGCTCGACGTCGAGCCGACCTACGAGGTCGCGCAGCACGTGTTCGAGCATCCGTCGTGGGATTCGATCCTCGCGAGCTTCGACGAGGTGACGGCGATCGGCACGAGCGTCAGCATCTTCTCGACGTGGACGCGCACCGACCTGGCCGACCAGATCTGGGTCAAGCAGCGTCTTCCCGAGGCGCGCGAGCTCGCACGGCCCGACCTGTTCGAGCGACTGGGGGCAGAGCCCGCCGAAGGCGAGCGCCATCCGATCCTCGGTGTCGATCCGGTCGCCACGACCGAGCAGCAAGGCGTCGCGGGACCGTGGTTCCAGCGTCTGCCGCATTTCAAGCTCGAGTTCACGCCCTCGGCGGGCGCCGAGATCCAGACCGAGTACCTCGTGCCGAGGGCCGACGCGGTCGCGGCGATCCAGGCGGTGCGCACCCTCGCGGGTCAGATCGCGCCGCTGCTGCTCGTCAACGAGATCCGCACGGTGCGCGCCGACGAGCTCTGGCTGAGTCCGGCGTACGGCATCGAGGCCGTCGCCATCCACTTCACCTGGAAGCCCGACGAAGCGGCGGTGCGCGAGTTCCTGCCGACCCTCGAGGCCGCACTTCCCGAGACCGCCCGCCCGCACTGGGGCAAGGTGTTCACCCTCGACGGCGCCGAGATCAGGTCGCGGTACCCGCGGTTCGACGACTTCGCCGCGCTCGCCGCGCGGTTCGACCCCGAGCGCCGCCTGGTGAACCCCTACCTGGAGCGCCTCGGACTGTAGCCCGACTCCTTGCACGGGTCGGGTTGTTCTCGGTAACATCGCTCGGGGCCGGCCGACGGAGGTGCGCATGGTGAACGTCGGGTCGGACAAGCCCAACATCCGCCAGGTCGCCACGATCGCGGGTGTCTCGCACATGACGGTGTCGAGGGTCCTCAACGACCATCCGAACATCAAGCCCGACACCCGACGCCGCGTCCTCGAGGCGATCGAGGAGCTCGACTACCGCCCCAACCTGGTCGCCCGCGCGCTCGCCACCCAGCGCAACCGCCGCATCGGCGTGATCGTCGAGAGCGCGGTGGCTCACGGGCCCACCAGCATCCTGCGGGCGATCGAGCTGTCGGCGCGTGCGGCGGGCTACTCGGTCACACCGATCGCCCTGCACGAGGGCGACGCGCTGTCGCCGCAGGAGGCGGTCGACAACCTGGTCACACAGGGGGTCGACGCGCTCTGCGTCATCGCGCCGCGCTCATCGTCGGTGGCCGCGCTGCGTCGCATCGCGATCACCGTGCCGATGCTCGTGGTCAAGGCCGACGCCGATCCGACCTTCCTGACCGTCTCGATCGACCAGCACGCCGGCACGACTCTCGTCGTCGACCACCTCGTCGCACTCGGCCACCGTGACATCCTGCACCTCTCCGGACCGCTCGACTGGCTCGATGCCCGGGCCAGGGAGCGCGCCTTCCACTCGCGGGCCAAGTCGTGGGGCATCCGCGAGCGCCCGATCGTCGTCGGCGACTGGAGCGCCGATTTCGCCTATGACTTCGCCATGGGACTCACGCGTCTGCCCGACTTCACGGCGATCTTCGCCGCGAACGACGACATGGCCATCGGTCTGATCCACGGCCTGCACGAGCGCGGGTTCGAGGTGCCCCGTGACCTCAGCATCGTGGGATTCGACGACATCCCGCTCGCGCGCCACTTCCTGCCGCCGCTCACGACCGTCCGACAGGACTTCGGCGCACTCGGCGTCTCGGTGGTCGAGATGCTGCGGGCTGCGATCGAGGGGCGCGAGATCCCCGCGCTCACCCGCATCCCGACCGAGCTCGTCCCGCGCGCATCGTCGGCGGCACCGCGGGAGGTGCGGTGAGAAGCGGCTCCCCCCTCGAGCCCCTCGTGCGGCTCGAGGGCATCACGGTCGACTTCCCCGGGGTCAGAGCGCTCGACGACGTCGACTTCCGACTGTTCCCCGGCGAGGTGCACGCGGTGATGGGCGAGAACGCGGCGGGCAAGTCGACGCTGGTCGGCGTGATCACCGGAACGCTCACGCCCTCATCGGGCGAGATGCGGGTCGACGGCGAAGTGCGGCGTTTCTCGGGCGTCGCCGACAGTCGGGCGGCGGGCATCGCGACGGTGTTCCAGGAGGCGCAGCTGAGCCCCAACCTCAGCGTCGCCGAGAACGTCATGCTGGGGCGTGAGCGGCGAGGGATGTGGGGAATCGACTGGCGGCGCACCAGAGCGGATGCCGCGAAGGCTCTGGCGCGACTGGGGCTCGACGACCTCGACGCCCGCACCCCGCTCTCGATGCTAACGCCGGCGCAGAAGCAGCTCGTCGCGCTCGCCCGCTCGGTCGTCGACGAACCGCGCGTGCTGGTGCTCGATGAGCCGACATCGAGCCTCGACGTGGCAGAGGTGGCGACGTTGATGCGGGTGATCCGCGGTCTGAGAGAGCGCGGCGTCGCGATCCTCTTCATCTCGCACTTCCTCGAGCAGGCCTTCGCGATCAGCGACCGCATGACGGTGCTGCGCAACGGCCGTCGGGTGGGGGAGTACGCGACGCGCGACCTCGACAGGGCCGACCTCATCTCGAAGATGCTGGGCAAGGACATCGAGAGCCTGCGGGCCCTCGGGTCGGAGCGCAAGGCGCATCACTACGCGTCGGAGGGGGAGCCGGCTCTGCGGGCGGCCGATGTGGGTCGCCGCGGCGAGCTCGAGCGCATGGACATCGAGGTCCAGCGGGGCGAGATCGTCGGTCTCGCCGGTCTCCGAGGGTCGGGGCGCACCGAGCTCGCCTCTCTCCTGAGCGGTACGGTGCGCTCGGACAGCGGCACCCTGTGGGTGGGCGGCGAGCAGGTGCAGCTGCGCAGCCCCTCGTCGGCGCTGCGGCACCGGATCGCGCTGTCGGCCGAGAACCGCGGCACCCAGGGCATCATCGCCGACCTGACGGCGCGCGAGAACATGATCCTCTCGCTGCAGGCGCTGCGGGGGTGGACGAGGCCGCTCTCGCCCGCCGAGACCTCTGCCCTCGTCGAGACCTATGTCGAGGCGCTGCATCTGGATCCCGACGACCTCGACCGCGCAGCCGGGCTGCTCTCGGGCGGGACGCAGCAGAAGATCCTGCTCGCGCGCGCACTGGCGGTGAGGCCCCACGTCCTCATCCTCGACGAGCCGACGCGGGGCATTGACATCGCCGCGAAGCTCGAGGTGCAGCGCCGCATCAGCCAGCTCGCGGGCGACGGCGTCGCCGTGGTCTTCATCTCGTCGGAGCTCGAGGAGGTGGTGCGGCTGAGCGATCGCATCATCGTGCTGAAGGATCGCGACAAGATCGGCGAGCTCAGCAACGGCCCCGGTGTGACCGTCGACACCGTGGTCGAGATGATCGCCGCCGAGATCAGCGCGACCAGCGGATTGTGACCGACTGTGGTCGTCGACTGTGATCGGTAACAAGATCTCCTCGCGCTGAGGTCGACGAGTTTGCGCTGATCTCTTGTGTTCCGCAAATTGTTCCCGGTAACATCACGGCAGGACATGCGGAGTCGCCTGTCCTGCAATCACGACAGGGACCACGTTCGGTCCATCGTTGCCGGAGTGACTACCGGCGTCTCAAGGAGGAGAACATGTCCGCTAAGAAGCGCATCCGCATCGCGCTCGGTCTGGCAGCAGCCGGCGCACTCACGATCGGCCTCGCGGCCTGCTCGACCGGTGGCACCGGCGGCGAGGGTGGCGGCTCGGACGAGCTCACCACCGTCGGCTTCGTGGCCGTCGGCCCCGAGGGCGCGTGGCGCGAGGCCAACGAGCAGAACATCCAGGACACCTTCACCGAGGATGCCGGGTACGAGCTCAAGTACGCCCCGGCCACCAACCTCGACCAGAAGTCGCAGATCGACGCGTTCACGTCGTTCGTCGACGAGGGTGTCGACGTCATCCTGCTGTCGGCCACCGAGGCCTCCGGCTGGGAGGACTCGCTCAAGCGCGCACAGGAGGCGGAGATCCCCGTCATCCTGCTCGACCGCGGCATCGAGCCCGACGATGACAGCCTGTACGTGACCCGTATCGCGCCCGACAACGTCGAGGTCGCCAAGGAGGTCGGAACCTGGGCCGCAGCCACCTTCCCCGACGGCGGCAACTATGTCGTCCTCGAAGGACCGGCCGGCGTCGGCGTGGTCAACGAGCGCAACACCGGGTTCGACGAGGGCCTCGGCGACTCGTCGCTCACGAAGCTCGACGCGCAGACCGCGAACTGGTCGGCGGAAGAGGGCAAGAGCGTCTTCGAGACCATGCTGAAGTCGTCGAACAACGACATCCAGCTCGTGTTCGCGCAGAACGACGAGATGGGTCTCGGTGCCGCACAGGCAGCGGAGGAGGCGGGACTGGTCGTCGGCCAGGACGTCAAGATCGCCACGATCGACGGCACCAAGAACGCCATGGAGGCGCTCGCCGACGGACAGCTCAGCTACGTGCACGAATACAACCCGCTGTTCGGGGAGACCGCGCTCGAGGTCGTCGAGAAGGCCCTCAACGGAGACGACGTCGAGCCGTACATCGTCGTCCCCAGCGAGGCGTTCGACTCGGCTGACGCGGCGAAGGCCGTGCTCGCCGACCGCAAGTACTGAGCGATCCGAGTACTGAGCGAGCACTGACACCGACGCCGGAGCGATCCGGCACGGGGCCCGGGCGACGCGCACCGCGTCGTCCGGGCCTCCCGGACGGAGACACAGCATGAACCAAGAACTGCCCCTCGTCGAGATGCAGGGCATCTCGATCGAGTTCCCGGGCGTGAAGGCCCTCGATTCGGTCGAGTTCCGGTTGTTCCAGGGCGAGGTCCACGCGCTCATGGGAGAGAACGGAGCCGGCAAGTCCACTCTGATCAAGGCGCTGACCGGCGTCTACCGGATCGACTCCGGCTCGATCGTGGTCGCGGGTCAGGAGCGCAGCTTCGCCGGCGCCAGCGACGCGCAGGATGCCGGGATCTCGACGGTGTACCAGGAGGTCAATCTCGCACCGAACCTCTCCATCGGAGAGAACGTCATGCTCGGGCACGAGGTCAGAGGCGTGTTCGGGATCAACTGGACCGCCACGCACCGTGCGGCCACAGAGGCCCTGACCCTTCTCGGTCTGGGGCACCTCGACACCCGCCGGCCCCTGTCGACGCTGTCGATCGCACTGCAGCAGCTCGTCGCGATCAGTCGCGCGATGGCGATCAAGGCCAAGGTGCTGATCCTCGACGAGCCGACGTCGAGCCTCGACGCGGCCGAGGTCGACGGCCTCTTCGCCGTGATCCGCACGCTGCGCGATCAGGGCGTCGCCATCCTCTTCGTGTCGCACTTCCTCGACCAGGTCTACGCGATCAGCGACCGCCTGACGGTGCTGCGCAACGGGCAGTACGTGGGCGAGTACCTCACCCGCGACCTCGATCGCCATGCGCTCATCTCGAAGATGATCGGCAAGGACCTCGACGCGCTGAAGTCGCTCGGCGGCAATCGTCGGCGTGCTCCGCGCGAAGACGACGAGGCGCCGCTCCTCTCGGCCTCCGGCATCTCCCGCCGAGGGGCCGTCGAAGCGACCGACCTCGACATCCGTCCAGGAGAGGTGGTCGGCTTCGCCGGACTGCTCGGCTCCGGACGCACCGAACTCGCCCGGCTGCTCTACGGCGCCGACCGCGCGGACACCGGGACCATCGACCTGCACGGCCGTCGAGTCGACCTGCGATCTCCCGCCGAGTCGCTGGCGCTGCGCATCGCGTTCTCCACCGAGAACCGCCGCGACGAGGGGATCATCGGCGATCTGACCGTGCGCGAGAACATGATCCTCGCCGTGCAGGCGGAGCGCGGCTGGGCCAGGCCCATGAGCCGCAAGGAGCAGGATGCGATCGTCGACAAGTACATCGCCGAGCTCAACGTGCGCCCGGCCGACCCCGAGCGGATGATCAAGAACCTGTCCGGCGGAAACCAGCAGAAGGTGCTGCTCGGCCGCTGGCTCGCGACGAAGCCCGAACTCCTGATCCTCGACGAGCCCACGCGCGGCATCGATGTCGGCGCCAAGGCCGAGATCCAGGAGGCCGTCGCCGAACTCGCCGAAGAGGGCGTGGCCGTGGTGTTCATCTCCTCCGAACTCGAGGAGGTGGTGCGACTGTCGGAGCGGATCGTCGTGCTCAAGGACCACCGGAAGATCGGCGAGATGCAGAATGGTCCCGAAGTCACCGCGCAGGCGATCGTCGACGTGATCGCCGCACACGGTGTCGACGCAGCCGTCGACACCCTCGATGACGTCGAGGGTGCGCAGCCCGACGCGACGTCATCCGATGGCACGAACACGACTGACAAGGAAGCAGCACGATGACGTCCGCAGCCGGCACGCCCTTCTGGCGAGAGCTGATCCACAAGCCGTTCTTCTGGGGGATCGTCGCGATCGTCGCGCTCCTCGCCCTCAACGTGATCAAGGATCCGACCTACCTCGCCCTGTCGATCAACCCCAACAACGGCAACCTGGTCGGCAACCTCATCGACATCCTGCGCCAGGCGGCGCCGGTGATGATGATCGCGATCGGGATGTCGCTCGTGATCGCCACGGGCGGCATCGACCTCTCGGTCGGGTCGCTGATGGCCGTCGCCGGAGCCGTCTCGATGGAGTTCCTCAGCGCGGCGGGCGACTCGTTCGGAGCCGCGCTCGCCGCGGTCGGGCTGGCGCTCGTGATCACCGGCATCCTCGGAGCGGTCAACGGCATCCTCGTGGCCTATGTCGGCCTGCAGCCCTTCATCGCCACGCTCGTGCTGATGCTGGCCGGGCGCGGCATCGCCAAGGTGATCACCGGCGGGCAGAACACCACCGCGTCGAACGACTCGTTCCGATGGATCGCGAACGGCTTCGTGGTCGGCATCCCCGTGGTCTTCATTCTCGCGGTGCTGCTGGTGATCGCGGTGGGCTGGGTCGTCAGGCGCAGCGCGCTGGGGCTCATGATCGAGGCCATCGGCATCAACCCCCGGGCCAGCCGCATGGCGGGCATCAAGCCGAAGGGCCTGCTGCTCACCACCTACGTGCTCAGCGGGATCCTTGCGGGCATCGCCGGCATCATGTCGGTCGGCAGCGTCATGACGGTCGACATCTCGCGCACCGGGTACCAGCTCGAGCTCGACGCCATCCTCGCTGTCGTCATCGGCGGCGCCTCGCTCGCCGGCGGCAAGTTCTCGCTGAGCGGAGCATTCGTGGGCGCGCTGCTGATCGCGACCCTCGACAAGACCGTGCTCTATCTCGGCATCTCGTCGTCGGCGACCCCGGCGTTCAAGGCGATCGTGATCGTGCTGCTGTGCCTGCTGCAGTCGCAGCGCGTGCGCAGCTGGTTCAGTCGACGACGAAAGGCACGACCCGTCGAACAGGTCGTCGCGAAGGAAGAGGTGTCGGCATGAGCGCCATGACAGCGACGGCGACCGCTCAGACGAGTGCGCTGAGCCCGTTCGATCGAGTGAAGCGCATGGTGCAGGCGAATCCCTCGGTGCTGCCCACCATCGCGTCGGTCGTGATCTTCGTCGGGATGGTCGTGTTCGGCGAGGCCGCCTACGGCCGCATCCTGCAGTTCAACACGCTCTCCAATCTCCTCATCAACAACGCCCACCTGATCGTGCTGGCGGTCGCGCTGACCTTCGTCATCATCACGGGCGGCATCGACCTCTCGGTGGGGTCGATCATCGCCGTCTCGTCGGTCGCGGGCGTGATGCTCTCGAACGCCGGCTGGAACGCGTTCGCGGTGATCGTGGCGATGATCGGCATCGGTGTGCTGTTCGGCACCGTCTCGGGCATCCTCATCAGATACTTCAACGTGCAGCCGTTCATCGCGACGCTGGCGATGATGTTCCTCGGTCGAGGTCTGGCCTCCCTGCTGAGCACCAAGCCAGAGCGACTGGGCGAGGACTCACCGATCCGCTGGATCGGCTCGCAGCTCAAGATCATCGACGGTCCGAAGGTGAACGACCTCGTGATCACGCCGGCCGTGCTGGTCGCGGTGCTCGTCGTCGCCGCGGCGTTCTTCGTGCTGCATCGCACCCGCACCGGTCGTACGGTGTACGCGATCGGCGGGTCCGAGAGCTCGGCCCTGCTGATGGGGCTCTCGGTGCAGCGCACCAAGGTGCTCGTCTACGTGATCAGCGGCGCTCTCGCCGGACTCGCGTCGGTGCTCTACACGGCCCGACTGGGGACGGCGCAGAACATCACGGGCATCGGGTGGGAGCTCGATGCGATCGCGGCCGCGGTCATCGGAGGAACGGTGCTCACCGGTGCGTACGGCTATGTGCTGGGATCGGTCATCGGAGCCCTGGTGCTCGGACTGATGAACGTGCTGATCACGAGGGACGGCGGCATCCCGCCCGAGATGACGACGATCATCACCGGCGGCATCCTGCTCGTTTTCGTCTTGCTGCAGCGCGTCGTCACCCGCAAACGGGAGTAGCCGCGCGGGGTGCTTCGACAGGCTCAGCAACCCAGCGCACTGGGTCCCTGAGCCTGTCGAAGGGCCCCTTCCGGCAGGGGCGGTGCTTCGACAGGCTCAGCAACCCATCGGATTTGGGCCAGCAACCAGTGGGGGGTGTGCTTCGACAGGCTCAGCAACCCAGGGGTCGGCTCAGCAACCCAAGGACTGGGTCCCTGAGCCTGTCGAAGGGCGGGCGGTGCTTCGACAGGCTCAGCAACCCAGGGGCGGGTGCTTCGACAGGCTCAGCAACCCAGGGGTCGGCTCAGCAACCCAAGGGCTGGGTCCCTGAGCCTGTCGAAGGGCCGGCTCGGCGCGGGGCGCGGGCCTACAGCGTCGGGATGAAGACGCGCATGGTCGACGGACCGCGCTGAGCCCAGTCGTGGTACGCCACGAGCTGCGCCTCGATGAGCTCGTCGGTCGAGCGTCGACGCACCGTCAGCACCACGCGGCCGTCCCGCTCTACGGGGTCGCCGACGAGCACGACGTCGCCGACGTCGGCACCGAGATCGATCGACTCGAGAGCCAGCACCTCGGGGCCTCGCTCGACCACGACACTGGCGCGCACCGCGTCGACCATGGGGCTCGGCGCGGTGACGCGAGCACCGAGCGGCAGCTCCAGCTCGATGACATCGCCGGCCCGGAACGCACGTCGCACGACGACGGTCCCCGGATCGACGCGCTCGTCCGACGCCTGGTCGGACTGCGAGTCGCGTGCGGACACCGAGAGTCGCGCGCCGTCTGCCCAGGACGGAACTCGGAGAGTGAGAGCGAACTCGGCCTCCTCGCGCACGATCACGCGGATGCGTCCGTCGACCGGATACCCGGTCTCGACGTCGAACGCGACGATGCGCCCGTCGGGCAGCGTCGTGCGCACGGACGACGGAGCGTACTGATGCAGCTGTACGCCGTCGTCATCCGCCGTCGCGAGGTACGCCGCGAGGCTCGCGAACGTCCGCGCCACGTTCGGGGGGCAGCACGACACCTCGAACCACGGGGCCCGCAGCGAGGATGAGGCGCGCGGGGAGGTGGCATCCGGATCCGCGGGCGTGCCCGGTCTCCGCTGATGCAGCGTGTTGGCGTAGAAGAAGGCACGGCCGTCGTCGGCGGGAGACGTCGCCACCACGTTGAACAGCGTGCGCTCGATGAGGTCGGCGTACCGGGTCTCGCCCGTCGCGAGCAGCAGGCGCCACGAGAACATGATCGACCCGACGCCCGCACACGTCTCGGAGTAGGCGCGGTCGGGCGGGAGCTCCCAGTCGTCGCCGAACGCCTCGTCCTGATGGTGCGATCCCTGGCCGCCTGTCACGTACGTGCGGCGCTCGACCGTGCGATCCCACTGTCCGCGCAGCGCATTGAGCAGTGCCTCGTCGACGAGCTCGACCGCGACGTCCGTCGCCCCCGCGGAGAGATAGTTCGCGCGCACGGCGTGTCCGCGCAGGGCATCCGCATCCCGCACCGCCAGGTCGTCCTGGAAGTATGCGCGTCCCCACTCGATCTCGCCGAGCGAGCCTCGTCCGTGGCGTTCGATGAAGAGCGCGGCCTGGTCGATGTAGCGCTGCTCACCCAGTGCACGACCGAG
Source organism: uncultured Microbacterium sp. (assembly GCA_963518515.1). Lineage (GTDB taxonomy): Bacteria > Actinomycetota > Actinomycetes > Actinomycetales > Microbacteriaceae > Microbacterium. The sequence continues at coordinate 92,839 of CAUQIW010000001.1, forward strand.
CTCCGCGAGGCCGACCTCGACCTCGGCGTGCCCGCAGACCGCATCGCGACCGTCGGGACCGAACTCGCGGCAGACGAGGTCGGCGGCGCGTCGAGCGACCGCGATCAGGCCGTCGTCGGCGGCGGGACGCGTGCGGAGCCGAGCGACCGCTGCCTGGAAGAGATGCCCCAGGCAGTAGAGCTCGTGCCCCCACTGCAGTTCGGACCAGCGCTCTCCCTGCGCAGTGCGGCCGAACATCGTGTTCAGGTAGCCGTCGGACTCCTGCGCGGCGGCGACCCGAGACACGATCGCCCGGAACCGTCGCTCGAGCGGAGCGTCTGCGCCCGCATCCGTCCGCCCGATCTCCCACGCGAGGGCCTCGAGGTACTTGTAGATCTCGGAGTCCGCGAACTCGCGACCCCGCCGACCCTCCGGCAGCACTCCGGCGGCGGCGAGGTCGAAGTTCGCCAGCCAGCCCTCCGACTCGAGGCGGGACTCGATGTGATCGAGCGTCGCCGAGCCGTTGACCGACTGGCGCTCGCCCCAGAATCCGCCGGTGATCGAGACCTCGTCGAGGCCGAGAGGGCGCAGGCGTCCGCGCGTGGGGACCACCGGAGCGGCCGGTGCTGTGGTGTCGAACATGGTCATCCCTTGAAGGCGCCGGACATGAATCCGCGCACGTAGTGTCGTTGCAGTATCAGGAAGAGCAGGATGCAGGGGAGAGCCAGCACGACGACCCCCGCCTCGGTGGCGCCGTAGTCGACCACTCCCTGCACCTGCCCGCGCAGGTTCGCGACCGCGAGCGGCAGCGTCATGCGGTTGGTGTCGTTGATGAGGATCAGCGGTGCCATGAAGTCGTTCCATGCGGTGAGGAACGCGAAGAGGCCGACGGTCACGAGGCCGGGCTTGACCGCGGGCAGCAGCACGCGCCAGAGGGCGCCCCAGCTGGAGCATCCGTCGACCATCGCCGCCTCGTCCATCTCCTTCGGGATCGACTCGAACGAGATGCGCATCATGAACATCGAGAACGGCAGCTGGAACATCGTGATCACGAGAGCCACGCCGACGAGCGAGTTCTGCAGACCCACCGCGTTCAGGATCACGTAGAGCGGGATGAGCAGGGTGGCGTAGGGCACCATCAGGATCGCCAGCGTCAGCAGGAACAGCGCGTTCTTGCCGGGGAACGAGAACCGCGCGAAGGCGTAGCCGCCCAGCAGCGAGATGAACAGGGTGAGAGCGACGGTCAGCACGGAGACGAAGAGCGAGTTGCCGAGGTACACCCAGATGCCGGCCTGGTACTCGCCGAGGGCGGCGTAGTTGCCGAAGCCCCAGCCGTCGGTCTGGCTCGTGCCGGCCACAGGGCTGAGCGATGAGACACCGGTCCAGATGAGGGGATAGAGGAAAATCACGGCGAGGGCGGTCGTGAACACCCAGTACGGGATGCCGAAGATGACGCGCATCGCCCTCGAGCGATATCGGGGTGCGACGGGCTGACTGTTCGGCGCGACGATCGTGCGGGTGAGCGTTTCGGTCATGGTTCTCAGCTCTCATCCGGACGCCGGAAGGCGCGCAACTGGAAGACGTTGATGACGATGAGTGCGAGGAGCACGATCACCGAGAGGGCTCCGGCGATGCCGAGGCTGTTCTGGCCCTGGAAGGCCACGTTGTAGATGAGCTGAACGACCGTCATGGTGCTGTTGTCCGGCCCTCCCTTGGTGAGGATGTAGAACTGCTCGAAAGCGAGCAGCGACCCGGTCACGCACATCACGGTGGTGAGCGCGAAGGTCGGCTTGAGCAGCGGCACCGTGATGTAGCGGAACGTCTGCCACGGGCTCGAGCCGTCGATGCGCGCGGCCTCGTAGATGTCGTCGGGGATGCCCTGCAGGCCCACGAGCATCAGCAGCATGTAGAAGCCGGCGAATCGCCACACGATGAGGAAGATCGTCGACCACAGCGCCCCCTCCGGCGTGCCGAGGAACGTGACGCCCCACGACTTCATCAGGCCGGCGAACGGGCCGGCGATGGGGGAGTACAGAACGTAGAAGAGCAGCGATGCGGATGCGAGGCCGAGGGCGCTGGGGATCAGGAAGGCGGTGCGCAGGAAGCCCTTCCACCTGGTCGACTCCTGCACGAGCAGGGCGAGGCCGAGCCCGAGACCGATCAGGATGACGGTCGTGATGACGGTGTACAGCAGCGTGAAGCGGATCGAATCCCAGAAGAGGCGGTGGGTGACGGCATCCGCATAGTTCTCGGGGAAGTTGATCCCTCGGTTGCCGCTCAGCAGCGGCCAATCGGATGCCGACATCTGCAGCACCAGGGCCAGGGGCACGACGAACAGCAGTGCGACGAAGATCGCCGTCGGGGCGGCGTAGAGCCAGCCCTGCACAGGGCCGCCGAAGCCGGTGCGTGCTCTGCGGCGACGCAGCGGGGGTGCGGTCGAGGTCATCTCGTTCTCTTTCATCAGGGTCGGCCGTGCGAGGGTGAGGGGCGACGTCTCGGACGCCGCCCCTCACAGGATCACTGCGAGAGGATCGCGGAGATCTCTTCGTTGTCTGCCGGTACGGAGTCCTCGCCGTTCAGCACCGCGTTGCGCACCATCGTCAGCCACGGGCTTCCCGGGGCGTTGAACGCCTGCTGGAAGTTGAGGGCGACGGGGGTGTCGCCCTGCGCCGCGACCTCGTTGATGGTGACGAGGCGGGGATCGGCGGCCGCGTACTCGTTGTCCGCGAGATCGCCCCTCGAGACGGCGTTGCCGTCTTTCGCGAGCACCTCGACCTGCGCCTCCTCGGACATCATCCAGTTGAGGAAGTTCCAGGCCTGGGCGGACTGCTCCGAGTCCTTGGAGATGCCGATCCCGTCGCCGCCGACGAAGGTCGAGACGCCTCCGTCGACACCGGGGATGCCTGCGACGCCGGCGTCGAACTCGAGCGAAGGCAGCAGTGTGGCCGGGAAGGGCATGACGCCGACCTTGCCCTCGCTGAAGGCGGCGGTCCAGGTGGGCCCGGCCTCGTCGGTCGAGCTGGGCAGCACGGCGCCCGCCTCTTCGAGCTCCGACCAGGTGTCGTAGACGGCCTGGGCGGCGTCGCCGTCGAGCAGCGATTCGGTGCCGTCGTCGTTCATGACCTGCTCGCCGGAGGCCCAGATCGAGGGGAACCAGGTGAACACGAGGCACCCGCCGCAGTTCAGGCCGGTCGCCGTGCCGTACACGTCGGGCTTGTTCAGTGCCTGCACGGCCATCGCCGCCTCGGCGAACTCCTCGAGAGTGGCCGGTGCCTTCTCGGGGTCGAGGCCGGCTTCGGCGAAGAGCTCCTTGTTCCAGAAGAGCATCGACAGGTCGAGTGCGAACGGCAGGACGTACTCCGCGTCGTCCACGGTTCCTGCGGCGAGGTGGCCCTGATTGATGTCGTCCTTGAAGTCGAGTCCGTCGATCTGCTCGGACATGTCCTGGAACAGACCCTGCTGCGCCCAGTTGGGCACGTACACGATGTCGGCCGCGAACAGATCGGGCAGCCCGCCGGAGCCTGCCGCGGCTCCGACCTTGGCGACGTAGTCGTCGTTCGGCACGACCGTGAGCTCGACCTGGTTCTCGTGACTGGCGTTGTAGGCGTCGACGAGCAGCTTGGCCTGGCGCTCGATCGGCGCGCGGGTCCACAGGGTGAGCGTCGTACCGTCGTCGGTGCCTTCTGCGGGGATCGGCTCGTCCGACGCGGTGTCGTCGCTCGCGGGTGCGCAGGCGGCGAGGCCGCCGACCAGCAGTCCTGCGGCGACGACGGCCGCAGCGGCTCGTCGTGCGGCGTGGGTTCGGGTGGTGTTCATGGGCGGAGGCTCCTCTGGGCTCGTCCTCGAGCGGATGGGGGTGGCGCTTCGGCAGTGCAGCGCGGGTGCAGATCCAGGTTTCGAAATTTACGAAAACCCTTTCGAAAAGGTATAGCGTGCTTATGACGAGGTCGTCAACCCTCGTTCCGATAACCTTTCAGGAAGAGGGAGTGGGATGAGCGACACGACGGCAGCACGGGCGGTGACCCTCGGCGATGTGGCCGCGCGCGCCGGTGTCTCGATCTCGACGGCATCCAAGGCGCTGAACGATCGCGGCGACGTGTCGGCCACGACCCGCGCCAGGGTGCGCGAGATCGCGGAGGAGCTCTCGTTCACGCCGAACGCGATGGCGAGGGGCCTTCTGGCCGGACGCACGGGCACGGTGGGGCTGCTCACGAGCGACCTCGAGGGCCGCTTCATGATCCCGATCCTGATGGGCGCGGAGGACGCGTTCGGAGCCGGACGCATCAACGTGTTCCTGTGCGATGCCCGCGGCGATGCGATCCGCGAGCAGCACCACCTGAAGGAGCTCCTGAGCCGTCGGGTCGACGGCATCATCGTGGTGGGACGCCAGACCGACCCGCGTCCGTCGCTCGGGCAGGACATCCCGGTGCCGGTCGTGTACGCGTACGCGCCGTCGGACGATCCTCGCGACCTGTCGCTCACGCCCGACAACCACGCGGGTGGTCGGCTCGCGATCGAGCACCTGATCGCCTGCGGCAGACGCCGGATCGCGCACATCTCTGGTGAGCCCACGTATGCGGCGGCCCAGGACCGGCTCGCCGGGGCGCAGGCGGCACTGGCCGACGCCGGTCTCGAGCTCGTCGGCGAGCCGATGCTCTCGGAGTGGACCGAGCACTGGGGGCGCGACGCCGCGGCCATGCTGCTGCAGCGGCATCCGGAGATCGATGCCGTGTTCTGCGGATCGGACCAGATCGCGCGCGGTGCCCTCGACTCGGCGCGCGATCTCGGGCGCTCGGTGCCCGACGACCTCGCGGTGATCGGCTACGACAACTGGGAGGTGCTCGCCACTAACTCCCGCCCGCAGCTCACGAGCATCGACGCCAACCTGCAGCGACTCGGTCGACAGGCGGCGCTGCGCGTGTTCGACGCGATCGACGGGGTCGACGTCGGCGAGGGGACGCACCAGCTCCCGGTGCGACTCGTCATCCGCGGATCGACCATCGCCCGCCGCTGACGCGGCCCGGCCCGTGCTTCGACAGGCTCAGCAACCCAGGGGTGGGCTCAGCAACACAGGGGTCTGGGTCGGCAACCCAGGGGTCTGGGTCCCTGAGCTTGTCGAAGGGGCCGATCAGACCTCGTCGCGCCAGGAGTGCTGCGGATCGAAGCCGAGCACACGGCGGGCCTTGTCGATCGAGAGCAGCGTGTCGTGCGGGCCGAACTCTCGCGCCACGGGCACGTCGGGGAAGACCTCGGCGAGCAGCTCGTCGTTCGGCCGCGACATCACCGTGTCGGCCGCGGCGATGATGAAGTTGTCGAACCCCGGCTCGGCGACCTCGAGAGCCCGCTGGATCGCCTGGGCGCCGTCCCGCGCGTCGATGTATCCCCACAGGTTCCACTTGCGCAGCAGGGCGTCGGCGTCGAACGAGGGGAACTCGGCGTAGTCCTCGGGGACCATCACGTTCGAGAAGCGCAGCGCGGTGATCGACACGTCGGGGTGCCAGCGCACGAGCTCGGTGGCGAGCTTCTCCTCGAGCGTCTTCACGAGCGAGTACACGGACTCGGGTCGCGCCGGGTAGTCCTCGTCGACGGGAACGTAGGGCGGGGGCACGTCGAACGGCAGTCCCAGCACAGTCTCGCTCGACGCGTACACGATGCGGCGGATGCCGAGGCGCACCGCCGCCCAGAACACGTTGAACGTGGCGGGCATGTTGTTGTGGAAGGTCGCCACATCGCTGCGGATCCCCGGGGCGGGGATGGCGCCCAGATGCACCACGGCGTCGATGCCGTCATGGCGGTCGCCGACGGCGCTGAAGGCGTCGATGACCTGGCCGTAGTCCGTCAGATCGACCTGCACGAAGTCGGGGCCGCGGGTGCCGGTGACGTCCATTCCGATGACGTCGTACCCGTTGGCGCGCAGTTCGCGGGCGACGACACGGCCGAGCTTGCCCGATGATCCGGTGAGAGCGATTCGCATGTCTCCCAGAGTGGCACGAACCGGGCCGGGGTGGCGCGGATCGGAGTCGACATCGCGGCTCGGCATACACTCGACCGCGTGAGTGACTCCCGCAGCGAACCGCGTCGCACGGTCGGCGTGCGCGACGTGGCGGCGCTCGCCGGAGTGTCGCGCCAGACGGTCTCGCGGGTGCTCAACGACCATCCGGAGGTCGCCGCCGAGACCCGTGAGCGCGTGCATGCGGCGATGACGCAGCTGGGATACCGCATGAACAACGCGGCGCGCGCCCTGGGCACCCGTCGCTCGCGGACGCTCGGCGTGCTGGCATCCGACGCGCTGCAGTACGGCCCCTCGCGCAGTCTCGCGGCCCTCGAGGCCTCGGCGCGCGAGGCGGGGTACTGGGTGAGTGCCGCATTCGCCGACGCCGGCGACGCGGCGGCCGTGATCGCGGCGGTCGACCACCTGGTGATGCAGGGGGTCGAGGGCGTCGTCGTCGTCGCACCGCACGCTCGCACGCTGGAGGCGCTCGACGAGTTGCGCATCGGCGTGCCGGTCGTCACGCTGCACGCCGCCGACCGCGGCGCGCGCGGACTCTCCGTCGATCAGGCCGCCGGCGCGCGTCTGGCCGTGGCCGCGCTCGCCGACGCCGGTCACACGCGCATCGCGCACCTCGCCGGACCTGCGGACTGGCTCGAGGCCGAGTCGCGCGCCCAGGGTTTCGCGGCCGAGCTCGCCTCCCGCGGGCTCGAGCCCGGACCCGTGATCGCGGGGGATTGGACCGCAGGCTCGGGGTATGCCGCGGTCGAGGCGGTGCGCTCATCAGGGTCGACGGCGGTCTTCGCGGCCAATGACCAGATGGCGCTGGGGCTGCTCGGCGGGCTGCACGAGGCGGGTCTCGCCGTGCCGGGAGACGTCAGCGTGGTGGGGTTCGACGACATCCCCGATGCGGCGTACTACTGGCCGAGGCTCACCACCGTGCGGCAGGACTTCGACGAGCTGGCTCGTCGTGCGGTGGCCGCGGTGCTCGCCGACGGCGCCGCCCCTGCGTCCGAGCTCGCCCCCGTCGCGCCCGTGCTGGTGACGCGCGCGTCGGTCGGTCCGCCGCGCTGACCCCGCTGCCGTCGGCCCACTGCCGTCGGCCCTGCAACCTGCTCTCCCGCTCCATAACTCCGGAGATGCGTACGCCGCGCGGACGCGATCCGCGTGATGGCGCAGCAGGCCTCCAACCGGTGGCGCGTTTCTCCGGAGTTATGGAGCACCACCGAGAGAGCCCCCGGCACCTTGACGGCCGCAGAACCGCATGACACACTGCTGTGACCGGTCACAGTGACCACGAACGAGCCCGAGGTACCCGTGAGCAACGACGCCCCCGCCTTCTCCGACGAGATCGCCGAATCCATCCAGGCCGTCCGCGAGGATGTCGCCCGCCTGCACGGCGAGCTCGTGCGCTACGGACTCGTGATCTGGACGGGCGGCAACGTGTCTGGCCGTGTGCCGGGTGCCGACCTGATGGTCATCAAGCCCTCCGGCGTCTCGTACGACGACCTCACACCCGAGAACATGATCCTCTGCGACCTCGACGGACAGGTCATCCCCGGCACGCCCGGCAGCGAGCGCGCCCCGTCGAGCGATACCGCAGCGCACGCCTACGTGTACCGGCACATGCCCGACGTCGGCGGAGTCGTGCACACCCACTCGACCTTCGCGGTCGCCTGGGCCGCGCGCGGCGAGGAGATCCCCTGCGTCATCACCGCCATGGCAGACGAGTTCGGCGGCCCGATCCCGATCGGTCCGTTCGCGATCATCGGCGACGACTCGATCGGCCGCGGGATCGTTCAGACTCTGCATGGGCACCGCAGCCGCGCGGTGCTCATGCAGAACCACGGTCCGTTCACGATCGGAGTGAACGCGAAGGATGCGGTGAAGGCGGCCGTCATGGTCGAGGACGTCGCCCGCACCGTGCACTACGCGCGTGAGGCCGGCCCCCTCGTGCCCATCCCGCAGGAGGCGATCGACAGCCTGTTCGACCGCTATCAGAACGTGTACGGCCAGAACTCGGACAGCCGCCGATGAGCGCCGCGGCCACGGGCTCCGCCCGCCAGAGCATCATCGACGGACGCACCAGCCTCGGCATCGAACTCGGCTCGACGCGCATCAAGGCCTGCCTGGTCGGCGAGGACCCCTCGCACGTGCTCGCCACCGGTTCGTTCGCCTGGGAGAACCGGCTCGAGAACGGGCTCTGGACCTACGGCCTCGACGAGGTGTGGCAGGGACTGCAGGCGGGGCTCGCCGATCTGGTGGCCGACGCCTACGACCGTCACGGCGCGAGACCCGACACGTTCGGCGCCATCGGGATCTCGGCCATGATGCACGGCTACCTCGCGTTCGATGCGCAGGGCGAGCTGCTGGTGCCTTTCCGCACCTGGCGCAACACGAACACCGGTGCGGCTTCGGCTGAGCTCACCGACCTGCTCGGCGTGAACATCCCGCTCCGGTGGTCGATCGCTCATCTGCACCAGGCCGTTCTCGACGGCGAGGCGCATGTGCCGCAGCTCGACTTCGTGACGACCCTCGCCGGCTACGTGCACTGGAAGCTCACGGGCGAGCGCGTGCTCGGAGTCGGAGACGCCTCCGGCATGTTCCCGATCGACTCCGCCACCGGAGACTACGACGAGCGGATGCTGCGCGACTACGAGTCCGCGACCGCCGGCCGACTTCCCGTCGCGGCGCGCACGCTGCTGCCCGCCGTCCTCCCCGCGGGGGCCGCAGCCGGTTCGCTCACCCCCGAGGGGGCGGCGCTGCTCGATCCGACCGGCGCGCTGCGCCCCGGCATCCCCCTCTGCCCGCCCGAGGGCGACGCGGGAACCGGCATGGTCGCCACCAACTCGGTGTCGCCCCGCACGGGCAACGTCTCGGCAGGAACGAGCATCTTCGCGATGGTCGTGCTCGAGCGATCGCTCTCCGAGGTGCACCACGAGCTCGACCTCGTCACGACTCCCGCGGGCGATGCGGTCGCCATGGTGCACTGCAACAACGGCGCCAGTGAGCTCGCGGCCTGGGCGGGGCTCTTCACCCGTTTCGCCGCCGCGGCGGGAGCGCCGCTCGGCGACGACGTCGTCTTCGACACCCTCTTCCGCGAGGCGCTCGCCGGAGAGTCGGATGCCGGAGGACTGCTCGCCTACAACCACCTCGCCGGCGAGCCCATCGCCGGTCTCACCGAGGGGCGGCCGCTGTTCGTGCGCACCCCCGACAGCGCGTTCACGCTGGCCAACTTCATGCGCTCGCAGCTCTACGGGGTGTTCGGCACTCTGGCGCTGGGCATGCAGGTGCTCGCCGCCGAGGGCGTCGAGATCGACCGTATGTTCGCGCATGGAGGCATGTTCCGGACCGCGGGTGTCGCACAGCGATTCCTGGCCGGAGCGCTCGACGCCCCGGTCGCGGTGGGTGACCTCGCCGCGGAGGGCGGGGCGTGGGGCATCGCGGTGCTGGCCTCGTACCTCTCGCACGCCGAGGCGCACACGCTCGGCGACTATCTCGACGATCGGGTGTTCGCCACGGCATCGCTCTCGGTCATCGAGCCCGAACCCGCCGATGTCGCGGGCTTCGCCTCCTACCTCGACCGCTACCGCGCCGGCCTCGCCATCGAAGCGGCCGCGACCACCGCTCTCCCTCCCGGCCGCTGAGCGCGAGGCGAGCGAACACCGCACCGCGTTTTCTCGCCTCGGTGCTTCGCTCCTCGCTCAACGACCGAATGATGAAAGGACCTCTCATGACCCGCACCCCGCTCACCACCTCGCTCGACGGCTACGAGGTCTGGTTCCTGACCGGAAGCCAGCACCTCTACGGTCCCGAGACGCTCGCCCAGGTCGCGGCGCAGTCGCAGGAGATCGCGCGGATCCTCGACGAGGCCGGCGAGGTGCCGGTGACCATCGTCTGGAAGCCGGTGCTGACCGATTCGGCCGCGATCAAGCGCATCGCGCTCGAGGCGAATGCCGACGACCGCGTCATCGGCCTCATCGCCTGGATGCACACGTTCAGCCCGGCGAAGATGTGGATCGCCGGTCTCGACGCCCTGCAGAAGCCGCTCGCCCATCTGCACACGCAGGCCAACGTCGAGCTGCCCTGGGCCGACATCGACTTCGACTTCATGAACCTGAACCAGGCGGCGCACGGCGACCGGGAGTTCGGCTACATCCAGACGCGCCTCGGTGTGCCGCGCAAGACCGTGGTCGGCCACGCCAGCGACCCGCGCGTGCGCCAGGAGATCGCCACGTGGCAGCGCGCAGCCGCGGGTCTCGCCGCCGCGCGGTCGCTCAAGCTCGCCCGCTTCGGCGACAACATGCGCTTCGTCGCGGTGACCGAGGGCGACAAGACCGAGGCCGAGCTGCGCTTCGGCGTGCAGGTCAACACCTGGGGCGTGAACGATCTGGCGGATGCCGTCGCCGCGGCATCCGACTCCGAGATCGACGCCCTCGTGGCGGAGTACGAGGAGCTCTACGAGGTCGCGCCCGAGCTGCGTCGCGGGGGAGACCGCCACCAGTCGCTGCGCGACGGCGCGGCGATCGAGGTCGGTCTGCGCACGTTCCTCGAGGAGGGCGGCTTCGGCGCCTTCACCACGTCGTTCGAGGATCTCGGCGCCCTGAAGCAGTTGCCGGGCCTCGCCGTGCAGCGCCTGATGGCCGAAGGCTACGGCTTCGGCGCCGAGGGCGACTGGAAGACCGCCGTCCTGGTGCGCATCGCGAACGTCATGGGCGCAGGTCTGCCCGGCGGAGCGAGCCTGATGGAGGACTACACCTACGACATGACCCCCGGCGACGAGCTGATCCTCGGGGCGCACATGCTGGAGGTCTCGCCCTCGCTGACGACCGAGAAGCCCACCCTCGAGATCCACCCGCTCGGCATCGGCGGCAAGGACGACCCGGTGCGCCTGGTCTTCACGGCCGACCCCGGACCCGCCGTCGTCGTCGCGCTCAGCGACATGCGCGACCGGTTCCGTCTCACGGCCAACGTGGTCGAGAACGTGCCGCCGCGGCAGTCGCTGCCGAAGCTGCCCGTCGGCCGCGCGGTCTGGAAGCCGCAGCCCGACTTCACCACCTCGGCCGCCGCCTGGCTGACCGCGGGAGCCGCGCACCACACCGTGATGTCGACGGCGCTCGGCATCGAGGCCTTCCGCGACTTCGCCGAGATGGCCGAGGTCGAGCTGCTCGTGATCGACGACTCGACCACGCTGCCGGAGTTCCAGAAGCAGGTCCGCTGGAACCAGGCGTACTACCGTCTCGCGCAGGGGCTGTGATGGCGAAGCGCGCCGAGGACCGTCCACGCTCCGGACGCCAGTTCCGCATCGCAGCCCACGGGTACGAGGCCGTGATCGCGAGCGTCGGCGCCTCGCTGCGCACGCTCACCCACGAGGGACGCGACCTGGTCGTGCCCTTCGACGCCGACGAGGTGCGCCCCGGTTACCGCGGCACCACTCTCGCTCCGTGGCCCAACCGCATCGTCGACGGTCGCTACACCTTCGCCGGTGTCGAGCATCAGCTCGCCCTGACCGAGCCCGAGCGGGGCCAGGCCCTGCACGGGCTGCTCTCCTGGGTCGAGTTCGACGAGAGCGCGGTGGCCGACGACCGCGTCGTGCTCGTGGCGGTCATCGAACCCCAGACCGGTTATCCGTTCCGCGTCGAGGTCGAGACGGAGTACCGCCTCGACGCCGGCGGTCTCACGCAGACGGTCACGTCCCGCAACCTCGGAGCGGATGCCGCGCCATGGGGCACCGGACCGCACCCGTATCTCGTGGCGGGGCCCGAGGGTCTCGTCGACGAATGGACGCTCGAGCTGCCGGCATCCGAGGTGCTCACGGTGACTCCCGACCGGCTGAGTCCTGTGGCGCTGGAGGCGGTGACCGAGCATCCCGAGTGGGACTTCCGCGACGCCCGAGCGATCGGCGAGGTGTTCATCGACCATGCGTTCACCGGGCTGTCGCGTGCCGACGGCATCGCAGAGGTGCGGGTCATCTCTCCGAGCGGCTCCGGTGTCGCGATCTCGTTCGACGAGCGCTGCCCTTGGGTGCAGGTGCACACGGCCGACACCCCGAAGGATGCCGCGACCCACCGCGTCGGACTCGCGGTCGAGCCGATGACCTGCCCGCCTGACGCGTTCACCTCCGGCACCGATCTGATCGTGCTCGAGCCCGGTTCGACGCACTCCGCATCGTGGAGGATCGCCGCGGTCTGACGCCGCTCCGCGTGCCGGCGTCGGGCATGGGTGGTCAAAGAGGCCCCTGGATCACCTGATCGAGGGCCACTTCTGACCGCCCGCGGGCGCGAGGGGGGCGTGGAAGGGCGCGAGGGGGCGTGCGTCAGCGCTGCAGCCAGCGGCGCAGCGACCGCGTGACCCACGGCAGCACCCAGTACGTCATGATCGGCGTGAGCACGAGAGTCGTGGCGAGCACTCGCAGCCAGATGGGCAGCGCGTCCCACCCCGGCACGGGACTCATCGCGTAGGTGAACGCGAGGTTCACGGGGAAGAAGCCCAGCCAGATCGAGACGGCCTGCTTCCACCGGGGCGGCGTGCTCACCATCGCCATGGTCGTCGTCGAGCCGTCGGTGCGGGGGATCGTGATGGTGTCGGTGGTCGGCTCGTCGAACCAGCCCTCGATGCCGGTGCGGCGCTTCACGCGCTCGCTGCGCACGAACTGGTCGCCGGTCGAGCGCCACCACTCCCGCTCGCCCGACTGCTCCCAGGCGATCAGGCTCTTCTCGTCGGAGAACCGGTAGAGCATGTGCCAGACATGCGAGTCGTCGCCGTCGCGCACCCATCCGGATCCGAGGAATCCGGGGTAGCGGTGCGCCAGGTTGACCCCGGTCTGCACCCAGGCCGTGGCCTCGGCCACGTGCTCCGGATCGACCTCGCGGCGGATCGAGACGGTGATGGGTTCGCTGGACATGGTGGGTCCTCAGGAAGAGCGGACGGTCCGGATCGCGGACGCCTCGATGGTGGGGATGCGCCAGGGTGGCGGCGCATCCTCGATTCTATTTCGGATGCGGGGGCCCGTCCCTCTGTGACGGGTGAGAATGGGACGCATGAGCACGCGCAGCGAAGCCGTTCTGATCGATGTCGTCCGCACCCCCGTCGGCCGGGGCAAGCCGGGAGGCGCGCTGTCGGGCGTGCATCCGGTCGACCTCGCGGCCGGAGTGCTCGCGGCGGTGCTCGAGCGCTCGGGCCTCGACTCCGCGCAGATCGACGACGTGCTGCTCGGATGCGTGAGTCAGGTGGGCGATCAGTCATCGAACATCGCCCGTCAGGCAGTGCTCGCCGCGGGCTTCGACGAGAGCGTGCCGGCGGCGACGATCGACCGCCAGTGCGGATCGAGCCAGCAGGCCGTGCACTTCGCCGCGCAGGGGATCATCGCCGGTGCGTACGACGCCGTGATCGTCGGCGGGGTCGAGTCGATGAGCCGCGTACCGCTCGGGTCGTCGGCGTCCGGCGGCAGTCCGATGTCGCCGCGGCTGCGCGACCGCTACCCCGAGGGACTCTTGAACCAGGGCGTCTCGGCCGAGCTGATCGCCCAGCGCTGGGGTCTCGACCGCGACGCGCTCGACGAGTACGCGGCGGAGTCGCATCGACGCGCGGCCGCGGCCTGGGCCGAGGGATTCTTCGACCGGACCGTCGTGCCTGTCGACGAAGCGCCGGATGCCGTCACCGACGAGACCGTCAGGGCGGCCACGACCGTCTCGGGGCTCGCCGGTCTCTCGCCCGCCTTCCGCACCGATGCCCTCGCGGTGCGCTTTCCCGATCTCGACTGGCGGATCACGCCGGGCAACTCCTCGCCGCTCACCGACGGGGCGTCGGCCGCACTGCTGATGAGCGCAGACCGCGCCGAGGCTCTCGGACTCACCCCGCGCGCGCGGTTCCACGCATTCACCGTCGTGGGCGACGATCCGCTCATGATGCTCACGGGGCCGATCCCCGCGACGCGGCGGATCCTCGAGCGCACCGGGCTCACGATCGATGACCTCGACGCGTATGAGGTGAACGAGGCGTTCGCCTCTGTGCCGCTGGCCTGGGCCGCCGAGATGGGCGCGGACGCCGCGAGACTCAACCCGCGCGGGGGAGCGATCGCGCTCGGGCACGCGCTCGGGTCGTCGGGCACCCGCCTGTTGGGAACGCTCGTCGACCAGCTCGAGGCGACAGGCGGTCGATACGGCCTGCAGACGATGTGCGAGGGCGGCGGGATGGCCAACGCCACGGTGATCGAGCGGCTGTAGCCAGGCATCCGCTCTTCCCGCGTCGCATCCGTGTGCGCCCCGCAACCGCTCTTCCCGTGTACGCTCCGCGCGGCAATATGCGCTTCCCGCGGCCGTTTGCCGCGAGAACGGCCGCGGCACGCGCACTATGCCGAGCGAAGCGCACGCCCCGAAAGCGTCCCAGCGACGACAGAGCAGGCAGAGGGCCAGAGAAGACGTAGAAGGCGAAGACCGTGAAGACCGCGAAGACAGCGAAGACAGAGAAGACAGAGAAGACCCCCGCCGACCCGATTCGGCGGGGGTCTTCGCGGTGTGGACACCGCGACGGGAGCAGACGCTCACCGTGTGGCGCAGGACGTGACTACCCGATCCGGTCTGAGTCCAGATTCCTGCGCACTGTCAGTTGTAGACGGGTGAGGTGTCCGGCCGGTGAACGCGCGGCGAACGACGAGCTACCAGGCGTAGGCCTCGGGCGCCGTGCCTCCGGGACCCGGCCAGATGCGGTCGAGCTCGGCCAGGGTGTCGGCGTCCAGCGTGACGTCGAGCGCCTCGACGGCCGAGTCGAGCTGGTCGATCGTGCGGGGGCCGATGATCGGTGCGGTGACCGAGGGCTGGTGCAGCAACCACGCGATCGCGACGACGCCGGGGCGGATGCCGAGCTCGGCGCAGAACTCCTCGAAGCGCTCGATCGCCGGACGCTTCGAGCCGAGCGCGTCGAGGCTCGACCGCGAACGATCGGACTTCGACAGCACTCCGCCGAGCTGTCCGCTGGCGAGCGGCGACCAGGGCAGCAGCCCCATGCCGTACTGCTCGGCGGCGGGGATGACCTCGAGCTCGACCGTGCGCTCGGTGAGGTTGTACAGCGACTGCTCGGTCACGGGGGCCGGATATCCGGATGCCGCGGCGATCTCATGCACGCGCGAGATGTGCCACCCGGCGAAGTTCGAGCTGCCCAGGTACGTGATCTTGCCCTGCTCGCGCAGCGTCGAGAACGCACTGAGCGTCTCGTCGAGCGGCACGTCACGGTCGATGTGGTGCATCTGGTAGAGGTCGATGTGGTCGACGTCGAGTCGTCGCAGCGAGGCGTCGACGGCGGCGCGGATGTGCACGGCCGACAGGCCGCGGTCGTTCGACCCCGTACCCATCACACCGAACACCTTGGTCGCGACGATCAGACCGTCGCGGTTGCCGCGGTCCTTCATCCACCGGCCGAGGATCTCCTCCGACTGGCCGGGGTGGTCGCCCCAGCGCCCGCCGCCGTAGACGTCGGCCGTGTCGATGAAGTCGATGCCGGCGTCGACAGCGCGGTCGAGGATCGCGCGCGAGGCCTCCTCGTCGATCACCGGTCCGAAGTTCATGGTGCCCAGCGCCAGCCGGCTGACCCTGGCTCCCGCGTTCCCGAGACGTGTGTAGTGCATCAGTCTTCCTCCTCGTTCTTCCTCTTCTTCGAAGCATCCTCTTCGATGCCATCGTCGACGCCGGGAGCGGTGTCGACGAACACCCAGCCGAACGCGCCGAGTTCTCGGCGTGCGTCGGTCGAGCCGGTCAGCAGATCGGTGCCGTCCAGGTCGACGGCGTGCGGCTCGCTGCTGTGATTGATGACGGTGACGATGCTGCCGCGACGTGCCACCTCGACGTGCGCCGGCAGTCCTTCGATCTCCGCCGACACCCCCGCCTCTGCGGCGAGCCAGCGGAGCACGGCGGTCATGCCGTCGTCGTCGGGGATGGTCGCGAGATAGTAGCCGCGTCCACCGCCGCCATCCTTCTTGCGTGTGAGGGCGGCTCGGCCCGCGGTGCGGCCCTCGGTGAATCGGCCGAGCACCTCGGCATCCTGCACCATCAGCTCCTCGGCGAAGTACTGTCCGACGATGCGTCCCGCCGGTCCGTCGAGTGACGCCTCCGACTGGCCGGGGCCATCGGGCACCGCATGCGCGGCGACCTCGCCTGCCGAGTCCGCCGACGTGAGGGTCTCGGGCGGCACCAGAGCGCCGAAGTCCTCGAGTGCGACGCCCAGCACATCGCGCAGGGCGACGATGAAGCCGCCTTCACGGAAGGCGTCGTCCTGATCGACCACGTCGCTGAACGCAGAGACGAAGAGGTGGCCTCCCGACCTGACGTACGCCGAGAGATTGGCGCCTCCCTCGTCGCTGAGCAGGTACTGCTGCGGCACGACGACCAGGGCAAAGGCGCTGAGGTCGGAGGTGGTGTTGACGATGTCGACCGCCAGGTTCTGGCGGTGCAGGGCGGCGAACCAGCGATGCGTCAGACCCAGGTAGTCGATCCCGATCGGGTGGTCGCGGCCGTCGACCGCCCACCAGTTCTCCCAGTCGAAGACCATCGCGATGCGGGCTCCCGACGACACGTCGGGCATGTCGGGCAGTTGCGCGAGCTGGCCGCCGAGCTCGGTGACCTCGCGCCACGTGCGCGTGTCGAGCCCCGCCTGCGGAACCATCGCCGAGTGGAACTTCTCGCTGCCGCGGCGCGACTGCCGCCACTGGAAGAACATGATGCCGTCGGCGCCCCGGCCGACGGCCTGTGCGCTCAGCGCGGCCATCTGCCCCGGAGCCTTGGGGGCGTTGGTGGGTCGCCAGTTCAGGGCGTTGGTCGACTGCTCGGTCAGGATCCACGGTGCGCCGGGCTTCAGGCCGCGCATCAGCTCGCGTGCGAACGCGGCACCGCGGAACGACTCGGGATCGTTCGGATCGGCGTAGTTGTCGTCACTGACGACATCGACCTCCACCGCCCACTTCCAGTAGTCCGCCGCGGGGAAGGCACCCATGAAATTCGTGGTCACGGGCTGGGAGGCGCCGGCGGCGCGGATGATGTCGCGCTCCATCACGAACAGCTCCAGCAGTGTGTCGGAGGTGAAGCGCTTGAAGTCGAGCACGCTGGTGGGGTTGATGCTGTACGGCGCCTTGCGCGGCGGCACGATCTGATCGAACGCGGTGTACCGCTGCGACCAGAAATCAGTGCCCCAGGCATGGTTCAGCGCATCGATGGTCGCGTACTTGCGCTCGAGCCAAAGCCGGAAGGCATCGCGGGCCGAGTCCGAGTAGTCGTAGTTCAGATGGCATCCGTACTCGTTGTTCACGTGCCACAGCACGACGGCAGGATGCTGCGCGTAGCGCTCGGCGAGAGCGGTGACGAGCTCGGCGGCGAGGCGCCGGTAGATCGGTGAGGAGGGCGAGAACGCCTGACGACTGCCGTGCCAGAAGGTCGTGCCATCGGCATCCTGCGGCAGCATCTCGGGGTAGGCGGTGGTCGCCCACGGCGGGGGAGACGCGGTCGCGGTGGCGAGGTCGACCTGGATGCCGCCCTCGTGCAGCAGATCGATGATGGTGTCGAGCCACTCCCAGTCGAAGACCCCCTCGGCCGGCTGGATGCGCGACCAGGCGAAGATGCCGAGGCTGACGAGCGTGACCCCCGCCTCGCGCATGAGCCTGACGTCGTCTGGCCACACCTCCCGGGGCCACTGCTCGGGGTTGTAGTCGGCGCCGTAATGCATGGGACTCCTGGTTCGGGGTTCGCTGGTCGGGAGGTCGAAGGTTCGGGGTTCGCTGGTCGGGAGGTGTCAGCTGCGTGTCGAGGCGCGGACGATCAGCTCGGGCACGAATCGGGCTTCGATCACCTCGGTGGTTCCGCCGAGGTGATGCAGCAGCAGTTCGACGGCCCGCGCGCCCATCTCGCGCGCCGGCTGGCGCACCGAGGTGAGGGGCACGACCGCGGCGCCGGCGAACTCGATGTCGTCGTAGCCGACCAGGGCGATGTCCTCCGGTACCCGGAGGCCGCGGCCGACGAGACCCTGCAGCAGTCCGAGGGCGAGGTGGTCGTTGCCCGCGAAGATCCCGTCTGGGCGATCGGCATCCGGCAGATCGGCGATCCGGTCGGCGATCTCCCGACCCAGTCGGGTGTTCAGGGTGTCGGTGTCGATGCGGGTGGTGCGCACGCCGGCGGCATCCGCCACCTCACGGAACCCCTGCAGTCGCTCAACCATCTGCTGTCGCACGTCCGGCCCGCCGATGAAGGCGAGATGACGGCATCCGCTGTCGAGCAGCGCCTGGGTGGCGATGCGCCCGCCGAGCTGATTGTCGACGGAGACGGACGAGAACTGGCCGCGCGGATGCCGGTGATCGACGAGCACCACGGGCACCCGTCGCCGGCGCAGCTGCTGCAACGGCTCCTCGCGGTATTCGACGGGAGCGAGCAGGATGCCGTCGAGGCGCTGCCGTTGGAAGAGATCGAGGTAGCGCGATTCGCGTTCCGTCGAGTCGAAACCGTTGCCGACGATGATCGAGTACCCGGCTGCGATCGCCGCCTCTTCGGCACCGAAGACGAGGTCGGCGAAGAACGGGTTGGCGATGTTGATGACGGACAGGCCCAGCGCATCGCTGCGGCCTGCCTTCAGCTGACGCGCGGCGAAATTGGGAACGTACCCGAGCTCCTCGACGGCCGCGGAGACCCGGGCCGCGGTCGGCGCCGAGACGAGCTCCGGCCGATTGAGCGCGTTCGACACTGTTCCGACGGATACTCCGGCGCGCCCGGCGACGTCGCGCAGGCCGATATCTGGCATGGGGCTCCTCCTCGGGCGTCGACTCTGCACGCCCTGAAAGCTAAAACGTTTCAAAGCCTAGTCGCGACGGCTGGGGCTGAGCAAGCGCTTTCCGGCTCGGTGCGGATCTGGTAGGTGTGCACGCTTGCCGCACGAATAGATGGACGCCCTAGTAAATCTGCGGATGCCGCAGTACCATCGTCAATGTGCCAATGACGGCGTGAAGGGACATCGCACAATGACTCGTACAATCCCACATTTCGTGGGCGGTTCGCCGCTCACTCCGGAATCCGGCCGTTTCGCCGACGTGTTCGATCCCAGTACCGGATCCGTCCAGGCGCGAGTTCCGCTGGCCTCCGCCGAGGAGGTCTCGCGCGTCATCGCCGACGCGGAGGCCGCTCAGGTGGGCTGGGCCGCCACGAATCCGCAGAAGAGGGCTCGGGTGCTCCTGCGATTCCTCGATCTCGCGCAGCGTGAGATGGACGCCCTCGCCGAACTGCTGGCGAGCGAGCACGGCAAGACCGTCGACGACGCCAAGGGAGACATCCAGCGCGGACTCGAGGTGATCGAGTTCTCCGCCGGAGCGCCGCACCTGCTCAAGGGGGAGTACTCCACGGGTGCTGGAGCGGGCATCGACGTCTATTCGATGAGGCAGCCGCTCGGCGTCGTCGCGGCGATCACCCCGTTCAACTTCCCCGCCATGATCCCGCTGTGGAAGGCGGGTCCGGCGCTCGCCGCAGGCAACGCGGTCGTGCTCAAGCCCAGCGAGCGCGACCCGTCCGTGCCGGTGCGACTGGCGGAGCTGTTCGTCGAGGCCGGCCTTCCCGCAGGCGTGCTCAACGTGGTGCACGGTGACAAGGAGGCGGTCGACGCGCTGCTCACCGACGACCGCATCCGCGCCGTCGGCTTCGTGGGCTCGACGCCGATCGCCGAGTACATCTACTCGACGGCGGCCGCTCACGGCAAGCGCGCGCAGTGCTTCGGCGGTGCCAAGAACCACATGATCGTGATGCCAGACGCAGACCTCGACCAGGCGGTCGACGCCCTCATCGGCGCGGGATACGGATCGGCGGGCGAGCGCTGCATGGCGATCTCGGTGGCGGTTCCCGTCGGGCAGGAGACGGCCGATGCTCTCGCCGCCAAGCTCACGGCGCGCGTCGCTCAGCTGCGCGTCGGCCCATCGCTCGCGCCCGACGTCGACTACGGGCCGCTCGTCACGCGGGCTGCGGTGGAACGCGTCGAGGACTACATCCAGCAGGGCGTCGACGAGGGGGCGACTCTCCTCGCCGACGGCCGCGGATTCTCGGTGCCGGGGCACGAGCAGGGGTTCTACCTCGGGCCGACGCTCTTCGACCACGTCACCACCGACATGGCGATCTACCGTGAGGAGATCTTCGGACCGGTGCTCGTGATCGCGCGCGCGGCCGACTACGAAGAGGCTCTGCGCATGGCGTCGGAGCACGAGTACGGCAACGGCGTCGCGATCTTCACCCGCGACGGCGACGCGGCGCGCGACTTCGCGGCGCGGGTCGAGGTGGGGATGGTCGGTGTGAACGTGCCGATCCCCGTGCCGATCGCGTATTACACGTTCGGCGGATGGAAGCGCAGCGGGTTCGGCGACCTCAATCAGCACGGTGCAGACGCCTTCCGCTTCTACACGAAGACCAAGACGGTGACGAGCCGGTGGCCGAGCAGCACCCTTCGACAGGCTCAGGGACCCAGCGAGGGCGCCAGCTTCGTCATCCCCACCATGCACTGAAGCCCCGAGACGAAACGCACGACCCACTCCTCGTTCGTTGAGCGAGGCGCGAAGCCCCGAGACGAAACGCACGACTCACAAGGAATCACGATGACCATGACGACCGTCACCACCACCGCCGAGGAGCGCGAGGCGATCCTCGACGCCGTGCGCGACTTCACCGAGACCGAGCTCGCCCCGTTCGCCGCCGAGCGCGACGAGAAGCACCTGTTCCCCCGTGAGTCGCTCAACAGAGCGGGCGAGCTGGGGCTCGGTGGCATCTACGTCGGCGAGCAGTACGGCGGCACAGGGCTGAGCCGCACCGACACCGTCCTCATCTTCGAGGAGCTCGCCAAGGGCGACCCCGCGGTCGCGGCGTACATCTCGATCCACAACATGGTGGTCTGGATGATCGACACGTACGGCGACGACGCCCAGCGCAGCACGTGGCTGCCGCCGCTCACCGCGATGCAGGAGTTCGGCGGCTACTGCCTCACCGAGCCGGGTGCCGGCTCGGATGCTGCGAACATCTCGACGAGCGCGGTGCGCGACGGAGACGACTTCCTGCTCACCGGGGTCAAGCAGTTCATCTCCGGGGCAGGAGAAGCCGCGGTGTACGTCGTCATGGCGCGCACCGGCGAGCCGGGCGCCAAGGGGATCAGCGCGTTCCTCGTGCAGGGCGACGCCGACGGACTGAGCTTCGGCGCCCCGGAGAAGAAGATGGGCTGGCACGCGCAGCCCACGCGCCAGGTGATCCTCGACGGCGTTCGTGTGCCGGCCTCGGCGATGCTGGGTGAGGAGGGCAGAGGCTTCGCGATCGCGATGTCGGCGCTCAACGGGGGCCGTCTGAACATCGCGGCGTGCTCGCTCGGCGGCGCCCAATGGGCCCTCGACCGTGCGGTGCAGTACGTGCATGAGCGCGTGGCGTTCGGCGAGCCGCTGTCGGAGAAGCAGTCGATCATGTTCGCGATCGCCGACATGCGCACCGATCTGCAGGCGGCTCGGCTGATGGTCGCCGACGGAGCCCGCGCGGTCGACGAGCACGCCCCCGACGCGACGATGCGCTGCGCGATGGCCAAGCGCTTCGCGACCGACGCCGGCTTCGACGTCGCCAACCGCGCTCTGCAGCTGCACGGCGGATACGGGTACCTGCAGGACTATGGCATCGAGAGGGTCGTGCGCGATCTGCGGGTGCATCAGATCCTCGAGGGCACGAACGAGATCATGCGGCTGATCGTCGGTCGGGAGATGCTGCGCCCCGCAGGATCCGCATCGATGAGGAGTGCGTCATGACCTCGGTGACCACGACCACGATCGCCTTTCTCGGACTCGGGCACATGGGCCTGCCGATGGCGCGCAACCTCGTCGCGGCCGGACACGAGGTGCGGGGCTTCGACCCGATGCCCGTGGCCCTCGAGGCGGCGCAGGCGGCCGGCATCCCGATCGCTCGCAGCGGCGCGGATGCGGTCGCCGACGCCGATGTCGTCATCACGATGTTCCCGGCGGGGAGGCACGTGATCGATGCCTACCGGTCGGAGCTCCTCGCCGCGGCTCGGCCGGGAACCCTCTTCATCGAGTCGTCGACCATCGCCGTCGACGAGGCGCGCGCCGCGCATGCGCTCTCCATCGCCGCAGGTCACCGCAACATCGATGCCCCGGTCTCGGGTGGCGTGGTCGGCGCGGAGAACGGCACCCTCGCCTTCATGGTCGGAGGAGACGACGACGACTTCGCGGCAGCCCTGCCGGTGCTCGAGGTCATGGGGCGACGCATCGTCCACTGCGGCGGACCGGGGCTCGGGCAGGCAGCCAAGGTCTGCAACAACATGGTCCTCGCCGTGTCGCAGATCGCGGTCGCCGAGGCGTTCGTTCTCGGTGAGCGCCTCGGACTCGAGCATCAGGCGCTGTTCGACGTCGTCTCACAGGCATCCGGCCAGTGCTGGTCGATCACGACCAACTGCCCTGTACCCGGACCCGTGCCGACGAGCCCCGCGAACCGCGACTACGTGCCCGGCTTCGCCGGGGCGCTCATGGCGAAGGATCTGGGCCTGGCGCTGCAGGCGATCGAGCAGACCGCGACCGACGCGAAGATGGGCCGGCTCGCACAGCAGCTGTATGCGGCGTTCGCCGAGGGCGACGGGGCGGCCAGGGACTTCTCGGGCATCATCACCGACATCCGCGACAGCGGTCGGAATCCCGGTCGTTGAGCGAGGACGGCGGAGCCGACCGAGCGCTGTACTGAGCGAGCGAAGCGAGTCGAAGTGACGAAACGCAGAGGACGGCGGAGCCGACCGTGACGAAACGCACGCACCCGACATACTGAGATGACCACGACGGAGAGGGCCTGAGATGACCGAGTACGAGACGATCCTGGTCGAGCAGCGCGGACGCGTGGGGTGGATCACCCTGAACCGCCCCCGGGCGCTCAATGCGCTGAACGCCCGTCTCGCCGAAGAGGTCACGGCGGCGGCTCAGGCCTTCGACCTCGATGACGGCGTCGGGGCGATCGTGGTCACCGGGTCGGAGAAGGCGTTCGCCGCGGGAGCCGACATCAAGGAGATGGAGGCGATGTCCGCGGCCGAGATGCTCGACACCGACCACTTCGGCGTCTGGCACGAGTTCGCGGCGGTGCGCACCCCCGTCATCGCCGCCGTCGCCGGCTTCGCGCTGGGCGGCGGGTGCGAACTCGCCATGATGTGCGACATCATCCTCGCGGCCGACACGGCGAAGCTCGGTCAGCCCGAGATCAACCTCGGCGTGATCCCCGGCATGGGCGGAACGCAGCGTCTGATCCGTGCCGTCGGCTACTACAAGGCCGCAGAACTCGTGCTGTCGGGCCGGCTCATGGGTGCTGAGGAGGCGGAGCGCTCGGGTCTCGTGTCACGCGTCGTGCCGGCATCCGATCTCCTGACCGAGGCCGAGAAGCTCGCCGAGACCATCGCGTCGAAGTCGCTGCCCTCGCTGTTCGCGGCGAAGGCCGCCCTCGATGCTGCCATGGAGACGACTCTGAGTGAAGGGCTCGCGCATGAGAAGCAGGCGTTCGCCGCGCTGTTCGACACCGCAGACCAGAAAGAGGGCATGGCGGCGTTCAGGGAGAAGCGTGCTCCGGACTTCCAGAACCGCTGAGGTCTCGTCCGCAACTCCGGAGAATCGCGCCCGAGTGCGGCGTCGAGCCGTCTGCGGACCCGAATCCGACCGGATCTCCGGAGTCATGGAGCCGCGCCGGTCGAGCCGCGCCGGTCGAGCCGCCGTCCACATTTCAGCACGAATGCCCCGATACCTGCCTCGCAGGCGCGGTTCGGCACCTCGTACCCGCGCTCATGCTGAATAGCGAACGGCCGTGGCCAGAGAAGTCAGCCGCGCAGCGCTTCGATGATCTTCGCGACGCGCCGATCGCGGGTGGCGTCCTGCTTCGCCTCGGCGACGGCGCGGGCGTGCTCCTTGCGGGAGGAGTACGAGAGGGCGTCGAAGGCCTGCCGCACGGCGGGGTCGGCATCGATGGCCTCCGCGAGGGTGGGCGGGATCTCGACGGCGCGCTCGCCGTCATCGACCGCGATGATGACCTCGACGTCCTCGCCGATCTCGACCCCGAGCTCACCGCGGGCGGCCTTGCTGAGCCCGATCATGTTCTCGCCGCCCATGCGCGCGAGCCGAAGCCGCGCGGTGCGGCCCTTCACGGTCACCGCCACCGGAAAGGTCTTGCCGGCTCCCAGGACTCCGACCTGCTCGTCGGAGAGCACGATCGCGGCCGCAGGCCCTCGACCGAGGAGGGTCGTGTGCAGTCGCAGTTCGCTCATGCGGGCAGTGTACGCCCGGGCTCATCGCCGGCCTCTGCCTCGGATGTCAGCGCGTCGTTGCGCTCCTCGATGAGTCGCCGCATGTACTCGCGCATGAACAGACGGTCGACGACGCGACCGAGCGGGCCGAACGGCGAGTGGAAGACGATGGCGTCGCGCGCCAGCGTGCCCTGCGGATGCTGCTCGAACACGTGCTCGTGCAGGAAGTCGCCGAACGGCCCCGCGATCTGCTCGTCACGGAATCCGTGCGGCTCGTCGACGTCGAACACCCGCGTTCGCAGCCGGAAGGGGATGCCGAAGTGCCGCGCGCGCCACGTGACGGTCGACCCCTCGGTGAAGACACCGCCCTCGGGCGCCTCGATCATCGTCTCGCCGTATTTCGCCATCGACCTCAGGTGCAGCCCGGGGTCGAGCGCCAGACGGAACACCGTCTCCGGCGGAGCGGCGATGACGCGCTCGAGGACGAATTCGGCCATGTCAGAGGGGCTCCGGCTGTGGGCGGGGATCGGTGAAGTCGCCGGCCGCCTTGCGCATGCGCGCGACGATCGCCACGAGCTCGGCGCCGTCGGATCCGCTGACTCCCGGCTGCGCGAACACCTCGGCGTTCAATGCGGTCGTGGCGCGGTCGACGAGCTCACGGCCGGCGTCGGTCAGCGCCAGCAGCGCCGCCCTGCCGTCGTGCGGATGCGGTTCGCGAACGATGAGTCCGTCGCGCACCAGACGCTCGGCGGTGCTGGTGACGGTGGTCGCGTGCACCTGCAGTCGGGCGACGACGCTCGACAGGGGGAGTCGCCCCGCCCGGCTGAACGCCAGCAGGCGCAGCATCTCGTAACGGGCGAAGCTCAGCGCGAAGGGCTTGAGCGTGGCATCGACCCTCGCGAGCAGAAGCTGCTGCGCGCGCATCACCGAGGTCACCACCGCCATGCCATCGGCGGCATCGGCCCATCCGTGCGCGAGCCACTGCCGCTTCGCCTCGGCGAGCGGATCCACGGGCAGCGGGCGGGGTCGGACCACGGTTCTACGCTAGGGCATCGGGCTCGTGGTGACCGTGTGATTCTCCGTCGCCATCCGGCTGGGACTGAGTGTCATGACAGTAGAATCGAGTCAGTCGTGAGGAGCAATCGATGAAGATCTTCGTCCTGGTCAAAGAGGTGCCAGACACCTACGGTGACCGCAAGCTGAGCCTCGAGACCGGACTCGCCGAGCGCGGTGCCGGCGATGTGGTGCTCGATGAGATCACCGAGCGTGCGCTCGAGGTCGCCCTGAGCCATGCCGACAAGAACGAGGGCACCGAGGTGGTCGCGCTGTCGATGGCTCCCGAGGGGTCGACGGCATCCGTGCGTCGTGCGCTCGCGATCGGGGCCGCATCGGCGGTGCACGTCGCCGACGAACGTCTCTCCGGTGCGGATCTCGGTCTCACGGCCGAGGTGCTGGCGGCCGCGATCCGCCGCGCAGAACCCGACCTCGTCATCACCGGCAACCTCTCGACCGACGGGTCGGGTGGCGTCATGCCCGCCATGCTCGCCGAGCACCTCGGCTGGGCGCAGGCCACAGCCCTGACCTCCGTCGAGATCACCCCCGACGGCATCAGCGGAACCCGAGGTTCGGATGCCGGCGCACAGCCGATCTCGGCGCCCCTCCCCGCCGTGATCTCGATCACCGAGGCTCTGCCCGACGCGCGCTTCCCGAACTTCAAGGGCATCATGGCGGCCAAGAAGAAGCCGGTCGAGATGCTGACGCTCGACGATCTCGACGTCTCGGCAGACCCGGGGGCTGCCCCGCGCACGATCATGACCGCGGTGTCGGAGAAGCCGGCGCGAGCGGCCGGCGTCAAGATCGTCGATGAGGGCGATGCCGCCGAGAAGCTGATGGAGTACCTCGTGCAGAACAGGCTGGTGTGAGATGAGCTATCCCGAGAACCCGATCCTCGTCCTCGTCGACCTCGACGCGGCGGGAGATCCGGCATCCAGCACGGCGGCGCTGATCGGCGCGGCATCGACCGTCGGCGCTCCGGTCGCCGTGGTGGTCGGCGGGTCCGCCGACGCGGCCCAGAAGGTCGCGGCCGCGGGCGCGCAGGTCGTCCTGACCGCGGATGCCGACGCGTCGGCGCTCACGGTGCCGATCGTCGACGCTCTGCAGGCCGCGTACGAGCGGGTCCACCCGGATGCCGTGCTGATCTCGAACTCGATCTCGGGCCGTGACGTCGCCGGACGGTTCGCCGTGCGCACTCGCACGGCGCTCGCCGTCGACGCGGTCGGTGTCTCGCGCGACGATGAGGGCATCGTGGCCCATCACTCCGTCTACGGCGGGGCATATCTGGTCGATGCCGCTCCGACCTTCGGTGCTCCCGTGATCACGGTGCGCCAGGGAGCGGTGGAGACGCGGGCGGAAGCAGTCGCGGAGCCCGCGATCGAGGCTCTCGATGTCACCGCATCCGGCGCGGTCACGGCCACTCTCGGTGCCGTCGAGGCGGTCGAGGTCGCCTCGTCGCGTCCGGAGCTGCGCGGAGCGACGCGGGTGGTGTCGGGCGGCCGAGGACTGGCGTCGAAGGAGAAGTTCGTGCTCGTCGAAGAGCTCGCGGATGCTCTCGACGCTGCCGTGGGCGCGTCGCGGGCCGCCGTCGACGCCGGGTACATCCCGCAGTCGCACCAGGTCGGCCAGACGGGTGTCTCGGTGTCGCCGCAGCTGTATGTCGCACTCGGCATATCCGGAGCGATCCAGCACCGCGCGGGCATGCAGACCTCGAAGACCATCGTCGCGATCAACAAGGACGGCGAGGCGCCAATCTTCGACGTCGCCGACTTCGGCATCGTCGGCGACGTCTTCACGGTCGTCCCGCAGCTGATCGCCGCCCTCGAGGCGCGGAAGAAGCAGTAACGATGGCAGAGCGGATGCTGCGGAGAGGGCTGCCGCGGGTGGCCGGCGGCGAGCCGTGGCCTCCGGAGGTGGAGGGCGTTTCGTCTCGGTCGGCTTCGCCGTCCTCGCTCGACGACCAGGAGGAGTCGGTGCCGGCCGTTCAGCGGGAGGCTCCCGTGCCGACCGTTGAGCGAGGAGCGGAGCCCCGAGACGAAACGCGCCGACCGACCGCGACGGGATCTGTGCGGCGTGGGCTTCCGCGCGTCGTCGGAGGCGAACCGTGGCCCCCCGCTGAGGTGAAGGGCGTTTCGTCTCCGCCGGCTTCGCCGTCCTCGCTCGACGACCAGGAGGAGTCTCCGTCGGCCGTTCAGCAGGAGGCTCCCGTACCGGCCGTTGAGCGAGGAGCGGAGCACCGAGACGAAACGCGCCTACCGACCGCGACGGGATCTGTGCGGCGAGGTCTGCCGCGCGTGGCCGGCGGTGAGCCGTGGCCACCCGCGGGTGTGAAGCGCGTTTCGTCTCGGTCGGCTGCGCCGTCCTCGCTCAACGACCAGGAGGAGTCTCCGCCGTCCTCGCTCAAGGACCGGGAAGGGGCTGCGCCGTCCTCGCTCGACGACCGGGAGGCCGCCGCCTCCAACGACCGCGAGGGTGCGGAGACCACTACCGCTGTGCTGCCGGCGCGCACCGCGACGGCGCTCGGCGACCCGTCGCGACCTCTGCCCGGTCCGACGACGGTGTGGGACGGACGTGCTCCCCGCCACATCACGACGTCGCCCGCATCCGGTCGTCTGCGTCCTGGCTGGACCCGGGCGATCGCGGGTCTGCTCGGCGCCGCCGCCCTCGGCGTGCTCGCGGGGTCGGCCGTCGCGTTCGTGCGGGCGCTCCTGAGCTTCCCCTTCATGCAGGACTTCCTCGCGGCCTTCCCCGGCGAGTACGCCCCGGCCGTCGCCGTGGAGCCGGGCTTCGCTCCGTGGGTCGGGTGGCAGCACTTCTTCAACGCGTTCCTGATCGTCCTGATCATCCGCTCCGGCCTGCGCATCCGCAGCGAGAAGCGCCCCTCCGCCTTCTGGACGCCACGGAACAACCCCAAGGGCAAGGTCAGTCTCACGATCTGGTTCCACCAGGCGCTCGACATCCTGTGGATCGTGAACGGCGTGATCTTCGTCGTGCTGCTCTTCGTCACCGGCCACTGGGCGCGCATCGTGCCGACGAGCTGGGAGGTCATCCCCAACGCCCTTTCCGCCGCGCTGCAGTACATCTCCTTCGACTGGCCGCACGAGAACGGCTGGAACAACTACAACAGCCTGCAGCAGCTCGCCTACTTCGCCACCGTCTTCATCGCCGCTCCGCTGGCCGTGGCCACCGGGTTCCGCATGTCGGGGATGTGGCCCAAGAAGGCCGAGCGCCTGTCGAAGGCCTACCCGATCGAGTGGGCGCGTGCCCTGCACTTCCCCGTCATGCTCTACTTCGTGGCGTTCATCATCGCCCACGTCGCACTCGTGATGCTCACCGGATTCCTGCGCAACCTCAACCACATGTACGCCGCGCAGGACGCGGTCAGCTGGACCGGCTTCTGGGTCTTCATCGCGTCGCTGGTGGTGATGGCCGGCGGATGGTTCGCGGCACGTCCGCTGGTGATCGCGCCGATCGCGAAGCTGTTCGGCTCGGTGTCGGGCCGCTGACGGCGGCACCGCGTTCACAATTCAGCACGGATGCTCTGCGGACGCAGAGAACGGCCCCCGAATCGGATTCGGGGGCCGTTCCTGCTGAAATCCGAACAGCGGGCGAGCGAGCTCAGCGCACGAAGCGGACCTCGGTCAGGGTCTCGCCGAGGAACGGCTCGGTGTGCGTGGCGCCGTCGAGGCTGAATCCGTTGCGGGCGTAGAAGCGGTGCGCGCGGGGGTTGTCCTCGGCGACCCAGAGGTACAGCGGCTCGTCCTTCTCGACGGCGGCGTCGAACAGCTTCTGACCGATGCCCGTCGAGTGCCAGGCGTCGAGCAGATAGATGAAGTACAGCTCGCGGAACGCGGGAGCATCCTTGTCGCGGGCGGGCCCGGAGCCGGCGAAGCCGACGATTTCGCCGTCGACGAGTGCGGCGTTCATCTTGAAATCGGGGCCCTGCGAGGCCCAGTGGGTCCAGAGCTCGGCCATGCGACGAGGCGAGACCTTCTCGAGCGCGGCCTTGCTGATCAGGTGGTCGTAGGTCTCGTGCCAGCATTGCGCGTGCACACGACCCAGGGCTTCCGCATCCACATCACGGACCGGACGGACGATGACTTCAGACTGGGCTTCAGCGCTCATGTCGCGACTCTACGCGCGGCTTTCGAGATCGGGAAATCGGCAGGATGCCGTGCGCAGGGCCGCCGCGTACGATGGAGGATCCGCACAACGAAGTTCGCGTTCTGTGCGCCGATGGCTACGATCGATCCTCGTGAACGTGATCTGGCGCACCCTCCTCGTCATCCTCCGAGCCCGACGCCGCACGCGCCGAGGCAAGACGCTCGATGTAGCGTCCGTCGGCAGCATCCGTCTGACGACGCTGCCGACCGACATCGACATCCTCCGCCACATGAACAACGGCCGGTACCTGTCGCTGTTCGACCTCGGGCGGTGGGACCTGCTGATCCGCACCGGACTGCTCGATGCGATGACCGAGCGCGGCTGGTACGCGGTGGTGTCGAGCGAAACGGTCACGTTCCGCAAGTCGCTCAACCTCTGGCAGCGCTTCGAGGTGCAGTCGCGCTTCATCGGTCATGACGACAAGGCCGTGTTCCTCGAGCACAGGGCGGTCGTCGGCGGCGAGATCTACGCGCGGGCCATCGTGCGATCGCGGATGCTGCGCCGCACCGGCGGCACGGTGAGCAACGAAGAGCTGTTCGCCGCTGTCGGCAAGCCCGGTGGCATCCCCGAGATCGACACCTGGGTGCACGACTGGGCCGCGGCATCCGCCCTGCCTCCGGTGCGCGCCACGGCGCCGAGCGTGTGGAATTGACGTCATGAGCGATTCGGACATCTGGGGCCTCGGCGCGCGCACTCCGGGGAGGACGCTGATCGTCGGCAGCGGCAAGCTGGGCGCCAGGCTCGGCTCCCGACTGCTCGCCGACGGCGGAGCGGTCACGGCGATCCGCCGGCGGGCCGACGGTCTGCCCGACGGCTTCGAGGGGATCGAGGCCGATCTGCGGCATCCGCTCGGCCGGAAGCTGCCCGAGTTCGACTCGATCGTCATCACGCTGCCGCCCGGGGGCACGGGCGGCGAGGATTCGCTCTATCCGTCAGCCCTCACGGCGGTCGCAGAGGCGCTCGTCGCGCCCGCCGCGCGTGTCGTCTTCGTCTCGTCGACGAGGGTGTTCGAAGGGCGAGCCGGCTCGACGCCCCTGACCGAACAGGATGCTCCGGCGACGCTCGGGGCGAGGGCCGACGACCTGCTCGAGGGCGAACGCCTCGCGCGTGAGCTGTTCGGGGCCCTGATCGTCAGGCCGTCGGGGATCTACGGACCGGGCAGGGACTACCTGATCCGCCGCGTGACCGAGGGCGCACCCGTCGACAGGACGAGGCGTACGAACCGCATCCATGAGACCGACCTCGTGAGGCTGCTCGAGGTGATGCTGCGCGCGCAGCATCCGCCCGAGCTCGTGCACGCGACCGACCGGGAGCCGGTGCTGCTCGGAGACGTGGTCGCCCACATCGCCGCGCGACTCGGCGTGGCGCCGCCCCCGCAGCAGGACCCGGCCGAGGGCGGCGGCACCGTGCTCGACGGCGGTCTGCTGGCGCGACTGCTCGGCTCGCTCGAGTACCCGACGTTCCGCGAAGGCTACGACGAGATGATCGCTGAGACGCGGGAGCGCGAGGAGTAGCAGCAAGGGTGCGGAGTGAGCAGGGGCTCGGCGCCCGCCCGTCGCTCAGCGGCTCGACGCCCTGCCCGTCCTAGGCTGAGGTCATGGCCGACCCGACGCCCTCCACGGACCCCGAATCCGTCTCTCTCGCGGATCGCGCCGTCGAACTCGCGCGCCGATGGGTGACCGAATCCGCGGCGGCCGACGTCGACCCGGCGGCCGCCCGTCTTGCCGGAGTGCTGCAGGATGCCAACGGGCTGCCCTTCACCCTCGGTTTCGTCGACGGGGTTATGCGTCCAGAGAGCCTGAGCGCCGCGGCCTCGCAGCTGCACCGCATCGCTCCCATCGTCCCCGAGTTCCTGCCCTGGTATCTGCGTTCGGCGATGCGTCTGGGCGGTGGAGTGGCTCAGATCTTTCCCGCGCCGGTGGTGCCGATCGCCCGACGGGTGCTGCGCGACATGGTCGGGCATCTGGTGGTCGACGCCCGGCCCACGAAGCTCGGGCCCGCTATCGAGCGGATCCGCGCGTCGGGTGCGCGGCTCAATCTGAACCTGCTCGGTGAGGCCGTGCTGGGCGAAGCCGAGGCGAAGCGCCGCCTCGACGGCATCCACGACCTGGTCCGCCGTGACGACGTCGACTACGTCTCGGTGAAGGTCTCGGCGATCATCAGCCACATCTCGATGTGGGCGTTCGACGACGTCGTCGATGCCGTGGTCGAGAGGCTGCTGCCGCTGTACCTGACGGCCGCGTCCGACGGCACATTCATCAATCTCGACATGGAGGAGTACCGCGACCTCGATCTGACGATCGCGGTCTTCACGCGCATCCTCGAGGATCCTCGACTGCAGGCGCTCGAGGCGGGGATCGTGCTGCAGGCGTACCTGCCGGACTCGCTGCCCGCCATGCAGGAGCTCACCGCGTGGGCGCGCGAGCGCGTCGCGCACGGAGGGGCTCCCATCAAGGTGCGGCTGGTCAAGGGCGCGAACCTGGCGATGGAGCACGTCGACGCGCAGATGCACGGCTGGACCCCGGCGACCTACGACAGCAAGCTCGACACGGACGCGAACTACTTGCGCTGCCTCGACTGGGCGCTGCGCGCTGAGAACACCGCGGCGGTGCGGGTCGGCATCGCCGGGCACAACCTCTTCGGCATCGCCTACGCATGGCTCCTGGCGGGCGAGCGGGGGGTGCGCGACGGGATCGAGTTCGAGATGCTCCTCGGCATGGCGCAGGGGCAGGTGCAGGCGGTGTCGCGCGAGGTCGGCCCCGTGCTGCTCTACGTGCCGGTCGTGAAGCCCGCAGAGTTCGACGTCGCCATCAGCTATCTCGTGCGCCGGCTCGAGGAGAACGCCTCGTCGGCGAACTTCCTGTCGGCCGCGTTCCACCTCGCCGACGACGAACGCCTCTTCCTCCGCGAGCGCGACCGATTCCTCGACGCCCTGGAGCGGTCCGACCAGCAGACCCTCCTCCTGGGTCCGCGGCGCACGCAGGACCGCCTCGCCCCCGTGCACGAGGCCGTGCGTCCCGCGCAGGATGCGCCGGCGCCCGAGCAGGATCTCACGAAGGCCGTCCTCGGAATATCGCGGGGATCGGATGACGACACCGGACCGTTCCTCGAGACCGCGGTGTTCGCGCCCAGGGAGGTCGATGAGAGCACGGGCGGAGCCCCGGGATTCGCGAACACTCCGGACAGCGATCCCGCGCTCCCGGCGAACCGCGAGTGGGCCGCGGAGGTGACGTCGCGCATCGCCGGTTCGACTCTGGGAGAGAAGGCGATCGCCGCAGCGCGCGTCGACGACGACGGGGTGCTGCAGAGCGTGGTCGCCCGGGTGCGCGACGCCGGGGCGCACTGGGGCGCTCGGCCCGCGGCCGAGCGAGCCGAGGTGCTGCTGCGCGCCGCTGCCGCGCTGGAGGGGCGGCGCGGCGATCTCATCGAGGTCGCGGCGGCCGAGACGGGCAAGGTCTTCGCCGAGGCCGACGTCGAGGTGAGCGAGGCCGTCGATTTCGCGCGGTACTACGCGGCCACGGCGCGGGAGTTGGACGCGATCGCCGGAGCCGCCTTCGAGCCCGCGCGCGTGACCGTCGTGGCACCCCCCTGGAACTTCCCGCTCGCGATCCCGGCCGGTGGTGTGCTCGCCGCGCTCGCCGCGGGATCGGGCGTCGTCTTCAAACCCGCTCCGCAGTCGCGTCGATCTGCCGCCGTCATCGCCGAGACGCTCTGGGAGGTCGGTGTGCCCCGCGACGTGCTCGCACTGGTCGACATCGAGGAGGGCGAGCTCGGACGCTCGCTGATCACTCACGAGGACGTCGATCGCGTCATCCTCACCGGCTCCTGGGACACCGCCGCGCTCTTCCGCTCGTGGCGACCCGACCTGCCGCTGCTCGCCGAGACGAGTGGCAAGAACGCGATCGTCATCACGGCATCCGGGGACCTCGACCTCGCGGTGGCCGATCTCGTGCGCAGTGCCTTCGGCCACGCGGGGCAGAAGTGCTCCGCGGCGTCGCTCGCGATCCTCGTGGGGCCGGTCGGGCGCTCGCAGCGATTCGCGCGACAGCTGGTCGACGCGACGCGCTCGCTGCACGTCGGCTGGCCCAGCGACCCGCTCGCCGAGGTCGGCCCGGTGATCGAGCCGCCGCAGGGCAAGCTCGCCTGGGCGCTCAGCGAGCTGGAGGGCGACGAGCGGTGGCTGATCGAACCGTCGCCGGCACCGGGCGATGAGACGGGTCGTCTGTGGCGCCCCGGCATCCGCGTGGGGGTGCAGTCGGGGTCGCGGTTCCACACCGAGGAGTTCTTCGGTCCGGTGCTGGGCATCATGCACGCACCGAGTCTCGAGCGGGCGATCGAGCTGCAGAACGCCCTCGCCTACGGCCTCACGGCCGGCCTGCACACCCAGGATCCGGCGGAGCTCGAGCTGTGGCTCGACAGGGTGCAGGCCGGCAACCTGTACGTGAACCGCGGCATCACCGGCGCCGTCGTGCAGCGGCAGCCGTTCGGCGGGTGGAAGCGCTCGTCGGTCGGCCCCGGTGCGAAGGCCGGCGGGCCCAACTACCTGATGGGCCTCGGCTCGTGGCGCTCGACGGGCACCGGGCCGATCTCGAGCACGCTGCATCTGCGCGGCCTCGACTCGCGCATCACGGCTCTGATCGAAGCCGCGCAGCCCTCGCTCGACTACGAGTCGTTCGAGTGGCTGCGGCGCTCGGCGCTGTCGGACGCCCTCGCCTGGGACCGCGAGTTCGGGCAGGTCCGCGACGTGTCGCGGCTCGGCGTCGAGAGGAACCTGTTCCGGTACCGACCCGTGCCGGTGGCCATCAGGGCCACGGCGGATGCCGGGTGGCAGGAGCTGATGCGGGTCGTGATCGCCGCGGTGCGCGCCGGGGCCGGCTTCGTGCTCTCGACCCCGGTCGGGCTGCCGTCGGAGGTGCGCCATGCCCTCGGCGACCTGGGAGCGGTGGTCTTCATGGAGAGCGACGACGAGTGGATCGAGCGGATGCGGCGGCGCGGCGAGTCCGCAGGCGGCGAGACCCCTGCGGCGGCGTTCTCGGGTGGGCAGCCGGTCGAGAACGGTGCCGTGCGGCATCCCGACCGCGTGCGTCTGGTGGGCTCGCGCGACTCGGTCGCCGCGCTGCACCGCGTGCTGGCGGAAGCCGTGTCCGGCGATCCGGACCTCGCGGTCTACGACGGCGAGGTGACCTCTGCGGGGCGCATCGAGCTGCTTCCCTTCCTGCACGAGCAGGCGATCGCGATCACGGCGCATCGTTACGGCAACCCCGACCCCTGGAGCGCCTCGGTCATCTAAGTCGCCCTCATCGCCGACCCTGTACGA
Organism: uncultured Microbacterium sp.; assembly: GCA_963518515.1. GTDB lineage: Bacteria > Actinomycetota > Actinomycetes > Actinomycetales > Microbacteriaceae > Microbacterium. The sequence goes on from CAUQIW010000001.1 coordinate 127,605, forward strand.
ACGCGCCGACCCGGTATCGACCGAGCGTCGATAACCACCCGTGTCGGCGGCTTCATACAGGGTCGACGTGCGCGCGCGTCAGTGTGTCAAGAATTCTTGACACACGGATGCGGCGGGCGTACTGTTCGAGTGTCAAGAATTCTTGACACGACATGCACGGGAGATGCGACATGGCCTACGAGGAGCGCAACGTCTGGACGGGTCTCGTCGTCGGGCTGATCGCGATGGTGGTCTACGTCGTCCTGATCGTGCAGCAGGCCGCCGGCGGTCCGGTGACCGGCGTCGACTGGCTGCCGCTGATGCTGTGGACGATCGGCCTGAGCATCGTCTCGATCATCGTGATCAACATCGTCTGGGGCCTGCTCGTCGGCTCGAAGGATCCCGACGGCATCGGGACCTCCGACATCCGCGATCGTGACATCGGCCGCATGGGGGGACGCGTCGAGCAGGCGTTCATCGTGATCGCCGGGCTCGGTGTCATCGCGCTGTGCGCGATCGACGCGGACGTCTTCTGGATAGCCAACACGATGTTCGCCGGCTTCGCGGTCGCGAGTCTCGTCGGCGGCGTCGCGAGGGTCGTCGCCTACCGGCGGGGCCTCGTCTGATGGTCAAGCCGACACTCGTCTCCAACAGCATCCGCGCGCACCGTGAGCGTGCGGGCCTCACCCAGGCCGAGCTCGCCCGCACCATCGGTGTGACGCGGCAGACACTCATCGCGATCGAGCAGGAGAAGTACTCCCCGACGCTCGAGCTCGCGTTCCAGATCGCCAGGGCCTTCGGGGTCGGGCTCGACGATCTGTTCCGCTATCCGGAACCCCCGACGAAGGAGGCCTGAGTTGTCAGGTTCAGAGATGTCAGGTTCGGCGATGTCGGCACCCGATCTCCCCGGAACGATGTCGGCCTGGCGACGGGAGACGTACGGCCCCGCCGACGGCTTCGCGGTCGAGCAGGTGCTGGTGCCAGAGGCGGGCAGAGGCGAGGTCCTGCTGCAAGTGCACGCGACGGCGCTGAACGCCGGCGACGTGCGTCTGATGCTCGGCGATCCGCTGCTCGTGCGGCCCGTCTTCGGCATGACCAAGCCGAAGCATCCGGTGCGCGGCATGGAGGTCGCAGGCACGGTGGTCGCAGTCGGACCGCAGGTGATCGGTGTCGAGCTCGGGCAACGCGTCGTCGGCGAGCTCGTCGGCGGCGGTGGCCTCGCCCGTTTCGTGAAGGTTCCGGCGTCCCGACTGGTTCCGATTCCCACGGCGATCTCCTCGGAGCTCGCCGCCTGCCTGCCCATCGCCGGTGGTACGGCATGGCAGGCGCTGGACCTCGCGGGGATCGGAGCGGGACGACGCGCCGCCGACGGCAGGCGCACACCCCGGGTGCTCGTGATCGGCGCCTCCGGAGGGGTCGGCACCTTCGCCGTGCAGCTGGCCGCCCAGCGGGGAGCCGAGGTGTGGGCGAGCTGCGGTGACCGCAACTCCGTGCTCGTGCAGCACCTGGGGGCCGCGCAGACCTTCGACCACCGCCGAACCTCTGTCTCCGCCCTTCCCGCCGATCACTTCGATGCGGTGGTCGACATCGCCGGAGGCATCCCGCTGCGCGACCTGCAACGGCTCGTGGTCGACGGCGGCACCGTGGTGCTCGTCACGGGGGACGGCGGCCATGTGCTCGGACCGATCCCGCGCATGATCGCGGCGGCATGGCGCTCGCTCGGGTCGAAGAAGCGCATCCGGTCGCTCGCGGCGAGTCCGCGACCCGAGGTGCTCGTGAAGCTGCTCGAGCTCACCGGCGAGGGTCGCATCACCCCGGTGATCGACCGCGAATACGGCTTCGACAGAGCATCCTCCGCCCTGGCCCGGCTCGAAGCGGGGCACACCGTCGGCAAGATCATCGTCCGCGTCGGGTGAGCCTCTTCGCGCGGACGCGATCGAAAGCATCGCGTCCTCAGGTGCCGGGTGACACAATGGTCCCTGGCGTGCCCGAGTCGCATCTTCCTCAGCGCCGGCTCTGAAAGAGCGGTGCGGGTCGAAGGACCGCCGGGCCCGTGGACAGCGTCCGCCGCATCCGTTCGAGGAGCCCCATGTCTGTCGAGAGCACCACGTCGACTTCCCAGACCGCCACCACCGCGCGCACCGCGCACCACCGTCGCTACCTGATGTGCAAGCCGTCGCACTTCACGGTGAGCTACAAGATCAACCCGTGGATGGAGCCGGCGAACCCGACCGACACCGCCAAGGCCGTCGCCCAGTGGCAGGCTCTGCATGACCTGTACATCGACCTCGGGCACGAGGTCGAGCTGATCGAGCCGCTCGAGGGATTCCCCGACATGGTCTACACGGCCAACGGCGGATTCCTCATCGGCGGTCGCGCCTACGTGCCGAAGTTCCGCTTCGTCGAACGCCAGGGCGAGTCGCCCGCCTTCGCGGACTGGTTCCGTGCCGCCGGATACGACACCGTGATCCCCGAAGAGGTCAACGAGGGCGAGGGCGACTTCCTGCTCGTCGGTGACGTGATCCTCGCGGGCACCGGCTTCCGCTCCACCGGCGACAGCCACCGCGAGGTCGGCGAGGTCTTCGACCGCGAGGTCGTGTCGCTCAACCTCGTCGATCCCCGCTTCTATCACCTCGACACCGCGATCGCCGTGCTCGATCCGGTGCAGGGCGTCGAGAACGGCGGCCCGGAGCGCGCCAACATCGCGTACCTTCCCGGCGCCTTCGACGACGCGAGCCGAGCGATCCTCGAGGAGCGCTTCCCCGACGCGATCCTGGTGTCGGACGAGGACGGATCGGTCTTCGGGCTGAACTCCGCCAGCGACGGCTACAACGTCGTGATCTCCCCCCGTGCCAGGGGCTTCGAGAAGCAGCTGCGCGAGCGCGGCTACAACCCGATCATGATCGACCTGTCGGAGCTGCTGCTCGGCGGCGGCGGGATCAAGTGCTGCACGCTCGAGCTGCGGAGCGCGGAATGACCGCGGTCGACCCTTCGACAGGCTCAGGGACCCAGGTTGCGGGCTCTGGGGCCCAGGTGGGGGGTTCAGGGACCCAGGTCGGGGGTTCAGGGACCCAGGTCCGGGGTTCAGGGAACCAGGTCGGGGGACCCGAGACCGAAATCGGGGGTTCAGGGGCCAGGGTTGCGGGTTCAGGGAACCAGGGTGAGACGTCGGCCGAGCCGCACGTCGCCCACAACTACCACCCGCTGCCGGTGAACATCGCTCGCGGTGACGGCGCATGGGTGACGGACGTCGAAGGCAAGCGGTACCTCGACCTGCTCGCCGCCTACTCCGCCGTCAACTTCGGGCACCGGCATCCGGCGATCGTCGCCGCGCTCACCGAGCAGCTCGGCCGCGTGACGCTCATCAGCCGCGCGTTCGTGAGCGATCGGCTCGAGCCCTTCGCCGCCGCCCTCGCGCAGCTCGCGGGCAAGGACATGGTGCTGCCGATGAATACCGGCGCCGAAGCCGTCGAGACCGGCATCAAGGTCGCTCGCGCCTGGGGCTACCGGGTCAAGGGCATCGCCGAGGGCAAGGCGCGCATCGTGGTCGCCGCCGGCAACTTCCACGGCCGCACCACGACGATCGTCAGCTTCAGCGACGACGAGTCGGCGCGTGCGGACTTCGGACCGTACACGCCCGGCTTCGACGTCGTTCCCTACGGAGACGCGGATGCCATCGCGGCGGCGATCACCGACGACACCGCCGCGGTGCTCATCGAGCCGATCCAGGGCGAGGCCGGAGTCGTGATCCCTCCGGAGGGGTACCTGCGCCGCATCCGGGAGATCTGCGACGAGCGCAACGTGCTGTTCATCGCCGACGAGATCCAGTCGGGTCTCGGCCGTGTCGGCGAGACCTTCGCCTGCGACCGCGAGGGCGTGGTGCCCGACCTGTATCTGCTGGGCAAGGCGCTCGGCGGCGGCATCCTCCCGGTCTCGGCCGTGGTCGGCGATGCCGCAGTGCTCGGGGTGATCCGCCCCGGCGAGCACGGGTCGACGTTCGGCGGCAATCCGCTCGCCGCCGCCGTCGGGCTTCGCGTGGTCGAGATGCTCGAATCGGGGGAGTTCCAGGAGCGCGCTCGCGCACTGGGAGCCCACCTCGGCGCGGCGCTCGAACCGTTGATCGGCCGCGGCGTGACCGAGGTGCGCCTCGCGGGTCTCTGGGCCGGCGTCGACATCGACCCCGCGAAGGGCACGGGCCGCGAGATCGCCGAGAAGCTCCTGGCGCGCGGGGTGCTGGTCAAGGACACTCACGGCCAGACCATCCGCATCGCGCCGCCGATCGTCATCCGTGCGACGGAACTCGACTGGGCCGTCGAGCAGCTGAAGCTGGTGCTCGGGGCCTGAGGGCAGCCCGCCCCTCACCCTGACGAATCACGGAGGGTCGGACGAATCACGGCTGCTTCGGCGCCATCTCTCCGTGAATCGTCCGGCCCTCCCCGATCCGTCACTCGGATCCGGGTCTGACCGTCGCCCGCCGGGCGACCTTCCGGTCTGAACCGCCCGGTTCGGACCGGCGTCAGGCCGGAGTGTCGTTGGGGTCCAGGGTGCGCAGAGTGTCCTGCTCGACCTCGTTGTCGGCGTCGAGCTGCTCCTCGGTGTGCGCGTCTCCGCCGACGGCAGCCTCGCGATCGGGGCTCGCGTCGCCCTGGATGGCGCCGCGCGGTGACTCGCCGTGCGAGCTGTCACCCTGGATGGCGCCGCCCTGAGCCGCTCCCTGCGCGTTGACGCTCTCGGCGTCGCCCTGGATGGCGCCGCGAGGCGAATCTCCGTGGGAGCTGTCGCCTTGGATCGCGCCGCCCTGGTTGGCGCCCTGCGCGTTTCCATCGAGCTCATCCGGCTGACGCTCGGCACCGTCAGACGACTGTCCGTCGGGAGCGGTGTTGTGCTCGGGGTTCTGCTCGGGCGAGCCCTCGGCCGGCTCTTCGGGGTGAGGGGTGCGTCCTGTGTTGTCAGTCATGACGCGACCGTACGTCCGGTCGAGGTCACCGGGGAGGGCGTTGACAAACCTCGAAAGGGCGGTCGCGCCCTTCGACGGGCTCAGGGACCGGACGTGGGGCGCGGCCCTTCGACAGGCTCAGGGACCCAATGAGCTCAGGGACCGGATCGGGGGAGGGCCCTTCGACAGGCTCAGGGACCCTGGGGATCAGGGTCCCTGAGCGGGAGTCAGTCCTTCTTCGCGGAGCGGATCGGCGTGGTCACGGCCGCCTCGTCGCTGAACTCGACCGGATCTCGGCGATCGATCACGGTGAGGGGGCGCGTCTCATCGAGTGTGAGGGCGAAGCGGCGGTCCTCGGCCCGGTGCAGGCGCCCGGAGGTGAAGACCCAGACGGCGCCGATCGCGCAGGCGACGAAGCCCGCCGTGCCGCCCAGCATGATCGCGCTTCGCGGACCGAACGTGTCGGCCACCCACCCGGCGATCGGGGCGCCGACGGGCGTGGATCCCATGATCACCGCCATGTACAGCGCGAGCACCCGACCGCGCAGCGCGGGATCGGTCGTCATCTGCACGTACCCGTTCGCGGTCGTGAGCAGGGTCACGATCATGAAGCCGGTGAACGTCAGGGTGACGGCATACGAGATGTACGACGGCATCGCCGAGGAGACGAGGGCCGCGATGCCGAATCCGCCGGCGGCGAGGATGACGACTCGCACGCGCGCGCGTTCGCGTCGGGCGGCGAGCAGCGCGCCGATGAGCGATCCGATGGCCAGCACGGAGCTGAGCACGCCGTAGCCGTCGGCGCCCGCGCCGAACTCGAGCGCCATGGTCGACGCGAAGATGGGGAAGTTCATGCCGAAGGCGCCGATCAGGAACACCGTCACGAACACGACGCGCAGATCGCTGCGCCCCCAGACGTAGCGGAAACCCTCGGCGAGGCCGCCGGGGCGACGGTTCTTGGGCCGTGGGGCGAGCTGATTCTGCCGCAGCATGAGCAGCGCGAGCAGCATCGCGAGGAAGGTCGCGGCGTTCGCGATGAACACCCATCCCGATCCGATCGCCACGATCAGCAGGCCGCCGACCGCCGGGCCGATCATGCGGGCGAGGTTGAAGGATGCCGAGTTGAGGGCGACCGCGTTCGAGGTGTCGCCCGCAGAGACCATGTCGGAGACGAAGGCCTGCCTGGCGGGAGCGTCGAAGGCGTTGACCACGCCGAAGGCCGCGGCGAAGCAGAACATCATCGGCAGCGTCATCACATCGGTGAGCAGCAGCACCCCGACGGCGATCGCGAGCAGCAGCAGCGACGCCTGGGTGGCCAGCAGGATGCGGCGGCGCTCGAACCGATCGGCGACCCAGCCCGTCAGGCTCACCAGCACGAGCGGCGGGCCGAACTGCAGCGCCATCGTGAATCCCATGGCGGCTGCGTCGTTGTCGGTGAGCTCGGTGAGCACCACCCAGTCCTGGGCGGTCGCCTGCATCCAGCCGCCGATGTTCGAGACGAGGGCGCCCGCGAACCAGATGCGGTAGTTGATGTTCGCGAACGAACGGAACATGGAGCTCATCTCTCGACCACCCTCCTCATCAGGACGCTGGCGTCGCGCAGGGTCGACAGCTCGTCTTCGGTGAAGTCCATCTCGGCCAGCATCCCGGCGAGCAGCTCATCGCGGCTGCGGATGGTCTGCACCACGATCTGGGTGCCGGCGTCGGTGATGTCGACCTGCACGCGCCGCCGGTCCTCCTCATCGGGAGTGCGGAACACGAGACCCTGCTCCTCGAGCCCGTTGATCATGCTGGTCATCGACGGCGCCGTCACCCGCTCGCGCTCGGCCAGTGCGGTGATCGTGCGGCGACCGTGCATGCGCAGGGTCGCGAGCACGGCGAGCTGGGCATCGCTCATGGCGTCGACCGCCCTGGCGCATCGGAGGCGCCGCGCGAGCCGGAACGTCGCCATGCGCAGATCGGTGGCGGTGAGCTGGAGGGATTCGTCGGACGCAGACATTGCTTAGACAGTCTAAGTAATATTCCGCTGACGGGGAAGCGTTCACCCCGCTCCGGACGCTCCGCCGTGCACGGACGGGTGTCGCCGCACGCGAGAATGGACGGATGACTCGAACCCCCGCTCTGGAGATCGCCGTTCAGGATGCCGCCGGAATCCGAGTGGCCTCGGCGGTCGGCGCGGTCAGGGTCGAACTCGCTCAGGCGCTGGCTCTGGGCGGCCTCACGCCGTCACCGGCGACCATCGAGCTCGCGATCGAGACGGCCCGCACCTCGCAGGCCGAGGGGCCGGAGGTGCACGTGCTCGTCAGGCCGCGTGCCGGCGGTTTCCACTACGACTCCGACGAGATCCAGGTCGCCGAGCGCGACGTCCGAAGGGCGGTCGAGGCGGGTGCCGACGGCGTCGTCATCGGAGCGCTGGACGCCGAGGGGCGGCTCGACCTCGATGCCATGGCCCGGTTGCGGGATGCGGCGGGCGCGGCATCCGTCACCCTGCACCGAGCCATCGACATGACGGCCGATCCGCTCGCGACGCTGGCCGCCGCTCGCTCCCTCGGGCTGCGACGCGTGCTGACCTCGGGAGGAGCCTCGGCGGCGATCGACGGCATCGAGATGCTCCGGGCGCTGGTCGTCGAGGCATCCGGTGCCATCGAGGTCATGGCGGGCAGCGGGGTCGATGCATCCAACGCGCGGGCGCTCGCCGCCACCGGCGTCGACGCGCTGCACTTCTCGGCCAAGCGCTCGGTGCACGAGCACGGCGGCGTGCGCATGGGGTCGGCGGCCGACGGCGTCGGCGGTTACGAGGTCACCGATCTCGCGACCGCACAGGCGGTCGTCAGCGCGCTCGGCGTCTGAGTAGGGTGGGGGCGTGACGGATACCCGCGAGTTCTCCGACGCCCACGGCGTCGCCATCGTCTACGACGTGCACCCCGCAGGGGGCGACCCGCGCGGCATCGTGCAGCTGCTGCACGGCGTCGGCGAGCACGCCGGTCGGTACCCGGCGCTGATCTCGGCGCTCACCGGCGCGGGCTTCATCGTCTACGCCGACGATCACCGAGGCCACGGTCGCACCGGCATCCGTCAGCACGACGGCCCCGCCAAGCTCGGCCGTCTCGGCAAGGGCGGTCTGCATGCCGCCGAGGCCGCGATCTGGCAGCTCACGGGGATCATCCGCGACGAGCATCCCGACCTCCCTCTCGTGCTGCTCGGGCACTCGTGGGGATCGTTCCTCGCGCAGATGCTCGTGAACGACCATCCGGATGCGTGGGATGCCGTCATCCTCTCCGGCTCCGCCCTGCGCATGCCCGGCTCGCTCAACGCCGCCCCGCTGAACGCACGATGGGCGGCCGCAGAGGCCACCGGCTTCGAGTGGCTGAGTCGCGACGAGGCGGTCTGGAAGGCCTTCGACGAGGATCCCCTCACGACCGACGTGCCGCTTCTCAAGCTGTTCGGACCCATCGAGGCCGCCAAGCTCTACGGGCGCCCGCGCAAGGACCTGGGTCACGACATCCCGCTGCTGCTGCTCGTGGGTCGCGACGACCCGGTGGGCGGCCCGATCAGCGTGCACAAGCTGGCCGACGAGTACCGCACCCGCTCGGGGCTGACCGACGTCACGACGCTCGTCTACCCCGATGCCCGGCACGAGATCTTCAACGAGCTGCAGCAGGCCGAGGTCAGGGCCGACCTGCTCGCGTGGCTCGACACGCGCATCCCCGCGCGCTGATCGGGGCCGCGTCTCGTCCGCCTGAGGGCGATCGCCGCCTTCCGCGTCGTCGCGTTACGCCCGATGACCGGGTGTGACAGCGGGTGAATCCGCATGACGTCACCCGAGGCACCCGCATCCGCGTCCGCATAGCTTGGCGGCGAGAGGACGGTGCAGGGTGGGCTGGCGAGACGAGTGGCGGGCGTGGCATGAGTCGCGAGAGCGGTATGCCGGTGCGGAGTACGGTCCTGCCGCGCTGGAATCGACGAACTGGCTCATCACCGAGCCGGCCGCGGTCGAGGGGGTTCCTGGACTGTGGGCGCTGACCGGAGACGGAGGAGTGCGCGGCAGCGATCTGGGCGCCTCCGGGTCGACCGTGATCCTGCGCGGCAGCGAGTCGATCCGGCTGGGCCGCAGGGAGCTCAGAGTCTTCGACCGGCGCGGCAGCGTGGCGCTGCGCGTCTTCAATCCGCGACGGCCGGAGCGCGAGCGGTTCAGCGGCATCGACGCCTACCCGCCCCGGGAGAGCTGGCGGGTGGAGGCGGCGTTCGAGGCCACGCCTGGCGAGCGGATCGCCGTCACGGCCGTCGACGGATCGACCCACGACACCGACCTCGCGGGTCGACTGCATTTCGAGCTCGACGGGGTGCGGCTCTCCTTCGCCGTCACGCGGGCGGCACAGGGTGGACTCACCACGGTGTTCGGCGACGGCACGAACGGCGTCGAGACCTACCGATTCCGGTTCCTGCCGATCCCCGAGCCGGCCGACGACGGATCGGTGATCGTCGACTTCAATCGCGCGTACCTGCCGCCGTGCGCGTTCTCGAACCAGTACGTGTGCCCGCAGCCGCACCCGGGCAACCGGCATTCCGCGCCCATCAGGGCGGGGGAGCGCGCGGTGGTGCTCGGACGCTGACCGAGCCGGGTGCGGTCTCGGCGGTGCCCCGGCGCGAGCCCGCGCCTAAGCTGGATCCGTGCACGGAGAATACAAGGTTCCAGGGGGCAAGCTCGTCGTCGTAGACCTCGAGGTCGACGACGGCCTGATCGCCCGCTTCCGACTGGCCGGCGACTTCTTCCTCGAGCCGGACACCGCGCTCGACGACATCAACGACGCGGTCACAGGGCTGCCCGTCGAATCGGATGCCACGGCCATCGCCGCCGCGGTGCGTGCCGCGCTGCCCGACGGCGCCCAGCTGCTGGGCTTCACGCCGGAGGCCGTGGGAACAGCCGTGCGCCGCGCACTCGTGACGGCTCCTGGCTGGCGCGACTTCGACTGGGAGATCGTGCACGAGAAGGCCGTGTCGCCGCGCATGAACCTCGCGCTCGACGAGGTGCTCACCTCGCGCGTGGGTGAGGGGCGGCGTCGTCCGACCCTGCGCATCTGGGAGTGGGACCAGTCGGCCGTGGTCATCGGCTCGTTCCAGTCGTACCGCAACGAGGTCGACCCCGAGGGGGCGCAGCGCCACGGCTTCGACGTCGTGCGCCGCATCTCGGGCGGAGGCGCGATGCTCATGGCGGCGGGTCAGATCATCACCTACTCGCTGTACGTGCCCGCATCGCTCGTGCAGGGCATGACCTTCGCCGATTCGTACGCCTTCCTCGACGACTGGGTGCTGCAGGCGCTGCGGTCCCTGGGCATCGATGCCGTGTACCAGCCGCTCAACGACATCGCGAGCTCGTCGGGCAAGATCGGCGGGGCCGCGCAGAAGCGCCTCGCGAACGGGGGAGTTTTGCACCACGCGACGCTCTCGTATGACATCGACGGCCAGACCATGACCGAGGTGCTGCGCATCGGGCGCGAGAAGCTGAGCGACAAGGGCACGACCTCGGCTGCCAAGCGCGTCGACCCGCTGCGCAGCCAGACCGGCCTCGCGCGCGACGAGATCATCGAGCGCTTCATCGCGACGTTCCGGTCGCTGACCGATGCCGAGGACGGCGCGATCACGCCCGACGAGTACGCCGACGCCGAGGCGCTGGTGGAGTCGAAGTTCTCGACCGACACGTGGCTGCACAGGGTTCCGTGACAGGCGGTCGCGCCGCGACCGAGCCTGCGACGGCGGAGCCTGAGGGCGCCGAGTCTGCGGGAGCCGAGCGCGAGCCTGCGGCGGCCGTGCCCGCGGCAGCCGCCGTCGGCTCCGTCTCGATCATCGAGGGCGACAACCTCGCCGTGGCCGCGACCCTTCCGTCGGCGTCGTTCACCCTCGTCTACCTCGATCCGCCGTTCAACACGGGGCGTGCCCAGGAGCGGCAGGTCGTCACCGCGCGCAGAGCGTTCGCAACTCAGCAAGAATCGGATGCCGCGAACGCCGCAACCGCGGGATCCGGCGGCGCCGAGGGCGGCGGTGCGCAGCTCATGCTGAATACTGAACGCGCGACGGCCGACCCGGCGACGGGTGAACGTGCGGCGGAGGCTCCAGCGGCGCGCGAGGGTCAGGCCACGCCGGTCGGGGAGGTCCGCCACGGGTTCCACGGCCACGCGTACGAACGGGTTCGCGGCATGTTGCGCACCTATGACGACCGCTTCGACGACTACGGCGCATTCCTGATGCCGAGGCTCGAGGAGGCGTGGCGGCTGCTCGCCGACGACGGCACGCTGTACCTGCACCTCGACTACCGCGAGGCCCACTACGCCAAGGTCATGCTGGATGCCGTCTTCGGGCGTGACAGCTTTCTCAACGAGCTCATCTGGGCTTACGACTACGGCGCGAAGTCACGCAGCCGCTGGCCCACCAAGCACGACACGATCCTCGTCTACGTCAAGAACCCTCGCGAGTACGTGTTCAACTCCGACGACGTCGACCGCGAGCCGTACATGGCGCCCGGCCTCGTCACGGCCGAGAAGGCAGCACGAGGCAAGCTCCCCACCGACGTCTGGTGGCACACCATCGTCCCCACGACGGGGCGCGAGAAGACCGGATATCCGACTCAGAAGCCCGAGGGCATCCTCCGGCGCATCGTGCGAGCATCCAGTCGCCCGGGCGACCGTGTGCTCGACCTGTTCGCGGGCAGCGGCACGACGGGCGCCGTGGCCTCGGCGCTCGGGCGCGACGCCGTGCTCGTCGACGACAACCCCGAGGCGATCCGGGTCATGAGCCTGCGGATGCCGCACGCCGACGTGACCCGTCCCGACGCGTGACCGACGCCTCACCGCATCACGAGTCGAAGCCCATCCCCACCGCGTCGAGCGTGCGGAGGAACAGGTTGCGCTTGCCCTCGTGGTGATCGGCCCGGTCCATCGCCGCACGCACGAGGTTGACGCCGATCGATGCGGCGGGCTCGGGAGGGAACGGGATCGGCTTCTCGCGCACCATCGCGAGTTCGGTGCGCTCGGTGGGCTCGCCCGCCAGCTTGTCGAGCATGACGTCGGCGGCGAAGCGGGCAGCGCCGACGCCGAGCCCGGTGAACCCGCTGGCATAGGCGACGTGACCGCGGCGGGCAGTGCCGAAGAACGCGCAGAAGCGGCTCGACGAATCGATCGCCCCTGCCCATCGATGCGTGAACCGCAGCCCCTCGAGCTGCGGGAAGGTCGTGAAGAAGTGCGACGCGAGTCGGCGATGGCTCTCGGCGCGGTCTTCGTATTCCGGGCGCACCTTGCCGCCGAGATGATAGATCGCGTCGTAGCCACCGAACAGGATGCGGTCGTCGGCGGTCAGCCGGTAGTAGTGGAACTGGTTCGCGCTGTCGGCGAGCCCCTGACGATGCGACCATCCGATCGACTGCAGCTGCTCGGGTGACAGCGGCTCGGTCATGAGCACGTAGTCGTAGACCGGCACGGTCATCAGCCGGTTGCGAGCGAGCAGCGACGGGAAGACGTTGGTGCCGAGCGCCACGGAGTCTGCGTTGACATGGCCGCCGTCGCGGGTGACGAGGGTGATCGGGCCGGAGCCGTCGCCGCTCACCTCGCGCACGAGGGAATGCTCGTAGATCTCCACTCCCAACTCCACTGCCACGCGCGCGAGCTCGACGGCGAGCTTGGCCGGATGCACCATCGCGCAGGCATCCCGCTCCCAGGCCCCGGCGAGGAACGTGCTCGAGTGCACCTCCGCCTGGACGGCTCCCCGGTCGAGGAATCCCTCCTCCCCTCGAAGCCACTCGACCTGGTGCGGCTCGACGGCCACCGCCATCTGCCCTGTGCGCTCGAAGTCGACACGCATGCCGTAGCGCGAGACGGTCTCCTCGATCGCGTCGAGGTTCTGCATCCCCAGTTCCTCGAGCCGGTCGATCTCGTCGGGCCAGCGCGACGCGCCGTTCTCGTGGCCGTGCGTGAGACTCGCCTCGCAGAATCCGCCGTTGCGCCCTGATGCCGCCCAGCCGATGCGCGAGGCCTCGAGCAGCACCACCCGACGCCCCGGATCGCGCTCCTTCGCGCGCACGGCGGTCCACAGACCGGCGTATCCGCCGCCGACGATCGCCAGGTCCGCCCAGATGCGCCCTCGGAGGGGCGGATGCTCCGGACGCTCGACGTCGTCGAGCCAGAACACCCCCAGGGCCGTGTCTCGCAGAGAAGCATCCACGACGCTCGCGGCGGGCGGGTGGCGTTCGAACACGGTGGTACCCATATTCGATATTTGCATTCCCGATACGGCGACGCAACCGATTCCGTGGTCAGGAGGCCGTGCCCCTTCTGCATTCGTAGTCGCGTGGTTAGCATGGCGCACATGCACACCGAGCCCCTGCAGAACATGATCGGCGGACGGCGCGTCAGCGCGAACGGGCAGGGGCGGATGCCGCTCATCGACCCCGCGTCGGAAGAGACCTACGGCGAGGTCCCGATCTCGGATGCGAGCGACGTCGATGCCGCGTACGCCGCGGCGGCCGCCGCCTTTCCCCTCTGGCGCGACACGACTCCGGCCGACCGGCAGCTGGCACTCTTCCGCATCGCCGACGAGATGCAGGCGCGTGCCGAGGAGTTCGCCGACCTCGAGTCGAAGGACACCGGCAAGCCCCGAGCAGCTCTGGTCGCCGACGAGATCATGCAGTCGGTCGATCAGCTGCGCTTCTTCGCCGGCGCGGCCCGCAGCCTCGAGGGGCGGTCGGCGGGGGAGTACCTCGCGGGGCACACGTCGTTCGTGCGCCGCGAGCCGATCGGCGTGATCGGTCAGGTGACGCCGTGGAACTACCCGCTGAACATGGCGGTGTGGAAGATCGCCCCCGCTCTCGCGGCCGGCAACACGGTGGTACTGAAGCCCGCGGAGTCGACGCCGCTCAGCACCCTGCTGCTCGCAGAGATCGTGGCGATGCACACGCCCGCCGGTGCGCTCAACGTGGTGCTGGGCGATCGCGAGACCGGAGTGGCGCTCGTCGAGCATCCGACTCCGCAGATGGTCGCCATCACCGGCTCGGTGCGGGCGGGAATGGCCGTCGCGCGGTCAGCCGCGAACGACGTCAAGCGCGTGCACCTGGAGCTCGGCGGCAAGGCGCCGGCGATCGTGTTCGCCGATGCGGATCTCGCGCGCGCGGCCGAGGGCATCGTCGCGGCGGCGTTCTTCAACGCCGGCCAGGACTGCACGGCGGCGACCCGTGTGCTGGTGCACTCGTCGGTGCACGATCAGCTGCTCGCCGCCCTCGTCGCGCGCACGCGGACGCACGCCCGCACCGGTGGCCCGCACGAGGAGGGCGTGCTCTATGGGCCGCTGAGCAGCGCGGCCCAGCTCGCGCAGGTCACCGGATTCATCGACCGCCTCCCGGCCCACGCGACCGTCGAGACGGGAGGGCGCCGTCAGGGCGAGCGCGGGTACTTCTTCGAGGCCACGATCGTGTCCGGACTCCGTCAGGAAGACGAAGCGGTGCAGGGCGAGATCTTCGGGCCCGTGCTCACGGTGCAGTCCTTCGAGAGCGAGGAGGAGGCTCTGGCGATGGCGAACGACGTGCCGTACGCGCTCGCGTCATCGGTGTGGACCACCGATCACGCGAGGGCGATGCGCCTCTCGCGCGACCTCGACTTCGGATGCGTGTGGATCAACACCCACATCCCCTTCGTCTCTGACATGCCGCACGGCGGTTTCAAGCACTCCGGGTACGGCAAGGACCTCTCGCAGTACGGGTTCGAGGATTACACGCGACTCAAGCACGTGATGAGCGCGCTCGACTGAGACGGGCTCCTGCGTGTCGAGCAGGGGTCAGGATGCTGCGCGCCTGGCCTCCCAGCCGGTGCGGACCATCTCGTCGACCGTGTAGCGCATCTTCCAGTCGAGGTCGCGGGCGGCGAGCTCGCCGGTGGCCACGATGCGGTCGGGGTCTCCCGGTCGGCGAGGGCCGATCTCAGGGGTGAAGTCGATGCCGGTGACGCGGGCGACGGCATCCATGATCTGCTTCACACTCAGCCCGTCGCCCGAGCCGAGGTTGTAGGCGGGCTCGACGGGCTCACCCGAGGCCAGACGCTGAGCGGCGGCCACATGGGCCGCGGCGATGTCGCCCACGTGCACGTAGTCGCGCACGTTCGTGCCGTCTTCGGTGGCGTAGTCGTCACCGTTGATGCGCGGTGTCCGGCCCTCGATGAGCGCCTCGAAGACGATCGGGAAGAGGTTGTGCGGGCTCACGTCGTAGACCGTCGGGTCGGCGGAGCCGACGACGTTGAAGTACCGCAGCGAGGTGTGGCGCAGCGGGGTGGCGGAGTCGGCGGTCGCGATCGCCTGGTCGCGCAGCAGCCACTCGCCGATGAGCTTCGATTCGCCGTAGGGGCTGGCGGGGCGCTTCGCGGTGTCCTCGACCACGAGAGCGACGTCCGGCGTGCCGAACACCGCGGCCGACGAGGAGAACACGATGTTCGCGACTCCTGCGGCCTCCATCGCCTCGAGGATCACCCGGGTACCCTCGACGTTCTGCGCGTAGGTGTGCAGAGGGCGCTGCACCGAGACGCCGGCGTACTTGAACCCGGCCACATGGATCACGCCGTCGGCACCGTGGTCGCGCAGCGTCTTCTCCACCAGCTCGCGGTCGAGGATGCTGCCTTCGACGAAGGGCACCCCCTCGGGTGCGAAGGAGCGCACTCCGCTCGAGAGGTCGTCGAGGATGACGGGGGAGAGCCCGGCATCCGCGAGTGCGCGTACGACGTGCGATCCGATGTAGCCGGCGCCGCCGGTGACGATCCAGGACATTGGTTCCTCTCCTGCCGCGCGGGTGCGGCGCGACGATCCATCTTGGCATCCACCGATGGGCGATGACTGGACGGCTCGCGCGTTCTCGAGCGTCTCGTCCCCGCCCGCTCCTCAGGCGTCGCGATCCGCTCCGGCCGACGGCGTGACCGTGAAGATGAGCGGTGCCGTGAACCCGGCCTCGGCGAACGCCGCGGTCACGACCTCGGCCACCGCATCCACCGCGTCCTGTTCGACGAGGGCGATGGCCGCGCCGCCGAAGCCGCCGCCCGTCATCCGGGCGCCGAGCGCGCCGGCCGCGAGCGAGGCCTCGACGGCGGTGTCGAGCTCCGGGGTAGAGATCTCGAAATCGTCGCGCATCGACGCGTGCGAGGCGACCAGCAGATCGCCGATCGCACGCGCACCCTGCTCGCGCAGCGTGCGCACCGTGTCGAGCACGCGCTGGTTCTCGGTGACCACATGACGTACCCGGCGGAAGGTCACGTCGTCCATCAGCTCCTCGGCACGAGGCAGATCGGCGATGCTGACGTCGCGCAGACTCGGGACGTTCATGAGCTCGGCGCCGAGATCGCACGACGCGCGGCGCTCGCCGTAGCCGCCGGTGGAATGCGCGTGCGAGACCCTGGTGTCCATCACGACGATCGCGAGACCCGCCTCGGCGATGCCCACGGGCACGAGCTGGGCCTCGAGGGTGCGGCAGTCGAGGAAGATCGCCTCATCGGGCTCGCCCAGCATCGACGCCATCTGGTCCATGATGCCGGTGGGTGCCCCGACCGCCTCGTTCTCAGCCCGGCGGCCGATGCGCGCCAGAGCCGTGCGGTCGAGTCCGGCGTTCCACAGGTCGTTCAGGGCGGATGCCGTGGCCCCTTCGATCGCGGCCGATGACGAGAGCCCCGCGCCGACGGGGACGTCGGAGGCGATGGCGATGTCGAGACCCGGTCCTGCTGCGCCCGCGAGGCGGAGCGCCCACGCGACGCCGAGCGGATACGCGGACCACTCGGGGACACGCGGAGTCGGGGCGTCACTGGGTCCCTGCGCGTCGTCGGGCCCCTGCGCGTCATTGGGTCCCTGCGCGTCGTCGGGTCCCAGCGCGTCGTCGGGTCCCTGCCCTTCTCTGGGTCCCTGAGCCCCACTGGGTCCCTGAGCCCCGCTGGGTCCCTGAGCATCACTGGCACTGGGTCCCTGAGCCTGTCGGAGGGCCGGGAACAGGAGATCGAGTTCTTCGAGTGCGACCTCCACCGGCTCGTCGGCGAAGGTCGACGTGACTCGGATGCGGCCGTCATCCCGAGTGCCGACGGCAGCGACAGTGCGATGCGGAATGGCGAACGGCAGCACGAAGCCCTCGTTGTAGTCGGTGTGCTCGCCGATCAGGTTCACGCGGCCGGGTGCGGACCACACTCCGTCGGGGGTGCGGCCGGTGAGCTCGGCGAACAGGGCGACCGCCGCGGCGGCGGTCGAGGATGTCGGATCGGACTCGGTCATGCGGATACCTCTTCGGCTCTGGTGATGGCGTCGCGGATGCGCGCGGCACCCTGCTCGGGGGTGACTTCGGCGGCCCAGGCGCCCATCGCGGCCTCGGAGCCGGCGAGGAACTTCAGCTTGTCGGCCGCGCGGCGCGGACTCGTCAGCTGCAGATGCAGACGCACGGTGTCGCGGCCCACGTTCACAGGGGCCTGGTGCCACGCGGCGATGTACGGCGTCGGGGTGTCGTACAGGGCGTCGACTCCTCGCAGCAGGCGCAGGTAGAGGGGCGCGAGCTCGTCGCGCTCGGCATCCTTCGTCTCGGCCAGGTCCGGCACCTGCCGATGCGGCATCAGGTGCACCTCCAGGGGCCAGCGGGCGGCGAAGGGCACGAAGGCGGTCCAGTGCTCGCCGCGGAACACGACGCGCTCCGAGGCCTGCTCGAACTCGAGGATGCTCTGGAACAGGTTCGGCGACGTGCGATCGATCGAGTCGAGCAGTCGCGTCGTGCGCGGGGTGATGTACGGGTAGGAGTAGATCTGGCCGTGCGGATGGGGGAGGGTGACCCCGATGGCCTCGCCGCGGTTCTCGAACGGGAACACCTGCTCGACCCCCGGCAGCAACGACAGTGCCGCCGTGCGGTCGGCCCACGCCTCGATGACGGTGCGCGCGCGCGTGACCGACTGGGTGCCGAAAGATCCGGTGTGCTCGGGGCTGAAGCACACGACTTCGCACCGACCGACCGAGGTGCGCGTGCGGCCGAGGCCCAGAGCCGCGAGATCGTCGAGTCCGCGCGGCGGATTGCTCGCTGCGGGTGCATGGCCGGTGGCCTCGGCCAGCGCGGGGCCGAAGGCGGGGGAGCGGTTCTCGAACACGGCCACGTCGTAGAGCGACGGCACCTCGGAGGGATTGGTCGGCGTCTGCGGTGCAAGCGGATCCGCGTCTGCGCTCGGCATCATCACGCGGTTCTGCCGGTTGGCGGCGACCGTGATCCAGTCGCCGGTCAGCACGTCGAGGCGCATCGTCGCGGTCTCGCCCCGGGGGTCGAGCGTGCGGGAGTCCACAGAACGCTCGGGTCCGAGCGTCGAGTCGGGGTCGTCGTAGTAGATCAGTTCGCGGCCATCGGCGAGCGACGTCGCGCGCTTGACGATTCCGGCGGACAGGGTCTCGGTGCGCAACTCAGGAGATTCGGGCGTGTTCACGTAAACATGGTACGTCGGTGACCGTGGTAACGTCAACATTCCGGAGTTGTGGACATGTGCGGGAGGTGCTGCGGTGGACGACGACCTCCTGCGCGACCCGGCGCCGAGGCATCGACGCCCGTCGAGCGGCCGGGTGTCGATGGCGATGGTGGCGTCACGCGCCGGCGTCTCGGGACAGACTGTCTCTCGCGTCGTGAACGACAGCCCTCGGGTCGACCCCGCGACACGAGCCCGTGTCGAAGCGGCGATGGCCGAACTCGGCTACCGGCCCCACCGCGCGGCGCGCGCGCTGCGCACCGGGCGATCGCAGACCATCGGACTCGTGGTCACCACCCTCGCCACCGTGGGCAACTCGCGCATGCTGCAGGCCACGGCCGAGGCTGCGGCCGAGCGCGGCTACGCCCTGACACTCGTCACGGCGGGCGACGATGTCGCGGCGGCCTTCGAGCGCCTCGCCGAACAGGAGGTCGACGGCGCGATCGTGCTCAATGAGGCCTCCGCTCTCGTGCCGCGGGCGCAGCGCCCGTCCGGTCTGCGGCTGGTGGTCGTCGACGCGCGCGAGGCCGACGACCTGTCGGTGGTGCACAGCGATCACCTCGGCGGCGCCGCGGCGGCCACCGCTCATCTGCTGGCGCTCGGCCACCCGACCGTGCATCACCTCGCGGGGCCGGTCGGCTCGTTCGCGGCGGCGGAGCGCGAACGAGGATGGCGCCGCACGCTCGAGGACGCCGGCATCGAGCCGCCGCCCGTGGTGCGCGGAGACTGGACGGCCGAGGTCGGCTTCGCGTCGAGCGGGGCCTTCGACGCGGCATCCGCGGTGTTCTGTGCCAACGATCAGATGGCCCTCGGGCTCCTCCGCGGCCTCTCGGAGGCCGGGCGGCGCGTGCCGGAGGACGTCGGCGTGATCGGCTTCGACGACGTGCCGGATGCCGCGAACTACCGACCTCCGCTCACGACCATCCGGCAGGATTTCACGGCTCTCGCGCACCGCGCGGTCGCGATGCTGGTCGCGGGCATCGAGGGCGGCTCGGACTCCGAGAGATCTGCCGTCGTGCCGACGTCGCTCGTGCAGCGCGCCAGCACGCGCTGACCCCCTCCCGCGTTCCGCGCCAGCACGCGCTGAGTCCCTTCCCGCGCTCCGCGCCGGTTCCGCGTCCGCATCGCGCCCCGCCCGTGTCTCGCTCCGCGCCCGCTCCGCTTCTCGCTCCGCGTCCGCCTCTCGCGTCGACTCTCGCCCCGCTTCCTCCGAGCCAGGTCGAAAAGGCCCCGCAACTCGGGATCCGAGGCGCGTTTTCGACCGAGCAAGGGCAGCCGGACGCCCGGGCAAATGGGATAGCGTTTTCCGCGAGGGCTTGCGTCGCCGCCGGATGTCGTGGCAAGCTGTCGGAAAGCGCTTACCCGGTCGCAGAGCGAACCGGCGCATGACCTAGATCGAGAGAACGGACCAGCAATGTCACAGGCGACAACCCGCGAGATCGGGATCATCATGAACGGCGTCTCGGGACGCATGGGCTACCGCCAGCACCTGGTGCGCTCGATCCTCGCGATCCGCGAAGAGGGCGGCATCGAGCTGCCCGACGGGTCGCGCATCACCGTCAAGCCGATCCTGGTGGGCCGCAACGAGGCGAAGCTCGCCGAGCTCGCGGCCAAGCACGGCATCGAGGACTACACCACCGACCTCGACGCGGCCCTCGCCGATCCGAAGTGGGAGATCTACGCCGACTTCCTCGTGACGAAGGCCCGCGCCTCGGCGATCCGCAGGGCCATCGCGGCCGGCAAGGCCATCTACACCGAGAAGCCGACGGCCGAGTCGCTCGACGAGGCGCTCGAACTCGCCCGTCTCGCTGACGAGGCCGGCGTCAAGACGGGCGTCGTGCACGACAAGCTGTACCTCCCTGGCCTGCAGAAGCTCAAGCGCCTCATCGACTCGGGCTTCTTCGGCCGCATCCTCTCGGTGCGCGGAGAGTTCGGCTACTGGGTCTTCGAGGGCGACTGGCAGCCGGCGCAGCGCCCCAGCTGGAACTACCGCACCGAAGACGGCGGCGGCATCATCGTCGACATGTTCCCGCACTGGAACTACGTGCTCGAGAACCTGTTCGGCGAGGTCAAGAGCGTCTACGCGCAGGCCGCCGTACACATCGCCGACCGCTGGGACGAGAACGGCGAGCACTACACCGCCACCGCGGAGGACGCGGCCTACGGCATCTTCGAGATCGAGGGCGGCATCGTCGCCGAGATCAACTCCAGCTGGACCGTGCGCGTCAACCGTGACGAGCTCGTCGAGTTCCAGGTCGACGGCACCCACGGCTCCGCGGTCGTCGGACTCTTCGGCGCCAAGATCCAGCCGCGCAACGCGACACCCAAGCCGGTCTGGAACCCCGACCTGGAGGACACGCACGACTACGACGCCGACTGGCAGAACGTGCCCACCAACGAGGTCTTCCTCAACGGCTTCCGTCAGCAGTGGGAGGAGTACCTGATCTCGTTCGTCGAGGGCACGACCTACCCGTTCGACCTGCTCTCGGGCGCCCGCGGCGTGCAGTTCGCCGAGGCCGGCCTCACCTCGAGCGCGGAAGGCCGCAAGGTCGCGCTCTCGCCCCTGACGCTGAGCTGAGCATGAGCACTCTCCGACTTCTCGACGCCGCCGGTGCGGTGACCGATGCCGAGCTGCGCGACGGCGGCGGATACTCCCGCCCGACGTCACCGCTGCAGAGCCGTGTGGCGTATGCCGCGGCGCACGTGGTGCCTCGGACGCACGCCGACAACACCCCTGGACAGCCCGCCGACATCGACTGGGACTCGACCCTCGCGTTCCGGCGCAACGTGTACTCGTGGGGCCTGGGCGTCGCGGACGCCATGGACACCGCGCAGCGCAACATGGGCCTCGATGCGGCCGCGACGCGCGAGCTCATCTCGCGCAGCGCGGAGGTCGCCCGCGAAGAGGGCGGCTCGGTCGTCGTGGGCGTCAACACCGATCAGATGGCTGAGACGCACATCTCGCTCGACCAGGTGATCGACGCCTACAAGGAGCAGCTGCACTTCACCGAGGAGCAGGGTGCAGGCCCCGTGCTGATGGCATCCCGCCACCTGGCGAGGGTCGCGGAAAACGCCGACGACTACCGCCGCGTGTACCGCGAGGTGCTGTCGTCGGCCACCGTGCCCGTCGTGCTGCACTGGCTCGGAACCGCCTTCGACCCCGAGCTCGCAGGATACTTCGGCGCCGAAGACTGGCAGACCGCATCGGCGGTGCTGCTCGACATCATCGCGGAGAACCCCGACAAGGTCGCGGGCGTGAAGATGAGCCTCCTGAACGCAGAGTCAGAGATCTCGGTGCGCGAGCAGCTGCCGCAGGGCGTGCGCATGTTCACGGGCGACGACTTCAACTACGTCGGTCTCATCGGCGGCGACACCACCCGGTCGTTGAGCGAGGAGCGAAGCACCGAGACGAAAGGCGGTCACTCCGACGCGCTGCTCGGCGCGTTCGCGGCGATCACCCCGGTGGCCTCGGCGGCGATCCAGGCGCTCGACGCCGGAGACCCGGCGCGCTACCTCGAGATCCTCGGGCCGACCGAGGAGCTCAGCCGTCAGGTCTTCGCGGCTCCGACGTTCTACTACAAGACCGGCGTCGCGTTCCTGTCCTGGCTCAACGGCCACCAGCCCGCCTTCCAGATGGTCGGCGGTCTGCACTCGGCGCGCAGCCTCGTGCACCTGAGCCGTATCGTCGAGCTCGCCAACACCTCGCTCGCCTTGGAGGACCCCGAGCTCGCGCGCGAGCGCTGGCACGGGATGCTGCGGCTGAACGGGGTCGACGCATGACCTCCCTGGTCGGCCCTTCGACAGGCTCAGGGACCCAGGATGGCGCAGGGACCCAGGATGGCGCAGGGACCCAGGATGGCGCAGGGACCCAGGATGCAGCGAGCTCAGGGACCCAGGATGCAGCGAGCTCAGGGACCCAGGATGCAGCGCGTGTCGACCCCCGCCTCTCGATCAATCAGGCCACGCTCAAGCACGCCGATCTCTCCACCGCACTGCGGGTGACGGCGGAGTCCGGTGTGCAGGCCATCGGGCTCTGGCGAGAGCCGGTGAACGAGGTCGGACTCGACGTGGCCGCGCAGATGCTCGCCGACTCCGGCCTGCGGTTCACGACCCACTGCCGCGGCGGCTTCTTCACGCTGCCCGATGGCGCGGAGCGCGTCGCCGCGCTCGACGACAACCGCCGCGCCATCGAGGAGACCGCGACGCTCGCCGCTGCCGGGGCCGCGGGCTCGACGGCCGTGCTCGTGCTCGTCGCCGGCGGACTGCCCGCCGGATCGAAGGATCTGATCGGTGCGCGCGAACGCGTGCGCGACGCGATCGGCGAGCTCGCCTCCGATGCGAAGGCGGCCGGAGTGACGCTCGCGATCGAGCCCCTGCATCCGATGTACGCCTCGGATCGCGCGGTCGTGTCGACTCTCGGCCAGGCGCTCGACATCGCGGCGGACTTCGACGCCGACGTCGTGGGTGCTGCGGTCGACACCTTCCACATCTGGTGGGATCCGCAGGTGCTCGACCAGATCGCCCGCGCAGGACGAGAGGGCCGCATCGCGACGTATCAGGTGTGCGACTGGAAGACCCCGCTCGCGGCCGACGTGCTGCTGTCGCGCCACTACACCGGCGATGGCGTCATCGACTTCGGCTCGCTCACGCGCGCGGTCATCGAGACCGGATACGACCGCGACATCGAGGTCGAGATCTTCAACGCCGACATCTGGGCGGATGCTCCGGAGAACGTCGTGCGCCGCACGGCCGAGACCTTCGGCGCCGCCGTCTCGCCGCACCTGCGCTGAGACGGGGCCGACAGCCCTGACGTGATGTCGCGGGTCTGTCGGCAGGACCCGAGCACGGATGCACGACCGGAGTACGTTCCCGGTCCTGCATCCGTGCTGCGGTCCTGCAGTCGGGACGGGACGCCACGTCTCCCTGTCGGTGCCCCGGTCAGCACGACGCCCACCGCAGCCGACTCTCTCCTTGAGAGGATGAATCCATGACCACGATCCGACCGGGGCTGTGCTCGGTGACCTTCCGGTCGCTGACGCCCGAAAGGGTGGTCGA
This sequence comes from uncultured Microbacterium sp., assembly GCA_963518515.1. Taxonomy (GTDB): domain Bacteria; phylum Actinomycetota; class Actinomycetes; order Actinomycetales; family Microbacteriaceae; genus Microbacterium. The sequence continues at coordinate 151,065 of CAUQIW010000001.1, forward strand.
CCTGACCGCGGAGGCCGGACTCGAGGTCATCGAGTGGGGCGGCGATGTGCACGTCCCGTCCGGCGACCTCGACCGCGCGGCAGAGGTGGCCGACCTCACCAGGGCCGCAGGCCTGGAGTCGTGCTCGCTCGGGTCGTACTTCCGAGCGGATGCCGACGAGTCGATCACGCCCGTGCTCGACAGCGCTCAGGCGCTCGGCGTCGACCGCGTGCGTGTCTGGGCAGGTCGCGTCGGATCGACCGAGGCCTCCCCGCAGCACCGGGCCGAGACCGTCGCTCGCCTCTGCGATGCGGCGGGTGAGGCGGATGCTCGGGGGATCGGCCTGGCGCTGGAGTTCCACTCCGGCACGCTCGCCGACACCGCCCCCATGACGCTCCGGCTCATCGAGGAGGTGGGCAGCCCCGCTCTCACCACCTACTGGCAGCCCACCGTCGGGGCGGCGGTCGACGCGGTTCTCGACGAGTATCGCGCCCTCGCCGGGCACGCGAGCGCGGCGCACGTCTTCTCCTGGTGGCCGGCGCAGGAACGACGGCCGCTGCGCGCGCGGGACGCCCTGTGGACGCGCTTCTTCGCCGAGGCCCTCTCTGCCGTGCATCCTCCCCGCGACGCGCTCCTCGAGTTCCTGCCCGGCGACGACCCCGCTCTGCTCCGCACGGAGGCTGCGAGCCTCCGCTCCTACCTGCGGGCCCCGCTCTGATGTGCGATCGACGAGCCGTCTCCGCGTCGCGGGTGCCCTCCGTTTCGTCGCGGGTGCCGCGCAGTATGCTCAGGTCATGAGCCAGCCGGAAAGCCCTTCCCGGGTGCGTCAGGCGCGTCCAGCGCGCGGCACCGCCCCGACCCTGCACGACGTCGCCCGTGAGGCCGGAGTCTCGCTCGCCACCGCATCCCGAGTCCTCAACGGATCCGAGCGCAAGGTCGCCGAGTCGTTCCGCGAGCGGGTGCAGCAGGCCGCGGCCGAGCTCGGATACACCGCGAACGTGTCGGCGCAGGCCACCGCACGCGGCACGTCGCCCGTCATCGCCCTGCTGGTCGCCGACATCGCCGATCCCTACTTCGGCCTGATCGCCGCCGGTGTGGCCCGCGGCGCCGACGAGCAGGGTCTCGTCGTCACGATCGCGATCACCGAGCGAGACCCGGCCCGCGAGGCGCGCATCGTGCGTGCGCTGCGGGGGCAACGACCGCAGGGTCTCATCCTCGCGGCCTCCCGCACGAGCGCGCCGACCGATTCCGACACGGCTCGTGAGCTCGGCGAGTACGCCCGATTCGGCGGCCGGGTCGTCACGTTCGGAGCAGGCAGCTCCGAGAGTCGGCATGTCGAGATCGACAACCGTGCGGGCGCCCACGAGCTCGGTCGCCGCATGGCTGCTCTGGGGTACCGCTCCGCCCTCGCGATCGCGGCCGCCGAGGGCGTACTGACGTCGGACGAGCGCCTCGCGGGATTCCGGGCCGGATTCGAGTCGGGCGGAGGATCCCTCGATCGCGTGGTGCGGGGAGACTTCCGCCGTGAGTCGGGTGCGCAGGCGATGTCCGCGGCGATCGCGGAGGGCGTCGAGCCGGGAACGCTGGTCTTCGGCATGAGCGACGTGGTCGCGATCGGTGCGATGTCGGCGATCCGCGACGCCGGTCGAGAGGTCGGCACGGACATCGCCGTGTGCGGTTTCGACGACGTGCCCTCGAGCAGCGATGTGACGCCCGCGCTCACGACCGTGCGGGTTCCCCTGAGCGAGGTCGGATACCAGGCGTTCCGGGCGACGGTCGACTCGGACTGGAAGCAGGCGGCCCTGCCGCTCGAGGTCGTCGTGCGGGCCAGCACCCCGGAGGTCACTCGATGACGCGAGTCGTCCTCGCGCCCGACAGCTTCAAGGGCACGATCACGGCAGCGGATGCCGCGGCATCACTCGCCGAGGGCTGGGCGTCGGTCGAGCCCGATGCCGAGTTCGTGCATCGGCCGATGGCGGACGGCGGAGAGGGCACGGTCGCGGCCTTCGCCGCGGCGGTTCCGGGTGCGCGTCGCATGCCGATCACCGTCGACGGCCCCGCCGGGATCCCTGTCGAGACCCACTGGCTGCTGCTGCCGCCGTCCGGGGACAGCCCGCGGGGCACCGCGGTGGTCGACCTGGCGTCGACCTCGGGGATCGAGCTGCTCGACGAGCTGCGTCCGTGGGACGCCGACACCACCGGTTTCGGTCAGGCGATCGCCGCGGCGCTCGACCACGGCATCTCCCGGCTGATCGTCGGCATCGGATCGAGCGCGTCGACCGACGGAGGGACGGGGATGCTGTCGGCGCTCGGCGCCCGCTTCCTCGACGCGTCCGGAGCCGCGGTTGCGCGCGGAGCGAGGGGCCTCGGCGACATCGCATCGGTCGATCTGACCGGTCTGCGCACGGCGCCGGAGGTGCACGTGCTCACGGATGTCACCAATCCGCTGGTCGGGCCTCGTGGTGCCGCGGCGGTGTTCGGTCCCCAGAAGGGACTGCAGGGTCTCGAGATCGAGCATGCCGATGAGGCCCTCGACAGGCTCGCTCGTCTGCTCGGCCTCGACCCCGACCTGCCGGGATCCGGAGCCGCCGGCGGCACGGGAGGCGCGCTCGCGGTCTGGGGAGCGACGCTCGCGCCGGGCGCCGCGGAGGTGGCGCAGCTCGTCGCGCTCGCCGACGCGATCGCCGACGCCGATGTGGTCATCACCGGTGAAGGGTCCTACGACGGGCAGTCGGGAGACGGCAAGGTCCCCTCGTTCATCGCCGCGCTCGCCCGTTCCCACGACGTGACCGCCCTGCTCGCCGCCGGACGCGTCACGGCGGATTCCGATGCGACGCTGTTCGCCGCCTCCGCCTCACTGACCGAGTTGGCGGGGTCGTCGGATGCCGCGCTCGCGGAGCCTGCTCGCTGGCTGCGCGACGCCGGGGCCGCCCTCGCGCGCGCCTTCCGCCTCGGTCGTTGAGCGAGGCCGGCGGAGCCGCCCGAGACGAAACGCGCTGCGCTGATGTGCCGCGTTTCGTCTCGCGGAGACCCGCCCTGAGCGAGCGCCAGCGAGTCGAAGGGTCGCTCAACGAACGAACACGGAGATGGCGGAGCCGCCCGCCACCCGTTCGTTGAGCGAGGCCGGCGAAGCCGCCCGAGACGAAACGCGCTGCGCTCGTGTGCAACGCGTCTCGCCCGCTCAACGAACGGATCGCTCAGCGCACGAGCCGTCAGCCTCCGAGTGCCGCAGACACCACGGCCCGGGCCTCGGCCTGCACCTCGGCCAGGTGCTCCGGTCCGCGCAGGCTCTCGGCGTACAGCTTGTAGACGTCTTCCGTGCCCGAAGGGCGGGCGGCGAACCACGCGTGCTCGGTCTGCACCTTCAGGCCGCCGATCGCGGCGCCGTTGCCCGGAGCGTGCGACAGCTTGGCCGTGATCTCCTCGCCGGCGAGGGTCGTGGCCGAGACGGCATCCGGGGCGAGCTTGCCGAGCGTCGCCTTCTGCGCGGGGGTCGCCGGAGCGTCCACGCGCTGGTAGGCGGAGGATCCGAAGGCCTCCTCGAGCTCGGCGTACCGCTGCGACGGCGTCTTTCCCGTCACGGCGATGATCTCGGCTGCGAGGAGGCAGAGCAGGATGCCGTCCTTGTCCGTCGTCCAGACGGATCCGTCCTTGCGCAGGAACGAGGCACCGGCCGACTCCTCGCCGCCGAAGGCCACGGAGCCGTCGAGCAGACCGGGCACGAACCATTTGAATCCGACCGGCACCTCGAGCAGACGCCGCCCGAGCGACTCCGCCACGCGGTCGATGATCATCGACGACACGAGGGTCTTGCCGATCGCGGCGTCGCTCGGCCACTCGGAGCGGTGCGAGAACAGGTAGTCGATCGCCACAGCGAGATAGTGGTTGGGATTCATCAGCCCGGCGTCGGGGGTGACGATGCCGTGGCGGTCGGCATCCGCATCGTTGCCGGTGAGGATGTCGTAGTCGCCCTTCTTCGCGACGAGCGATGCCATGGCCGACGGCGACGACGGATCCATGCGGATCTTCTCGTCCCAGTCGAGAGTCATGAAGCTCCACGTCGGGTCGACCTCTGGATTGACGACGGTGAGGTCGAGGCCGTACACCTCGGCGATCAGCGCCCAGTACTCGACCGATGCGCCTCCGAGCGGGTCGGCTCCGATGCGGACGCCCGCGGTGCGGATCGCGTCGATGTCGATGATCGTCGCGAGGTCGCGCACATAGGCGTCGCGGAAGTCGTAGCTCGGCAGCGCATCCCAGTCGATGTCGGCGAACCGCAGGCGCTTGACGCCCTCGAGACCCGCGGTGATGAGCTCGTTGGCGCGATCGGCGATCCAGCCGGTCGCATCGGTGTCGGCGGGGCCGCCGTGCGGCGGGTTGTACTTGAAGCCGCCGTCGCGCGGCGGGTTGTGCGAGGGAGTGACCACGATGCCGTCGGCACGGCCTTTGGCATCCGTTGCAAGGGCCCGGTTGTACGTGAGGATGGCATGGCTCAATGCGGGAGTCGGCACCCAGGCGTCACGCGAGTCGACCCGCACGTCGACGCCGTTCGCGGCCAGCACCTCGATGGCGCTGCGCTCGGCGGGCAACGACAGCGCGTGGGTGTCACGACCGAGGAACAGTGGCCCCGTGATCCCCTGGGCCGTGCGGTAGTCGACGATCGCCTGGGTGGTCGCGAGGATGTGGTTCTCGTTGAAGCTGCTGCTCAAGGAGGAACCTCGGTGACCGCTGGTGCCGAAGGCGACGCGCTCTGCGGCGACGTTCGGGTCGGGGATGCGGTCGTAGTAGGCGGCGATCAGTTCGTCGACGTCGATGAGATCTGTTTCCTCCGCGGGGAGGCCGGCACGGCTCGTCATGCACACAGTCTGCCCCCATCCGGGCCGCCGCGCATCTTCTCGCGCTCCGCCGGTGCCCTAAGGTGAAACGCGTGACTGAACGCCGCACCTACAGCTATCTCGGCCCCGCCGGAACGTTCACCGAAGCGGCGCTCGAGCAGGTCGCCGAGGCGCGGGGTCAGGACTGGCGAGCGGTGCACAACGTGGGCGAGGCGCTCGACGATGTGCTCGAAGGACGCAGCGACGCGGCGATGATCGCGATCGAGAACTCGATCGAGGGTGGCGTCTCGACGACACAGGATGCTCTGGCGACGCTGCCCGGTCTCCGGATCATCGGCGAGTACCTGGTTCGCGTCAACTTCGTGCTCGTGGCACCGCGCGGCACGACGCTCGCCGATGTCGAGGTCATCGCGGCGCATCCGGTCGCCTACGCGCAGTGCCACGGGTGGCTCGGCGAGAACATCCCTTCGCACGCGCACGTGCCGGCGTCGAGCAACGTCGCGTCGGCGATCGGGGTGCTCGACGGGAGCATCGCCGCCCAGGCCGCCATCGCAGCGCCCGGGGTGGTGAAGCACCTCGACGTCGAGGTGCTCGCATCGGACATCGGCGACAACGCGCAGGCCGTGACGCGATTCGTGCTCGTCACGCGCACGACACCGCCGCCCGCCCCGACCGGGGCCGACAAGACGTCCCTGATCGTCGAGCTGCCGCACGATCATCCCGGATCTCTGCTCGAGATGCTCGAGCAGTTCTCGACGCGGGGGATCAACCTGTCGCTGATCGAGTCGCGTCCGATCGGCGACGAGCTCGGACGCTATCGCTTCGTGATCGACGCCGACGGGCACATCGAGCACGAGCGCATGGCCGACGCGCTGCTCGGCATCCGCCGATTCAGCCCGCGCGTCGTCTTCCTCGGCTCCTACCCGCGAGCCGACCGCCAGATCGTGCAGTACCCCGAGCGATACGCCGACGACATCTTCGTCGAGGCACGCGACTGGCTGCGCGGCATCCTCAGCGGAGAGCCGGAGGCCTGAGCCACCGCTCTCCGCGGCTTCGGCGGCCGCACTCCGCGGCCGGACAGCGGGCTCAGTGCTCGCGGAACATCGGCCAGGCGCTGCCCGGCAGCATCCGCGAATGCAGTGCGCCCTTCGCCGACTCGAGGCTCGGGTAGGTGCCCGTCGCCGCATCGGACCCGGCCATGACGACGGTGTAGCCCTCGTCATCATGTCGGATGCTGCCCACGACGCCGTTCGTTCCATAGGCCACCCAGAGGGCCAGGGTCTTGGTAGTGCTCATCATCGAACCCCTTCCGTTGCTCGTGACGGTACGCCCCGCACACCCGGAATACCAGCCCTTGACTTCGCGCGCCGCCCCGCGCGCAGGTGACTGCTGCGGCGCGAGGTCGACCGCGGTCGACTCAGAGCGCGGCGGCGACCAGTTCGAGGGTCTGCGCACGGCCGGGCGACACGTCGCGCGGCTCGGTCTCGTATGCTCCGCCGACGGGCGAGATCATGACCTCTTCGACGCCGTATCGAGCCGCGAACGAACGCACCTCATCGGCCACCGACTCGCCGGTGCCCACGAACCACCGCGACCGTGCGGCCTCCACGACCTGGTCCGTCGCTGCATCCGACTCAGCCGCGAGGGCCTCTTCGACCGTCTCGAGCGCGATCAGCGGCTTGTTCAGGCGCAGCCGCGACATCATGCGCAGCTGCGGGAGGGCGCGCGCCTCGGCCTCCTCCTGCGTCGGCGAGGCGACCACGTTCACGGTCAGGAAGGTCTGCGGCTCCGGGTGCTCCTCGCTCGGCTGGTAGCCGCTGCGATACAGGTCGAGGGCGCGCTCGAGGCCGTGGCCGGAGAAGTGGTTGGCGAACACGTAGGGCAGGCCCTGCGCCGCGGCGAGTTGCGCGGAGTAGTCGCTCGATCCCAGCAGCCACACCTCGGGCGATCCGCCGGCAGCGGGAGTCGCGTGCACCGTGTACTCCCCGCCCGAGGTGAATCGCACGGTCGCTCCCTCGGACGACAGCAGGGCGGCGATGTCCTGCACGTGGCGAGGGAACTGCTCGACGTCGCTGGTCGTGCCTGAGCCGCGCAGCAGCTGCGTGATGACGGGGTCGCTGCCCGGAGCGCGTCCGAGCCCGAGGTCGATGCGTCCGGGGGCGATGGCCTCGAGTGCAGCGAACTGCTCGGCGACGATGAGGGGCGCGTGATTGGGCAACATCACGCCGCCGGATCCGAGGCGGATGCTGCGGGTGCGCGTCGCCGCCGCGGCGATCAGCACCGGAGGGGTCGTCGACGCGACGGCCGGCATGTTGTGGTGCTCGGCGAACCAGTAGCGGCGGTATCCGAGCCGGTCGGCGGTCTCGGTGAGAGCGAGGGAGGAGGAGATCGCCTCGGAGCTGGTCTGACCGGTGCGAACCGGAACGAGGTCGAGAACGGAGAGAGCGGTGTCAGTCATCGGGATATGCAACGAGAAGAGGGGTCGGGGAATTCCCCGACCCCTCTTCCGGCGATGGTCTCGAACGCGGGGCTCCAGGAGCGAGCCCGCCGTCTCACGCGGTGACGAGCGCTGAGGGAGTCGCTGCGGCGAACTCTCCGGCGAGTGCCCGGCCGGCGAGCTGGGCGCGGATGTGCCAGGCGGCGCTGAAGCTCTGCTCCGGCAGCGCGGCGAGCATCGAGCGGTCGTCGGCGGCGAGTCCGTCCCGTGCGGCTTCGCGGAGGAGGTCGTCACGAGTGGCCGGGTACTCCATGCCGGCCAGGAATCGGTGGAGTTCGGAGGAGGTGAACACGGTGTCGTCCTTTCCTGTCGAGGGATGCCGAGGGGAGGGGCCGGGGGCGCTGCCCCCGGCCCGAGGATGGTTCAGGCGCTGATCGACTGCCGGCTGTCGCTGGATTCGACCTCGATCTTGCGCGGCTTCGCACGCTCGGAGACCGGGATGATCACCGAGAGCACGCCGCTCTCGTACGAGGCGCTGATCGCATCGAGGTCGACCCCGTCACCGAGCGAGAACTGGCGGAGGAACGACCCGGATCCGCGCTCGCGTGCAAGCCACCGGGCTCCCTCACGGCCGTCGGCCGTGCGCTGCGCGCGGATGGTGAGCTGGCCCCCGTCGAGGTCGACGTCGATCGAACCAGGATCGACGCCGGGGAGGTCGGCGTGCAGGACGTACCTGTCGCCCTCGCGGAACAGATCGACGGGCATCAGCCGTGGTGCGCGAACGGAGTCCAGCACGCTCGCGGCGAAGCGGTCGAGCTGACTGAACGGATCGAATGACAGGGCCATGAGTGTCTCCTTTCGTGCGGCCCCTTCGGGCCATCGGGGTGTGCAGATTATCTGCACCACTTGCTACAGATTTATTTATAGATCAGTCTTCGATAAGATGCAACAAGAGAAGAAGGAGACTTCAGATGAGCGACCGCGACTCCCGGACGCCGGTGTACGGCATCGCCGTCGCCGCGCAGCTCAGCGGCGTTCCCGAGGCGAGTCTGCGGCTCTTCGAGGCGAAGGGTCTGCTGACCCCCGCCCGCAGCGACGGGGGCACGCGCCGCTACAGCGACGATGACATCGAGCGCGTGCGCCGTGTGACGGGGCTGCGCACCGAGGGCATCAACATCGTCGGCATCCGTCGCGTGCTCGACCTCGAAGACGAGAACGCCGACCTCCGCGACGAGCTCGCCGACGGACGCTCCTGACCCGACGAGCACCGCGCTCGTCCCGAGCAGTCACGAGACCCGCGGGCGCAGTACCGTGAATGCATGGATGCCGAGATCTTCTATGTGCTCGTCGGTGCTGTCATCGTGGCCGCCGTGTCGCGGTGGCGCGGCTGGCCGGCGCCGCTGCTCGTGACGGTGGTCGCGCTCGCGGCATCCTTCCTCCCCGTCGTCCCGAACGTCGACATCGACGGCCACCTGCTGCTGAACCTCGTGCTGCCGCCGCTGCTCTACTCGGCGGCTCTGGACGTCTCGTTCGTCGGCTTCAAGCGCAGCCTGCCGCAGATCCGGCGCCTGGGCGTGACGTTGGTACTGCTCACCGCCATCGCCGTCGGCCTCGTCGCGTGGTGGATCTTCCCCGCGCTCACTCTTCCCGGCGCTCTGCTGCTGGGAGCGATCGTCGCGCCGCCCGATGCGGTCTCGGCCGCGGCGATCGGGCGCAAGCTCGGCCTGCCCCGGCGCATCATGACGGTGCTGTCGGGGGAGAGCCTCATCAACGACGCGACATCGCTGACGCTCTATCGGGTGTTCGCGGCGATCATCGCGGGCGCGACCCTGACCGTCTGGGACGGGATTTGGCAGTTCCTGGTGGCCGTCGCGGTGGGCGTCGCGGTCGGTCTCGTCTTCGGCATGGTGCTGCACCAGCTGCGCATGCGCATCAGCGACGCGGTCGTCATCGGCACCTTCGGGCTGCTCGCGCCCTTCGGCGCCTACGCGATCGCCGAGCATCTGCTGGGCTCCGGAGTGCTCGCGGTCGTGGCCATGGGCCTCTATGTCGGCTACAACTCGCCCCGCACCGACTACACCACTCGTCAGCAGGAGGCCCCGCTGTGGCTCTCGGCAGACCTGCTGCTCGAGAGCTTCGTCTTCGCCTACATCGGCCTGCAGTTCCCCCGGGTGCTCAGCGACCTCGGCGACGAGTCGGTCGTGCACGTGCTGCTGCTGTCGGGGGCGGTGCTGCTGGTCGTGCTCGCGGTGCGACCGCTGTACGTCTACCCGGCGAACGCGTGGGCGAACTTCCAGGATCGCAAGCGTCTCGCGCGGTGGGATCGCAGCGTCGAGTCCGGCGCCTTCGACGAGCGGCGCCGAGACTCGAAGCGCTGGAAGAAGTACACGCCGGAGGAGCTGCGCTCGAAGATCGTGCGCGACCGGATGGCCGGGCTGCAGCTCACCGCGAAGGACAACGCGATCATCTCGTGGGCGGGAATGCGCGGCGTCGTCACGCTGGCGACCGCGCTCGCCGCGGCAGACCTGGCGGGGCTCGACACCGAGTCGTCGCACGCGATCGTGGTGGTCGCCTTCATCGTGACGGTCGGCACGCTGCTGCTGCAGGGCCTCACGCTGCCGCTGCTCATCCGTCGCCTGGGCATCGCCAGCGACGTCGACGAGGCGGAGGACGAGAGGGCGCTCGCCGACATCAAGGCCAAGAGCCGCGAGGCGGGCAAGGCGTATCTGGCCGAGCGGCGCGTCGAGTGGGAGGCCAAGTACGGAAGCGTGGACCTCGGGGTGTTCGACGCGTTCACGCAGCGCATGACCAGGGTCGAGAGGGACACCGACGAGGCGCAGCAGGTCGAGGACTCGGTGGCACGACCCTCATACGACGACCTCGCCTCGCTCTCGCGCGGCTGGCTGCAGGTGCGACGCGAGATCCTGCTCGCCGAACGTGACGAGGGCAACATCGACGAAGAGGTCATGCGCGAGCTCATGACGGCGATGGATGCCGAGGAGCTGGCGCTCGACACCCGCAGCGCCACCCGGCAGCAGGGTCGGGCGTAGCGCGGCATCCGGCGTTCCCGGTGCGGCCGAGGGCCGCCTGCGGACCTCGACCCTGTACGTTCCAGTCGACCCTGTGGCTCGTTGGCGCGGATTTGTGGGTGTCTCGACGGCTTCATACAGGGTCGGCGAGGGTGGACGCTGGGCGGGCTTGGGACGCATCGACCCTGTGCGTTCCCGTCGACCCTGTACCTCGTTGGCGTCGATAAGGGGGTGTCTCGATGGCTTCATACAGGGTGGGCGAAGAGTCATGGCTGCGCGGGATGCCGGGCAGGGATGCCGGGCAACCGTGGCCGGGCAGGGATGCCGGGGCAGGGACGTCCTGCCGAGAGAGACGACTCACGCGAGAGCGCCCCGCCCCGGAGGGGGCGAGGCGCTCAGGACGCGGGGAACGGTCAGCGCGAGCCGGCGGCCGGTGCGGATGCCGCGGCATCCGCCTCGGGCACCTCTGCGTCGTCCTCAGAGTCGTCGGCGAAGGGCAGCCCCTCACGCGGAGCGTTGTAGAGGTCCTCGTTCAGGATGCCCTCGCGCTTGGCGACGATGGTGGGGATGAGCGCCTGGCCCGCGACGTTGACCGCGGTGCGGCCCATGTCGAGGATCGGGTCGATCGCGAGCAGCAGGCCGACGCCCTCGAGCGGCAGGCCGAGCGTCGACAGCGTCAGCGTGAGCATGACGACCGCTCCGGTGGTGCCGGCGGTGGCGGCGGAGCCGACGACCGAGACGAGCACGATCAGCAGGTACTGCACGAGGTTGAGCTCGATGCCGAAGAACTGCGCGACGAAGATCGCGGCGATGGCCGGGTAGATCGCGGCGCAGCCGTCCATCTTGGTGGTGGCGCCGAAGGGCACTGCGAACGATGCGTACGAGCGGGGCACGCCGAGGTTGCGCTCGGTCACGCGCTCGGTGAGGGGCAGCGTGCCGATAGACGAGCGGCTCACGAAGGCGAGCTGCACCGCGGGCCACACGCCCGAGAAGTACTGCTTGATCGACAGTCCGTGCGTCTTCACCAGGATCGGGTAGACGACGAAGAGCACCAGCGCGAGTCCGACGTAGACCGCGATGGCGAACCAGCCGAGCGCGGCCAGCTTCTCCCAGCCGTACTTGACCACGGCGGCGCCGATGAGGCCGAACGTGCCGAGAGGGGCGATGCGGATGATCCACCACAGCACGCGCTGGATGACTTTGAGCAGCGACTCGGTGAAGGCGAGGAAGGGCTCGGCCTTCTTGCCGGCCTTCAGCGCGGCGATGCCCACCGCCACGGCCACGACGATGACCTGCAGGATGTTGAAGCTCACGCTCGACGTGAACGTGCCGTCGGTCGCGCCGGGGTTGGTGCTGACGCTCAGACCCAGGAAGTTCTGCGGGATGAGCCCCAGGAGGAAGTTCCACCAGGTGCCGACCGTGTACGGGTCGCCGGTCTCGAGGCCTTCGCCCGCACGGTTGCCGGGCTGGATCACGAGACCCAGCACGATGCCGATCGTCACGGCGATGAACGCGGTGATCGCGAACCACAGCAGGGTCTGACCTGCCAGGCGCGCGGCGTTCTGCACGCGGCGCAGGTTCGAGATGCTGGCGACGATCGCGGTGAAGATCAGCGGCACGACGGCGGCCCGCAGCAGCGTGACGTACGAGCTGCCGATGGTGTCGAGCGTGGCGGAGAGGCCGTTCGGGCTGTCTGCGGTGGCGCCGAGCTGCCGGGCGAGGAGGCCGGCTCCGATGCCGAGGACGAGGGCGGCGAGGATCTGGAAGCCGAACGAGGTCAGCAGCTTCCGGATCGGCCCGCGAGTGTCAGGCGCCTTCGTGGCGCGGACGGTGGTGCTCATGGGGGTGGGAACTCCAGAATCGCGGCGTGCCGGAGTGCACGCCATAACGCTCAACGCTAGGAGCGCGGCGATATTCCGCGGGCGGATGTGACGAAGGATGACGGTTCGACGCTGCCCCGAGACAAGAAGAGAGGGGCGGATGCCGAAGCATCCGCCCCTCTCGGGAATCGCGCACGATCACTCGTGCCGACGATTACTCCGCAGCTGCCACGCAGTCGGGACCGGCGTCGCTGATCGTCTTCTGCACGAGGGCGTACTCGTCGTCGTCGGTCCGAGCCTCCGAGTCGCCCTTGGCGATCGCGGCGAGCGTCGCGTCCGAGACGTCGGAGTCGACGAGCGCCTCCGAGAGGCACAGGGTGACGTCGTCGGGCAGCGAGTCGCCGAGACCCTGCTCCTCGAGCACGGTGGTGAGGCCGTCGGCGACCTCCTGGGCGGACGGACGCTCCACGGCTCCGCCGCACGCGGCGAGGGAGAAGGCGAGGGCGGCGATGGGGAGAGCCATGAGAAGGCGGGCGGGGGTGCGCAGGTTCCGGTCGTTGATCTTCATGCTCATAACGCTATCGGCTCACAGCGATTTCATAGCGGCCGACGCATGGGGAGAAGTGCCCACGCTCCGTCGTATCCCCCGGGCGAGCGGTCTGAGACGATGGCGTCATGTTCATGGTGACGACGAACGACATCTCCGGCTACCGCATCACCCAGGTCCTCGGCGAGGTGATGGGCCTCACCGTGCGATCGACAGACTTCGGTCAGGGCTTCACGGCGGGCTTCCGTTCGCTCGGCGGCGGGGAGATCCCCGAGTACACGCAGGTCATGTACGAAGCACGGCAGGTCGTCATGCAGCGGATGTGGGACCAGGCGGTGCAGCGCGGCGCGAACGCGATCGTCGCGATGCGCTTCGATGCGGGGTCGATCCAGAACTTCACGGAGATCTGCGCATACGGCACCGCCGTCGTGGTCGAGCCGGTGACCCCGGCTCAGCCCGTACAGCCGGCGCCCCCTGCTCCGCCCGCACAGGCGTAGCGGGTCAGGCGAGGACCAGCAGGTCGCCGACCTCGCATCCGAGGGCGTCGCAGATCGCGCGCAGGGTCGAGTATCTGATCGCTCTGGCGCGATCGTTCTTCAGCACCGAGAGATTCACGATGCTCACGCCCACGCGCGAGCTCAGCTCGGTGAGGGTCATGCCGCGCTCGGCCAGCAGCTCGTCGAGACGGCAGTGGATGCCCGTGAGCTCGTCGTCGTTCTCCGCCGGGCTCATACGAGGCCCTCGGTGTCCTTCTTCAGTGTCGCGTTCTCCTGCTGGGTGCGGATGCCGCGTCGGAAGGCGACGGCGATGAGGCCCACGGCGATCCCGATGCCGAAGACGGGCAGGATCGCCCAGAACTCGGCAGGATGCGTGGGTTCGCCCGCTCCGATCCCTACGGCCGAGAGCACGCCGTTGCGTCCCATGGTCTCCAGGAGCAGGATCACGACGGGAGCGGCCACGAGCGTCCACCCCGTCGCGACCAGTGCCCGCACGTTCGCGGCCACGAAGAACCGTGCGCGCAGGAAGTTGGCGGCGAGCGTCAGCACGCAGCCGATGATCAGCAACGCCGAGAGCGCCCAGACGGCGATGGCCGCGACGATGGCCGCGATGGACACGGCGTTCACGTCGGGGGCGACGATCAGCACCTCCTGAGCGATGCCGCGGATCGCCGTCCCGCCGGAGTCGGCGGTACCCTCGATCGGCATCTCATCGATCGGCACGACCCAGGCGATCCCGTCAGCCCGGAACGTCTGCACGACGCGCAGCCAGGTCGCGACGCCGACGATCACGATCGAGGCGATCGCATAGAAGATGACGGTGACGGCATCCGTCCTCTCCGGACGGGTCGAGGTCGAGGCGGCCATCAGACGAGCCCGTCCGTGTCGCGCTGCAGGCGGTCGCCGATCACGAACACCGTGCCGATCAGGGCGATGATGAAGGCGCCGAGCACGAAGGTGAACGGTTCGATGCTCAGCACCGTGGTGTCGATCCGGTTGTCCGTGACGGCGTGCACCGTGGCGTTCGCGAGCATGTTGTCGAAGAACTGCACGGCGGCGAATCCCACGAGGCCCGTGATGCCGGCGGTCGAGACGAGCGCCGTGTGCGCACGGCTGAAGATGCGTCCGCGCACGATGCTGCGTGCCAGCACGAGCAGGCATCCGATCACCACGACGATCGTGATGATCTGCACGACCTGGGCGAGGATGCCCGGCACCGCGGCGATGGCGGGAAGGTCGGCCGCGGTCAGGGTGGCACGATCGAGGCCGACGGCGACGCTCCCTGAGCCGTCGGAGAGGGGAAGGTCGACACTGTCGCCCGCGAACTCGACGGGCACGGCGACGTTCTCACCGCCGGCGAGCTCGATGATGCGGAGCACCGACCGGAATGAGATGTACGCGGCGATCAGCACGCCGGCGATCGAGAATCCGAGCAGTGCGCCCGAGTCGCTCTTCGAGAGGGGGCTTTTCGTGGGCGAGGTCATGATCACTCCTTATCGATCTTCGTTATTAGCGATAAACGTTAACATAACGACTTTCGATAATCGCGTCAAGCCCGACGGTGCCGCCGCCCGCCGACAGGAGGCGGCAGCGGCGGCGCTATGCCCACGGCGAACACGGGCATACAGCATCCGTGCGGTGGTTACTCTCGATGTACAAGCGCAGAGGTCGTCATTGGCATCAGTGCTTCGCCCCAGCGCGAATAAGGAGTCACAGCATGTTCGAGAGATTCACGGACCGAGCCCGTCGAGTGGTCGTCCTCGCCCAAGAAGAGGCGAAGATGCTCAACCACAACTACATCGGCACCGAGCACATCCTGCTCGGCCTCATCCACGAGGGCGAGGGCGTCGCCGCCAAGGCGCTCGAAAGTCTCGGCATCTCCCTTGACGCCGTACGCGAGCAGGTACAGGACATCATCGGCCAGGGTCAGCAGCAGCCGACCGGCCACATCCCGTTCACGCCGCGCGCCAAGAAGGTGCTCGAGCTCAGCCTCCGCGAGGCCCTTCAGCTCGGCCACAACTACATCGGCACCGAGCACATCCTGCTCGGTCTCATCCGTGAGGGTGAGGGAGTCGCCGCCCAGGTGCTCGTGAAGCTCGGCGCAGACCTCAACAAGGTCCGCCAGCAGGTCATCCAGCTCCTCTCCGGTGCCCCCGGTCGCGAGACCGCAGCCGTCGGCGCGCAGTCGAACGACTCGCCCGCCGGAACCCAGGGCGGATCCCAGGTGCTCGACCAGTTCGGTCGCAACCTGACCCAGGCCGCCCGCGACAACAAGCTCGACCCGGTCATCGGGCGCGAGAAGGAGATCGAGCGGGTCATGCAGATCCTGTCTCGCCGCTCCAAGAACAACCCCGTCCTCATCGGTGAGCCCGGTGTCGGAAAGACCGCCGTCGTCGAGGGCCTCGCGCAGGCCATCGTCAAGGGCGATGTGCCCGAGACCCTGAAGGACAAGCAGCTCTACTCGCTCGACCTCGGCTCGCTCATCGCCGGTTCCCGCTACCGCGGAGACTTCGAGGAGCGCCTGAAGAAGGTCACCAAGGAGATCCGCACCCGCGGCGACATCATCGTCTTCATCGACGAGATCCACACCCTCGTCGGTGCGGGCGCAGCAGAGGGCGCGATCGACGCGGCCAGCATCCTCAAGCCGCTCCTCGCTCGTGGCGAGCTCCAGACCATCGGTGCGACCACGCTCGACGAGTACCGCAAGCACTTCGAGAAGGATGCCGCTCTCGAGCGCCGCTTCCAGTCGATCCAGGTCAACGAGCCGAGCCTTCCTCACACGATCAACATCCTGAAGGGACTGCGCGACCGGTACGAGGCGCACCACAAGGTGCAGATCACCGACGGCGCCATCGTCGCGGCCTCGAACCTCGCCGACCGCTACGTCTCCGACCGGTTCCTGCCCGACAAGGCGATCGACCTGATCGATGAGGCCGGTGCACGCCTGCGTCTGAGCATCCTGTCGAGCCCGCCCGAGCTGCGCGAGTTCGACGAGAAGATCGCCAAGGTCCGCGAGCAGAAGGAAGTCGCCAGCGAAGAGCAGGACTTCGAGAAGGCCGCATCGCTGCGCGACGAGGAGAAGAGCCTCCTCGCCGAGCGCCTGCGCCTCGAGAAGCAGTGGCGTGCAGGCGACGTCGCGACCTCCGCGGTCGTCGATGAGGGTCTGATCGCCGAGGTGCTCGCACAGGCCACCGGCATCCCGGTCTTCAAGCTGACCGAGGAGGAGTCCTCGCGACTCGTCTTCATGGAGAAGGCCCTGCACCAGCGCGTCATCGGTCAGGAAGAGGCGATCGCCGCCCTCTCGAAGACGATCCGTCGCCAGCGTGCCGGACTCAAGGACCCGAAGCGTCCGTCGGGATCGTTCATCTTCGCCGGCCCCACGGGTGTCGGAAAGACTGAGCTCGCCAAGGCGCTCGCGGAGTTCCTCTTCGACGACGAGGCCGCGCTGATCTCGCTCGACATGAGCGAGTTCGGTGAGAAGCACACCGTCTCGCGTCTGTTCGGTGCCCCTCCCGGATTCGTCGGATTCGAAGAGGGCGGCCAGCTCACCGAGAAGGTGCGCCGCAAGCCGTTCAGTGTCGTGCTCTTCGACGAGATCGAGAAGGCGCACCCGGACATCTTCAACTCGCTCCTGCAGATCCTCGAAGAGGGTCGTCTGACCGACGGTCAGGGTCGCATGATCGACTTCAAGAACACCGTCATCATCATGACCACCAACCTCGGTGCTCGTGACATCGCCGGTGGTCCGGTCGGATTCCAGATCGAGGGCGTCAACTCGACGAACTACGAGCGGATGAAGGGCAAGGTCAACGAAGAGCTCAAGCGCAACTTCAAGCCCGAGTTCCTCAACCGCGTCGACGACATCATCGTGTTCCCGCAGCTGTCGAAGAGCGAGCTGGTGCAGATCGTCGATCTGTTCACCAAGCGCCTCGGAGAGCGTCTGCTCGACCGCGACATGACGATCGAGCTGTCTCTGCCGGCCAAGGAGCGTCTCATCGAGATCGGGTTCGACCCGGCACTCGGTGCCCGCCCGCTGCGCCGCGCGATGCAGCACGAGATCGAAGACCGCCTCAGCGAGAAGATCCTGCACGGCGAGCTCAACCCCGGAGACCACGTCAAGGTGGATTCCGAGAACGGCGAGTTCCTGTTCGAGCACGGTCCTCGCGGCGAGAAGGTCTCGGTCGGGATCAACACCGGCGGAACGATCCCCGGCACGCCCGACCTGGCGGTCAGCGGCGGGGAGTAGTCCTTCGACGGGCTCAGGGCCCTTCGACAGGCTCAGGGACCCAGGTGGGTCAGGGCCCTTCGACAGGCTCAGGGACCCAGGTTGAGGAAGGGGCGGATGCTACGGCATCCGCCCCTTCTTCTGTGCCTGCCCGGGCACAACTTCGGATCGCGTGGGCGACGCGCCGTCGGCAGGCTCGTATTGTGCGGCGTGTCTGGTCCAGGGTCCGAAGCCGTGCTCGGGATGCGGGCTCCCCGGGTCGGCTCAGCCTGCCGCCAGGACCGGGTTCTAGGCTGGTCTGGTGAGTGAGTACATCGTCCGGCCGGCGCGCAGCACCGACATCGTCGGCATCCGCGCCCTCCTGCAGCCCATGGTCGAGCAGCGGATCCTGCTCGGCAAGGATCTCGCGGTGCTCTACGGCGCGGTGCAGGAGTTCGTCGTGGCCGAGGCCGACGGCGAGCTCGTCGGGTGCGGCGCGCTGCACGTGTTCTGGGAGGACCTCGGCGAGGTGCGCACCCTCATGGTCCGCGCCGACTGGCTGCATCACGGCGTCGGCGGCGCGATCGTCGGGCAGCTCGAAGAGCAGGCGCGGATCCTCGGTCTGTCCCGGCTGTTCTGCCTGACGTTCGAGGTCGAGTTCTTCGGACGCCGCGGGTACACGACGATCGGCGAGCAGGTCGTGGACCCCGACGTCTACTCGCAACTGCTGCGCAGCGGCGATGCGGGTGTCGAGGAGTTCCTCGATCTTGCACATGTGAAGCCGAACACGCTCGGCAACACCAGGATGCTGAAAAGGCTCAACTAACCTGTGATGATGCCCCGCCACTCCGCCGCCGTCTATCGTCGTCGGCGACTGGTGACCCTGGTCTCCGCCGTGCTGATCGTCGCCGTCATCGGCATCTCGGTGTGGCTGCTCATCGCGCGGCCATGGGCCGGTGCGTCGGAGGCTGCTCCCGCGCCGACCTCCACGGCGACGACCCCTGCGACGCCCAGCGCCACCGCATCGACGCCACCTCCGGCGGAAGCCGAGGAGTCGCCCTCACCCGATCCGTCGGCGGAGGAGACACCGGGGCTCGTGGCCTGCGAGGCGAGAGACGTCGAGGTGACCGCCGTGACGGATGCCGATACCTATGACGCCGGGGTGCTACCCAACATCTCGATCTCGCTCACCAACCGCGGTCCGACCGACTGCACGATCGACGTGGGGTCGACCACCCAGGTCTTCACGGTGTCGAGCGGTTCCGACGTGTGGTGGCGGTCGACCGACTGCCAGGCGAACCCGAGCAGCATGATCGCCACGCTCGCGGCGGGCGCCACGGTGACCAGCAAGGTCCCGGTGGTGTGGGACCGTACCCGGTCGAGCGTGGACACCTGCGCGCAGGAGAATCGCGCGCGCGCTCCGGGCGGCGGATCGTCGTATCACGTGGCCGTCGAGATCGGCGGCTTCAAGGCCGCCACCACGAAGCAGATCCTGCTGTACTGATCGCGGCGCGCCCGGTGATGCTCATTGCTGTGCAGTCCCTATGAGCGGTGACATGGTGCGCCGTTTGGGATACCATTGAACTGGTTCTCCAGTACATGCGGCACCATGCCATCCCCAGTGGCGTCGAGCTACAGCGTCCCCAGCGCTTCGACATCCGCCGCTCGAGAACCCGCGGGCCCTTTCGAACTCCCTATTCCCCAATGGCGACTTCGAGAGGGCCCCTCTCTGTTCCGGGGCGATGCCTGTTCGGGCGATGCCTGTTCGGTGGATGCCTGTTCGGTGTCGCCGTCATGCCTAAGCTGGAGGCATGGCAGCGAAGAAGGCGAAGTCCGGCAAGAACAAGCCCGCACCCGAGGACTTCCGATCGGATGCTCTCGCGCAGGCGCTCGAGAAGCAGGACATCGCCGCCGTGGCACTCGCGCTGCGACACGGCACCACCGTCGTGCCGCTGGTCAAGCCGGGTGCTCGGGACAATCCCCTCGACACCGGTGAGGTGTGGACGTACCGCGACCCGAACTCGGGCGATCTCGCACTGCTGCTCTTCAGCGATGCCAAGAACAAGCCCGACAATCTGCCGCCGGGGGTGGGCATCTACACCGCCGACTGGCTGCGCTCGTTCCTTGCGGCGCACCCGATCACCACGGTCTTCCTCGACATCGCCGGGCCGCATCCGATGCAGGCGTCTCCCGAAGACCTGATCAGGGCCCTCGACGCCTGAGCCCGTCCGCGCGCCCGCCGTGCTCTCGTGCGCCGTGCGAGGTCACTCTCGCTCCTGGAAGGCGGAAATCCGGTGCTTATCCGGCCTCACAGCGCCGGGGGATGCTCCGCCCCTTCGGTGCGCGGTCAGTTTCGCTCCTGGAACGCGGGTATCCGGGGCTTATCGGGCCTCGCAACGCTGGGGGATGCTCGTGCCTCGGTGTGGGGTCGATCGTGCACCTGGATTGCTGGATGCCGGGGCCTACTCGACCTCACAGCGTTGACGGGCGGGCCGGATGCCCGGGCGGGCACGACGGTCGGTATGGCGGTTTGTCGCGTTCGGCGGGCCGGACGCCGGTGCGGGGCAGTCGTGACGGTCAGAACGGGGGGATGTCACGCTCTCCGTGGCGTGAGGTGTTGCGGGCGCGCACATCGGTCAGGGCGGCGCGCAACGTCTTCGAGCGATCGTCGACGACCTGGTCGTAACCGAGGCGTGCGGCCTCCGACCGACGCTGAGCCGACTGCGTGACCGGCCTGATCTCGCCCGCGAGGCTCAGCTCGCCGACCGCGGCGACCGTGCGCGGCACCGAGATCTGCTGGATCGACCCGGCCACCGCGATCGCGATCGCGAGATCGGCCGCCGGCTCGGTGAAGCGCACGCCGCCGACCGTCGAGACGTACACGTCGAGGTTGCTCGTCTTGATCTGCGCCCGGCGTTCCAGGATCGCGAGCACCATGGCGACTCGCGAGGAGTCGAGGCCATGCACGATGCGGCGCGGATTCGGCGCGGTGGTGGCGATCGTCAGCGCCTGCACCTCGACGGGCAGCGCTCGGCGGCCCTCGAGCGAGATCGCGACGCAGGTGCCGGGCTCGGTCTCTCCCTGCGACAGGAACAGGCCGGAGGGGTCGGGCACCTCGGCGATGCCGTCGCCCGTCATCTCGAAGCATCCGACCTCGTCGGTGGGCCCGAACCGGTTCTTCAGCGCGCGGATGAAGCGCAGCGATGTCTGCGGGTCGCCCTCGAAGTGACACACGACGTCGACGAGGTGCTCGAGCATGCGGGGCCCGGCGACCTGACCGTCTTTCGTGACGTGGCCGACGATGATGATGGGCAGACCGCGATCCTTGGCGACTCTGATCAGGGTGGCGGCCACCTCGCGCACCTGGCTCGGCTGCCCGGCGGCACCGTCGATCAGCGACGACGACACGGTCTGCACCGAGTCGACGATCACGAGCTGCGGCTGCACCTCGTCGATGTGGCCGAGGATCGTGGCGAGATCGGTCTCGCTCGCGAGGTAGAGCTCGTCGTGCAGCGCGCCCGTGCGCTCGGCGCGCAGACGAACCTGTGCGGGCGACTCCTCGGCGCTCGCGTAGAGCACACGGCGGCCTGCGCGAGCCGACTGCGCCGCGACTTCGAGCAGCAGGGTCGACTTGCCCACGCCCGGCTCGCCGCTGAGCAGGATCGCTGCTCCCGGAACGACACCGCCGCCGAGCACACGGTCGAACTCGCCGACGCCGCTCGTGCGTCGAGGAGCGTCTTCGGTGGTGATCTGGGTGATCGGGCGCGCAGCGCGGTCGGCGCTCGGTGCGAGCGCGCTGACGTGGCGCATGATGCCGGTCGGCGCCGCCTTCTCCTGCACGGTGCCCCACTGCTGGCATTCGCCGCAGCGGCCCACCCACTTGGCGGTCGTCCACCCGCATTCCGTGCACACGAACGCGGGAGGAGCGGGTTTTCGGACAGCCATGCAGTCAGGCTATCGCCGGTATCCGACATCCCTATCGCCCAGGGCATTATTCACGGCCGAAACCGTCGAAGGCGCGGGCGCCCCGCGGGATACTGGATTCATGGCCAACGGCGGGCCCGTCTGCGGGCCGATATCGACCTTCTCGCGAGTGCAGCTCCTGCACCTGCTGTTCGAGGCGAGCGCTGCGGCACACAGCGGTGGATCGACCGGAGCGGCGCTCACTCTCGGCGAGCTCAGCGCGGCCACCGGCCTGCACGCGAACACGGTGCGCGAGCACCTGCAGCGTCTCGTCGAGGGCGGCTACGTCGTCCAGGCCAGCGAGCACCGCACCACCCGCGGACGGCCCCGCACCCTGTACAGCGCGGCCACCGGAACCGGTGACGCGTCCAGTCCGATCGCCAGGAACAAGGCCAAGGCCGCCGCCGAGCGCGGTGACCTGCTGCGCCGCGTGCTGCCGGCATCCGCATCCGCTCTGGGTCGTGACGCGACCTACCAGCTGGACGCCCTGATCGAACATCTGGAGGAGAGCGGCTTCGAGCCCGTCATCGACGACGTGCAGCTCACCGTGGACCTCAGCCCCTGCCCGCATGCCGCGGGCCGGCCCGAAGACCGTCCGATGCTGTGTACCGTGCACCTCGGCCTCATGCAGGGGGTGCTCACCGAAGCCGGTGGGCCGCTCGCCGCCGGGGCCGTGCGCACCTCCGAGATCCCCGCGGAGTGCACTGTGCAGCTGCATCTGTCGGAGGTGACGGCGGCCTAGCCGCGCAGCCTCACACGCGATCCGCGACCCCATGACGGAGGCGGGTCAGCGCCAGCGTGCCCGCGCGCATACGAGAAGGAGTGGCTAATGGAATGGCTCGACCCCCTGGTCCTGTCCCGGTGGCAGTTCGGTCTGACGACCGTCTACCACTACCTGTTCGTGCCGCTCACGATCGGCATGGCGCTGGTCGCGGCGATCTTCCAGACCGCGTGGGTGCGCACCGGCAAGGTGCAGTACCTCCACCTCACGCGGTTCTTCGGCAAGATCTTCCTGATCAACTTCGCCATGGGTGTGGTCACCGGAATCGTGCAGGAGTTCCAGTTCGGCATGAACTGGTCCGACTACTCGCGCTTCGTCGGCGACGTGTTCGGTGCTCCGCTGGCCTTCGAAGGGCTGCTCGCCTTCTTCTTCGAGGCGACCTTCATCGGGCTCTGGATCTTCGGATGGGACAAGCTGCCGCAGAAGCTGCACCTGGCCACGATCTGGTGCGTCTCGATCGGCAGCATCCTCTCGGCGTACTTCATCATCGCCGCGAACGCGTTCATGCAGAACCCGGTCGGCTACGTCTACAACCCCGAGACGAACCGCGCGGAGCTCACCGACATCTGGGCGCTGCTGACGAACCCGGTGGCGCTCGCGGCGTTCCCGCACACGATCTTCGGCGCACTGATGTTCGCGGCGGGTGTGGTCATCTCGGTCTCGGCCTGGCACCTCGCGCGCGGCCAGCACCTCGACACCATGCGCATCTCGCTGAAGTTCGGGCTCTGGGCGATGCTCGTCTCGACGGCAGGCGTGCTGCTCACGGGCGACCAGCTCGGACTCGCCATGTACGCCGCGCAGCCGATGAAGATGGCGGCGGCCGAGGCGACGTTCAACACCGTCTGCGGGTATGACGCCTCGTTCAGCATCTTCACGCTGGGCACGCCGGACGGCAGCTCGGAGCTCTTCTCGATCCGCGTGCCCTATCTGCTGTCGCTGCTGTCGACGCACTCCTTCGACGCGTGCGTGCACGGCATCAACGACCTCAACGCCGAGTACGGCACGACCTTCGCCGACACCGGCCTCACCGAGTTCGCCCCCATCCTCTGGGTCACCTACTGGGCGTTCCGCTGGATGATCGGCCTCGGCATCGCCGCAGCGCTGGTCGCCGTCGCCGGTCTGTGGTTGACGCGCAAGAGCGCCAAGAACCCGCCGGCTCCGTGGATGTGGAAGCTCGCGATCTGGTCGTTCCCGCTCGCCCTGTTCGCCAACATCATGGGCTGGGTCTTCACGGAGATGGGCCGGCAGCCCTGGATCGTGTTCGGGCTGATGACCACCCAGGACGGCGTCTCGCCCGGAGTGAGCGGACTCGAGGTGCTGATCTCGCTGATCGCCTTCACCGCGATCTACGCCTCACTCGCCGTCGTCGAGATCAAGCTCATCATCAGGGCCGCCCAGAAGGGGCCGGACACCGAAGAAGAACCTCACGAGGAGACGGCCCAGCTGCCGTCTGTCGTGTACTGAGAAGCGAGGTCGCACCGTGGAATACATGTGGTTCTGGATCGTCGCCTTCCTCTTCGTCGGCTACTTCGTGCTCGACGGGTTCGACTTCGGCGTCGGCATGTCGCTGCCCTTCCTGGGGCGCGACGACGTGTCGAGACGTCAGGTCATCAACACCATCGGCCCGATTTGGGATCTCAACGAGACCTGGGTCATCGTGGCCGGCGCATGCCTGTTCGCGTCGTTCCCCGAGTGGTACGCGACGCTGTTCAGCGGCTTCTACCTGCCGCTGCTGCTGATCCTGCTCGCGCTGATCCTGCGCGGGGTGTCGTTCGAGTACCGGCACCAGCGTGAGGGCGCAGAGTGGAAGCGCCGCTTCGACCGGATGATCGTGATCGGCTCGGCCGTGCCCGCCTTCCTCTGGGGCGTGGCGTTCGGCAACATCGTGCAGGGCGTGGCGCTGGACGAGAGCCACGTGTACGTCGGCGGATTCTTCGCGCTGCTCAACCCGTACGCGCTGCTCGTCGGCGCCACGACGCTGCTCATCTTCTTCCTGCACGGAGTGCTGTTCGTCGCACTGAAGACCGACGGGCAGGTGCACGCGGATGCTCGTCGCCTGGCGAAGCTCGCCGCCGCGCCGACCGTCGTCCTCGCGGCGGCCACCGTCGTGTGGACCGTCGGCATGGCCGCGGGGCGCGAAGCTCCGTTGCTCTGGGGTGTCATCGTGTGCGGTGCGGTCGCCGCCGTCGCGCTGATCGCCGCGGTCGTCTTCTCGGTGCGGGGTCTCGACGGTCGCGCGTTCGCCGCGGGCGCCGTCACCGTGGCATCCGCGGTGGTCATGCTCTTCACCGCGCTCTTCCCGTTCGTCATGCCGTCGACGATCGACCCGGCGTTCAGTCTCACGATCGAGAACGCGTCGAGCACGGCGTATACGCTGACGATCATGAGTTGGACAGCCCTGGTCGCCCTGCCGCTCGTGCTGGCGTACCAGGCGTGGACGTACTGGATCTTCCGCAAGCGCGTCACCCGCACCTCGATCGAGGGGGCTCCGGCGCACGCGTGAATCTGTTGCAGGCTGAGGGCGTTTCGTCTCGCTTCGCTCGCTCGGCGCCCGGGACCCGGTCGTTGAGCGAGGCCGCGCGCAGCGTGCCCGAGACGAAACGCGCCCCCCGATGAAGCCGGTCGATCCGCGGCTGGTGCGGTACGCCGCCGCGGCACGATGCTTCCTGGTGGCGTCAGCGCTGATCGGAGTCGTGCAGACCGCTGTGACCGTCGCGTTCGCCTGGATGCTGACCGATGCGGTGACCGGCGCTCTCGCCGGACGCGACGTCACCTCCTCGCTGCTGGGGCTGCTCGCGCTCGCCGCGGTGCGAGGCGGGCTGATCGCCGCCTCCGACGCGGCGGGAACCCGAGCCGCCGCGAAGACCGGGATGCAGCTGCGCGCGGCGCTGATCGCTGCGATCGGACGCCTCGGTCCCGGATGGCTCGCGCAGCGTAGTCAGGCGGGACTCGCCGTCACCGCGGGGCACGGCCTGGAGGCTCTCGACGCCTACTTCGCCCGCTACATCCCGCAGCTCGTGCTCACCGTGATCGCGACGCCCGTGCTGCTCGCGGTGATGTGGTGGTGGGATTGGCCGAGTGGCTTGACCGCGGCGATCACCCTGCCGCTGATCCCGCTGTTCCTCATCCTCATCGGCATCGCCACCCGTACGGTGCAGCGGCGGCAGTGGCAGACGCTGCAGAGGCTCGCCGTGCGTTTCGCCGACACCGTGCAGGGGCTGTCGACGCTGCGTCTGTTCGGGCGTGATCGCCGCGCCGCCGAGCAGATCGAGCGCACGTCGGACGACTACCGGCGCGAGACCATGAAGGTGCTGCGCTACTCGTTCCTGTCGGGGTTCGCGATGGAGCTGCTGGCGTCGATCGCCGTAGCGCTGATCGCGGTGGCGGTCGGGTTCCGGCTGCTGTCGGGTGACCTGTCGCTCGAGGTCGGCTTGTTCGTGCTGCTGCTCGCGCCCGAGGCGTTCCTGCCGATCCGTCAGGTCGGTGTGCAATTCCACGCCGCCGCAGAGGGTGTTGCCGCGACCGATGACGTGTTCGCGGTGCTCGACGAGGCGCGGTCTGCCGAGCGGGCCGTTCATAACTCCGCACGGACGGACGGGTCGGGCCTGGATCCGACCCCGAACGCCGCTCCTGAGCGCATCCATGCTGAATTGCGAACGCCGAGCGCCCGAAACCTGCTCGTCGCCGACCTGCGAGTACGCGATCTGCCGCCCGTATCCTTCGTCGCCGAGCCCGGCACGGTCACGCTGATCGAGGGACCGAGCGGCGCCGGCAAGTCGAGCCTGCTCGCCGCGCTGCGGGGTGCGGTCGCGTTCGAGGGCGCAGCGACGATCGGCGGCGTCGACGTTCGCACTCTCGCCCCTTCGGAATGGCTGGCCTGGAGCGGGCAGCGACCGCAGCTCAGCCGCGGCACGGTCGCCGAGAACGTCGCCCTGGGAAGTGCGAGGGCAGCTGCGGGTCCGTCCGACGCCGACGGCATCCGGCGCGCGCTCGACGACGCCTGCGCGAACGACGTCGATGCGGCGCTCGAGCTCGGAGTGCAGGGGAGTGGCTTGTCGGGAGGGCAGGCGCAGCGGGTCGCCGTCGCCAGAGCGCTGTACCGGCATGCGGAACGTCCGGACGCGGTGCTCGCCCTCGATGAGCCGTCGAGCGCGCTCGACCCCGAGACCGAGGCGCGGCTGTGGTCGTCGCTGCGCGAGCGAGCGGATGCCGGTGCCACAGTGCTGCTCGTCTCGCACCGTCGCACGGCCAGGGACATCGCCGACCAGGTCGTCGCACTGGGGGTGAGCGCATGACCCTTCGACGAGCTCAGGGGTCCAAGAAGCCTCGCATGGCCCTTCGACGAGCTCAGGGACCCAAGAAACCTCGCATGGCCCTTCGACAAGCTCAGGGACCCACGGGGGCTCAGGGACCCGAGGGGGTGCAGAGACCCGTCGGGCGTCAGGGGGCCGACGCCCGACGCATCCGCGAGGTGCTGAGGCTGGCCCAACCGCCGATCCGTCGCTTCCTGCCCGGACTGATCTGGGGCATCCTGTCGGCCGGAGCCGCGGTGAGCCTCCTCGCGGTGAGCGGCTGGCTGATCGTCAGCGCGTCGATCGTCGACTCGCTCGTTCCGTTGTCGATCGCGGTGGTGGGTGTGCGGTTCTTCGCGGTCTCGCGGGCGGTGACCCGCTACCTCGAACGACTGAGCGGACACGACGCCGCGCTGCGCCAGCTCGCCTCGACGCGCGCCGACATGGTGCGGCGGCTGACACCGCTCTCGCCCGCGGGTCTCGGACGCACCGACCACGGGCGGGTGCTGTCGGCCCTGGTCGACGACGTCGAGAACCTGCAGAATCTTCCGCTGCGGGTGGTGCAGCCGCTCGCCGTGTCGGGGCTCGTCGCGGTGGGCGCGGTCGCATTCCTCTTCTTCGTCTCGCCGCCCGCCGCCCTCACTCTCGCGGCCTGCCTCGTCATCGCCGCAGCCGCAGCGATCGGTCTCGGCTGGGTGTTCGGCTCCCGTGCGGAGGCTGCGGTGTCGAGCCGACGCGGCGATCTCTCGGCGGCGCTCACCGATTACCTCGGCGGCCTCGACGTGCTGCTCGCGTTCGGGGCGGAGCCGCAGGCTCGGGAGCGCGTGCGGCTGGCGGATGCTGAGCTCCGTCGCGCGGTGAGCAGGGCGTCGCTCGCGCAGGCGGTCGCGGCGGGAGTCGTGTCGGCCGTCGCCGGTGCCGCGTCGGTCTGGGCGCTCGCCGCGGCTGCACCAGGTCTCAGCACGGGCACGATCGACGGCCCCTGGCTCGCTGTCGCGGTGCTCGTGCCCATGGTCGTGTTCGAGGTCTTCGGCGCGGTGCCCATCGCCGCGGCATCCTGGCGCAGCGTGCGATCGAGCGCCGAGCGCATCGTCGACGTGCTGCCCTCGCACATGCCCACCGAGCTGCGATCGGATGAGGGCGCGGATGCTCCTGACCTCACCGAGCCGCCGGCGCTGCGACTGCGCGGAGTGCGGGCGCAGTGGCCGGGCGGAGCTCCGGCGCTGCGGGGTGTCGACCTCGACCTGGGTCCTGGCGAGCGGGTGCTGGTCGCGGGGCCGAGTGGCGCGGGCAAGAGCTCGCTGGCCGCCGCGCTCGTCGGATTCCTGCGCGTGGAGGGCGAGTATCTCGTCGGCGGCGCGGATGCGACGGAGATGTCCGGACCCGCACTGCGACGCATCGTCGGGCTGTGCGAGCAGCATCCTCAGCTCTTCGACGAGGACGTGAGGCAGAACCTGCTGTTCGCCCGCGACACGGCGACCGACGACGATCTGCTCGCGGTGCTCGATCGGGTGGGTCTCGGCGAGTGGGTGCGCGGTCGGGGCGGGCTCGATGCGCGCGTCGGCGACCGCGGGGGGCTCGTATCGGGTGGACAGGCGCAGCGCCTCGCACTCGCGCGGGCGCTGCTGCGCGGGTTCCCGGTGCTCGTGCTCGATGAGCCGACGGCAGGTGTCGACCCCGAGGCGTCGGATGCTCTGCTGCGCGACCTCCTCGACGCGGCGGGCGGGCAGTCGGTGCTGCTGATCTCACACGTGGCTCCGCCGGCCGGCACGGTCGACCGCGTCGTCAGGATCGAAGAGGGTCGTACGGTCGAGCGATAGGGCCTATCGTCTCGCCGTGCTCGCTCAACGACCGGTGTGCGGACTGCCCCCGCCTGGCCTGACCTTGCCCGCCTGGCCGGGCGCGGGGCCCGCCCGCCGGGCACGGCTTCGGATGCCGGAAGCGGCGCGCCGCGGCATCCGTGGTGAGAGCGGCGTGGCGGGCTCGTGCTCCGAAATCGTGCCCGGGCGCAGCAGGCGAGGGGAGGCCGCGACCAACCCCGTCAGACGTTGAGGTCGGCGCGGGGCTCCATGACGATGCCCTGCGCCTCGAAGGCGCGGCGGCGCTCTTCGATGCGGCGGTGCAGCTCGACCTGCGCGTCGTCGACCAGCTGCGGGTCGAGGTCGACCGTCGTCGGGTGCGGGTCGCCGTGATTCGCCTCGATGTAGGCGTCGAGTTCGGGGCCGGACGTCCACGAGATGATCAGCGAGTAGCGCGGTGCGGAGCCCCTGTGCCAGACCGCGTGCCAGAAGCGCTGGGTGTCGACGATGATCCGCGACCCCGCCCCGAGCGGCAGTCGAATCTCGGTGGCGGGGTCGAAGCGGTCGGAACGCAGGAGCAGCATCGACTCGGAGTCATCGGTGAGGTTGTAGTAGCCGCGCACGACCCAGCCGGTGCCCTCGTCGTTGAGGCGGTTGTTGTCGTCCTGGTGCAGGTTGTAGACGGCGTCGGCATACGTGTTCGGCTGCAGCTCGATGACGCGGCAACGTCCGACGCCGGCGCCCGGCTCGAGCGCGCGGCGCTGCAGGGTCGGGGCGATCGCTACCTGCGACGGCACCCACACGCCGTCTTTATCGGTGCGCGGAGGGGTCTGGTTCCAGAAGCCGTTGCACTCGATCTGGCCCGAGTAGCTCGCGAGCGGCGCGAAGCGCGTGACTCCGGACGATCGCCAGCCGATGTACTCGAGGTCGGTCCACTCGATCGGGTCGGATGCCTGGTCGTGGTCGTCGAGCACCACGTAGCCGGTCTCCGCCAACGCCGCTGACGTGATGAATCCCATGCTGGGTCCCTCCGGTTCGGCCCCGTCGTCGCCGGTCATCCGCTCGCACGGGGTGCCTTAGGCGATCCTAACAAGGCGTGCGCGCCGGCCGTGGGAGGGCCGACCGGAGAAAAGGCGCCTCGATTCGCGTCGCCGCCCGCTGTCGCGTAAGCTTGTCCGCGGTGACGTGTCCGAGCGGCCGAAGGTGCAACACTCGAAATGTTGTGTAGGTTAATCCCTACCGTGGGTTCAAATCCCACCGTCACCGCCATGGAAACCCCCTCTTCGTGAGGGGGTTTCTCCGTATCCGGGGTGGGCCCTGGGGCTCTCTCGGATGCTCCGTCGCCCTGCGGCCCCGAGGCCGGTTTCCCTCGACGACTACGTCGTCTCTCCGCGGACGAGTTCGAGCACGCGACGGAGGTCGAGCTCGTTTCGAGAGGCATCAGCATCCCCACGGCGCGTGGACAGGGCGGCCAGGTCCTGCACGAGCGCATCCATGAGGAGGGGCTGGTCGATGGCCACCGTGCTGAGCCTCGGGCTGACGAGCTGGCCGACAGCCGTCCTGTCGACGCCGATGACGGCGACATCTTCGGGGACCCGCAGTCCGAGCTCGCGACTGGCGGCGACGACCGCGATCGCCACGTCGTCGTTGTAGGCGCAGATGCCGAGAGGGTCGGGGCCTGCTTCGGCGCGCACTTCCTGCAGCGACGTGGCGGCGCCCTCGATGTCGAGCGGGATACGCGGGGTGAGCGGCGCATCGAGGCCGCGCTCCTGCGCTTCGCGGCGGATGCCCTCGAGACGCGGCGGCCCGAACGGGTCGAGGCGCTTGTCCTCGAGTGCGGCGTAGACCAGGCGTCGGGAGCCGTTGCGCAGCAGTTCGCGGACCTGGATCCGCCCGATCTCGATGTCGATCGGATCGGGGTCAGCGCCTTCGGCGACATGCGCGCGCCGAGGAACCACGAGCGTCCCCGATGCGTCGATCCGATCGCGCTGCTGCGGAGTGAAGACGCCGAAGTCGACGACGGCGGCCGGCCGCAGATCGAGCACCGAGGTGAGTGTCGTCTCGTCGTGCATCCTCGCGAATCGCACGACGACGCTCATGCCGGCCGTCGCACTGGCGCCGGTGATCCGATCGACGGAGTCCTGCAGATGAGGCCCGAAGGTCGCGTGGGGGACCACGAGCACGACGATGTCGCTGAGGCCGGTGACCAGAGCGCGCCCCGCCCGTGACGGGCGGTAGTTCAGGGTTTCCGCGGCGGCCCGCACGCGTGCGCGAGTCTCTTCGGGGAACCGCTCGTCACCGTTGAGGATCTGGCTCACCGTCGAGCGGGACACCCCTGCGCTCGCGGCGACGTCTTTGCTCGTCGCTCGTCGAGCAGGCCGCGCGTCTACCGTCATGGCTTCAGTCTCGCACATCGCTATTGACACGTGACACTTCGCCCGCTTACCTTGGTGTCGCGTGTCACTGACACGTGACACCGGCGGTCACCGTGACCGGTCACATTCATGACGAAGGAGTCAGCCATGGCCAAGGATTCGACCCGGACCTCGGCGGCGCAGCAACGCGCCGCTGTAGCTGTCAGCGCTGAGGAGTCGGTGACGGCATCGCTGGCCGCCGTCGCGGTCGGCGAGACGATCGGCGACCCGAGCGGTCAGAAGCTGAAGGTCCGCGAGCGGCTCGCGTACGGCGTCGGAGACATCGGCGGCAACCTGATCTTCGCGCCGATCTCGGCGTTCCTCCTCTTCTACTTCACCGACACGGTCGGCATCGGCGCAGCGATCGCGGGAACCCTGCTGCTCTTCGGTCGTGTGCTCGACGGCACGATGGACCTCATCCTCGGCACGTTCATCGACCGCACCTCCACCCGCTGGGGTAAGGCGCGACCCTGGATCCTCTTCTCGACTCCCGTCGTGGTGATCTCGTTCATCCTGCTCTTCAACGTGCCCGCAGGGCTCGGCGCCGGGGCCAAGGAGTTCTACGCCTTCGCCATGTACTTCCTCTGCCTCGGCGTCGGCTTCGTCGGGTCGAACCTGGCGTACCACACGCTGCTCTCGGTGATCACGAGCAACTCGAAGATGCGCGTCTCCCTCACTGTCATCCGCACGTTCTTCGCCCTGGTCACCACACTGGTCGTGAACTTCGTCACGATCCCGGTCGTCACCGCGAACGGCGGAGGACAGGCCGGCTGGACCATGATCTCGGTCGTCTACGGCAGCATCGCGGCCGTCACGTTCCTCATCGTGTTCTTCGGCACCAAGGAGCGCGTGAAGGCGACGACGGCGCAGGATGACGGGCACAAGCTCCCGCTCGGCAAGTCGCTGCGCATCCTCGCCAGCAACCCGTACTTCTTCCTCGCGTTCGGCTTCTTCCTGCTCAACTACCTGCTCACGGGCACGGCGGGTGTCGGTATCTACTTCGCCAAGGACGTTCTCGGCGACCCCAACATCTACAGCTTCCTCGGCCTCGTTCAGCTCCTCCCGCTGATCATCGGCCTGTGGTTCATGCCCGCGCTCATCGCCCGCTTCGGCAAGCGCACGCTCATCCTGATCGGCGTCGTCGTCACCGTCATCGGCATCCTCATCTCGCTCATCGATCCGAGCAACATCACCCTTGTGATCGCCGGTGGACTCGTCCGCTCCGTCGGAGGTATCCCTGCCGCGGCCGGTCTGTTCGCCCTCGTCGCCGACGTGGTCGACTACGGCGAGTGGAAGAGCGGCCACCGTCTCGACGGCATGACGTACGCCGCCGCGACCGCCGGGCAGAACTTCGGCGCGGGGCTCGGCGTCGCCCTCGTCGGCTGGCTGCTGGCGGCAG
Source organism: uncultured Microbacterium sp. (assembly GCA_963518515.1). Lineage (GTDB taxonomy): Bacteria > Actinomycetota > Actinomycetes > Actinomycetales > Microbacteriaceae > Microbacterium. The sequence continues at coordinate 183,061 of CAUQIW010000001.1, forward strand.
GCAGCTACGACGGTCAGGCGACGACCCAGCCGGCGAGCGCGGTGAGCATGGAGATCTTCCTCTACCTCTGGCTTCCGCTCATCGTCGCCGTGCTCATGGGCGTCATCATCTGGTTCCTCAACATCGACAAGAACCTCTCCCAGATCCAGCGCGACCTCGCCGCCCGACGGGTTGCGGCGGACTCCGCCTCGAACGACTGAGCGCTGTGACCACGCAAGACACGGAGACGAACTGGGCGATCATCGGCACCGGCTTCATCTCACAGTCCATCTCCGACGACCTGCGCCTCGTCCCGGGGGCACGCCGACAGGCTGTGTGCTCCCGGGACCGGGACAAGGCCCGTGCATTCGCGGCGGACAACGGCTTCGCTGTCGCCCACCGCAGTGTCTCCGCGGTGCTCGATGACCCGACGGTCGACGCGGTCTACATCGCCACCCCGCACTCCACCCACGCGGCGATCACGATCGCCGCTCTGGAGTCGGGCAAGCACGTCCTCATCGAGAAGCCGATGGCCGTGAGCGCCGACCAGGGCCGGCAGATCGCGAGGGCGGCGGCGGTGAACGGCCGTTTCGCGATGGAGGCGATGTGGATGCGGTTCAACCCCGCGTACCGCGATCTGGTCGCAGCCGCGCGAGCCGGGGCGATCGGCGAGGTCAGGAGCGTGCGCGCTTCGTTCGGGTTGCCGTTCGGTGCCGCCGAATCCACCCGCTGGAGCGCCGAGCGCGCAAGCAGCACGATGCTGGACCAGGGCATCTATCCGGTCACCCTGGCACTCGACGTGCTCGGGCGACCCGCGCGCGTACATGCGACCGGTCGCCTTAGGGACGATGGTGTCGACCTCACCGCGCACGTCACATTCGAGTACGACGACGACCGCTTCGCGCAGCTGAGCGCATCGATGGTCGAGTACATCGAACCGACAGCATCCGTCAGCGGCTCCGATGGGTGGATGACTGCGCCCGCGCCGTTCTGGGCCGCGGACGAGTTCACCACGCAGGCGGGGCCGATCGCCCGCGCCCTGACCGAACGGCACCGCACGCATCACGATCGCCGAGGTAACGGGTATGTCCCGATGCTCGAGGCGGTCACTCTCGCGATCGCCGAGCATCGGACCGAGCACCCCGCCCACCCCCTCGCGGACAGCATCACCACCCTGGAGGTGCTCGACGCCATCCGCGATTCCCTGAGCAGCCCCACCGCACGACCGAAGGAGACCCGATGAAGCGCACGGCATTCAACGATGGCTGGCAATTCCGACCGAAGCAGAACCCGTTCGCCGAGCTCGGTGGGCTCAGCACGCCCTACGCCGACGTCACGCTTCCTCACGATGCCCTGATCCACGAGCAGCGCGATCCCGACGGCGAAGGTGCCGTCGCGTACTTCCCGGCCGGCGCGTATCAATACCGTCGGACGTTCACCCCCGCCGCTGACCTCGCCGGCCAGCGGATCGTCCTCGAGTTCGAGGGCGTCTACCGCGACGCGACCGTGCACATCAACGGCGCCTTCGCCGGTCAGCGTCCCTACGGGTACTCGGGATTCACCATCGACGCCGACCGGTTCCTCCGCATGGGCGAGGAGAACCTCATCGAGGTCGAATCCCGGCACGGCGGAGACTCGCGGTGGTACACCGGGGCGGGCATCTACCGTGACGTGTGGCTGCACGTCGGACCCGCCGTCCACATTCCGGTCGACGGACTTCGAGTAAGCGCGGTCGACATCGAACCGGACGGCGCTGTGGTGGAAGTAGACGTGGTCGTGGCGAGCACGAGCAACCGTCTCGAGACGGTCGACGTGGCCGTCAGCCTCACCGATGCCGCAGGAACCACCGTCGCATGCGGCACCGTGCCGGTGACCGTCGACGCGAACGGGCGGTCCCGCAGCCGCCAGCGGCTCTATGTCCGCACACCCCAGCTGTGGAGCGCCGAGAGCCCCACCCTCTACTCCGCCGCGGTGGAGTTGGCGGTCGCCGGCGGGATCATCGACGACGCATCCGCAGCCTTCGGCATCCGCCGACTCCAGGTCGACTCCGTGAACGGGCTGCGCGTGAACGGCGAGGTCGTGAAGCTCCGTGGGGCGTGCGTCCACCATGACAACGGGATTCTCGGGGCGGCGACGTTCGCCGACGCCGAGGAGCGCCGGGTGCGGCTGCTCAAGGAGGCCGGCTTCAACGCGATCCGCTCCTCGCACAACCCGATGAGCGTTGCGATGCTCGAGGCGTGCGATCGGCTGGGCGTGTACGTCATGGACGAGACCTTCGACATGTGGACCTCGAACAAGATGCCCCACGACTACTCGCTTCGTTTCAGCGAGTGGTGGGAGCGTGACGTCGAATCGATGGTGTCCAAGGACTTCAATCACCCGTCCGTGATCATGTACTCCATCGGCAACGAGATTCCCGAAACGGGCTCCCCGGCCGGAGGGCTCACCGGTCGCGCACTCGCCGAGAAGGTGCGTGAACTCGACTCGACGCGGTACGTCACGAACGCTGTCAACGGGATGCTCGCGGTCATGGATGACATGAAGAAGCTTGCCGCGCAACGCGGCGACGACGACGGTGACGCCGCGGGGATCAACACGCTGATGGCCGGCCCTGGGGAGTTCATGAACCAGATCGGCACCTCTCCGATGGTCACGGAGAAGACCGCCGAGTCCTTCGGCGTGCTCGACATCGCCGGCATGAACTACCTCGACGGCCGCTACGTCATGGACAAGGAACTGTTCCCAAACCGGGTGATCGTGGGCACCGAGACGTTCCCCACGCGGATCGACCACAACTGGGCCCTTGTCACCGAGAATGCGCACGTCATCGGGGACTTCACCTGGACCGGGTTCGACTACCTCGGCGAGGTGGGGCTCGGCCGCGCCCACCACCTCGCCGAAGGCGAGACACCGAGTCTCAGCGGACCATATCCCTGGATCGCCGCCTGGTGCGGAGACCTGGACCTGATCGGCTCGCGCCGCCCCGCCTCGTTCTATCGCGAGATCGTCTTCGGGCTGCGCAAGACTCCGTACATCGCGGTGTGGCGCCCCGGCAACGAGGACACGACGTTCTACGCAGGTCCCTGGACCTGGAGCGACAGCATCGGAAGCTGGACCTGGGCGGGGCGCGAGGGCGCACCGCTCGCCGTCGAGGTCTACAGCGATGCGGAGGAGGTCGAGCTCGCTCTGGACGGAGACGTGATCGGCAGAGTCGCCGCGGGTGCCGAGAACCGCTTCACGGCGAAGTTCACCGTCGAGTATCGCCCGGGCGAGCTGACCGCCACGGCCATCCGACGCGGCGAACGCGCCGAGTCGTTCTCCCTCTCCGCCGCCGGCAGCGCCACGCGCCTCGAGACCAGGGTGGAGTACGGCACCTCAGGAGAGCTGGTCTTCATCGGGATCGAGGTGGTTGACGCGGATGGACGGGTCGACACTGGCGCAGACCTGCCCATCGACGTTCGCGTGGACGGTGACGCCGTGCTCGCGGCAGTGGGCAGCGGAGACCCGGCCCCGACGAACACGTATGACGGACCGGAGCATCAGACGTTCGATGGACTGGCGCTGGCCGTCGTCCGCCGGACCGGGCCCGGGGCGGTGACGGTGACGGTCTCCGCCGGTGACGAGATCGCTCCGGCGACGGTCGTACTCGAGAAAGCGGATCCTGTCGGAGCGGCAGGCAGGTCGTAGACCGCGTCACGTTCGGAGGTGACGTTCCGGGGCCGCGGGCGCAGGCGCGCGGCCCCGGAAGCCCGTCGCGGCTGCCCCCTCAGTTGAAATACGCCGCCTCAGCCCCTCGCATCCCACGGGGACTCGAGCTCCGACGGGTGGGTCAGTCGCCACCACTCGGTGGGCTGGTCGATGCTGCCTGCGATCTTCACAGGAGCCGTGACGGTGTTCGGCCCGGCCGTCCAGGTGATGGTTCCCACGACCTCGCCGTCGCTGTATGCCGACGGGTCGTCGATGTCCATCGTCACCTCGATCGGAGTGTCCGACCACGTGAAGATCGATGCGTCGTCACCGATGACGAGCGAGGCGGTTGCGCCCCACGGAGTCGAGATCGAGCCGACCTCCTGACCGATGGTGGCGACGGAGACGCCGTGGAAACCGGAGCGGATGCTCTCGAGCGCGGCGATCACGGTGGCGTTCACCGACTCGCGCGACGCTCCGCCGAGGACGACCCCGGTGACCGCGAGCGGCTCGGCCGCACCCACGTCGAGTCTCGCCGTGTACAGCAGGCTGTGCGTGCCCTCGCCCAGGTTGCCGGTCTTCAGCCCCGTGATCCCGGAGGTGCCGAGCAGGCCGTTGGTGTTGTACAGCGCGCCGGCGCCGGGAACCGACATCGCAGAGGTTCCGGTGATCTGAGCGATCGCCGGATTCGCCGCGGCGAGCTTCGCGATGGCCAGCAGGTCGGCGGGCGTGCTCGTGTTGCGTGGACTGATGCCCGTCGGCTCGGTGATCGTGGTTCCGGTGAGCCCATGGGCTGCCAGCCAGTCGCGTGTCGCGCTGAGGTACGCGATCTGCGATCCGAAGATTCGCGATGCCAGCGCATCGGCGTAGTTGCTGGCGGAGGGGATGAGCATGGCGGCGAGGGCATCGTGCAGCGACATCGTCGTGCCGGTGGGCATCGGAGCGATGGTCGCACCCATCACGTAGTACTGGTCGTAGAGATCATGATCGGCCTTGCCGAACGTGATCGTCGGACCCGGGTCATCCGCGGAGGCGAGCGGAGACGCATCGAGGATGACGAGGGCGGTGATCAGCTTCGTGATGCTCGCGATCGGCAGCGGGTCACCCGACCCCGTCATCGACCAGGTGCCGCTCGCCGTCTCACCCAGATAGGCGTCGGCCCCGGCGATGCTGATCGCGGAGGCCGCCACGGGCGGTGTGGCGAGGGCGACAGCCTGGCCGACCGGCACCTGTGGGGTGCGCGCGGACACCGTCGGCGAATCCACCGGCGCGGTCAGAGCCCACCCGACATAGCCTCCGGTCACCGCCAGCAGCAGCACGAGGAAGACGGCGGTGATGATCAATCCCCGTCGCCTGCGCCGTCTGCGCACCGCAGGATCGATGCGATCACCGCTGAATTCCTGCTCGTGCGCCAGGAGGTCGGCGAAATCCGACAGTCCGTCAGCCGACCGGTCGGGCGCCGTCATCGAGAGCCCCTCATCGCGCCCCCGCCCGTCGTTCGAATGCTCAGAAAAGGCCAGTCTCGCTCACGTCTGCCGTCTCCGGTATCGGCCGTTCGGGGGACAATCGCGCGCCAGCAGGATCGCAAGCTCTGCATCCGGTCCCACGGCGGTGTGGGTGCTGCCGTTGCAACCCTCCCAATGAGCTACTCGGTGTCGGCATCGATCAGTTCGAGGAGCTTGCGCAGCTCGTCGCGGATCTCGGTGTGGTCGTACTGACCTGCCCGGCTCTCGCCGGAGATGACACCTGAGCGGCGCACCGCGCGGAAGTCGCCGAAGGGAAAGGTGTACGCCCGCTTCGTCTCGGGGTCCGCGTCCTTGTCGATGCCGAGGTGCCAGTGGGAGAACTCGGTCCACCCGTGCTGCTCGATGAACCGGTTCTCCTCGTCTGCGTCGGGCGCCGCCTCCGACCAGTCGTCGCGCTCATCGCGCACGACCTTGCCGTCTCGGATGAGCGAGCGAGCGTGCTTCAGGGCCGGGCGGTTCAGTTCGATAGCCATGCGCAGACGCTAGATCGCGCAGCGTCGCCGTCGAACCCCCTTGACGTGGCGATCGGGAACCACAGCGACGTCTGTTGCTGCGCAGGACCGGGATGCTACGGGGAGGTCTCAGATCGCGACCGCCGCCCTCGTCGACGTGCTGATGCGGTAGAGACTGGTGGTGGCCGCGATGAACAGGTCCGTCCCGTCGTCGCCTCCGAAACAGAGATTGGCGACGACCTCCGGGACGGCGATGAAGAGGATCTCCTCGCCATACGCGTCGAACACATGGACCCCGTCGCCGGCCGACGACCACACTCGTCCCTCAGTATCCACCGCGATGCCGTCGGGCAGGCCGACCTCGATCGAGGCGAAATGCCGCCCGCCACTCGCGCGCGATCCGTCGACGTCGTACGCGTGTATCCAGTGCCCTGGTCCATCGCCGAGACCCGCCGCGGTGTCGGTGACGTACACCGTGCGTCCGTCGGGCGAGAACGCGATGCCGTTCGGACGATCGATGTCGTCGATCACCGCCGTGAGCCCGTCGTCCTCCGACCAGCGGAAGACGCGGCAGTCGCCGTACTCGTGGACACCGGGATGACCCTCGTGCGGTTGCACGATCCCGTAGTCGGGATCCGTGAACCAGTACGAGCCGTCCGGCGCGACCGCGACGTCGTTGGGGGAGTTGAGACGGTGATCCCCCCAGTGGGCGACGATCTCGGTGAGCGTTCCATCCGGAGCCTCGCGTTCCAGGCGGCGCCGCCCGTGCGAGCACTGCACGACACTGCCGTCGCGGTCGAGTACGCGCCCGTTGGTGAACTCGACGTCGTCGCGGTGCACGCCGACGGTCCCCGTCGCGGCGTCCCAGCGCAGGATGCGGTTGCCGGGGATGTCGCTCCACCGCACCGCGCGCTCGGCCGGGATCCAGAGCGGGCCTTCGCTCCATGTGGCGCCGGAGCCCAGGAGCTCCAGGGTCGCCCTCGCGGGGATGAGATTCGGGTCAGTCGTCATCGGTGTTCTCCTGGATCTCGATTCAGTCCGAGCGCAACGTGTATCCCACCCCGTACACCGTGACGAGGCGAGCGGGGTTCTGCGGGTCGTCCTCGATCTTGGCGCGGAGGTTCTTCACGTGGGTGTCGATGGTGCGGCCACCGATCCAGCGGTCGGTGCCGTGGAGTCGATCGAGCAGGCGAGCGCGGCTGAGGACGATTCCCGGCTGCACCGCGAACTCCTCGAGCAGGTCGAACTCGGCGCGGGTGAGATCCAGTGGTCGTTCGGCGATCGTCGCCTGACGCCGCTCGGGGTCGATCTCGAGGTCGCCGACGGTGATCACCGTCGAGGTCGGCATCGTGCGACGGGCTCGTCGCAGAAGGGCACGAACCCTGGCGACGAGTTCGCGCGGGCTGTAGGGCTTGGCGAGGTAGTCATCGGCACCGAGCTCGAGCCCGAGGAGGAGGTCGTTCTCGGTAGAGCGGGCCGTGAGCAGGAGGATGGGGAGCTCGTACTGCTCCTCGCGCAGGGTGCGGCACACCGTGAGGCCGTCAGCGCCGGGCAGCATCACGTCGAGGATGAGCAGGTCGGGCGGTGAGCGACGCATGGTGGCGAGAGCATCGGCGCCGTCTGCGAGCACCGTCACGACGTGCCCCTCGCGTTCGAGGTAGCGGCGGACGAGCTCGGCTTGCATCGCATCGTCCTCGACGATCAGGACTCGGGTCACGATTCGATCCTAGGCACGGGCGGAAGCGCGGTCGGTCTGCGGACGGATCCCTCACAAGTCCCTCACATTCGGGGCCGAGTGTGGATGACACCCGCACTCGACCTCAGGAGGAACCGTGTTCCGCACGACCCACAGATCCCTCACAGCCGCAGCGGGCGCGATCGCGCTCCTGGGCCTGCTCGCCGCCTGCTCCGCGCCCGCCCAGGAACAGCGCGCCGGCGGCGACTCTCAGGTCGCCACGCTCGAGACCGAGGCCCCCGCTCCGGCGGAGAGTGTCGACCCTCTCTTCGACGAGTACGGCGAGCCAGTCCGGGAGCGCCTCGACATGACGGACGAGGAGTCATTGGCCGCATGGGCGCCCCGTGATCGCTGTGTCGCGGACCACTCCTCATCGCAGGGACCCTCGGAGGCGGGAGGCGGTGGTGGCAGCAGCAGTGCTACCGGCGCGGCCACAGGGGACCCCGAGAAAGCCGCCGAGGCGGAGGCGATCTGCTTACCGCTGGCGCCGCTGCCCCCGTGGGAGGTCGACGTCAAGAACCCCGACGCGCCACGGTTCATGCAGCAGGTCGTGGACTGCCTGCGCGAACGCGGCGTCCGCGAGGTCGAGATCGGCGACGCCGGTCAGTTCGGCAGGATCGGCGTCGATCTCGGCGGTGAGGGCAACGACTCCTCCTCGGTCTCGCTGGGGATGCAGCACATGGACGCCTGCATGGCGTCGGCATCCGACGAGGTCGCCCGATGACGCGGTCGCGGCGTCGCACCGTGATCGTCAGCGTCGTCGCGCTCTGCGTGGTGCTGGCCGCCGGCGGCGTGGGCGCTGCGCTGCTGCTCCAGCCGGCTGAGGCCGCCCCCGTCGAGGAGGCGGCCGCTCCGTCCACGGTCGTCGTCGAGCGCGGCGTGCTCTCGCAGTCCGCGCGCCTCGACGGCACCGTGGGCTTCGGCACGGCGGCGCCGGTGACGGTGAAGGCCGACGGCATCATCACCGAGTTGCCCGCTGTCGGCGCGCAGCTCGACCGCGGCTCCGTGGCACTGCGTGCGAACGAGCGTGCGGTGCCGGTGCTGATCGGCGATGTGCCGCTCTACCGTGCCGTCGACGGCTCCGGGCTGAAAGGCGCGGATGTCAGCATGATCGCCGCGAATCTCATGGAACTCGGACACCTCCGTCGCAGCGACCCGGCGACCTTCACCACGGGACCGCAGTTCGCCGAGGCGGTGCGCGATTGGCAGGAGTCACTCGATCTGGAGCGCACCGGATCTCTCGGCCCCGCCGACGTGATCGTCCTCAGCGCACCGAGCCGCGTCGCCGCCGCGTCGGCACGCCCGGGCGATCCGGCGGCAGGTCAACCGTTCACGGTCACGCCGACGACGAGGATCGTCGAGGCGTCGGTACCGGCGCAGGATGCCGGCGCCGTCGGCGCGGGCGCCAGAGCGACGATTGAACTGCCCGACGGGCGTACCGTCGAGGGTTTCCTCGTCTCGGTGACGACGACGGGGCAAGGAACCGACTCCAAGGTCCAGGCTGTGGTCTCGATCGATGATCAGGCCGCGGTCGAGGGGATCGATGCCGCAGCCGTGACGGTCCGTGTCGTGACGAGGAGCGTGGAAGACGTGCTGATCGTCCCGGTCGCCTCGCTCGTGGTCCTCGCGGAGGGCGGCTATGCGCTGCAGGACGAAAAGGGTGCACTGCACGGCGTCGAGATCGGTCTCATCGCCGATGACCTCGTCGAGGTGAGCGGTGCGGGGATCGACGCCGGCATGACGGTGGTGACGGCGAAGTGACCACGCCTGCGCTCGAACTCGACCATGTCAGCCGCATCCACCCCGGCGGTGTCGCCGCGCTCGATGACGTCTCTCTGCGCATCGACGCGGGGGAGTTCACCGCGATCGTCGGTCGCTCCGGCGCCGGCAAGTCGACGCTGCTCAACGTTCTCGGAACGCTGGACCGGCCCAGCGGAGGGAGCGTGCGGATCGGCGGTGTCGACACCCGTGAACTCACCGACCGACAGCTCTCGGCACTGCGGGGGAGGACCATCGGGTTCGTGTTCCAGGGTTTCCATCTGACCGACGGCGTCACCGCCGAGCAGAACGTCGCCACCGCCCTCCTCTACAACGGCGTTCCTCGCCGAGAGCGGCGCGGTCGCGCTCGTGCGGCCCTGGAGCGCGTCGGCCTCGGCCACCGCATCGGCCACGCCGCGCAGGATCTCTCCGGCGGTGAACGGCAGCGGGTCGCCATCGCCCGCGCCATCGTGACCGATCCGCTCGTCGTCCTCGCGGACGAACCGACCGGCGCTCTCGACACGGCGAACGGCGAACGGGTGCTCACGCTGCTCGAGCAGCTGCACGACGAAGGCACCACTGTCGTCGTCATCACTCACGATGTCGAGCTCGCGGCACGACTGCCGCGGCGCATCGAACTGCGCGACGGACGGATCATCACGGACACGGACACCGCTACCCGCACCGATGCCGAGGAGGTGGCGCATGCGTGAACGTCGCCCCCGTCTCGACATCCGCGATCTGTTCGGGGTCGGCACCGTCGGCCTCCGCACTCGACCCCTGCGCGCAGTGCTCTCGACGATCGGCGTCGCCATCGGCATCGCGACGCTGGTGACCGTCACCGCGGTGCCCGCGTCGTCGCAGGCCGCACTCGACGAGACACTCACCGCGCTCGGCGCCGACCTGCTGCGCGCGGATCCTCGCGCGGGCGCCGACGGCGAACCCGTGCCGCTCCCCGCTGAGGCCGTCGGCATGCTGGAGCGCATCGGCACCGTCACCGGAGCCGCATCGGTCGGCAACACGCACGCCCCGGTGCGCAGCAACGAGCTCCGACGATATCCCGAGAGCGGCCTCACCACGCTCGCGGTGGGCGGTGATCTCGCGGGCGTGGTTCGCGCGGAGGTGACCTCCGGTCGCTGGCTCGACGGCAGCGACCTGCCGACGGCGGTGCTCGGCGTCGACGCCGCCGAACGGCTTGGTCTCTCGCAGCTTCCGGATCGCCCGGTGACGATCGATGTCGGCGGCGTCGCGTTCACGGTCGTCGGCGTGCTCGCCGAGACCCCGCTCTCGGCCGACCTGCAGTCGGCGGTGCTCGTCGAAGACGCAGCCGCGCGGCGGTGGCTGGAATTCGACGGGTTACCAACCGTCGCCTACGTCACGGGTCTCGAGGCGTCGATCGAGGCGCTGCGTCCGGTCATCGCGGCGACTCTGTCACCGGGGGTCAGCGGCCTCGTGCAGGTGAGCCAGCCCTCCTCCGTGCTCGCCGCGAAAGAGGCCGCTCGCTCCAGCTTCGACGGGCTGTTCCTCGCGCTCGCCGCGGTCGCCCTCGTGATCGGAGGGATCGGCATCGCCAACACGATGTTCGTCTCCGTGCTCGAGAGGCGCAGAGAGATCGGGCTCCGCCGGGCGCTCGGCGCGCACCGTGGTCAGATCCAGGCGCAGTTCCTTGTGGAGGCGGTCGTGCTCTGCGCTCTGGGCGGGGCAGCCGGGGTTCTTCTCGGCCTGCTGGCCACCGCAGCCTGGAGCGGCGTACAGGGCTGGCCGCTGGTCGTTCCGGTCGCGACGGTCGTGTCGGGTATGGCCGCCGCGCTCGTGACAGGTGCGGTCGCAGGACTCGCACCGTCGGTGCGCGCCGCCCGGCAGTCGCCGACGGCGGCGCTCGCCGCCACATGAGCGAGCGGGGTCCGCGCGCAGGCGCGCGGATGCGGGCGGATCGAGGAGTCGATGAGAGCATGGCTGGTGAGATGGGTGCGCCGACGAGACGATCCGCCGAGGGCACGCGACGCATTCCCCGGCTGCTCACCCGATATCTGGCCGCGGGCCTGCTGCTCGTGCTCGCCTCGGTGGGGGGAACCGTCTGGCTCGCTCAGACCACGGAGCCGCGGTTCGACCAGCAGGCATCCGACGAGAGTCTCGCCCGCGATCAGCAGGTGCTCGACGCGCTCGCCGTCTGGGCGGGGAATCATGCGACTTGGGATGACGTCGGTCCCACGCTGCTCACTCTCGGCCGGGAGACGGGGCGCCGTATCGCGGTGATCGACGGCACCGGAGCGGTGATCGCCGACACCGCGCCCGAGCTGCCTCATCCGCCCTCCGCCACGTGGCTGCTCGACCCGCTCGAACCCGTCGCCGATCCGCTCACGCTCGAGTTGCGACTGCGCGAAGGCATCAGCGGGCCCTTCCTGCTCGATGGGTCGCAGCGCGAGCAGCTCACGCGCCAGGCAAGCGCCGTCGTGGAGTGTCTGGGCGATGCCGTCGTGCAGACGGAGGTGTGGGACAGCGGCCGGCCAGTGGTCGCCGGGTACGACGATGCGCCGGACTGCGGCCGCGCCGCACTGAACACTCCGCTTCCAAGCGAGAGAGTCGCTCTCGACGACGTCCGCGATCGCACGAACGCATGCCTGCTCGCCGCCGATGCGACCCTCGTCGCCGGCGTCGAGCTCGACCTGTCGCTGTCGAGCGCACCGGAGCACCTGGCTCTGCGCAGCGTCCGCGCCGACGACGGGATCGGCGACGGCACCGACGACGGCACCGGCGACGAGATCGTCGCAGAGTGCCTCTTGCAGGCGCGCATCGCGCAGGCGGACGCGATGACGGCCCCTGCCGTCGACGTGGTGCTCACCGACGAGCGCGGCAACGAGCGGGGGCCGCTGGACGCGAGCCCAGGGTCCATCGCCCGCATCGGCGTGGTCATCGTGGCGCTCCTGGCGCTGCTCTCGGCCGCGGCGGCTCTCATCATCGGGCCCACCGTGCGCAGTGCACGCCGCCTCGCGACCGCGGCCGACCGCTTCCGTGCCGGTGATCGTGATGCCCGCACCGGCCTGCACGACCGCGACGATCTCGCCGACGTCGGCGCCGCCTTCGATCGCATGTCCGCCGAGATCGCCGGACACGAAGCATCACGTCGGCGCCTGCTCGGCGACATCGCTCACGAGCTGCGCAGCCCGCTCACCAACATCCGCGGCTGGGTCGAGGCGGCAGACGACGGGCTCGGTCTCGATGATGCGGAGCTGCGCCGACTGGTGCTCGACGAGGCCGGACGGATGGAGCGCATCACCGGCGACCTGCAGCTTCTGGCGCTCGCCGAGTCGGGTGATCTCCTGATCGAGCGCACGGCGTGCGATGTGACCGAGATCGTGCAGGAAATCGTCGAGGCGCACCGTGCTCGAGCGGTCGCCGCCGGGATCACGCTGGCCGTCGCGACACCGGATCCGCTGCCGCTCGTGACGGACCCCGCGAGGGTGCGGCAGATCCTCGACAACCTGCTCGCGAACGCGCTGCGTCACACGCCGACGGGCGGGCATGTCGCCGTAGAAGCGGCAGCATCGAACGGTCGAGTGCTCCTTGCGGTGGTCGACGACGGCGACGGCATCGCCGCCGCCGACCTGCCGCGGGTCTTCGATCGGCTCTGGCGCGGCGAGCCGTCCAGGGCTCGTGCAGGACAGAGCACCGGCCTCGGGCTCTCGATCGCCCGCGGCCTCGCCGAGGCACTCGACGGCACACTCGACGTGCAGAGCGTGCTCGGCGAGGGAAGTCGGTTCGAGCTCTCGCTGCCGCTCGACCTCTGAGGGGCCGGGTTCGGCGCGACGCGTCAGCCGGCCAGGATCTTCTCGCGCCAGGCGCTGCGGCGCACCTTTCCCGCATCGTCGCGGATCGCTTCGTCCGTCCAGGAGAACGTGCGCGGGATCTTGTACGGCGTCAGCCTCTCCCGCAGGTGCGCGATGAGCTCCTCCGCGGTCAGCGGGGCTGTCGACTGCACGATGGCGTGCAGGCGACTGCCGTACTCGTCGTCCGGGCGACCGACCACGCAGCTCGACTGCACGAGCGGATGCTCTTCGAGCGCGGCCTCGACCTCTGCGGGATAGACGTTGCTGCCGCCGACGATGATCATGTCCGACACCCGATCGGCGAGGTACACGTGTCCGTCGCGGATGCTGCCGAGGTCGCCGACCGAGTCCCACCCGTCCTTATCGCGTCGCGGCTGCGCGCCGAGATATCGGTAGGGGATGGGCTCGTGTGCACCGCGTCGCATCCAGAGCTCGCCGACGGTTCCCTCCGGAACCCGCGTGCCGGTGTCGTCGCGCACCTCGAGCTCGCCCAGGACGACGCGACCGACCGATCCGGGGTGCGAGCGCCACGTGTGTCCGTCGGCGAGGGCGATGACCTGATTCTCGGTCGTCGAGTAGAACTCGATCATCCGTTCCGGTCCGAGACGGTCGGCCCAGAACTCCTTCAAGGTCTGCGGGCACGCCGAGGCTCCCACGGCGACGGCTTCGAGGCTCGACAGATCGGCGGTGTCGCCTTCGCCCAGAAGACGTGCCGTCCGATGCAGCATGGTCGGGACGGCGACCGCCCAGGTCGCCCGGCGTTCTTCGACGACGCGCACGAACGACTCAGGGGTGAAGCGAGGCAGTATGACGACCTCTCCTCCGGTGAGGAGGGTCAGCGTTCCGAACAGCAGGCCCATGTTGTGCGACAGAGGGGTCGGGATGACGCTGACGCCCTGAGACCTCATCCGCACGAGGGGTGCGAAGGATGCGAGACTGCCGTATCGCGCCGGCAGAGTCGACACGATCAGCTTCGGTGCGCCGGTGCTGCCGCCCGAGAGCGGCGCCTTCCACGAGGCAGCGACCGCCCCCTCGCGGGGTGGAGCATCAGCGGCGCGGCCGGCGTCGCTCGCGCCGTCGAGCGGAAGGACGATGCTCGGCACCCCCTGTACGAGTCGCCCCACGACCAGCGCGGGGCGCGCCAGCTCGAGCACCCGAGCCAGCTCGGCATCGGGGCTGCGCGATGACACCGGCTGCGGGGTCGCACCCAGCTTCCACGCCGCAACGACGGCGACGAAGAACGCCACCTCGTTCTCGAGGGCGATCGTCACGAAAGAGCCGGAGCGCACACCGTGCTCGGCGAACACGTCGGCGAGGGCGTCGCTGTCGGCGTCGAGCTGCGCGCGCGAGAGCGTGCGGTCGGGATCGGACACGGCCGGGCGGTCCGGCTCGTACTCCGCCCAGCGTCGCAGCACCTCGACGAACGGAGTGGCCTCGTGGAACTGCGGCTCGTCGAGGCTCATCGTCGATCGTCCTCACGCTCGCGCCAAGCGGCGAGCTGCGCATCGCGCCGGCGGTCGACCACCTCGGAGCGCTCGGTGCCGAAGACCATCGTCGGTCGGTCGGCATCCCACTCGCGCCAGCCAGGGTCGCCGGTCTTCGCGAAGCGCACCCAGGCGGCGTGCACCTCGTCGGCCAGCCGCTGCGGAGCCTCGGTCCCGATGAAGTTCCTCCAGTCCGGAGAGTCGAGCGTGTCGAAGACGAACGGCAGCTCGACCGCGTGCGTGGCACCGAGGCCGTCGAAGGGGCTGCCCCAGTCGAACTCGTAGAACCAGGTGGGCGCTCCGCGACGGCGGCGCCCGTCGGCGATCCTGTTCATCGGCAGACGCAGGATCTTGTCGATCGTCATGATGACCGTCAGCTCGGCGCGCGTCGCCGTGGGGTAGGCGCGGCGGTAGGCCCGGACGACCCGGGGGCCCGCGCCGGCCTTCAGGCAGGCCAGGGCGAAGAGGATGCGCCCGACGGGGGTGTTGAGGCGGAAGAACGTGTGCTCCTCCGATGTCCATCCAGCAAGCACCCGCACCCCGTCGGCCGCGTCGGTCATGGCGACGTCCATCGGGTCCTGTTCGACGAAGGGTCCGCCGATCGTGGCGTTCCAGCCGGCTTCCTTGATGCGCGGGTCCGGGTGGTTCTTGGTCTCGCGATCCGCCGTGATCATGCGCTCCACCGGCACGGCGGCGAACGCGTCCCGCGTGGCGGGGATGCCCAGCACACGACTCAGCGCACGCGTGGCTCCCGCCGACTCACCGGGCTTCGCCGCAGCGGGCATCCCGCTCTGGACGATCACCTGGTGGAAGAGGCTGCCGGCGTGCGCGCCGACCATCAGGTTGCTGACGATGACTGCGCCCGCCGACTCGCCGAAGATCGTCACCGAGTCGGGGTTGCCGCCGAACGCGGCGATCTCGGCCTGTACCCAGCGCAGGGCGGCGACCACGTCGCTGTATCCCACATTGAGCGGAGCGCCCTCGATCACCGAGAAGCCTTCGAAGGCGAGGCGGTAATTGATGGTCACGAGCACCACACCGTCGCGGGCGAACGCCGTGCCGTCGTATCCGTCGAGTGCGTTGGATCCGTGGCGGAGGGATCCGCCGTGGATCCACACCATCACAGGGCAGTCCACCGCGTCGGCGGGTGCCCAGACGTTGAGGTTCAGATACTCGTCGCCCAGCGCGACGACGTTCGGCAGGTATCTCGCCGACTCCGCCGACAGCTCGTTCTGCGGAGCGGTGGGTCCCATCTTCGTCGCGTCGCGCACGTCGTCCCAGGGCTCGACCGGTGCCGCGTCACGGAACCGCAGTTCACCGATCGGCGGCGCGGCGTAGGGGATGCCGAGGTAGCTGTCGACACCTCCGGTGCGCCGGCCCCGCAGGTCGCCGGTGCTGATGCGGGCGGTGGTGGTCGTCACATCGCTCATGCGTCCTCTTTCCGATGCTCGAGTGCCTGCAATCGGCTCGGACCGACGCGCAGCAGAGCCGGGTCGGCATTCTGCACGAGAATCCGACGACGATCGCCGTCGCGCATGTCGAACCAATTGTCGTTCAGTCGCGTCGTCGGCTCGGGGTGCGAGATGCGGATGCCGTAGCTGTAGCCCTCCGAGACGAGGTCGAGGTAGGGGCCGTCGACGCTCCACGAGAGGCTCGGCGGATCGATCTGCAGGGCGCCCGGGTCGACGAAGTGCTTGCGGGCGATGGGGAACGCGTCGTCGGGACTCGACGCCCAGACGTAGTGCCGCTCGTCGGCGGCGGTTGTCGTCGACCAGACGAGCACGGACGTGCCGGCCTCGGCTTCGCCGATGACCTGCTGACGGACGCGATCCGTCCCGTCGAACGTGCCGATCTCGATGTCGATGGGCACCTGCCGGCGTTGACGGGTGTTGTTCACGAGCCAGACCTCCACCCCTCCCTCCCCGTCCTCGGCGATGCTGACCGCCAGGGGGGCGCTGGCCCGCGCCATCGCGTAGTACGCGGCCTTGGGCGTGCCGTCGACGTCGAGCAGCGACCAGGTCATGCCCGGCCAGCAGTCATTGAGCTGCCAGACCAGCGTGCCGGTGGTGCGAGGCTGCCGGCGCCGGAAGTGCTCGACCGCGAACAGCATCGCCTCGGCCTGAACCGTCTGGCTCGAATCGATGTACTGCTCGAGATCCTCGGGCAGACCCGTGGCGATCTCCATGATCTGCTCGATCTTGTCGCCTGGGCGGTCGGTCAGGTGGGTGTCGAAGACGTCGTCGTGAAGCTGGGCACCCGGCATCCATCGGTCGAATGTCTCGCGGTTCGGAGCCGAGAGGATCCCGAACTCGGAGATGAACCGTCCCGTGTCGGCGGCATAGCGACGCCAGTGACGAGCGTAGCCGGGGTGATCGCCACGGTCGGCGAGCTCGGTGAAGAACGGACCCCCGTCGCGTCCGTGCCAGACCTCCCAGGAGTGCCGGTCACCGTCGCGGAAGCCGTTGAGCTCGTCGGTGGTCTCGCCCCAGGGGCTTCCCGGCCAGTAGGCGGTGACGTCGTCGAGTCCCTCGAGCGCCCGGGGGAGCACGGTGTGGAAGAGGTGGTGACCCCATTCTCCGGCCGAGGTGCCGGAGTCGTGCTCGAAGATGGCCGCGAGCGCCTCGGTCTCGTTGTTGCCGCACCACAGCGCCAGGCAGGCCCGGCTGCGCAGGCGTCGGATCTGATGGCGCGCCTCGATCTCGACCTCCGCGGCGAAGGCGAGGTCGTCGCCCGGGTAGTCGACGCAGGCGAACATGAAGTCCTGCCAGATGAGGATGCCGAGCTCGTCGCACGCGTCGTAGAAGACGTCATGCTCGTAGATTCCGCCGCCCCACACGCGAAGCATCGACATTCCGCCCTCGGCGGCGCGCCGCACCAGCTCGCGCCGCAGGGGCGCGTCGACGACTCCGACCAGGGGGCTCGGCGGCACCCAGTTCGCGCCGCGGGCGAACACCGGGACGCCGTTCAGCACGAACTGGAAGAGTCGCCCGCCGTCGACGGGGTCGATCGGACGAGACAGGTCGATCGTGCGGATGCCCACTCGGGAGGTGTGTGTGTCGACGATGCCGTCGCTGCTGCGCAGGTCGACGCGCAGGTCGTGCAGGGCGGGTCGGCCCAGGTCATGCGTCCACCACAGGTCGGGATCGTCGACGACCAGCTCGATGGAGGCGATCCCGTCGACGACGGCGACGGACTGCGCGTGCGCGGTGCTGCCGGGAGAGGTCAGGACCGCATCGACCGACAGTGGCACAGTGTCGGCGGCACCGAGGTTCTCGACCTCGACGCTCACGACTACGCGCGCCTGCGAGTGGTCGGACGCCAGGAACGAGGTGTGCGCGTGGGGCGCGGCGAGTCGGGGTCGGGCGGCGCGCTCCACGATGACGTCACCGGAGAGGCCGATCGAGGGCAGGCGAGGACCGAAGTCCCACCCCCACGAGAAGGTCGCCTTGCGCAGACCCGCCGCCACCTTCGCGGCCCCCTTGTTGCCGTTCTCCTCCGCCTCGGGGGTGCGGGGCAGGGGACGCGAGAAGCGGATGAGCATCACGTGCTCGCCTCCCGTCTCGAGCGCCACGTCGAACTCGGCGGGACGGAACTGGTTGGCGTGATGACCGATCGAGCGCCCGTCGATAAAGAGCTCGGCGATCGTGTCCAGCCCGTCGGCTGTGATCCGGACGTCACCAGCCTCGGCGTCGAAGCGCGCGCGATACCACCAGTCGCGGTTCTCGATCCATCGGTGCTTCGAGAGGTTGTCATCCGCGAACGGGTCGGGCAGGCGCCCCGCCGCGATGAGCGTGGGGTGCACGCCGCCGGGGACGACCGCAGCGAGCCACTCCTGCGAGTCGCCGGTCGAGAGCTCCAGCGCGTCGCCCGCGCCCTCGGCGGTGTCGCGCAGCTCCCACCCGCCGATCACCAGGGTCATCGTGTCACCGTCAGTTGTGCCCATCGCGGGTCTCCTTCTTTTCCGAGGTCAGGCAGCCGCATCACCAGCAGGCCGCCGATCACGCCGAGGACGGCGAGCAGCAGGTACAGCAGTGTGAAGCCGCCGATGGCGAGCAGGAGCGGCGCGATGAAGGGGATGGCGGAGGCGGGAATCGTTCCCGCCAGGCTCATCACGCCGAGGTCCTTGCCGATGGTCTCCGCGCGGGGAAGCATCCGCGAGCTGAGCGCGGTGTCGACGGACAGGAAGATGCCCGCGCCGACGGCGCTGATCGCGGTGGACAGGTAGACCGCGGGAAGGGCGTCGGCGAAGGCGAGCACCACGAGTCCGCCAGCTCCGAGGAAGCCGCCCGACATCACGAACGGCTTCTGCACCCGCAGGCGATCGGAGACGATGCCGGCGAGGAGGCAGGCCGTGCCTCCGACGCCGACGAAGATGACGGAGATGCCGAGCACGGTGGAGGCCAGTTCCTCCGTCGTGGTTCCGATGCGCTGCAGGAGGAAGACGCCGTTGTACGCACCGGCCGCTCCGACCGCACCGACGAAGAGCTTCACCATCCAGGCGTAGGCGAACGCCGGGTGGCGACGGGGGCTCACCCAGAATGAGGACAGCAGTTCGCGCACGCCGATCTTCGAGGGCTTCTCCAGCAACGGGCTCTCACGCAGCAGAGTGACTGCGATCAACGCGCCGATCACCGTGAGCGAGGCGAGCACGATCCATTGCGCGGCTCCGCTGAGCGGGGTGATGATGGCCAGACCGATCAGCGGACCGGTGGCGACGATCAGACCGAGCGCACCCGAGATCGATCCGCGCTTCGCCGCGGGCACCTGATCGACCATCAGCGCACCGGTCACCGACATCTGGAAGCCGATGAAGATCTCGACCAGGCACCAGAGGACGACGATCTGCCACACCTCGGTCGTCAACCAGATCGCCGACAGCGCGCTCGCCCCGGCCAACCCGCCGGCGAGGATCCAGGTGCGCCTGCGCCCGAAACGCAGCTGGGTGCGGTCGCTGATGCGACCCGCGATCGGGTTGACGAAGAAGCCCGTCGCCGCGCCGCATCCGGTGATCAGACCGAGCGCCAGCGGCACACCGTCCTGACCGACCATCTCGACGAGCTTGAGTGTTAGCAGCACCGATACCGGCACTGCCAGCGCGACGATGCCGCCGAGGTACGACGCGATCATCGCCGCCATCACCCGCCCAAAGGGGGTGGTCACGGTCGGGGAGGGGGGAGCCTTGGGGCCGTCGACGTCGACGGCCTGGGGAATATCCATGGGGTTCATCTCGATCCGATACGTTCAGCCGCGCCAGCCGCCGCCGCAGACGAGGGTCTCGCCTGTGACATAGTCCGACTCCGGCAGACAGAACAACAGCACGGCGCCGGCGGCGTCGGCGGGGGTGCCGACGCGACCGAGGGGAATGCTCTCCCTGGCCCGGTCGAGCACGGCGCGGTTCACGCCGACGCGCACCGCAGAACCGGCGACGTCGATCTCGGCATCGTCGTCTGCGGGTGTCGTGAGGCGGGTGGCGATGAGACCGAACGCCACGGCGTTGACCGTGACGTTGTATCGACCCCATTCGCGCGCGAGGGTGTGCGTGAGTCCACTGATCCCGGCCTTGGCCGAGCTGTAGGCGACCTGACCGGGATTGCCCGACAGGGCGGACACCGACGAGACGTTGACCACCTTTCGGCAATGCGCGGCTCCCGTCTCGGCCTGCTCGGCCTTCGCCGCTGCGGCGAACACGGGCTGGGCGGCACGCAGCAGGCGGAACGGAGCCGTGAGATGAAGGGCGACCATCTCCTCCCACTGCTCGTCGCCGGTCTTCTGGATGACCGAGTCCCAGGTGTATCCGGCGTTGTTCACGATGATGTCAAGGCCGCCGAAATGCGTGAGTGCCGTGTCGACGATGCGGTCCGGAGCGTCGGCATCCGTGATCGAGCCCACGCTCGTGACGGCCGAGCCGCCGGCGGCGTGGATGGCGGCCACTGTCTCGTCGGCCGGACCGGCGTCGAGGTCGTTCACGACCACCCGCGCACCCTCACGGGCGAGTCCGAGGGCGATCTCGCGGCCGATGCCGCGCCCTGCACCGGTGACGATGGCGGTGCGGTTCTGCAGCTTCATCGGCGTGCTCCCCGTCGTTCGCGCGAGGCGGGCTGTCTTCTCGACGCTCCTGCTGACGGCGCGGTGAACGACATCGTGCCCGGTGCTGCGACGACGACGTATGTGCAATGGGCCACGTGAACTCCTCTTTGTGTTCCGACCTCCTCACTATGACCGCATCGCTTAAATTAGTCAAGACTGACTGTTTAGGGATTCTGACGCGCTGCGTCCGCCAGGATGGGATCGTCGGCCGGTGGCTCGGCGCAGACGTGAAAGGGGAGCGCATGGGTGATCTGCATGCCGGAGACCGGGTGGTTCTCGTCCACGGGTGGCCCGGGCTTACCTCGGATTTCGACGCGGTCCGAGATGCGCTGCAGCCGGCGACGGTCGTCGTGCCCGATCTCCGCGGCTTCGGAGCCGCGTTCGACGGCGACCTCCCGCTCGACGAGGCGACCGCCGAGGCGCATGCCCGCCGCCTCGTGGAGGCGCTCGAGGACCAGGTCGGCGGTCGCACCATCATCGCCGGGTATGACATCGGCAGCCGCATCGCTCAGGCGGCATTGCGTCTGCATCCGTCGCGGTTCGACGGCGCCGTGCTGACGCCGGGATACCCCGGCATCGGCGATCGAGCGGCGGCGCCGTCACTGGCGCCGGTGTTCTGGTACCAGCACTTCCAGCGCGAGCCGATCGCCGCCGAGCTGATCGATGGCAACGTCGACGCGGTCACCCGCTATCTCGACTACATCTGGAGCGCATGGAGCGGGCCGGCCGCGCCCCGGGCTCGTCCGCACCGCGAACGGCTCATCGCCGCGTACTCGCGGCCGGGCGCGTTCGCCGCGAGCATCCGGTGGTACCTCGCGAACCGCGGGTACGCGGGTGACCAGCCGCCGATCGACACCCCGGTCGTCATGCTCTGGCCCACGGAGGACCCGCTCTTCCCGATCGAGTGGGCCGATCGGCTGGGTGAGAATTTCACCGACGCCGCCCTGCGGCCCGTCGACGGATGCGGGCACTTCCTGCCGATCGAGGCGCCCGCTGCGTTCGTCGACGCGATCCTCTCTCTCGTCGCGCGATGAGGTTGCTCGCACGGGGTCGAGATGAGACGGTGTCGATCAATTAGTCAACCCTGACTGTTATTCGATCGGGCCCTCACAGGACATGCAACGGTCATCGTCCGTTCACCCATCGGCATGACGCTGAGACGGTCTCCCGCCACCTCGCTTCCGGCCGTTCGGATGCACGGGACATCCCCTCACACCGCTTTCATCGGCACGCTCGCGCGCCGATGACGAAGGAGAATTCGACGTGCCCCGACCACGCAACGCCGTTGCAGTCACAGTGACCGCCCTCTTGCTGTTCTCACCCGCCCTCGCCGCGCCCCCCGCATTCGCATCACCCGCTTCGGCCGAGGTGTTCGCAGCTGACGCGGGGGCCGACCTCGTGATCACCGAGCTCGCGCCGAACAATGCCGGCGCCGAGGCGTTCGAGTACGTCGAGGTCACCAATCGCGGACAGACCGACATCGACCTGAATGCCGCCGGGGTGACGATCGCCTACCAGCTCTCCGACAGCAACGAGCCGCAGCAGCTGGAGACGGTCTTCGACATTCCCGCCGGAACCGTCATCGGGGCAGGTGAGACGGTCGTCCTGTGGGTGCGCTATGCCGCCAACGCGTCATACACCGACGAGCAGTTCCGAGCGAGCTGGACTGCTGCCGGCGCACCGCTCTCGGACTACCCCCTCATCTCGGTCGCCGGCACCGGCATGGCCAACGGCGGCAATCGCGGGGTGCGCGTGAGTGATGCGACCGGACTCATCGCCCGATCCTTCTATCCCGCCGGGTCGGTCGGCGATGGAACGACCGTTCACTACGACGTCGCGAGCACCGCCACGCCATCGCCGATCGTCGCCCAGCTCGCCACCCCCACACCGGGCCAGTCGTCTCCTGTCGCGGCTCCGGTCGAACCGCAGACGCGCGAGCTCGTGGTGACGGAGATCGGCCCCGACAACGCCGGAAGCGATGCATACGAGTTCTTCGAGGTCACCAACCGGGGAGACGCGGATGTCGACCTGAACGCTGAGGGGGTCTCGTTGCAGTACATTTGGGCCGACGCCGACCCCACCGGCCCGAACGACCGGCAGCTCGTCATTCCGGCAGGCACGGTCATCCCGGCCGGAGGAACCACCGTGTTCTGGCTCGACAACGGCAGCAACGCCGGACGCACCGACGCGGAGTTCCGCGCCGGCTGGGCCGCCTCAGGAGCGACCGGCACCGACTACCCCATCGTGCGCGTCACCGGACAACAGGGCATGACCAACTCCGGCAACCGCGGCATCCGCATCTCCGACTCCACCGGAGTGCTCTCCCGCTCGTTCTACCCGACCGGTTCGACCTCCGACGGCTTCACCGCGCACTTCGACCCCGCCAGCGAGACGGTGGGGGCGGCGCTCATCCTCTCCAACGGCGTGCCGACGCCGGGCGTCCCCACAGATCGCGCCGCAGCCGCGGTGCTGTCGCCCGGTGCGCTCGCCGTGACCGAGCTCGGCATGGATGCCACAGGGATGGAGGGATTCCGTTTCTTCGAGGTCACCAACACGACGGCGCGCAGGATCGATGTCGCGCAGGTGCGCCTCGGCTTCGCCGCACTCTCCACAGGCGGCGATGACCGCTCCGGCGACGCCGCACTCACCCTCGTACAGGCCCCCGCCCTCGCCGCAGGGGCGAGCATGGTGGTCTGGGTCGGCGGTGATCAGGCCGCGACCGAAGCCGACTTCCGTGCCGCATGGTCGGCGACCGGAGCCGACGACCTCGCCTACCCGCTCGTGCGGGCCTCCGGATGGGACTCCACCGCGTACGGCGTGCGTGTCACCGGCCTCGACGGCACCGAGATCTCGCGCTCCTTCTCCCGGTCGACCACGGAGGCGATCGGCCGCACCGATCACTTCGCCGCATCCGCCGAGATCCCGCTCGACCTGATCGCCCGCGATGCCGTCGCCACACCGGGCAGCCCGCTGCCCGGCCTCTCCCTCGATCCCGATCCCTCACTCGTCACGGCACCGCTGCAGATCACCGAGGTGCTACCCGACAGCGCGGTGAACATGCCCGCAGGCGCCGACGCCTACGAGTTCATCGAGCTGTACAACGCCACGTCGAGCGCGATCGACCTGCGCGACTATCGCCTCACCTATGCGACCGTCGCGAGCAACGACTCCGCCGGCACGCCGCTCGCCACGGTTCCCTGGGAGATCACGCCGGAGGGGGCGATCGATGCGGGTGACACCGTCGTGGTGTGGGTGAAGAACTCGCAGAACCAGGAGCTGGATGCCGACGACTTCAACGCCGCGTTCGGCACGAGCCTGCGCCCCGGTGTGGACCTTTTCGAGACCCATGCCGACGGCATGGCGAACAACTCGACGCGTCAGATCGCGCTCGTCACCAACACCGGTCTCACCACGTCCCGCGCCTGGTACAACCTCGGGGGCATCGACGAGACGAACCCCGACCGCGGCATCCAGTACCGCGTCGACCCGTCGCAGATCACACGGCAGGAGAACCTCGGTGGCGGTGCGGCGACGCCGGGAAGCGTCTCTCCCTCGCAGGTACCGGCGGGCCTCATGGTCCTTCCGATCGATGAGACCGTTCCTGCTGTTCGCGATGAGACCCTCACGACGCTCGATCCGGCCGACGACCTCGTCTTCGACGTGCGCGCGTCCGATGCGTCGTCGCTCAAGACGGTGCGCGTCGACGCATCCGACGACACGGGAGCCATCGACCTGACTCTCGACCTCGAAGCAGGCGGAGAAGATCGCTGGAGCGCCTCGGTGCTCTCGGTCGACCTCGCGGGCTCCGCGTGGATCGACTACACGCTCACCGTGTCGGACGGGCAGAACCGGGTCGTCTCCGATGTGCGTCGGGTGACGCTCGACCGGCCGGTGCTGCCGCCGGTGGCGCTGAACCTCACCGACGGCGACGCCGTGGGCGGCGACGTGGTCGTGCGAGGCACGGTCGACGATCCGGAGCGGTCGGTGCGGCTCACCGTCGGAGACGAGGAGCTCGAGCCGCTCACTCCGCAGCTCGCGTCCGAGGCCCGCTTCGCCTTCGATGTGAACAACATCGGGTTCTTCTACCAGAACGCGGTGATCGTGAACGGCGCACCGCTGCTGATCATGGACGAGAGGGTGGCGGAGTGGACGACCAAGACGGTCGAGGTGCCGCTCGACGACATCGCACTCGACGAGAAGCTCACCGTCGAGGTGTGGTCGGGCACGAAGCTCGCACCGGTCGACGACCCGAATGAGGAGAACGACGACTTCCAGATGCGCAATCCGCGCCTGGTGCTGCCGGACGGCCGCACGATCCAGGCGGCCGACTACGTGCGCGACACGGTCGTGCCTGTGGGCGATGCCGACCCGGACCGTCTTCGCCACTACGACGCGGTCTTCGACATCCCCGACGATGCGTTCAGCGCGCGTGCCGCGACCTGGGACACCACAGCGGTCCCCGACGGGGAGCACATCGTGACGGCTCGATCGGCCGGCGAATCGGCGAGCGCGACCGTAGTCGTGGACAACACCGCGCCGACCGTCACGACCACCGTCGAGGCGCGGGAGTACCGCGGTGCCTTCATCATCGACGCCACAGCGGACGACGCGGGAAGCGGAGTGAGCACTCCCCTGCTGGCGACTCTTGACGGCGAGATCATCACGCTGCCGTTCGCGACGTCGTCGGTCGACCTCGATGAGGGCGAGCATGAGCTCGTCGTGACGGCGACGGATGTCGTGGGCAATCGCGGCACGAAGACGGTCACATTCACGACGCCGAACGAGTTCCCCACCATCATCGACATGACCGATGACGGTATCCGACTGCCGCAGGGGGACGTGGATCTGAGCGTCACCGCAGAGGACCCGAACGGCGACGCACTGACCATCGAGATGTTCGAGGCGCACCTTCCGCAGATCTCGGGCGCGACGGGGACGACGACCACGTCGGCTGATCCGTCCGCCGGCACGTCGACGCCGTTGAGCGCCGCGCAGCTGGCCGAGGTCGCGACGGCGGACGGCGTCGACGTGACGACCTCTTCTGCCGACGCCCTGCCCTTCCAGCTGTTCACGGCGATGGTGCCCGCCGATGCCGGAGACGATTACGAAGCACGTGTCTCGTGGAGGGGATCGGCGAACCCGAACGCGAAGGTGCTGCTGTACGCACGCTCGGCCGCCACCGGCGCCTGGGTGGAGATGGATCGGCACATCGCGACGACGGACGAGGAGTTCGAACTCACGAAGACGATCGCCGCATCGGACTTCGCCGTGGACGGCGAGATCGAGGTGCTGGTGCAGCACTCGGAGGGCTATGCGGGCGCTCCGCTGACGACGCGGGACAGTGCGGTCGAGGCGGCTCACCCGGAGGACACCCCGCGGGACGAGTACGACTTCACGATCGCGTCGCTGTCGGACACGCAGTTCTACAACTTCTCCGACGAGCTGTATCCGCAGTTCGAGGCGATGGCCGACTACCTGGTCGCGCAGCGCGAGAACATGAACATCCAGTACATGGTGCACGCGGGTGACATCCTCGAGAACTCGAAGGTCGACGAGGAATGGATCCGCGCCGACGCGCAGTTCGACAAGCTGGATGCCGCGGGGCTGCCGTACGGTCTGCTGGCCGGCAACCACGATGTGAACCACTACGACCCGTTCAACCCGGACTACTCGGAGTACGGCAACTACTTCGGCGCGCAGCGATACGAAGGCCTGCCCTGGTACGGGGAATCGTACGAGAACAACCGAGGGCACTTCGATCTCATCACCGCCGGGGGACTCGACTTCGTCTTCCTCTACACAGGATGGGGGACGACCGACGCCGAGATCGCCTGGATGAACGACGTGCTCGCTCGTTGTCCGGAGCGCACGGCCGTGATCGTGCAGCACGAGTACCTGTCGATCACCGGCGGACTGTCTCCGATGCCGCAGCGAGTGTTCGACGAGGTGATCGTGCCGAACGAGAACGTGCGACTGGTCATGAGCGGTCACTTCCACGATGCGCTGACCCGCACCGACACGATCGACGACTCCGGCGACGGCGTCGCCGACCGCACCGTGACCTCGATGCTCTTCAACTATCAGGGTGCCGCGCGCGGTGGGGAGGGCTTCCTCCGCCTCCTGCAGTTCGACAACGAGGATGCCGAGATGCAGGTTCGCACCTACTCGCCCGCGATCGGGCAGTACAACTCGGAGGATCCCGGCATCGTGCTGGAGGGTGAGGATCGTTACGCGAATCAGGACTTCGTCGTGTCGTACGAGGCGCTCGGTCTCACACCGATGACGAAGCAGCTCCAGACGGACGCGTTCACGGTCGACGTGCTCGGATCGGAGGTCATCGCATCGACCGTCGACGTCAAGAGCGGCAGCGAGGTCGTGGTGCCCTGGAACGTCCCCCTCGGAACTCGCGCCTGGTTCGCGCGGGTGACCGATCCGTACGGAGCATCTGTCGTCTCACCCGTGCATCGTGTGATCGTGGGCGCCGAGACGACGGATCCCACCGATCCCACCGATCCCACCGATCCCACCGATCCCACCAATCCCACCGATCCGGGAACGACGGGCCAGGGGCAGGGTGCGGGCGGGGCGCTGCCGGCGACCGGAGGGGAGATCGTCGGCTTCTGGGTCGCTGTGGCGCTGCTGATCTCCGGCCTCATCGCGGCGGCCGTCGGGCGCAGGCGACGTGAACCCTCGCGGCGCTGAGGCGGGTTGAGCGGACGATGAGTCCTCGGGCCCCGCGGAGACACGACCAGGATCGTGTCTCCGCGGGGCTCCTGCGTGTCGAGAGCCGGGCGGTGGGCTAGGGGCGTGAGTCCTTGGCCTTCTCGAGGAGGCGACCGACGGTCGCCAGTTCCTTGCCCGTGAGGCCCGCGAGCGGGCAGTGCAGAAGCACCGCGTCGATCATCGAGTTCCTGACGGCTTCTCCGCGAGCAGACAGCGAGACAACCCGCTGACGGCGGTCTGAGGCGTCGGGCACGCGCTCGACGAGGCCCCTCTGCTCGAGCTGGCCGTACAGGAAAGTCGCGTTCTGAGGCGTGCAGTGCATGCGACCCGCCAAAACCTTCATCGCGAGTGCCTCGACGTCGGGATCGACCATCCACAGCGCATAGGCGGTGTTCATGGTCAGCCCCAGCTCGTCGAGGGCGGGCGTCACGGCCTCGGTCGTGCGTGCGGTGATGTCATACGCCGCCAGCACGGCAGCAGCCATGTCCGCTGTCTTCGTGTCCATCGGGCGACTCTAGCATTTGCTTCGAGACTCGAAGTGTCTATAGTGGTCAACATGATTCAAGACTTGAAGTATTCTCCGGGGTGGATCCTTCTCGTCGCGTCGGTGGCGCAACTCCTCATCGCCATGGACAGCACCGTGATGAATGTCGCGGTGCCCTCGGCTCAGTTCGAGCTCGGCTTCGCCGACGATCAGCGGCATTGGCTGCTGTCGGGCTACGCCCTCGCCTTCGGCAGCCTTCTCCTGTTCTCCTCTCGCGTCGGAGCGCGGCTCGGTCCGAGGACGACGCTCATGGCCGGATCGGCGGGCTTCGCGGCATCCTCTCTCGTCGCGGGACTCTCGTCCAATCTCGTTCTGCTCGTGCTGGCCAGGGCGATGCAGGGCGCGTCGGCGGCCCTGATCGCCCCCGCCGCTCTCGCCGCGTTGTCGCAGGCCTTCCCCCGCGGCAAGGGGCGGGCCAGGGCCTTCGCCGCCTACGGCGCCGTAGGGGTGGCCGGCGCCGCGATCGGGCTGTTCGCGGGCGGCGCGCTCACCGAGATGCTCTCCTGGCGGTGGACCATGTTCGTACTGGCGATCATGGCGGGGGTGGTCCTGGCCATGGGGCTGGTCTCGTTCCCCGGTCGCGAGCGCTCGGAGCATCGCCCGCTGCGCCCGCTCAGCGCCGTACTCATCACCCTCGGTCTCTTCTCCTTCGTGCTCGCATTGTCGATGCTCGAATCCGGAGAGACGCAGACTGCTGCGCTGCTTCTGCTGGGCGGTGCAGGCGCTGTGCTGGGTTTCATCATCGCTGAGCGGCGCGGGTCCGATCCCCTGGTTCCCGCCCGGGTCCTGAGAGACCGCGCGCGGCTGGGGGCGCTCACTGCTCTGGGACTCGGCTCAGCAGGACTCTTCTCGGTCTTCCTCTTCGTGGTCTACTACTCCGACGTCGTCCTGGGGTTCGACGCGGGCACGACCAGCATCGCCATGATTCCGTTCCCCGTCATCGCCGTCGCCTCCTCCCTGCTGCTCGCGCCCCGCCTGCAGAGTTCGATCGGCGAGAGAGCAGGTCTGCTCGTTGGACTCGGCGTCGCCGGCGCGGGAATGACATGGGCCGCGGTGACCGCCCCGGCAGCGAGCTACGCCGTGTCGATCCTGCCGAGCATCGTCCTGGTCGCCGGAGGGATGGGCGTGGTCTTCGCGACGGCCCAGGATCTCGCCACCCGCGGCCTCTCGACGGAGGACGAGAGCCTTGGAGCCGCTCTCGTCCATGCCTTCCAGCAGATCGGAGGCGCGATCGGGATCACCGCGCTCAACGCGATCTCCGTGCTCGTCGCGCGAACGTCATCCGACCCGATGTCCGGCTACATCGCCGTCTTCGCAGCCACAGCGGGCACATACGCGCTGGCGCTCGCCGTCACGTTCCTCATCTGGCGTGCCGGGCGCGGGGCGCCGCACGCTCTCCTGCCCGACACACTCGATAGAAAGACGGAATCCCGTGCATCCTGAACGACTCGACTCCCGCGTCATCGCGATCACCGGCGCCACCTCCGGCGTCGGCTACTTCATCGCCGAACAGCTCGCCGAGCTCGGAGCGGAGGTCGTCGTGATCGCCCGCTCCAAGACCCGTGCGCTCGCCGCCATCGAGCTGCTGCCCCACTCCCATCGCCACCGGGCAGTGGTCGCGGATCTCGACGACGTCGACGCCGTCCGCGGCGCGGGGCAGCAGCTGGCGCGGCTCGATCGCCTCGAGGGGCTGGTGCTGAACGCCGGCGTGGTGACCCCCGCGCGCACGCACCGAGCAGGGCCGTTCGGCGTCGAGCACACCATGGGCGTGAACCACCTCGCTCATGCCGAGCTCGTGCGGCAGGCCCTCCCGGCGCTCGAGCGGACGGCTGGCGCGCGAATCGTGCACATGGGCAGCTTCGTGACGGAGCGATATCCGTTCGACCGGTCGGACTGGCTGTCGAGGCGCGACTATCGGCCCCGCATCGCGTACACGAATTCGAAGCACGCCGTGCAGCTCTTCGGGTTCGAGCTGGCGAGGCGGCTCGAGGGCGGCGGATACTCGACGCAGTCGATCGTCGTGCACCCCGGGGCCGCCATCGACGCGCTGACGGTCGATCGGTCGGGGATCCACCGCCGCGGCAGGCTCGTGCGTGCGTCGGCAGCGGTGATCGGACCGCTCTTCTCGCGGATGGTGACGGGCAAGCAGCATGCCGCACGCCCGGCCGTTCTCGCCGTGAGCGCGCCCACGCTCCCGCACCTGGCGTACGTCGGACCCGAACACCGCGAGGTGGGGCCGCCGCGAGTGGTGACCGCGCCACCGATCAGTCTCGATCCCGAGCTGGGAGCATTCATCTGGAACGAGACGGAGGCCCTCATCGGCGCGCCGATTCTCGGGGGCCGCGGCTGACCCCTTGCGCGCGCACCTTGGCGCGCGGGTGCCCGTCGCAGAACGCGTCGACTCAGTCGGCGAGCATCGATCGCGCTATGCGGCGCCATGCGGCGAGGTGTGGGTCTGTGGCAGGATCGCGCGGGGCGAAGGAGTAAGTGAGAGCCACGCCGCGCATCGCGTTGTGGAGCAGTGAGATCAGGTCCGCGAAGTTCTTGTGAGAGGCGTTGCGCTCTCCGAAGAGGCGCACGATGCGCGCGCGGTTGCGCTGGCCGAGTGCCTTCTCGGCGGGCCTGAGCGCCGCGGCGAGATCGGGATTGTGCTCGGCATTGACCCACAGCTGCAGCGCCGCCCGGAACAGCGGACTGTGGAAGGTCGACCAGAGAACGCTGATCGCCTCATCGAGATCGTCGACGGGAACGACGGCGTCATCGAGTTCGAGCCCGCCCTCGCGCTGATCTGCGAGGTGCTGGACGGCGGCGACGAGAAGAGCGTCTCGCGAGGGGAACTGGTGCAGGATGCTGCCTCGCGAGACCTCGGCGATCTCCTGGATGCGCGTGGTCGTCGTCGCGACGTACCCCTCCTCTGCGAGGCAGGTCACCGCGGCCGTCAGGATGCGTTCGCGCGTGTGCCAGGCCCGTTGCTGGACCGGCATGGCTGCGGCGTGAGACGACATGCCGAAATCCTAGTCTCGCCGAGGATCGTCAGGCGATCGGGCCCTCGTATTCCATCCAGAAGTCGACCTGCTCGGGGCGCGGATGCGGCAGGAACTCGCTTCCGTTCTCGAAGCGCATCGCTCCGTCTGGCTCGCTGCGGAAGTCGCTCCACGGCGGCAGCATCGCGCCGCCGGGGTCTCCGGTGGCGATGAAGTTCAGCCAGTACGAGCTCATCTGGTCACGGAGCGTGAGGTCAGCAGGAGCGAGGAGCAGGTCGTTCACCGCGTCGAGGTTGTCGAAGGCGTACGGGATCTCCGCTCCGTGGTATGCGCCGAAGCGCTCCAATCCGGGTGACGGCGGCGTATGAGCGAAGAAGTAGAGGAAGGCGGGCGCGGATGCGGTGTCCGTGTGCAGCGACGCCCAGCGATACATGCTGCGGGTCATGACCCTGTCGGTGTCTGCCTGCATCGATGCGAGGCGTGCCTCGTCGTCTGTCGCCGCGGGATACAGATCGAGGAAGCGCTCAGCATCCTCTCCATAGAGGTCTCGCGCCGACGCCTCGAACTCGTCGAGGGAGATGCCGCCGGGGGCGGCGAGACCGACCGACGCCTCGTCGGCGTTGCTGCCGAGCAGCAGCGGCACGTCGAGCTGCCCACCCGTCGCGTAGATGTCGGCCGGGAGCATGTCGAGGACGTGTCCGTCGGTCGAGGGGCGCCAGTGCGCCGCGAGATCCGTGCTCGCCGCCTGCAGCTCCTCGGCCGACATCGCTCGCATCTCCTCGATCGTCGCACCGCCGAGTGCCTCGCTGAGGCGTTGCCCCGCCTGCTCGGCCGCCTCTCTCGAGTCGATCTGATCGCCTTGCTCCGTGTCGCCCGCTGTGCCCATGCAGGCGCCGCTGCCGGCGATGATGCCGTCGACCAGCCCTTTCGCCAGCGCAGTGGCTCCCAGGATGCAGACGGCTTCGCCCCCGGCGGACTCCCCGCCGATCGTGATGCGGGAGGCATCTCCGCCGAAGGCCGCGGCGTTGTCGTCCAGCCAGCGCAGCGCGGCGAGCTGGTCGAGTGTGCCGTACATCCCCGACGCCTCGTTCGGGGATTCCGCCGCGAGTTCGGGGTGAGACATGTATCCGAAGACGCCGACGCGGTAGTTGATCGTCACGACGATCGCCTCTCCGCGTGAGGCCAGAGCCGCACCGTCGTAGAGCGGCACGGCCCCCGATCCGCCCTGGAAGCCGCCGCCGTGGATGTACACGAAGATGGGCAGCGGATGCTCGGCCGGGCGCGTGCTGCGCCAGATGTTGAGCGTCAGGCTGTCCTCGCTCATCGGCGTGCGATTCTCCAGCTCCTCCAGCATGGGAACGGGAACCACGGTGGGAA
Organism: uncultured Microbacterium sp.; assembly: GCA_963518515.1. Lineage (GTDB taxonomy): Bacteria > Actinomycetota > Actinomycetes > Actinomycetales > Microbacteriaceae > Microbacterium. The sequence goes on from CAUQIW010000001.1 coordinate 215,224, forward strand.
GGGCGCGACGGATGAAGTCCGGTGAGGCCTGCACGGCCACGTCCGAGAACCGGTCGGCCACGAACACGCCCCTGTGCGGCTCAGGTTCGTGCGGCTCGCGCCAGCGGAGGTCGCCCACCGGAGGCTGCGCGTACGGTATGCCTGCGAACGCCTCGACTCCTGCGTCGACGTCGATGACCCCGCGCACGGGTCCTTCCGACGTCTCGACCGTGTCGTCCGACAGCACGCCCGCTTCGACCACGAGTCGGTGATCCAGCGACGGGGGAGCGCCGATGGCCGTGCCCATGACGAGAGCCGCGCCCGCCACCCATGCCCCCGCTCGGATGAGCCGACCGCGGCTGGAGAGCAGCCGGATCGCGACCGAGGTGGCCGCCACCGTCGCGATGATCGCCACCCAGGCCCACCATGGCGACCGCCCCACCCAGGCGAGTGCCGCTCCCGACAGAAGCAGCAGCGCGGCGATCGCCGCCGACCCCCGCCGCACGCGCCGGTGTCGGGACTCGCCTGACACGGCGGAGGGTGTACTGGAGGTCTCAGGGCTCATGACTCTTCCTGTCGCGGAGCGCGCGGCGCCGCGGTGTCGAGGGCGGTGGGGGAGGTGTGGGGATCCCGCAGCGCACGGCCCCACGGCTCGGTGGGGTCGTGGATCGCGACGGCCAGGGTCGTGTCGGACTGTCCGTAGTAGGCGAACCACTTGCCGTGGAACTTCACGAGCCCCTCCACGAAGGTCACGTTCGAGACGAGGCCGTTCCTGTCCTCGAAGGTCTGCGGCCGCAGCCACGGCTCCTGCAGTCGAGCGAGGACCTTCGTCGGCTCGTCGGGATCGATCGCGATCTGCCCGCAGCGGTAGTCGACGCCGACTGTGCCGTTCTCCCGCGTAATCACGGTCGCGCCGTTCGTCAGCATGACGAGCAGCCCGTTGTCGGTGACGACCGGAGAGGTGCCGATCTCGACCAGGGTCTCGTCCCACGAGCCGGGGGTCGGCGAGTACATCGGCTCGGTGTCCGGCGTACCCGGCGTCCAGTGGATGAGGTCATCGCTGGTCGCCCAGTAGATCGCCCCTTCGCCGAAGTACATCCACCACGTGCCGTGCATCCGCTGCGGCACGATGACACCCGCCTTCGACCAGCTCCGACCTCGGGGGAATGTCGTCTTGAAAGTGTCGAAGTCGTCGAACAGCGGCCCGTGCTTGGTCCAGGTGCGCAGGTCGCGGGAGGTGGCAAGGCACAGCTGCGCGCTCTGCCTGTCCCACCCGGTGTAGGTGAGGTAGTAGGTGCCCTCGATCAGCGCGATGCGCGGATCCTCGCATCCGAAGCGTTCGTAGTCCTCGGAGGGAGAAAGGATCGGCGCATCCTCGCGGGTGAAGGTGACGCCGTCACGCGAGCGTGCCATGCCGATGTGCGACACGATGTCGTCGGCATGAGCACGGTAGAGCAGCACCACCTCGTCGCCGTCGACCAGTGCCGCGGGGTTGTAGAGGTTCGCCGACTCCCAGCTGTCGCCCTTCGGGCGCAGAATCGGGTTTCCCTCGTAGGGAGTGAACGGGCCGAGGGGGAAGGATGCTCCGGTGAACATGGGGGTCCTTTCGGGATGGCTCGGAGGAACGGGCGGTCAGCCCTTGATGGCCGCGCCGAGGGGTGAAACCGGGATCGTCGCGGGCGTCAGATCCGCTCGTAGAGCGTGACGACGGCTGCGCCGCCGAGCCCGATGTTGTGCTGCAGCGCGAGCCTGGCGCCCTCGACCTGTCGTCGTCCCGCCGTGCCGCGCAGCTGCCAGACGAGTTCGGCGCACTGCGCGAGACCGGTCGCGCCGAGTGGATGCCCCTTCGACAGCAGGCCGCCCGACGGGTTGGTCACCACCCGGCCTCCGTACGTGTTGTCGCCGTCGATCACGAAGCGCTCGGCTGTTCCCTCGGGGGTCAGCCCCAGCGCCTCGTAGCTGATCAGCTCGTTCGTGGCGAAGCAGTCATGCAGCTCGACGACCGCGATGTCCGAAGGGTCGACCCCCGACTGCTCGTACACCTGCCGGGCTGCACGTCGGGTCATCCCCGAGCCGACGACCTCCCGGCGATCTCCGCTGTCGAAGGTCTCCGGGGTGTCGGTGGTCATCGCCTGGGCGCGGATCGCGACCGCAGCCGAGATGCCGTGCGCCGCGGCGAATCGCGGCGTGCAGACGATCGCCGCCGCCGCGCCGCTCGTGGGCGGGCAGCTCATCAAGCGGGTGAGGGGATCGGAGACGATCGGCGAGGCGAGCACCTCTTCGACGGTCACCGGGGCGCGGAAGACGGCATACGGGTTGTCGGCCGCGTGCGCACGCGCCTTCACGGCGATGCGTGCGAAGGTCGATGGCTGCGTTCCGAAGCGCTCCATATGCTCGATCCCCGCACCTCCGAAGAGCTGCGCCACCATGGGCGAGTCGGGAGTGAGCGCGCCGGGCATGGCGGCCGTGAGAGAGCTCATCGGAGAGAGCCGGTCGGTGAAGACCTCGGTGAGAGCCCCTGGCCTCATCTGCTCGAACCCGAGCGCCAGAGCGCACTCGACGCTGCCGCTCTCGACCGCCTGTCGAGCGAGGAAGAGCGCCGTCGACCCCGTGGAGCAGTTGTTGTTCACGTTGATGATCGGGATGCCGGTGAGCCCGCTGCCGTACAGAGCGGTCTGCCCAGCTGTCGAGTCGCCGTAGACCCAGCCCGCATACGCCTGCTCGATCGCGGAGTACGGGATTCCCGCGTCATCGAGTGCGTGGGAGACGGCGGCGCGAGCCATCTCCTCGTAGGTCGCTCCCGCCGAGGGCTTGGTGAACGGGACCATGCCGACGCCGGCGACGATCGTCTTGTGTCGAGGACTCACTTCATCTCCTTCGGGATCCTGCTGGACCCAGACTGACGGAGATGAGCGTATTAGTCAAGACTGACTAGTTTGTCGGACTCAGCTTTCTGCGGACGCGGCGCTGCGCTCCTCCTCGGAGTTCGGGGTCCAGCCGAACCAACCGCCGGAGCCGGCCATCACGGTCCAGTCGCCGCAGACGAAGACCATCTTCGCCGTGTAGGGGTCGGGCGCACCCTCGAGCACCCAGGCGGGTGCCGAGAACCGTTCCACCTCGACGCAGTCGCCGGTGAGCGCGGACTCCTCGCTCGACAGCAGGATGGCGGCATCCGCTGTACCCTCGACGGTCGACGTCCGCACGGTGATCTCCGTGGCGTCGGCGGGGAGCCAGTCGGCGTCGACCTCGGCCCCGTCATCGAAGGCGGCCGCGTCGTCGAAGGTCGACGTGGCCTGCTTGTGGACGAGGCTGTCGTAGGCACCGCATCCGGTGAGAGACAGCAGCCCGGCGAGTATGAGGCCGGGGGCGGCGAGAGCAGTTCGTGCGTTCATTCGTCCAGCATCGTCCGCACAGGGCCCGCACCGCGTCGTGCCTGCGAGGTATCGGCATCGCTCTCGAGGATGAGATCCCGGCCCTGTCGTCGCCGGTACGCTGATGACATGGGTGACCGACCACCGCTTCCCGCTCGCCCGCTCTGGGCGAGCGTGGCAGACGGCTTCTATGTGGGCAGCAGAGACGGGTCGTTCCTCGGCTACGTCGACCGTCAAGCTGATGGTGCCTGGCGTGCGTTTGACGCCGTCTCGCGTCACGTCGGCGACTACGCCGATCATCATCGAGCCATGGCGGCCGTGACGAGCATCGTCGCGGTCGGCACGAATGCCTCAGGCATCGAGACACCGCAGGGGGAGAGGTCATGATGGCCGACGATTCGCTCGTCTCACTCGTCTATTGCAGCAGCGCCACGCGCCGGTTCGGCGAACCGGAGCTCGCCGAACTGCTCACGGTCAGCCGAGCAGGGAACACCGCGCGCGGCATCACCGGACTGCTGCTCTACCGTGACGGCGAGTTCGTGCAGATCCTCGAGGGTGCCAGGTCGCACGTCGAGGGGCTGATGCGGACGATCGATCGGGACCCACGTCACACCGATGTGCGGGTGCTGCTCGAAGAGCCGCTGCACGAGCGGCGGTTCGCGGAGTGGACGATGGGGTATCAGTCCCTCGTCCCGGCGGAGTCCGGCATGGCGACGGGATATCGCGACTCCTTTGACGACATCCGCATGGGCGATCACGACATGATCGGCCGGGCGATGATGGAGCTCACGCTGTGGTTCCGGGTGCGCGAATCCGCCTCGCCGGAATCGGCCGGTCGCGGCGCAGCAGTCTGATGACAGAGCATTTCCAGACGATCGTCGTCGGCGGTGGAGCCTTGGGCTCCGCCGCGGCGTACTGGCTGTCGGACGGCGGCCAGCGCGATGTGCTCGTTCTCGAGCAGTTCGAGCTCGGCCACTCGCGCGGCGGGTCGGAGGATCACTCCCGCATCATCCGGCACAGCTATCACAACTCGGACTACGGGCGTCTGACGCAGGCGGCGTACGACAACTGGGCGGAGGTCGAACAGCGCAGCGGCCAGCAGCTGGTCTTCCCGACCGGCGGCCTCGACATCGCGGTGAACGGCACACCCGGGGTCGATTCGGTGCTGAGATACCGGCAGACCCTCGCCGAGAACGGTCATGATTTCGAGACGCTGGACACGGCGCGGCTGCTCGAGAGATTCCCGCAGTGGAACATCGAAGAGGATGTGACGGCGACGTTCCAGAAGGACTCCGGCATCCTCGACATCCGGCGCTCGCGGCAGGTGCACGTCGCGCTCGCCGAGGGCAACGGCGTCGTCTTCCGGGAGAACACTCCTGTCCGATCCCTCGAGACTTTCGACGGCGGCGTTCGGGTCGTCACCGATGACGAGGTCTTCACCGCCGACCATGTGGTCGTGACGACCGCTTCCTGGACCGACGACCTGCTCGGCCCGCTCGGGCAGACCTGGCGCACGGCGGTGTCGCAGGAGCAGGTAGTGTACTGGGCGACGCCGCACGTCAAGGAGTTCTCGATCGGGCAGTTCCCGCTCTGGGTATGGCACAGCCCCGAGATGTTCTACGGATTCCCCGTCTACGGCGAGGTGGCGATCAAGGTGTCGCGCGACATGACGGGTGACTTCGTGACTGCTGACACCCGCAGCTTCGAGCCGAGCATCGCCGAGACCGAGAAGCTCGCCGCCTTCGTGCGTGAGCGCCTTCCTCGCGCGATGGGTCGCCAGCTGTACGCGAAGACATGCCTGTACGACATGCCGCCCGATCGCGACTTCATCCTCGACCGGCTTCCCGGACACCCGCGGATCATCGTGGGAAACGGTGCAGGGCATGCGGCGAAGTTCTCGGGACTGCTCGGCTCGATCCTCGCCGAACTCGTCATCGACGGGCGCTCCCGACATCCGATCGAGGCGTTCCGCGCAGACCGTCCCGGCTTGACGGACCCGACCCGAGCCACAGCGTTCGGTCTGCAGGCGGGGTGACGTCCTGAGCAGAGGCGGTCATAGGATCGACGCATGCACACACGCGCACTCGGAAATGACACCGTCGGCCGTATCGAGGTCGGAGCGATCGGGCTCGGCCTGATGACGTTCGACCAGACCGGCCACCAGCCGCGCGAGCAGCTGCTCGACACGGTCCGCGCCGCGCTCGACGCCGGAGTGACTCTGTTCGACACCGCCGATGCCTACGGGCCCGGCCAGGAACTCGGGCCGGATGCGCAGGGCGAGAACGAGAAGCTGGTCGCGTCGATCCTCGACGAGCTGGGCGTCCGCGACCGAGTGTTCCTCGCGACGAAGGGCGGCGCCTTCCGCACCGAGGGTGGAGGGTGGGACCACGACGGGCGACCCGAGCACCTGCGCCGAGCGGTCGACGCCAGCCTGCGCCGCCTCGGGGTCGAGCAGCTCGCCCTGTGGCAGCACCACCGCCCCGACCCGAAGATCGACTACGCCGAGACCCTCGGCACGCTGACGGAGATCGCCGCCAGCGGCAAGGTGCGGATGATCGGGATCTCCAACGCCGACCCCGACCAGATCAGAGCGGCGCACGCGGAGCTGGGAGACAGCCTGGTCAGCGTGCAGAACCAGTTCAGCCCGAAGTTCCGCAGCAGCCGTCCCGAGATCGACGTCTGCGCCGACCTCGGTCTGGCGTTCCTGGCGTGGAGCCCGCTGGGCGGGCTGTCGGATGCCAAGGAGCTCGCGGCCCACCACCCGGCCTTCCAGCAGGTGGCCGACGCCCGCGACGTGAGCGCTCAGCAGGTGGCACTGGCCTGGGAGCTGGCCCAGTCGCCGGTGGTCATCCCGATCCCCGGCGCGAAGCGACCCCAGTCGATCGTCGACTCCGCCGCGGCGGCCGACCTCGAGCTGACCTCCGACGAACTCGCGGCACTCGACCGGAGCTGAGCGGGAACGCACTCGTGACCTCACGCTCCGAGAGGGGCGTGAGGCCGGGTGCATCTTCACAGGTGGGGCGCGGATTGTCCACCTCTCCCGCTGCGACCCGTTCGCTGGGAGACTCGGGCGCATGGTGTTCATCGGTTTCCACGCTTCGCACGAGCAGATCGCACCGAGCGCTCTTCTCGACGCCGTCATCGCCGCAGAGCGCGCAGGATTCGACGGGGCGATGTGCTCCGATCATCTCGCTCCCTGGATTCCCGCCCAGGGGCAGTCAGGTTTCGCGCTGAGCTGGATCGCGGCGGCGCTCGCCCGCACCCGCTTCTCGATCGGCATGGTCAACGCGCCGGGGCAGCGCTATCACCCGGTGATGATCGCCCATGCGTTCGCGACCCTCGAGGAGATGTTCCCCGGACGCTTCTGGGCGGCGCTCGGAAGCGGGGAGGCGATGAACGAGCACGTGACGGGTGATGAGTGGCCGGCCAAAGACATCCGGAATGAACGTCTGCGTGAGAGCGTCGATGTGATCCGTCGCCTGATGGATGGTGAGGAGGTCGACCACGACGGCCTCGTGCGGGTTCACCGGGCCAGAGTGTGGAGCCGGCCCGCCGAGCCGCCGCCCCTGTTCGCGACGGCCGTCAGCGCCGAGACTGCGGCGTGGTCGGCCTCGTGGGCGCAGGGCCTCGCGACGGTGATCCAGGAGCCGGCCGCGCTGCATCGTGTCGTCGACGCCTACCGCTCCGCAGGTGGCACAGGCCCGTGCATCCTTCAAGTGCACCTCAGCCTGGCGGAGAGCGACGAGGCCGCCTTCGCGATCGCTCGCGACCAATGGCGAAACGGACTGCTTTCGCCTCCGGCGACCTGGGACATCGAGCAGCCCGAGGACTTCGAGCGGGCGGTGGCAGGCCTCGACGAGCAGGAGCTGCGCAACGCGGTGCTGATCGACCATGACGCGGCCTCGCTGGCCGGCCGCATCGCCGACCTGGTCGACATCGGATTCGATCGGGTGTACCTGCATCACGTTGGCACCGATCAGACACGGTTCCTCGAGGTCTCGGCATCCGAAATGATTCCCCGGCTGAAGGAGCGACTGTGAAGATCACCGACACCAGCGACCTGTGGTGGAAGACCGCGGTGGTCTACTGCCTCGACGTCGAGACGTTCCTCGATTCGAACGGCGACGGTATCGGCGACCTGCAGGGGCTCGCCCAGCGGATCGACTACCTCTCGCAGCTGGGCGTGACCTGCCTGTGGCTGATGCCCTTCTATCCCACCCCCGATCGTGACGACGGCTACGACGTCAGCGACTTCTACGGAGTCGATTCTCGTCTGGGCACGCACGGCGACCTCGTCGAGGTGATCCGCACCGCCCGCGACCGGGGCATGAGGGTGATCGTCGACCTGGTGATCAACCACACCTCCGACAGGCATCCGTGGTTCCTGGCGGCCAAGCGCAGCATCGACTCGCCCTATCGGGACTATTACGTCTGGCGCGACGATGCGCCTCCGAAGGGGCAGAAGAACGCCGTCTTCCCCGGTCAGGCGAACGGCATCTGGGGCAAGGACGAGAAGTCCGGGCAGTGGTACCAGCACAGCTTCTACGAGCACCAGCCCGACCTCAACATCGCCAATCCGCGGGTGCGCGACGAGATCGCGAAGGTCATCGGCTTCTGGCTGCAGCTGGGGATCTCGGGCTTCCGCGTCGACGCGGTGCCGTTCCTCCTCGAGATCCCCGAGGGGGTCGGCATCCCCGAACCGCACGACCTGCTGCGCGACATCCGGCGGTTCCTGCAGCGACGCTCGAGCGAGGCGATCCTGCTCGGCGAGGTCAACCTGCCCTACGACCAGCAGGCGCAGTACTTCGGCGGCGACGACGGTGACGAGCTCACGATGCAGTTCGACTTCGTCGGGATGCAGGCGATGTACCTCGCGTTCGCCCGAAGGGACCCTGCGCCGCTGATCGCTGCGCTGAAGGCTCGCCCGGTGCTCGGCCCGGAGGTGCAGTGGGCGAACTTCCTGCGCAACCACGACGAGCTCACCCTCGACAAGCTCAGCGACAGCGAGCGGCAGGAGGTGTTCGACGCGTTCGCGCCCGACGAGAGGCAGCGGGTGTTCGGGCGGGGGATCACGCGGCGCCTCCCTCCGATGCTCGACGGTGATCCCCGGCGGATCCGCATGGCCTACAGCCTGCTCTTCACCCTGCCCGGCACTCCGGTGCTGTTCTACGGCGAAGAGATAGGCATGGGAGAGAATATCGAGATCCCTGGTCGCGAGGCCGTGCGCACCCCGATGCAGTGGTCGGCGGATCGCAACGGAGGGTTCTCCGACGCGTCACCGAGGAAGCTCGTCTCCCCGCCGCCCTCCGACGGGTACGCACCGGAGCACGTCAACGTCGTCGCCCAGCTGGAGGACCAGGCGTCGCTGCTGAACTTCATCCGCGCCCTCGCCTCGCGGTACCGCATCTCGCCGGAACTGGGGTGGGGCAGCCTCGAGGTGCTGGATCAGCCCGCCGAGTCGCTTCTCGTGCACTCATTGTCCGCCGACGTCGGCCGTGTCATCGCTCTGCACAACTTCGCAGAGGTGCCCGTGAGCACCACGTTCCGGCTGGCCGACGAGCCGGAGGGCACGACGCTCTCAGACCTCCTCGAGTCGACGCACATCGCACTCGGCGACGGCGGAGAGGTCGAGATGGAGGTTCCGGCCTACGGTCATCGCTGGCTGCGGGTGTCACGGCCGGGTGATGATCGCGTGACCTGAGCCCCGCTGGGCGCCGGGGGCTCGGCGGCAGCCCCCGGACGGCGCAGCGAGCAGCCGTCAGGAGAGGTCGCGCAGGAGCGGCGGGTCGGCCCCCGGCCGCGACACGGTCACCGCGGCGGCACGGGCGCTGAACTCGAGAAGGTCGCTCAGCGATCTGTCATCGATGGCGCGGAGGGCTTCGCGGGCGTCGGCCGAATCCAGTCCGATCGCGATGAGTCCGTGGATGAGCGCGCTCATGAAGGTGTCGCCCGCCCCCACGGTGTCCACGACGTCCACCCGCTGCCCGGCGACGTGCGTCACGCCGGCGCGCGTCACCGCGAAAGCTCCGCTCGCACCCATCGTCACCACGACGACGGACGGCCCCTGCGCCAGCCATGTCCAGGCCACCTCGAGGGGATCGATGTCGGGATAGAGCCACGCGAGATCCTCGTCGCTGGCTTTGACGAGATCCGCGAGAGTGACGAAGCTCTCGACGTCGAGCACCGTCTGCGAACGATCGGGGAGGAGCGCGGGGCGGATATTGGGATCGTAGGTGATCAGCGATGACCCTCGCGCCTCAGTGAGAAGAGCATGCGCCACGGCTGCTCCGGGAGAGAGCAGTGCGGCGATCGAACCGGTGTGGACGACCCCCGCCGGCCGGCTGCGCGTCTCCGCGTCGGCGGTCACGGACCAGCCGATGTCGAACTCGTACCGTGCCGAGCCGGTCTCGTCGAGGTGGGCAGTCGCGGTCGCGGTCCGCGGCGTCGCGGAGGAGGACACGGTGACTCCCGCCTCGCTGAGCCAGGCCCGGATCTGATCGCCATGAACATCGGCGCCCACCTGTGTCAGGAACTCCACGCTGTCGCCGAGGCGGCCGAGAGACAGCGCCACATTGGCGGGGCTGCCCCCCGGGCTCTCGTCGATGCGCCCGTCTGCACGATGGACGACATCGACGAGCGCCTCACCGATGACGAGCACGCGAGCGCTCATGAACGTCCGGCGGGCGTCAGGAACGAGAGCACGCTGTGCGGCTCGACGATCCTCGGCGAGAGCTGCTCGTTGAACGCGCGCCCGGCCTCCGCCGAGAGGTGCTCGTCGAACGCCTCGCGATCTCGGTAGATCTCGAACACGACGAAACGGTCGGGATCCTCCGCTCGGCGGTACACCTCGAACGACGTGTTGCCCGGTTCGGATCGCACGGTCACCGCGTACTCCTGGATGAGTTCCTCCACCTTGTCGGCGGCGGCGGGGATCGCCGTGAACTCGGCATAGAGCACGACCTGCTCGTCGCTCATGCCTGCGCAGCTCCGGTCATGATCGCCACGGCATCCGTCATGTTGTGCGACTGAGGAGTGATGGTCGCCGCGCGCTTTCCCAGACGCTGGATGTGGATGCGGTCGGCCACCTGGAACACGTGCGGCATGTTGTGGGAGATGAGGATGACCGGCACACCGTTGCCGCGCAGGTTCTCGATGAGTTCGAGCACCTGGTTCGATTCGCGTACGCCGAGAGCGGCCGTGGGCTCGTCGAGGACGACGACCTTCGAGCCGAAGGCTGCGGCACGTGCGACGGCGACGGCCTGACGCTGCCCGCCGGAGAGATTCTCGACCGAGACGGTGACGTCCTGGAGCGTCGAGATGCCGAGCTTCAGCACCTGGTCGCGCGCATCCTGACGCATGCCGGCGGTGTCCAACGCGCGGAAGACGGTGCCGAGGATGCCGGGCTTGCGGCGTTCGCGACCGAGGTACAGATTCGACGCCACGTCGAGGGCGGGGGAGACGGCGAGGTTCTGGTAGACCGTCTCGATGCCGGCGTTGCGAGCATCCTGCGGTCCCTTGAAGTGGACCTCTTTGCCGTCGAGGAGCAGTTGCCCGTCGTCGGGGATGTAGGCGCCGGTGAGGCACTTGATCAGCGTCGACTTGCCGGCGCCGTTGTCGCCGATGACCGCCAGGACCTCGCCGGCGTGGAGCTGCAGGCTCACACCGTCGAGTCCCACCACGCGGCCGAAGGTCTTGACGAGGCGCTTCGCCTCGAGAACGGGCACACCGGCGGGTGCCGGCGCGAGGGAGGGGGCTTCAGCTGCGTTGGTCACTTGCGTACCTTTCGAATCCACTGGTCGATGGCGACCGCGACGATGACGAGGATGCCGATGGCGAGGGTCTGGTAGAGACCGTCGACCCCGGCGAGGAAGAGGCCGTTGCGGAACACTCCGACGATGATGGCTCCCAGCAGGGTTCCCCAGATGATCCCCCGACCGCCGAACAGCGAGGTCCCGCCGATCACGACAGCCGTGATCGAGTCGAGGTTGAGATCCGCACCGGCGTTCGGGCTTGCGGCCCCCGAGCGTCCGATCTGGATCCAGGCGGCGACGGCGAGGATGGCACCGGCGGCGATGTACACGCTGAACAGCACCTTCTTCGTAGAGATGCCCGCGAGGCGCGCGGCGTCTTCGTCATCTCCGACGGCGTAGACGTGGCGACCCCAGGCCGTGCGGCCGAGGATGTATGCGACGAGTGCGTAGAGGGCGAGCATGATGAGCACCCCCACGGTCAGTCGCACGTCGCCGAGGGGCAGTGCGGTCGAGGTCCAGGTGAGCATCTCGGGCATGTCCGACTTGCGGATCGTCTGACCACCGCTGTAGAGCAGCGTCAGCGCGATGAACACGTTGAACGTTCCGAGCGTCGCGATGAACGGGGGGAGCTTGACCCGGGTCACGAGCAGACCGTTGAGCGCACCGGCCGCGAGAGCGGCGAGAAGACCGGCGAGCAGCGCCACGGGTGCGGGAAGTCCGTTGTTCGCCGCGGTCTGCGCCATCACCATCGAGGTGCCGATCATCAGCGCGCCGACGGACAGGTCGATGCCTGCGGTGAGGATGATCAGCGTCTGCGCGATGGCGACGGTGCCGACCACCGAGACCTGGTCGAGCACGAGCGACAGGTTCGCGGCGGCGAAGAAGCGCGGGTTGATGGTGCCGAAGACGATGATCGCGATGACGAGCACCACGGCGGGGCTGATGGCGGGGTAGCGGTGGAGGATTCCGCGGAGGCGGTCGACCGGAGTGCGGTGGTCGAGGAACTCCGCCGCGAGATCCAGCGAGGAGGTGGGAGCTGATTGCGTCACGATGTCATTTCCAATGTTCGTTCGGGGGTCGCCGCGGGAAGTGAGTGCGTCCCGCGGCGACCGCGGACTGCTTACTCGCCGCCCCAGCAGATGCCGGAGGCCTCGTCGGTGTCGATCGACTCGACGCCGTCGACGGGCTGGTCGGTCACGAGCTCGACGCCCGTGTTGAAGAAGTCCAGGCCCTCGGAGTTCTCCGGCTTGGTGCCGTCCTTGACCAGGTCGACGATGGACTGAACGCCCAGCTCGGCCATCTTGATCGGGTACTGCTGGCTCGTGGCGTCGATGATGCCGTCGCCGACCTGCCCGACGCCGGCGCAGCCGCCGTCGATCGAGACGATCAGGACGTCATCCTTGTCCTTGCCTGCGGCTTCGAGAGCCTGGTATGCCCCATAGGCCGCGGGCTCATTGATCGTGTAGACGACGTTGATGTCGGGGTTCTTGGCGAGCAGGTTCTCCATCGCCGTACGTCCGCCGTCTTCCGCACCCTGAGAGGCCTCGTTGCCGACGATCGTGTAGTCGCCGCCCTTGCCCGCGGTGTACGAGCCCTTCGACTCCTCGTCGCCGTTGACCTGGTCGTCGCCCAGCTCGATGCCGAGCCCCTGGAGGAAGCCCTGGTCGCGGTTGTAGTCGACGCTCACTGCTTTGTCGTCGAACAGATCGATCATGCCGATGACCGCCTCCGCGCCGTCGAGCTTGGCGGCCGTCCACTCGCCGATGTACTGACCGGCGAGGAAGTTGTCGGTGGCGAAGGTGATGTCCACCGCGTCGGCCGGGTCGGGCGCGGTGTCGAGCGCGATCACGAAGATGCCGGCTTCGCGGGCCTTGTCGATCGCGTCGAGCACGGCAGGACCGTTGGGCGTGATCAGGATGCCCTTGTCGCCCTTGGAGATCGCGGCCTCGATGGCCTGGATCTGGGTGTCCTCGTCGCCGTCCTCCTTGCCTGCGGCGAGGGTGAGCGAGACGCCGTCCTTCTCGGCGGCGGCCTTGGCGCCGTCCTGCATGGAGACGAAGAACGGGTTGGAGTTCGTCTTCACGATGAGCGAGACGCCGATCGCGTCGTCGTCGGATCCGCCGCCCGCGCCAGCGCCTCCGGAGCATCCGGTGAGTGTCAGCGCCAGACCGGCGGACACCGAGACCGCTGCGAGAAGCGCGCGGCTGAATCGTGGGGTGAGCTTCGTCATTGAGTTCCTCTCGGCCTTCGTCGCCCGGTTGACAACGATGTCAAAGCAAGTTCTAGTCGATCGCTGAAGTAGAGTCAAGTCACCCTTCAGGAAATGAGACTCAAGCGTGACAACGATGTCGACATCGACGGCCCAGCAGCCCAGAGCGACGATGAAGCATGTCGCGGCACTTGCGGGCGTCGGGGTGAAGACCGTGTCACGAGTCATCAACAACGAGCCGAATGTGACGGATGCCACCGCCGAGCGGGTCTGGAACGCGGTTCGCGAGCTCGACTACCAGCTCGATCTTCAAGCCGGGAGCCTCCGCCGGGCCGACGGGCGCACCCGCACCCTCGGTCTTCTGGTCGGCAGCGTCGACAACCCGTTCGCCGGGGCCATCCATCGCGCCGTCGAGGACATCGCCGCGACCCGCGGCGTCGCCGTCTTCGCGTCGAGCATGGACGATGACGCGGGCCGCGAGTCTGAGGCGGTGCGCGCCTTCCTGCAGCGGCGGGTCGACGGACTCATCCTGACCACGGCCAGCGACCACCCCGAGTATCTGTCGCTCCTCCGCGACCGCGGTCTGCCGGTCGTCTACGTCGACCGCGAGCCGATGGAGCCCGACGTCGACACCGTCGCGAGCGACAACCGCGCGGGTGCGGCCGCTGCCACTGCACATCTGATCGCGCACGGACATCGACGGATCGCCCTGCTCACCGACCGTCTCGATCTCGTCACGGCTCGCGAGCGCCGACAGGGATATCTCGATGCCCACGCGGACGCCGGCATCCCGGTGTCGGAGGACATGATCGTCACCGGTCTGCACGATGCGAGCGATGCCCACGGTGCGCTCGGGCACCTGCTGTCCGCCGACGAACCCCCCACGGCCGCTTTCAGTGCCCAGAACCTCATCACCATCGGTGCCCTGCACGCTCTGCGCGCCGCCGGGCTGTCGCACTCGACCGCGCTCGTCGGCTTCGACGACATCGCGCTCGCCGACCTCATGGATCCGGGGGTGACCGTGGTCGCGCAGGACCCCCAGCTGATCGGGAGGCACGCGGCGGAAAGGGTGTTCGCGCGCCTCGAGGGAGACGGCGATGCTCCTGTGAAGACGGTCGTCCCGGTCGCGCTGGTGCAGCGCGGAAGCGGGGAGATCGCGCCGCGCACCCGCGACTGACCCGGGGTTGCGCTTCGTCCTTGGCGCACCCTAAGCTCCTGCATCAGTGATTGACATCGATGTCAATCCGACTGACGCACGAAGGAGAGCGCACCGTTGCCTGAACCCATCCGCCCCCACCGGACACGGCCCCGCACGCCAGGAATCCCCACGAGAACCATCATCGGCGGTGCGCTGACCGCACTGCTGGCCCTCGGCTGCGTCATCCCCGCGGCCGCCGCCGAGATGCAGCCGGGCGACGAGCAGTACCGTCCGCTGATCCACTTCACGCCGGAGAAGAACTGGATGAACGATCCGAACGGCATGGTCTATGTCGACGGCACGTATCACCTGTTCTATCAGCACAATCCGGCCGGCACGGGCTGGGGCAACATGAGCTGGGGCCACGCCACTTCGACCGACCTGCTGCACTGGGACGAACAGCCTCTCGCCATTGCGCAGACCCTGAACGAGTCAGGGGAATCGATCGAGGACATCTTCTCGGGCTCGATCGTCGTCGACGAGAACAACTCCGCAGGTTTCGGCCCCGCCGGTTCACGACCGCTGGTGGCGATCTACACCTCGGCGTACACGCCGCAGCATCCCGAGCGCCCTGGCATCCAGGCGCAGTCACTCGCCTACAGCCTCGACGACGGGCAGACCTGGACGAAGCACGAAGGCAATCCCGTGCTCGACCGGGGCTCCGCGAACTTCCGCGACCCGAAGGTGTTCTGGTACGACGGGCCGGCGGGTGCGTACTGGGTCATGACGGCCGTCGAGGCGACCGACCACAAGGTCGTGCTCTACAAGAGCACCGACCTGAAGTCGTGGGAGCACCTCTCCGATTTCGGTCCCGCCAATTCGACCGGTGGCATCTGGGAATGCCCCGATCTGTTCGAGCTGCCGGTCGACGGCGATCCGACCGACACCAAATGGGTCATGGTGGTCAACCTCAATCCCGGAGCGGTCAACGGCGGCAGCGGAGGGCAGTACTTCGTCGGAGAGTTCGACGGAGTGACCTTCACCTCCGAGACCACGGATGCTCCGGGGCAGCTCCCGCCCGGAACCACCTTCGCCGGTTTCGATGACGGGGACTACGACGGATGGACCGTCTCGAACGAGCCGGGCAACCGGTTCGACGGGCCCTGGGGCGATGCCCCGGCGACGGGCCCACTCGACGGTCAGAGTGCGGTCACCGGCTTCGTCGGAGACGGGTTCGCGAACAGCTTCCTCGACCATGACTGGGCGATCGGAACGCTCGAATCACCCGAATTCACGATCGAGGACGAGTACATCAACCTGCTCGTCGGCGGCGGCAGGCATCCGCATGTCGAGGGAAGCCAGCTCGGCAACGAGCCGCCGGAAGGTCGGACGGTCTTCGACTTCGAACTCGCGGACGGCGAGACGCTGCAGAGCACGGGTTGGGAGCTCACGGGCGATTTCGCTACCGACGCGACGCGGAATCCGTCGACTCAGGGCGGTGACTTCTTCCTGGGCGAGAAGCGCGTGAACACCTTCGAGGGCGGGCCGAACCAGGACGACAACGTCGGAACGATGACGTCGCCGACCTTCGCCATCGACGGCGACTTCGTCTCGTTCCTCCTCGGAGGAGGCCGTCGGGACGACGGTTCGCTCCAGGCCGAGCTCCTGGTCGACGGTGAGGTGGTGCGCACACAGACGGGGCGCAACGCAGGAGACCTCGCCTGGGCCTCGTGGAACGTGTCGGAGTTCGCCGGCGCAGACGCGCAGCTGCGCATCCGTGATGAGGCGACCGGCGGATGGGCGCACCTCACATTCGACCACCTCGTGGTCGGCGATGAGCCGTCGACGCCCCGCTCGGACGAGACGGCGGTCAACCTGATCGTCGACGGAGCGGTCGTGCGCAGCGCCACCGGCTCGAACAGCGAGAACCTCGATTGGGCCTCATGGGATGTTGCGGACCTGCTCGGCAAGACGGCGACGATACAGGCCGTCGACAACAACCGGCAGGGCTGGGGTCACCTCCTCTTCGACCAGGTGACGTTCTCGGACGCACCCGCCCAGACCGCGCTCGAGGGGTACGACTGGCTCGACTGGGGGCGTGACTACTACGCCGCGGTGTCGTACTTCGGCACTCCCTCGGGGTCGCGGATCATGCAGGGATGGATGAACAACTGGGACTACGCCGGAGACATCCCCACCTCGACGTGGCGCGGATCCATGTCGCTGCCGCGCGAAGTCGTGCTCACCGACACCCCGGAAGGCCCTCGTCTTCGGCAGCAGGTGGTCGCGCAGATCGACGGTCAGCTCGACACGGGTGCCGCCCAGAGCGTGGGCGATGTTCGCGTCGACGGTGAGACGACGCTCGGCCTGAACGCCGAGGTGGCCAAGCTCGATGTGGTCCTCCGTCCCGGTGACGCGGAATCGGCGGGGATCACCGTGTTCTCGAACGGAGAGACGGGAACGCGCATCGGGTACGACGTGCGATCCGGTCGGGTCTTCATCGACCGCACCGCCTCGGGCAAGGTCGGGTTCAACCCGTCGTTCCCCTCGGTCTCCGACGCGCCGCTGGCGCTCGACGACGACGGGACCATCGCACTGGAGCTCTACCTCGACCGTGCGTCGGTCGAGCTGTTCGCCGACGAGGGGATGCTGACGATCACCGATCAGGTGTTCCCCGAGGCGGGGGCCACGTCGGTCTCGGCCTGGTCGGAGGGTGGCACTGCCACCGTCGAGAGCATCACCGTCACACCGCTCACCCCCACGATGTGGCAGGCGCCCGAGACGGGTGACGACGCGGCGATCACGCTGAGCGCGACGACCGTGCGACCGGGACAGAGCATCACCGTCTCGGGCACCGCGTTCGATCCGGCGACCCGTGTGGCACTGGAGCTGCGGTCGGATCCCGTCGCTCTCGGAGAGGTCGACGTGGATCAGGAGGGCGCGTTCAGTCGGAGCATCACGATCCCGGCAGCGACCGCCCCCGGCGAGCACGCGATCGCGGTCATCCGCGCCGATGGCACCGAGCTGACAGCACCCCTCATCGTCACGTCCGGTGACGGTGACGACGACGGCGAAGACGGCGGAGGTGGCGACGGCGGAGGCGCCGGGGCCGGCGGAAGCGACGGCACGTCGTCGGGCGACCTCGCGAGCACCGGTGCAGAGCCCTGGCTGTTCCTGGCCGCCGGCGTGCTGTCGGTGCTCTTGGGCGCTGCCGTTCTCGTAGCGCGCCGCGCGCGTCGCGACACCGCCTGACCGAGGAGAGATCGGGGGTGGGTCGCCGCGGCGCCCCACCCCCGACTCGCGCGTCGCGACGGTTCCCGGCACTCAGACTGCAGGCACGCGCCTGAAGCCGCCGTCGTGGGCTTCGACCGCCCCGGCATCCACGAACGCGTCGATCCAGCCGCGCATGGGCCACTCTCCCCAGCGCTCGGCGAAGAGGGCGCCGTTGCGCAGGATGTCATCGAGATGACGCCAGGGCGGTGATCCTGAGGGATGCCACTGGTGGTACGCGTGTGCGCCGCCGACCCACTGCAGCCCCATGCCCAGCTCGCGGGCGCGCCTGCCGAGGTCGGTGTCCTCCGCTCCGTACCCCTCGTACGCTTCGTCGAACCCGCCGAGGCGTGACCAGGTGATCGGGGTGACCGCGAAGGACAGCGACCAGAACAGGTCGAACTGATCGTCGGGTGCCTGATCGATCGCTCCCTCGAGAGGAAGGGGCCGCGCCGGATGCGGACGCGTGAGCGCATCGAGGTCGTCGGGGCCCGACGGACGCTGCACGCTGTGCAGATAGGTCACCGGCCCGCACAGCAGATCGCGCGGACGGGTCAGCGCGGCGTCGACGTACCGCTGCAGCAGCTGCGTTCCGGGCAGGCAGTCGACGTCGAGGAACACCAGCACATCGACGTCCTGTGACAGCGCGAGTTCTGCCGCGGCATTGCGCGCGGTGCCGACTCGCAGGCCGTCAACGCCCGGTGGCACGTGGACCGTCAGCACAGCCGGAGGTGCGGCGGGCGGCTCGGCGTCGAGCCAGGCCTCGATGCGCACGACCTCGATGCCCGGCGTGCGCAGCTCTCGCAGAAAGCGCCGCTGCCGATGCAGGTGGTCGAGACGATCGGCCGACGCCGGGGTGATGACGGCCACCCGAGTGGTCATCGCGCGACCTCGGCGATCACCGCGGCAGCGCGAGCGGCGGCTCCGGCGACCTGCCACACCTGCCAGTCCGGATTCGTCGAGGCGGCCCGCTGCACCGCCTCGACGACCTCCGCGGGCGACGCATCCTCCGACACGGTCTGGGCGAGCCCTCGCGCGGCCAGCACGCGGGCGGTGGCCTCCTGCTCGGCGAAGGGGCGGTCCTGAGCGAGCACGACGGCGCGGGCACCGGCCGCCGCGAGGTCGGCGATGCCGTTCTGCCCGGCGGCGCTCACGACGACGGTGGCACGACGCAGCAGCGGCCAGACGTCGGCGACTCGGTCGTCATCACCGGCACCCGCGGTGTCGACGATCCAGCCGCTCTCCTCGAGCATCCCGATCGTCTGCGCGAGCCGCTGCGCATCGAGCGATCGGCTGAGGAAGAGCACGCGGCGCTCGTCCGACCCGCTTTCGACAGGCATGACATCATCGGCGCGACCGTCGAACCGCGACACTCCACCGACCAGGCGCACCTTGTCGTCTCGCCCGGCCAGTGCCGCCGCGTCGATCGTCCCCGCAGCCCAGGGGGCCACGATGCGATCGGCGAGGTCGTAGCCCAGACCATGAGGAGCATCGGTCCTGTCGCCGGGCTGCGCGAAGGCGATCGTCGGCACGCCGAGCAGACGCACGAGCGCGGTCATCTCGACGCTGACATCGACCACGAACGCCGCCACGTCATGTTGCGCGGTCCACTCCGCGATCGCGGCCAGGCGCGCCTGGTGGCCAGGGTGCCCGATCGGCGCCCAGTGCAGCGCGCCGCCGGCGGTGACATCTCCGAGATCGCGCGCCTCGACGCGGACGCCGTCCGCCCCGACGACCGCATCGGAGTCGGAGGGGAGCTGCACCCACGTCGTGCGGGCGGCCAGATCTGCGGGCTGCGGCAGGCTCGAGAACACCGTGACCTCGTCGTCGAGATGCGGCCTGACCGCCTGCATCCGGGTCACGTGGCCCCACCCGTGATGATGCACGTACCAGCCGATCATGCTCCGACCGCCTCGACGACGTCGGGCATCGCCGGCATCGCGGGGGTCGACGGCAGACCGTCGGCGGAGGCGAGGAGCATCCGCTCGATCTCGAGGTGCTGCCGGTCGAGCGAGTAGCGCGACGCGGCGGCACCCCTGACCCGCCGTCGCGAGAGTGGGAAGCGGGAACGCCCGGCCAGAGCGGATGCGGCGTTCGCGAGCGCCTGGACGTCACCCGCCGGCACGATGGCTGTGCCCGGCAGGCCCGCGAGCACCTCGCTCGTGCCGCCGGAGTCGAAAGCGGCCACGGGTGTTCCGGTCATCAACGCCTCCGCCATCACGAGCCCGAAGGGCTCCGACCAGACCGGGGTGACCAGGGCCACCGACGCCCTGCCGACGAGGTCGGAGAGCGCGGGCTGATGCAGCGCCCCGACGTACTCGATACCGTCACCGAGAAGCGGCTGCACGTGCGCGGCGAAGTAGGCGGCATCGCCGATGCGGCCGGCCAGCTTCAGTCGTGCGCCCGCGTGCCGCGCCGCCAGGATGGCGAGATGCGGAGCCTTCTCCGGCACGATCCGCCCGAACCAGACCCAGCCGGGGCCGCCCGACCCGCGGCGCCACTGCGTCGCATCGACGCCGTTGGAGAGCACTGACGAGTCGACGCCCTCGGCCGACCACGCCTGCGCGGTGAACCGGCTGACGGAGAGGAAGCGGTGCGGCGACGATGCCTCCAGCGCCTCCGACGCCGCGACCATGTCGGGCAGCGGGGGAGTGTGGAGGGTCGTGACGACGGGAACCCCCGTGTCACGGCTCCAGAGGATCGGTGCGCCGTGGAGGCTGTGGTTGTCCACGACATCGACACGGGACTCCGCATCATCGAGCCAGCCTCGGACACGGTCGAACGCGCCTGCGAGGAGCCGGTGGTGGCCTTCGGGGAATTCGGTGTCGCTGGCATCGTGCGCGTGCCGCCAGCGCGGACTCGGCAGACGGAGGTCGGCATGGGCGCTCAAGAAGTCCGAGCCCTCCGCCGCGCAGAGATGCAGGTCGTGGCCACGCTCTCGCAGCCATCGCACGCGGTTCCACACCACTGCTTCCAGGCCTCCGGCGTGCGGCTGGCGGATGGCGTGACGCTCGGGCGCGACGACCAGGATCCGCAGTCGCTCGTTCGCCCTCACGCGCGGATCTCCGTGTTCACGGTCTGGGTCGACGCGACCTTCATGAGCGCCGCTTCGTACAGTGCGACGTGCGCGTGGCGCACGGCCTCGCGCTCGGCCAGTCGCTCGCGTCGACGCTGAGCGAGCAGCACGACGCGCGGGGTCACGTCACCCCGTGTGGCCGCGACCTGCTGCACCGCCTCGGCGAGCGTCCGCGCGTCGTCCAGGTCGATGGAGCTGAACTCGGCGGGATGCTGCGCCGCGATGTGCCCGACGTCGGTGCCAGCCACGCGCACACCGAGGTCGTAGCACAGCTCGACCCAGCCCGAATGGGTGCCGTGGTGGTAGGGGAGCACGAAGAGATCCAGGCCGCTGAGCCACTGCTCGACCTCGGCATCGCTCAGGTGCGGAACCCGTCTGACGTGCACCGCATCGTGGGCATCGGAGGCGTCGACGACTCCGGCCGCCGTCTCCTCGCTGCGGACCCGCTCGTTCATCAGCACGTCGACTTCCACCGTCGTCTCCTCCCGACCGATCAGATCGTCGCGATCGAGCAGGGCCGCAGCATCGGCCGCCGCGCGAACCGCCTGCTCGGCGGCGATGTTGGGGCGGAGATCGCGCAGGTGGATGCCGACGCGTACGACCTCGTCATCCCCTGCCGGCACGGCGACCTCGCGATCGAGCAGCGTCGGATGCGGCAGCACCACCGCCCTGCGACCCCAGGTGCGGTCGACCTCCGCCGCGGTGTCGGCCGTGAGGGTGATGAGCAGGTCGGCCGAGGGGATCAGCACGTCGAGCAGCGCTCGATACGGTCGCTGATCGACGAGCTGCGGGTTGTCGATGTCGTGCACGGTGTACACCACAGGGCGGCCGAGTCTCTTCGCGGCATCCACGGCGTCGCGCAGCTGGTCGACCGAGAACGATTCGAGTCCGAAATGCACATGCAGCACGTCGAAGTCCGCCGCATGCGCGACGAGCCACGGTGTCGTCAGGGCGACCGGAGGCCACCACTGTCCCTCGGGCGCCCCGGGCACGGGCGGATCGGCAAGGACGTGTACTCGGCCTGAGTCGGTGATGGCGCGCACGTACGGGTGTGCGGCCGGGATCGAGGCGACGCGGATCGGGTCGAGTTCGGTGCGGATTCGGTTCTCCTGAGGGGTGCTGCGTGTCGTGAGTGCGCGCCGGATGACGACGAGGATGCGTCGGCGCAAGGGGGGAGGTGCAAAAGATGCAAAGGTATACGTTCGAATCATGAACCATAGAGGCGGTCCCCGCACAGCCGTTGCGCCGACCGTGTCAACGGTGCTAGCGCGTCGCGGCCACTATGCCGAGTTCTTCGGTCTGGCCGCCCTTCCCGAGCACTACGGCGTCGTCCTCGGCAACTGTCAGGCCGAGTCGCTGCGCATGGTCATCGATGCTCCGGAGCACCGATTCATCCGCGTGCCTCCGGTGCACGAGATGAGCGGCGCGGAGGTCGAGCGCCTGCACGAGGTCGTCGCGGCCGCCGACATCGTGGTGAGCCAGCCGATCCGCGACGACTATCGAGGCCTGCCGCTGGGAACGCGACAGATCGCCGCCGTGACCGACGCGCGGATGCTGACGGTGCCGCCGGTGCGCTTCGCCGGACTGCATCCCGCTCAGTCCGCCATCCGCGTGCCCGCGGTCGAGGGCGACCCGCCGATCGTGGCCTACCACGACATCCGCACGCTCGCCGCTGCCGCGGGGATCGCGGTACCGGAATCCCTGCCTCCCGACGCGGTGCGGGCCGTCGGGCGGTCGTCGGTCGATGTTCTCCGCGAGCGCGAGCAGACCGCGGACATACCGGTCTCCGATCTTTTCGACCACGTGACCGCCGATCACTCGCGCACCGTCAACCACCCCGGAAACGCAGTGTGGCTGCCGCTCGGTGCCCGCGTGCTCGAGGCTCTCGGCGTCGACGGCGCACCCACCGATCCCGGCCGTCCCCTGCTCGACGCCGTGCACGCCCCCCTCGCGCCCGAGGTCATCGAGGCGTGGTCGCTGCCGGACCGGCCGCGTGCCCACTGGATCGTCGGGGGAGCGGTCGTCGATGATGCCGAGGTGCGCGCGGCCCACCTGGCCTGGTACGTCGGTCATCCCGAGTTCGTCACGGCGGCCGTCGAGCGGCTCGCTCCTCTCCTCGCCGTCTGGCGTGCGGCATGAGCGCGCTCCCTCTGCTGCTCGTGCACCCCGGGTCGCACGGCGTGGCGATGTACTCGCGCGATGCGGCCATGGCGGTGCGCACGATACGATCCGACATCCGGACCGTCGACCCGGCCGGGCTCGGTGCGGAGGATGCCGGCACAGCCGTGCATGTGCATTTCACCGATCGGCTCTGGGGCGATTCGCCGGAGGCGGCAGCGCTCGCGTTCGCGGCGATCGCCGGGCATCGTCCGACCAGTGTCACCCTGCACGACGTGCCCCAGGCATCGGACGGTGAGCGCAACCTCCCGCGTCGACGGGCGGCCTATGCGCGGGTCGCCGCGGCGGCGCGTGGCGTGGTGGTCAACAGCGAGCACGAACGCGCGCTGCTCCTCGAAGAGGACGTGTGGTCGGGGCCGGTCGCGAGCATCCCGCTGCCCGTCGCGGTGCGAGAGGATTCGACGCGGGGGAGTTCGGACGGCTCTGTCGGAGTGCTGGGCTACTTCTATCCGGGCAAGGGGCACGACGAGGCCGCACGCGCGGCCGCCGCGGCCGGCCTCACGAAGATGACCGTCCTCGGTCGCGCCTCCGACGGACATGCCGCCGACCTCGACGCGTTCGTCCGACGCGCGGCCGACCTCGGGGTGAGCGTCGAGGTGACCGGGTGGCTCGACGACGACGAGATCGCCCGCCGAGGGCGCTCGGTGTCGGTGCCGGTGATCGCGCATCGCCACGTGTCGGCATCCGGCTCGCTGGCGTCGTGGATCGGCTGGGGGCGCCGGCCCGTGGCGGTGCGCAACCGATACGTCGACGAGATGGCGACCCTGCGCCCCGGAACGCTGCAGACGGTCGACGAAGCAGGTCTCTCCGACGCCGTGCGCCGAGCCCACGACCTGCCCGACGAGACGTGGCACGGTCTGGCGCGACTGCCCATGTCGTGGACCGACGTGGCCGATGCCTACGTGCGCTGGTGGCAGGGGCTGGCGGAGTGACAGGGGGCGGGTCCGCAGAACCAACTGACTCGAGGACGAGGACGAGGACGCCCTGGGTCGTCGGCAATCGGTGGGATGAGCTCGACGGCATCGAGCCCGAGGTGCTTCCCCGAGTCTCGGTGATCGTGGCCCATTACGAGCAGCCCGCCGAACTCGCACGCACTCTTCACGCGCTGTCGCGCCAGGACTATCCCGCGGAACTTCTCGAGGTCGTGGTCGCCGACGACGGATCCGCGGCGCAGGTGTCGGTGCCCGACGGGGTGGTGCTCGTCCGCCAGGACGATGACGGGTTCCGCCTGGCGGCCGTTCGCAACCTGGGCGTTCGCGCGAGCAACGGCGACGTGCTCTGCTTCCTCGATGCCGACACATCGCCGGAGCCCGGCTATGTGCGTGCGCTCACTCGACTGCCTGCGCTCCTTCCCGACGCCGTGACGGTGGGCCGCCGTCGTCACGCGGACTTCGCGGGGATCGCTCCCGAGACCCCGGTCGCCGTCGCCGCGCAGGGGCGCGAGCTGCCTGAACCGCAGTGGCTCGCGCAGGAGTACGCTCGCAGCCGCGATCTGCGCGACGCCGACGACAGGTCGTATCGGTTCATGATCGGCGCGGTCGTCGCATGCTCCAGAGCCCTGTTCGAGGAGACCGGCGGATTCGACGAGTCCTTCAACGCCTATGGAGGAGAGGATTGGGAGTGGGCGCACCGGATGTGGCAGGCCGGTGCCGTCTTCGCGCACGTGCCGGCGGCCGTCGCGTGGCACGACGGACCCGAGTGGGCCGAGCGCAGCACTGCGGGCGTCGAGCGGGCGAATGCTCAGACGATGCGGCTCACCACGGCGATCCCGGTCATCGGCTCGGCGCCGAGGGGACTGCTGTCGAGCACTCCCGATCTCGTCGTGCGGATCCGTGGCGCCCATGCGGCGGAGGCGCTGTTCATCTCGATCGACTCGATCCTCGCCGCGTTCCCCCGAGCTCGGGTGATCCTCGATGTCGGGGCCGACGTGGGGATCGTCGCCGATGACCCTCGTGTCGTCGTGGGCGGTGCCGACGTCGATGCCCGTGTTGTGTGGGAGATCGAGAGACCCGTCGTCATCCTCGACGCCGCCTGGGTGACCGAACAGGTCGCAGGCCTCGGAGCGGGCGATGTCGGAACGGTCGCGCTCACCGAGGGCGATGTGGACCTCGGCGTGCTGCGGTCGCGCCGCGCGGAACGTCGAGCGCGTCGATGGGGCAGCGCCGACGGCTTCGAGACTCGTCGGATCGAGGCAGAGGGGATTCATCCCGTCGGATCCGCTCCGAGGGTAGAGGCCTGGGTCGGCGGATGGGGCGGCCCGGACCGGTTCTGAGCTCCGACTGCCGACTCCGGCGGACGGTCAGTCCTGGTCCAGCACCTCGCGCAGCTTCGCGGCGAACGCCTCGGGCTGCCCGGCATAGCCGAACTCCCCGCCCATGAAGCCGCCGTGGTGGCTCGGGAAGACCGTCGCCCGCTGACCGAGTCGCTCGGCCAGCGCGGTCGCCGTGCGCCCGGTGTAGACCTTCATCGACTCCTCGCCGACGGCGATGACGATCCGGGTCGGCGACGCCGTCAACGCCTCGATGTCGGGTTCGTAGAGCGGCACCGCCCACGACAGCTCGGAGAGCAGCGGATCGTCGCGTCGGCCATCGTCGTCGGTCGGCATCCCGAACGCGGCGGGGTCCGGGGCCGGCTGGGCGAGGAACTCCTCGGTGACCTCGCCCTCCCAGGCGGTCATCGCGACGAACCCCGCCATTCCCGCGCCCCAGCCCCGGTCCTGATAGGCGCGGGTATAGGCGATCCTCGCTCGATGCACGGCCTCGGCATCGGGCAGCACCGCGTCGATCGGCGGCTCGTGCGCGACGAGGATCCGCACATCGTGCGGGTGGGCGGTGACCAGAGCGAGTGCGCTGACGGCGCCACCGCTGCTCGCGAGCATGTCCACAGCTCCGGTGCCGAGCGCGTCGATCAGCGCGTGCAGGTCTTCGGCCTGGGTCTCGGGATCGTTCGTGGACTCGCCGTCGGTGCGAATGCTGCGCCCCAGGCCGCGAGGGTCGTACGTCACGACGGTGCGGTCGGCGAACAGCGGCACCTGTGCCTGGAATCCGCTGGCATCCATCGGCTGTCCGACCATCACCAGAGGGGGACGACCGTCGGCGGTGGGCAGCGGCCCGTGCACGTCGTAGACCAGGTCGACGCCGGGCAGTTCGAGAGTGTGTTGCGACATTGCAGCCTCCTTCGGGCGGACGGACGGTCCACGGTGATCGTAGGGCGGCGCTTCGACGTTGCGCCAGCCCCGACGAGGATGCAGCTCGCCGTTCACGCCGGAGCTGCTGAGCCGCCCGCTCCTCGAGATGCCCGCCGCCTGCCCACGACAGCGAGCGTGAGGCCCGCGATCAGCAGAAGCGCGGCGGCGACGTACCAGGCGATGTCGTAGGCCAGAAGGTCGACGCCGTAGCGGATCTGGTGCAACCCGAGGACCTTGTGGTTGATCACGCCGTCCCAGAGCTGGAACGCGCCGAGCCCCACCAGGAAGCCCGACCACGCGAACACGGCCGAGTAGCCCTCACGACGTCGCGCATCGAGCAGGAGGAAGAATCCCGCAGCGAGCGCGAGCAGTTCGAGGGAGTGCAGGATGCCGTCGGAGATCAGACCGACGTCACCGCTCGCCCCGTCGACGAAATGGTGCCAGCGCAGGAGCTGGTGGAACACGATCTCGTCGACGGCGGCCATCGTGCCGATGCCGATGAGGAACGCGGCCCAGAACGAGCGCCGACCGCCCGGCGGGGAGCCCTTCATATTCCGCCTCCCGAGGTTCCCACTGCGGGCGCAGCCGCGGTGAATGCCCCGGATGGAATCTCCCCATTCAGCATCCGCTCCGACCTCCTCCGCAGTCGCTCCGCACTGCGGAACCATCCCCACAGCACGAGCCCGATCAGCGCGAGATCCACGAGGTCGCCGCCGTAGAACATGACCTGGGCGCCGAGCTGCAGGTCGGCCGCCGCCACACCGGGGACCTGGATGAAACTGGCCAGCATTCCGGTGCCCTCGGCGGTCGACGCGTACAGCGTCTTCGCGAGAACGCTGTGGGCGGCGAGCGTCAGGGTCAGCACGACCACGCGCGCGGGGACCGACCATCGATGCGGCGACGGATCGACCGGCACGATGACCGCGGTGAACAGCAGTCCCACGGCGAGGAAGTGCAGCATCACGACCAAGTGCAGGAAGGGCTCGGAGGTGCTGTCGTACAGCGGCGTCGTGTACAGCATCCACAGGCTGCCGAGGTTGAGCACCCCGGCGACGAGGGGATTCGCCACGAGACGCACCGGAGTGCTACGCAGGGCTCGACTGAGTCGTCGCGCCGACGGCACGGCGAAGCTCCGCAGCGCGAGCGTGATCGGCGCCGCGAGCACCAGGAGCAGCGGCGCCACCATGCCGATGAGCAGGTGGCCGACGACATGCTGGGTGAAGGGGAGCTCGGGCACCGACAGTGCTCCGGGCCACACGGTGAGCGCCGCCAGCGCGAGCCCGAGCATCCAGCAGACCGTGCGTGCCCACGGCCAGGGTCGACCTCTGCCGCCCTCGACGACAGCGGCGGCGAGGTAGATGGCGGCCGCGGCGGCGAAGGGCAGCAGGATGATCCACCATCCGGATGGCGCCGCCGCAGCGCCGTGCGAGTGATCATGCACGCGAGCGCACCGTCTCCGACGCCTTCGCGCTGTGTGCCGCCAGGGCGAGCGCTGATGTCACGATGAGCAGGCGGCGAGCCCGAGGGTGCACGGCGAGCCAGGTATAAAGGCTGAAGCGGCGGCCCCGCGTCGGCAGCTGCCCCCGATCGCCCTGTCCGTCCGGAGAGTAGAGGTTGCCCGGATGCGGCGGCACGATCTCGCGGGTGTGCATCATCCGCACGCCCCATCGCCCGAACACCCGGTCGAGGGTGCGAGGGAACAGGGTCTGCGCGGCGGCGAGCATGCGGCCACCTCCGCCCGCATGGATCTCGTCGATCGGATGCTCCGCGGCGAACGCGATGCATGCCGCGACGACGGAGGGGGCATACCGGGGTGGTGGAGCCGACGGGCGGCGGTCGAGGTGCGATCGGGTGCTGGCGTATCCGGGCGTATCGGTGACCGTCGGCCTCACGATCGTCACCGAGATCGGCTCGCGCTGATCGATGAGTTCGCGGCGGAGTCCCTGCATCGCCCCTTCGACGGCGCGCTTGGAGGCCGCATAGGCGCTGTGCAGCGGCAAGGTGCTGCGCGCCTCGACCGAGCTCACCGCGATGATCGCTCCGCCCCCTGCCCGTCTCAGCGCGGGCAGCGCCGCCTGTGCGCCGTGGATCTGGCCGAGGTAGTCGACTTCGGTGACCCGTCGGAACTCTTCCGGCGTGGTCTCCTCGAAGCGGCCGTAGAGCAGCACCCCGGCGTTGTTGACCCAGGTGTCGATGCGGCCGAACCACCCCACCACCGTCTCGGCCGCTCGACGGACCTCTTCGGCGTCGGCGACATCGCACAGCACGAAGCGAGCCTCGCCTCCGGCAGCCACGATGTGGTCGACCGTCTCGCGCAGGCGCCCTTCATGGCGGCCGAGCACGACGACGGTCGCTCCCGCCGCGGCGACCCGCTCGGCCGTCGCACGTCCGATGCCTCTCGATCCGCCCGTGATCACGACCACCTGCTGCGACAGGGGGCGGCGCCGGTGCCGCACACCTCGGACGCGCACATCTCTGCTGCCGGTGCGGAACGCCATGGGTGCCTCCTCGTGATCGCGGAGCACCAGTCCAGAAGATCTGCCGACGATCGGCGAGGGGCTTCTCAGCGCGGCAGAGATTTGCGACAATCCGCCGCGCGCTCCACGGGCGCGGACCGCGAGATGCTTCGCAGGTACATGCAGCAGGATGGAGTCATGACCGCGACCCCGTTCGACTCCCGGCCCTGGCTCAGCTCGTACGCGGAGGGGGTTCCCTCCGACATCGACGAGCCCTCCGAGACGCTGTCGGAGATGATGGCGGCCAGCGTCAAGGCGTACGCGAAGCATCCGGCCCTCGAGTTCTTCGGCGCCGTCACGACCTATCGCGAGCTCGGCGAGCAGATCGAGCGGGCAGCCGAGGGGCTGCGACGGCTCGGAGTCGAGAAGGGCGATCGCGTCGCTCTCGTGATGCCGAACTGCCCGCAGCACGTCGTCGCGTTCTATGCGACGCTGCGGCTCGGCGCGATCGTCGTCGAGCACAACCCGCTCTACACCGCGCGTGAGCTGCGGCACCAGTTCGAGGATCACGGCGCCCGCGTCGCCATCGTGTGGGACAAGGTGGCCGACACGATCGCCGACTTCCCCTCCGACCTCAAGGTCGGGCACATCGTCAGCGTCGACATCACGGCGGCGATGCCGCTGTCGAAGCGGATGCTGCTGCGACTGCCGATCCCGAAGGCGCGCGAATCGCGCGCGAAGCTGACCGCGACCCCGAAGGCCAGGCGCCTGGTCGAGTGGAGGAAGCTCGTCGACCACCGTCGGCTCTCGCACCGCATCGCCGGCCCGGCCCTTCAGGACATCGCCCTGCTGCAGTACACGAGCGGGACGACCGGGGTGCCGAAGGGCGCGATCCTCACGCATTCCAACCTGCGGGCCAACGCGATGCAGGGCCGCGCGTGGGTGCCCGGCCTCATCGACGGCGAGGAGACGTTCTACGGCGTGCTGCCTCTGTTCCACGCCTACGGCATGACCCTCTGCCTCACGTTCGCGATGAGCATCGGGGCGAAGCTGGTGCTGTTCCCGACCTTCGATCTCGGCCTCGTCACGGCCGCCGCGAAGTCGAGCCCTCCCACGTTCCTGCCCGCGGTTCCGCCGATCTACGACCAGCTCGCGCGGGCGGCCGCGCGCGGCACCATCGATCTCTCGAGCGTCAGGTTCGCGATCTCCGGGGCAATGAGCCTTCCGGTGGCGACGGTCACGCGCTGGGAGGAGGCGACCGGTGGCCTGCTCGTCGAGGGCTACGGCATGACCGAGAGCTCGCCCGTGGCGCTCGGAAACCCCATCGGGCGCACGCGTCGCCCCGGCACCGTCGGTGTGCCGTTCCCCAGCACCGAGATCCGCGTGGTCGACCCCGCCGACACCGCCGCCGACATGCCTGCGGGCGAGCGCGGCGAGCTGCTGCTGCGCGGACCCCAGGTCTTCCAGGGCTATTGGGGCAGGTCGGGCGAGACGGCCGACGCGCTGCTGCCGGACGGCTGGCTGCGCACCGGCGACATCGCCGAGGTCTCGCCCGACGGCTTCGTCACCATCGTCGACCGGCTCAAAGAGCTCATCATCACCGGGGGCTTCAACGTGTCGCCCAGTGAGGTCGAGGATGCTCTGCAGGCGCACCCCGACGTCGTGGCCGCCGCGGTGGTGGGGCTTCCGCGGTCGAGCGGAGGGGAAGAGGTGGCCGCCGCTGTGGTGCTCCGCGACGGCGCGGTGCTCGACGTCGATGCGCTGCGCGACTTCTGCCGCACGCGGCTCACGCCCTACAAGGTGCCCCGACGCATCACGGCGGTCGACGACCTGCCGCGCTCGCTCATCGGCAAGGTCCTGCGCCGCCAGGTCAGGGCCTCCCTGCTTGACGCGAAGTGAGCCGCACCCGCTAGCGCCGGGTCACCTCGACCACGAGGGCCGATCTGCCCGAATCGGCGCTACACCGGGGGAAGCTTGTTGACGCCGTGCCGGTTCGGCTTGTCCGGTTCGGCCGCGGTGTCGGGCGACGCGTGGGTGGGGCCGGAGGGCGCTTCGGACGTCGGGTAGCTCGGCTCCTCGATGTCGATCGCCTTGTCGCGCTCGTCGAGCGGCGGCAGGTGGTCGAGCGGCTGTGTGATGTCATCTGGATGGCTCATGGCCCCAGGTTCGCCCGTGGCTCGCGAGGGCCACCAGGGGGTTGCGAACGGTGCGAGGCTGTGGTTGTCAAGACCGGGGCGACCGTCTTCGAGGCGCTCCTACCCTGCCCGCATGAACGCGATCGAGTACATCCTGCCGCTGAGATGGCACGACGACGACGGCTTGGATGAACTCACCGGGTATCTCCGTCACCTCAGGGGATGGGCCGATGTCACCGTCGTCGACGGGTCGGACCCCGAGCTCTTCGACGTCCACGCCGATCGGTGGGCGGGGCTCGTCAGACACGTGCCGGTGCAGCAGCAGTTCCCCGGCCGCAACGGCAAGGTCCGCGGGGTGCTCACCGGCGTCGAGATCTCCCGACACGAGCGCATCGTCCTCGCCGACGACGATGTGCGCTACGACGAGGCCGCCCTCCTGGCGGTCGCCTCCGACCTCGAGATCGCCTCGCTGGTGAGGCCGCAGAACCACTTCTCGCCGCTCCCGTGGCATGCGCGGTGGGACACGGCGCGCAGCCTGCTCAACCGTGCCGTCGCCGGGGACTTCCCCGGTACCTACGGCGTGCGTCGTTCGGCGCTGCTGCGCACCGGCGGATACGACGCCGACACGCACTTCGAGAACCTCGAGCTCGAGCGCACCGTCCTCGCGGCAGGAGGGCGTGTCAGCCACCGCCCGGACATATTCGTCGTGAGGCGACCGCCGAGCGCGCGGCACTTCCTCTCGCAGCGGGTGCGGCAGGCGTACGACAGCTTCGCCCAGCCGCGACGGCTCCTCGTCGAGGCCGCCGTGCTTCCGACGCTGATCGCTCTGCGTCGTCGTCCCGTCGCGCTCCTGATGCTGGCCGTGGGCGTCATCGCGACGGCCGAGCGGGGCCGGCGGCGAGCATCCGGATGCCGGGTCTTTCCGTCGTCGAGTGCGCTGTGGGCACCCCTGTGGCTCGTCGAGCGCGCGGTGACGTCATGGCTGGCGATCGGAGCCCGTCTTCGGGGCGGCGTGCGCTACGGCGGAGCGCGTCTGCGCGTGGCGGCGCACTCGCGCAGGCAGATCGCGAGACGCCTCGCAGACCGGCACGCTCACGGCGAGTTCCCCTTCGACTCGCACGCGCAATACACCCGCCCCGTGCCCGCTGGCAAGAGGGCTGGAGTCGGTTCGTCGCCGGTCTAGAACGGTGCCACCGATCAGATCGATCGGTCCGCGAAAGGAGCACTGATGTCGGACAGTCACGAGACGACGGGCCCGAACGGCTCGGACGTGCACACGCAGGATTCGTCAGGAAAGGTGGATGCCGCGAAGCATGAGGCCGCCGACCTGAAGGACACGGCCGCCGCGCAGACGAAGGACGTCCTCGGCGC
This sequence comes from uncultured Microbacterium sp., assembly GCA_963518515.1. Lineage (GTDB taxonomy): Bacteria > Actinomycetota > Actinomycetes > Actinomycetales > Microbacteriaceae > Microbacterium. The sequence continues at coordinate 247,345 of CAUQIW010000001.1, forward strand.
GGCGAAGGAGGAAGCCGTCGGCGTCGTCGGCGAGGCCAAGACGCAGGCGAAGGATCTGTTCGCCCAGACGCAGCGAGAGCTCAAGGACCAGGCCCACACCCAGCAGCAGCGCCTGGCCGGCGGGCTGCGCTCGGTCAGCGACGAGCTCGGCTCGATGGCCGCGAACTCCGAGGGCACCGGAGTTGCCGGCGATCTCGTGCAGCAGGTGTCCGGTCGGCTCTCGACCGCCGCGTCCTGGCTCGGTGACCGTGACCCCGCCGCGGTGCTCGGCGAGGTGAAGCGCTTCGCCAGGCGCAAGCCCGGCACCTTCATCATCGGAGCGGCGATCGTCGGAGTCGTCGTGGGCAGGCTCACCCGCGCCCTCGCTTCCAGCGCCTCCGACGACAAGGGCGGTCACGCGGCGCCCGCAACGCCGCCCAGGCAGGTGCGCCCTGATCCCACAGCGCACGTCCCGGTGGGCGCGACGTCGCCCACCGGCCAGGTCGGTGCGGTCCCGACGTCGGGAACAGGCGTCGGTAGCGGGGTGGGCACCGGCGTGGGCGCGGGTGCCCATCAGGGCACCGGCGTCGGCGCTGCGGATGCCACCGAGACACCGCTGTACGCGCAGACCTCGGCGAGAGCGCATGCGCCTGGGCCCGCAGACATGACCGGCGCCATGGACACGGGCGACGCCGACACCGCAGGGGAGGGTGGCTATGAGCGACCAGACACCGTCTGAGGCGAAGGCCGCGTCGACCTCGATCGGAGAGATGCTCAGTGAGGTGTCGAGAGACATCTCCACGCTGATGAGGCAGGAGGTCGCCCTTGCCAAAGCCGAGCTCAAGGAGTCGGCGACGAAGTCGGCCAAGGGCGCGGGCCTGATGGGCGCGGCGGGGTATGGCGGCCTCATGGCCGTCTTCTTCCTGTCGGTCGCGCTGTGGTGGGCCCTGGGCGACCTGATGGGCGGCGGATGGTCGGCCGTCGTCGTGGCTGTGCTGTGGGCGATCATCGCGCTGGTGCTCTTCCTCGTGGGGAAGAAGCAGCTCGCCGAGGTGCAGGGTGCCCCGCAGACCGTGGACACCCTCAAGGAGATTCCCGAAACGCTGAAGAGAAATGAGGAGAACCGATGAGCGATTCACCCGACGAGATCAGGGCCGACATCGAGCGGACCCGTCAGGACCTCGGCATGGACGTCGACGCCCTCGCCGACAAGGTGTCGCCGACGAAGATCATGGAGCGCAAGATGGACAGGGTTCGCGGGGCGGTGGGATCCGTGCGCGACCGGGTGATGGGCATCGCCGACGATGCGAGCTCGTCGCTGTCCGACACCGGCTCGCATCTCGGTGACGTCAAGGACCGGGCGGTGGCCAAGGCCGAGGGCAATCCTCTGGCCGTGGGGCTGATCGCCTTCGGCGCGGGGCTGCTGCTCTCGTCGCTGATCCCGGCGTCGTCGAAGGAGAAGCACCTCGCGGCGACCGTCAAGGACCAGGCGCAGCCGCTGGTCGACCAGGTGACCGATGTCGCGAAGGAGGTCGGCGAGAACCTCAAAGAGGCTGCGCAGGACTCGGTCGCGTCGGTGGCGGAGTCGGCACAGGAATCGGTGGCGGCCGTCAAAGACGAGGCGCAGACGGCCGCGGGTGAGGTCAGAGACCAGGCCCAGCAGGCCCGCGAGAACGTCTCGGGCAGCTGATCCCACGCTCGCGGGGGCGGACTCGCCGTTCACGGCGGGTCCGCCCCTTTCTCGACAGGGAGGAAGAACCATGACACGCACAGCCGAATCCGTCGATCGCGACGCTCCAGACCCGGAGGCCGGCGGCAAGCCTGACACCCCGAACGATCTGCACAAGCGCTCCTGGAAGTACATCCTGCAGAAGACGGTCAGGGAGTTCTCCTCCGATCAGTGCACGGACATCGCCGCATCTCTCACCTACTTCGCCGTGCTGTCGATCTTCCCGGGGCTGCTCGCCGTCTTCTCGCTCCTCGGCGTCTTCGGCCAGGGCAAGGCCGCGAGCGACGCCGTGATGGGGATCGTCGAGCAGGTCGCGCCCGGTGACACCGCGGACATCATCCGCGGACCGATCGAGCAGATGGCGGATGCGCCGGGTGCGGGCTTCGCCCTGATCACCGGAATCGTGCTCGCGATCTGGTCGGCATCCGGATACGTGGGCGCGTTCAGTCGCGCGATGAACCGCATCTACGAGATCGAGGAGGGGCGGCCGTTCTGGAAGCTAAAGCCGGCACAGCTCCTGGTCACGGTGATCACCGTGGTGCTGATCGTCCTCGCCGCGGTCATCCTCGTGGTGTCAGGCCCCATCGCCGAGGCCGTCGGCGATGCGCTCGGCCTGGGTTCCGTGCCGCAGACGATCTGGTCGATCGCGAAGTGGCCCGTGCTGGCATTCCTCGTCGTGCTGATGCTGGCGATCCTCTACTACGCCACACCCAACGCCAGACAGCCCAAGTTCCGCTGGATCAGCATGGGCGCGCTTCTCGCGATCGTCGTCCTCGCGGTGGCGACGCTGGGCTTCGGTTTCTACGTCGCGAACTTCTCGAACTACGACCGCACGTACGGCTCGTTCGCCGGCATCATCATCTTCCTCCTCTGGCTGTGGATCGCGAACCTCGCCCTGCTGTTCGGGGCGGAGTTCGATGCAGAGCTCGAGCGCGGTCGTCAGCTGCAGGCCGGCATCGCGGCGGAGAAGGACATCCAGCTGCCCCCGCGCGACACCCGCAGGAGCGACAAGGCGGCCGAGAAGGAGCAGAAGGACGTCGACGAAGGCCGCGAGCTCAGGCGACGCGCCAAGGCGGAGGAATGAGTGAGTGGGTCGCCGACAACCTCCCCGAGGTGCTGCGGCGACTCGCCTCGTGGGTGAGCATCCCCTCGATCGCGGGTGACCCCGACCACCGCATCGAACTGCGGCGATCGGCAGAGTGGCTGGCCGGCGAGATGAGGGATGCCGGGTTCACCGCGACAGTGGTCGATACCGGTGACTCGTTCGCCGTGCTCGGCGAACTCATCGCCGACCCCGCGGCGCCGACCGCACTCGTCTACAGTCATCACGATGTTCGCCGGGCGAAGGCGGAGCTGTGGCAGCAGACTGCTCCTTTCTCGCCGGTGATCCGTGACGGCCGCCTCTACGGACGGGGAGCGTCGGACGCGAAGGGGCAGGTGCTCGCGCACATCTGGGGAGCCCGTGCCCACCGAGCGATCTGGGCGGATGCGCGGCCTATCAACCTGATCCTGCTCATCGAGGGCGAAGAGGAGATCGGCTCCCCTCATCTGGCCGAGCTGCTGGACTCGCATGCGGAGCGACTGGCCTGCGACATCGTCGTCTTCTCCGACACGGTGCAGTGGGCGGTCGACGTCGCCGCCCCCGTGACGTCGATGCGGGGCATCCTCACGGCCGAACTCACCGTCACCGGGCCGGCGCGCGACGTGCACAGCGGAGTGGCGTCCGGCGTCACCGTGAATCCCGCACTCGCGCTCGCCACGGTGCTCGGTCGGCTGCACGACGAGTCGGGCCGGATCATGCTTCCCGGCTTCTACGACGATGTCGCCGCTCTGACGCCGCAGCGTCGTGACGAACTGGCCGCCGTGCCGTTCGACGAGGAACGCTGGTTGTCGCGCACGGGAACACGCGTGCTCGTCGGCGAGCAGGGGTTCACGCCGCAGGAGCGGCTGTGGGCGCGCCCGGCGATCGAAGTCATCTCACTGACCTCCGGCGATGCCGTGCTCAGTCGCTCGGTGATCCCTTCGCAGGCGAGCGCCACCCTCAGCATCCGCACCGCCGAAGGCCAGCGCACCGCGACCGTCGCGGATCAGCTGCGGGCGTTCGTCGCGCAGACGATGCCTGCGGGCGCCGCCTACACCCTCGATGTCGGTGAGAGTCTCGCGCAGGACGCGTACTCCTCAGCGCCGGGCCCTGTGCTCGATGCGCTCGAGCGTGCCCTCGAGCACGGATACGGTGTCACTCCGCAGGGGCGGGCGGGCAACGCGGGTGGCGGCCCGGCCGATCTGCTGAGCACCCGGCTCGGTGCCCCGGTGTACTTCTTGGGAACGGGACTGCCGGAGGACAACTGGCACGCCGACGACGAGAGCATCGACATCAGGATGCTGCGTCAGGGCATCTCGTCGATCGCCCGACTGTGGGCCGAGGTGCCCGCGGTGCTCGAAGAGGGCCGGTGACGCGGCACCGGCCCTCTTCGTGATGCCTGTGCGCGATTCGCTAACTCCGCCCGCCTCGCAGACGACGAAGAACCGAGAACACGACCGCCCCCGCCGCGACCCAGGGGCCGACGACGATCAAAGGGTCGAGCCAGGAGTGGCGGAGGTCGAGGCGGCCGCGACCGAGACGCGAGGCCACCGGATGATGCCGGAACTCGGCCAGCACCCCGGTCTGGGTCACCGGGTCATCGGGACGCCGTGAGAGCAGCGAGCGCGCATGCGCTCCGACCGATTCGATCCGATCGCCGACCACGAGCAGCAGCCACCTCGTGTTCTTCGTCTCGCTGAGGTGGTCGTAGGCGAGACGGCGGACGAATCCCGAGACCCCGTGCAGGGGTTGAGCGGTGCCGTAGACCGGAGTCAGCATCGCGTGCTCGATCGACCGTTCACGTCGGGGATCCTCCGGCTGCCTTTCCGGGAACGCCCACCGCGCGCCCGTGGCGTCGATGTCGTCGCGCTGCTGCCAGGTGCGACGGTGCTCGGGAGCGCGGTCGGCGCCCCACCCGGGGATGCGCGATCGCAGCTCGCCCTCGTCGGGCGTGAGCTGCGGCTTGTCTGCCGTGTAGGGCATGATCACTCCTCTCCGACGACCACGACCGGCTTGATGCAGTCGTCGAGCTTGGCGGAGAACACGTGATAGGCGTCGGCGATGTGCTCGAGCGGGAATCGATGGGTGAGCAGATCGCCGGGCCGCACGTGCCCCTCGCGGATGTGTTCGAGCAGCCGCGGCCACTGGCGCTTCACGGGAGCCTGGTTGGCGCGCAGCGTGAGGCCTTTGTTGACGGCGTCGCCGAGCCGCACCGCAGAGGGGAGCGGGCCGTAGGCGCCGACCAGCGACACGGTCCCTCCCTTGCGCACCGAGTCGATCGCCCAGTTCACGGCGATCGGCGAGCCGCCCTGCAGCTTGAGCTTGGCACCGGTCAGGTGCTGCATCACTGCCCCGTCGGCTTCGGCTCCGACGGCGTCGATCACGACATCCGCCCCGAGGTATCCGGTGGCCTTCTTCAGCGCCAGCACGATGTCATCGACCTCCGACAGGTGGATCGTCTCGGCGAACGCGAAGGTCCGCGCCTTCTCGAGTCGGTAGTCGATGTGGTCGACGACGATGACCCTCCCTGCCCCGAGGAACCATGCCGACCGGGCGGCGGCCAGACCGACGGGGCCAGCTCCGAAAACGACGACCGTGTCCATCTCGGCGATCTCGCCGAGCTGAGCGCCGAAGTACCCCGTCGAGAACGCGTCGGTCAGCATGAGCGCGTCCTCGGAGGTCAGCCATTCGGGGATCACGGAGGGTCCGACATCGGCGAAGGGCACGCGCACGAACTCCGCCTGCCCGCCGTCATAGCCTCCCGTCGTGTGGGAGTACCCGTAGATGCCGCCCACCGCGGTCGCGTTGGGGTTCACGTTGTGGCAGTTCGAGAACAGGCCGCGGCTGCAGAAGAAGCACGAGCCGCAGTAGATGTTGAACGGCACCATCACGCGGTCGCCGCGCTTCAGGTTCTGCACCGACGACCCGACCTCTTCGACGACGCCCACGATCTCGTGACCGAACGTGTGTCCGATGCGCGTGTCGGGCATCATCCCGTGGAACAGATGCAGGTCAGACCCGCAGACCGCCGCCCGAGTCACCCGCACGATCGCGTCGTTCGGGTGCTGGACGGTCGGCTCGGGCTTCTCCTCCACGCGGACCTTGTACGGCCCGCGATAGGCCATGGCTCTCATCGCGGGGTGCGAGGAGAAGACGTGCGCGGGGAGCCGGCGTCGGAGCGCTCGATGCGCGAGGGCCGCGACACGAAGATGCCCAGCAGGACCATGCCGACGGCGAGACCGAGGTGCAGCCAGTTGTCGGCCTCGTTGACCGGCAGGAAGTTGATGGCCTCGTTGTTGACGGCGATGAGGCCGTAGAGGAAGACGACCAGGTACGCCAGCCCGCCGATGATGAGGTAGAGCCTGGCCGCCTTCGCCCGTGCTGCGGTCGCGATGCCGGCGACACCGAAGAGCAGATGCACCAGGTTGTGCAGCACCGAGACCTGGAAGACGCCGAGCAGCGCTGCCTCGGAGTGCGCCCCTGCGCCGTGCAGCTGGTCGTGCGGATGGGTGAGACCGGGGATAAATCCGGCGATGCCCACCAGGAGGAAGACGATTCCGACGATGAGTGCCGTCTTCTGGATGGCGGTGGCGGCGAATCCGTGCGCGGGACGTGCGGGAGTGCTCATGGTGTGCTCCTTTGTCTGGCGGGTGTCACTGGTGTCGATCGCCCGAGGGACTCGGGCGAGCTGTGCACCGACGGTAGCGACGGCGGGAGAGCGAAGAAGAGGGTATTGACGCGGCCGTGCCCGGCGTCGTATCTAGGCGAGCGACTTCACGCAGAGCGGTAGCGGCACGACCGGGCAGAGATGTCAATGCCCGTGCCAGGGTTCTCTGCGGGGCTTAGCGTCGCGGTATGGGACGGCTCCGCTATGACAGTGCGCTCGAATCGATCATCGTCGATGACGTCACACTCGCGCACCTCAAGATCGTGATCGGCACGAAGCTCCGCAGGCAGCAGAGCTTCATGCTGTCGTGGAACCCTCCTGGCGAATCGGGGGACGGGCGACTGCTGGCGTGGATCCATCCCAGCATCCCCTTGGTCATGGCCTTCGACGAGCCGGGCATCGTGCCGGTCGACCCCGAGCGCGTCGCGCACATGATGCAGACGCTGAACGCGCACGGCGAGCTCATCATCGAGCCGAACGTCTGAACTGCCACATCGCGGGCCCCGCTGTCAAGATGGGCGCGTCGCCCGTTCTGCTCTGCAGACAATGACCTGCATGAACCCCACGCTCGCTCCCCAGATCCCCTCCGCCTCCCATGATTTTCACGGCATTGACGCCCCGGAGAAGAGGCTCCTCTCCACGCTGAGGACCATCGACTTCCCCGCCACGAAAGACGACCTGTTGCGCATCGCCGTCGTCGATCACCTCGAGGTCGACACGATCGGTGCTCTCCGCGAGCTGCCGCGCCGCGATTACCACGGCACGGCCGATGTGCTGAGGGCGCTGGCCTCATAGCCCACGATCCGGATCCTGACAAGACCCTGCCACGGGTCGATGTCGGTTCGTAGTGTCCGAGTATCGCAGTGCTTTGACACTCCCCCTTTCGAGGCATCGCGACGTCCATGTCGCTTCCCCCGAAGAGTCCCCATGATGCACATACAGAACCCCCGCTCATTCCCCACACCGCCCCGAGAAGGCGGTGCATGATGGGCAGATTCATCTACGAGAACACCATCCGCACCGAGGTCGAGGATCGAGCCCTCACCCATCTCCAACTCGTGATCACCGCGAAGCTGCGTCGATCAGAGCCGTTCAACTTCACCTGGCGTGAGGACCAGAGCATCGGCGGAGGTCGCACCACGGTGTGGCTGCACCCCGGCAGCTCGATCGTCTATCGATTCCTCGGCAGCAGGCAGCCCTCGATCAACCGGCGGTGGATCGAGGCTCTCGCCTTCACAGCGAATGCTCCGACAGGCCTCTATCTCGTGCCAGAGCCCGAGGAACTCTCGGCCGGCGAGAAGCACGGCGTGCCCGCGGATCTATGACCGGCGACGAGAGCGAGCGACGGAGCGCGGAGCTCTCGGGCGTCTTCGCCCGGCTCGCCGACGCGCTGGATCCTCGCTACGACGTGATCGACACGATGGATCTGCTCGTCGAGACCGCGACCCATTTCACCCCCGCCGCCGAGGCGGGGGTGGTGCTCGTGGGGCCGGGCCGAAGGCTGCACGTCGTGGGATCGACCAGCGAGCGCGCCAGCGACGTCGAAGAGGCCGAGCTGGGAGTCGAGCAGGGACCGTGTTTTGACAGCTACCGCAGCGGCGAGATCGTCGAGACGCCCGACATGGCCGAACGCGCCGATCGGTGGCCGAGGTTCGTCCCGGTCGCTCTGAAGCGCGGATTCCGCGCGGGGTACGCGGTGCCGTTGGTGCTGCGCGGCGAGCGGCTCGGTGCCCTCAACCTGTTCTTCGATCGGGTCGGCGCATTGACCGACCTCCATGCGGCGGTCGCGCAGGCGCTCGGCGATTTCGCCACGATCGGCATCGTGCAGCATCGGGCGCTCCGTGCGCACGCCGACCGCGCGGCGCAGCTGCAGCACGCCCTCGACAGCAGGATCGTGATCGAGCAGGCCAAGGGCGCGCTCTCCTATCAGCGGGGCGTCTCGATCGATGAGGCGTTCAGGTTGCTCCGGCAGCACGCGCGCAGCGCCAACCTCCGACTCCACGACGTCGCTGAGCAGATCGTCGCCCGGCGCCTGTCTCTCTGAGCCGCTCCGAACGGTGCGACGGGGAGTTGTCAAGACCCCAGATCGACGGCCCGACACCGCTTAGCGTGCCCTCATGAAACACGTGACGTATGGCGAGAAGTCCCTGTTGATGGGCGATGACGCGGCCGACGTTCTGCTGGAGTACGCGCGCGTCGTGGCCGACAGCTCGAGCGCCGACACCGTGACCCTGCGATCCATCAGCCCCGACGGCAATACGGTCGAAGCCTCGTTCCTTCTGAACGTCAGCACCGTGCTGATGACGGAGTCGACGAACTCCGACCTCGATCCGCCGGACAACAGCGACGTGGTGGCCGACATGCAGGGGCGGATCGACGCGATCCTGCGTCCGGCGTCGATGGCGGCGGAGGACACCTGGCAGCAGGCGGATTACGACACCCACGGCCTGCCCTGAAGCATCGCGCCGGGTCGTCGCGGGCGTCACGCCGGGTGCGGCCACCCGGTGTACGCCTCGGCCAGGAAGGTCTGTCCCGCCTGCGACTCGACGACGGAGCGCAGCTCTCCGACCTGCCGCTGACGGTCGAAGGGTGAGGCGTCTGCCGCGGTGTGCAGCATGCTCGTCATCCACCATGAGAAGTGCTGCGCCTTCCAGATGCGGGCCAGTGCGGTCTCGGCGAACGCATCGATGAGGCGGCTGTCCCTCTCGAGAAGCAGAGCCCGCAGGGCGCGATCGAGCAGCACGACGTCGGCGATGGCGAGGTTCATGCCCTTGGCCCCGGTCGGAGGAACGGTGTGCGCGGCGTCGCCGACGAGAACGGCGCGACCGTTGCGCAGCTCGCGCGCGACGAAGCTGCGAAAGCGCAGCACGTCGCGCTGGAAGATCGGTCCTTCGATCAGCGTGGTCCCCGGCACGCGCGCCTGCAGGGTGTCCCAGATCTCGGCCTCGGAGAGCGCGTTCGGGTCTGCGTCGCTGTCGCACTGGAAGTACATCCGCTGCACGGTCGCGCTGCGTTGGCTGATCAGGGCGAAGCCGTCGGGGGAATTGCTGTAGATCAGCTCGTCCGAGCTCGGTTCGGCGTCGCACAGGATTCCGAACCAGGCGAACGGGTACTCGCGGAAGTAGCCGTCGCCGGAGGACCCGGCGACGGCGGGGCGAACGACGCTGCGGGATCCGTCGGCCCCCACGACGAAATCGGCCTGGATGCGCAGGTCCGTGCCGTCGGCCGAGGTCGCGGTCACCCACGGACTGTCGGTCTCGACGTCTCCGACGCCGGTGACCTCCGTGCCGAAGCGCAGGTCCTGACCGGCGGCGAGACGCGCGGCGATCAGATCCTTCAGGGCCTCGTGCTGCGGGTAGAGCCACACGCTGCGTCCGGTGAGCGAGGGGAAGTCGATGCGGTGCCCCTCGCCGTCGAAACGCAGTTCGATGCCGTCGTGACGGCTGCCCACGGTGAGCACCCGGTCACTCGCCCCTGTCTCGCTGAGCACCCGCACCGTCTCCTGCTCGAGGATGCCGGCGCGGATGGTCGACTCGATCTCCGCACGGGTCCGGCGGTCGACGATGATCGAGTCGATCCCGGCCTCGGCGAGCAGATGCGACAGCAGGAGGCCGGCGGGGCCGGCCCCGACGATGGCGACCCTGGTGCGTGCGGTGGATGTCATGGCGTCTCCTTCGACGGACGTGTCGCCAGCCATTGTGTGCCGACCGCGTCCGGACGCCCTCACTACTACCGTTGAACGGGATTCCGCCTCACCGGCGGCCGCCCAGGGCGCGTTCGATGTCTCGGGCGGCGGCCAGCAGCTCACGCAGGGCCGGCTCGGTCGCGTCGTCGCGCCGCAGGACCACCGAGAGCGCAGCGGCGACATCGCCGGTCTCGTCGTGCACCGGCACCGCGACACCGGTGGATACCGCCTCGATGTACCCGGGGGCCGCCGCATGGCCGACCGCCCGCACCTCGGCCAGCTTGCGTCGCAGGGCGGCGGGGTCGGTGATGGTCTCGCTCGTGACCGCGCGCAGCGGGCTCGCGATGATCCGCTCCTGCAGGGCCCGGTCGGCGTAGGCGAGCAGCACCAGCCCCGATGACGACGCGTGCAGCGGCAGTCGTCCGGCCACGCGAGTGACGTTGGAACCGGAATCCGGGCTGCTCAATCGCTCGAGGAACAGCGCCTCGTCCTGTTCGAGGATCGCGAGCTGCGTGTGCTCTCGCACCCGCGACTGCACGCGTTCCATGAACGGCAGCGCCGCTTGACGCAGACGCAGCGCGTGAGACGACCGGGTAGCGAGCTCCCACAGCCGCATGCCGATCCGGATCCTCCGGTCGTCGTCGCGCTCGAGCATCCCCGCGTCGACGAGCTCGCCCACGATGCGGTGGGCCGATGACGCCGGAAGCCCTGCGCGGCGGCCGATGTCCGCGGCGGTCTGCACGGTGCGCGAGGGGGTGAAGGTCTCGAGCACGCGGATCAGGCGCTCGGTGACGGAGTCGCCGGAGGGAGAGTTGGCCATGCGGTGATGATGTCACATGCGCACGTCCCTGTCCCATTGAGTGGGAATCCATACCCCGTCGCACCCCCACGGGATGAGGATGCTGTGAACACCGCCGCTCGTGTCGAAGGAGACACTCATGACCCTCCTGCCAGGAACGATCGCCGCAGCCCCGGAGTCGCTGCTCGCCTCGCCCGATCAGGTCACACAGGCGACGATCACCTCGGAGATCGTCGATCTCCACGCGTCCCTGGCGCGACGAGAGGCCGCGGGCGAGGTGCTGCCCGCCACCCTGCACGACTTCTCGCCCTACCGGTCGAGCATCCTCCGGCATCCCACCAAGAACCCCCGACTCGTCGATCCCGAGACGATCGAGCTTCTCTCGCCCGCCTTCGGTCAGCGCGACGTCGCGGCGATCGAGTCCGACCTCACCATCCAGCATGCCGGCGAGCCTCTGGGAGAGCGGATGACGGTTCGCGGCCGTCTGCTCGACTCGTGGGGCCGGCCGCTGCGCAACCAGCTCATCGAGCTCTGGCAGGCGAACTCCGCCGGACGCTACATCCATCAGCGCGATCAGCACCCCGCGCCGCTGGACCCGAACTTCACCGGGGCCGGCCGTGCCGTCACGAACGATGCGGGGGAGTACGCGTTCACCACGATCAAGCCGGGTCCCTACCCGTGGAAGAACCATGTCAACGCGTGGCGCCCCGCGCACATCCACTTCTCGGTCTTCGGCTCGTCGTTCACCCAGCGGCTGGTCACGCAGATGTACTTCCCCGGTGATCCGCTCTTCGCCCTCGACCCGATCTACAACACGATCTGGCGGCAGAAGGATCGTGACGCCCTGATCGGCGTCTACGACCACGACCTGACCTCGCCGGAGTGGTCGACCGGCTACCGATTCGACATCGTCGTCGACGGTCCTGACGCGACGTGGTTCGAGCAGGAGGAGAGTCGATGATGCCCGCGCCCGCCAAGACCCACCAGCCGACACCCGGGCAGACCGTCGGACCGTTCTTCGCCTACGGCGTCGAGTACCCGAAGATGCACGAGGTCGCCTTTCCCCACTCGCCGGGGGCGATCCTGCTCGGCGGCACGGTGCGCGACGGTGCGGGGAAACCCATCCCCGACGCGTTCATCGAGATCTTCGGAGCGGATGCCGACGGCACGGTGCCCCGCGCCCGCGGCGCCTTCCGCAGAGACGACCACACCTTCACGGGATTCGGGCGTGCGTTCACGAACGACGAGGGCCGCTACGAGTTCTGGACCCGGAACCCCGGGGCAGTGGAGGGCCGTGCGCCGTTCTTCGCCGCGATCGTCTACGCGCGGGGCCTACCCGACAAGCTGCACACCAGGATCTATCTGCCGGATAACCCCGACGCCCTCGAGGCCGATCCGCTTCTCGCCTCGCTCGAGGCCGACGATCGTGCGACCCTCATCGCGAGCCGCACATCGCAGGGCTGGCTCGAGCACGACATCCGCCTGCAGGGCGACGGTGAGACGGTGTTCCTTGTCTACTGAGCGTCGATCGCCGGTCGCCGAGTCGCACACGCCACAGACCTCCGGCGAAGAGAAGAGGAGCCATGACCGCGTTCGATGAGGGTCTGCTGTCGCCGGTCACGAGCGGGCACGACGATCTCGTGCGCGACGCGGCGGTGCTCGACGCGCTGGTGCGAGCGGAACGGGCTCTGATCGCGGCGTACGCCGAGGTCGGGATGCTGTCGGATGCCGACCACGAGGCCCTCGCCCGGTCTCTCGGCGACGACGAGGAGCCTGGTGCCGAGATCGATGCCGCAGCTCTCGTCGACGTCGCCTCGCTCATCGATGCGTCGGCCGTAGGGGGCAATCCGGTGATCCCTCTCGTCGCTCAGCTCAGGGCTCGTGTGCCCGAAGAGCTGCGCCAGTGGGTGCACCGCGGTGCGACCAGTCAGGACGTGCTCGACACCACGATCATGATCGTCGCGCTGGCCTCCGTCGAGCAGATGCGTCGCTCGCTGGTGCGCACGCTCGAGGGTCTGCGCGGTCTCGCCGAGCGCCACGGCGAGGACGTCGTCGCGGCGCGAACGCTGACCCAGCACGCCGTGCCGACCACGTTCGGGCATCGGGTGCGCAGCTGGATGCGGAGCATCGATCGCGCGCTGATGCGACTGGCGACGATCGAGTTCCCCGCGCAGCTCGCCGGGGCGGCGGGCACCGGGGCCTCGTTCGTCGAGATCACCGGGTCTCGCGAGGCGACGGTCGCTCTCGTCGAGTCCTTCGCCCGACACGCGGGCCTGGAGACATCGTCGGAATCGTGGCAGGCGACGCGCTGGCCGGTCACCGAGCTCGGCGATGCGCTCGTGCAGGTCGTGGACGCCCTGGGAAGGCTGGCGACCGACGTCGCGACCCTCAGCCGCTCCGAAATCGGAGAGCTCGCAGAGGGTGCGGGTGGTGGGTCGTCCGCGATGCCCCAGAAGCAGAACCCCGTGCACTCCGTGCTCATCAGGTCAGCGGCACTGCGTGCGCCGAACCTCGGCGCGACGCTGCACCTCTCCGCCGCGCTCGCGGGCGACGAGCGCCCCGACGGGGCCTGGCATGCCGAGTGGCCGACGCTGCGGGAGCTCCTGCGACTCGCGCTGGGTGCCGCAGCGCACGCCGCGTCGCTCGCCGAGAACCTTCAGGTCGATGCGGCTGCCGCGTCACGGAACCTCGGCAGCACCGGGGGGCTGGTGATCAGCGAACGTCTCGCGATCGTGCTCCGACCGCTGATCGGCAGCGCGCGCTTCGACGAGCTGATCGGCGCGGCCTCCGGCGGTGACGACCTCGGAGAACGGGTGCGCGCGCTTCCCGAGGCTGCGGGACTCGACGTCGATCGCCTTCTCGATCCCGCGGAGTACCTCGGTCTCGCCGGTCTCGGCGAGGGCGAGCAGCCCGCGCCGCCGACATCGCCTGAGGCGCGAGCATGACGATGATCTCCTTCACCGAGCCTATAGGACCGCACGACGCCCCGCTCCTCGTGCTCGGGCCGTCACTGGGCACCTCCACGATCGTCTGGGAGTCGGTCGCTCCGGCGCTCGTGAAGACCCATCGCGTCGTCGCGTGGGATCTGCCGGGGCACGGCGACTCGCCGCCCTCCTCAGAACCCTTCGCCGTCGCGGACCTCGCCGATGCGGTGGCCACGACGGCGCGAGAACTCGGCGCCGACAGCATCCGCTATGCGGGCATCTCGCTCGGGGGAGCGGTCGGACTCGAGCTGCTGCTGCGGCATCCCGACCTGGTCGAACGAGCCGCGATCCTCTGCTCCGGAGCCGTCATCGGCACGCCGGAGGGCTGGCAAGAACGCGCCGCGCAGGTGCGTGCGCAGTCGACCTCGTCGCTGATCGTCGGCTCGGCGCAGCGGTGGTTCGCGCCGGGCGCCATCGCCGCGCACCCCGAGCTCACCGGTCGGCTGCTGCACGTGCTGCAGAACGCCGACGACGAGAGCTATGCGCGATGCTGCGAGGCGCTTGCCGCATACGACGTGAGAGATCGGCTCGGCGAGATCGCGCCTCCGGTGCTCGCCGTGTGGGGCGATCACGATGAGGTCACCCGCGAGCCCTCGGCGAGAGAGATCGCCGAGGGCGTGCAGAGCGGCGAGGCTGTGGGCATCGCCAACGCCTCGCACCTGGCGACGGTGGACGCCCCCGAGGCGGTCGCCGCGCTGCTGAACCGATTCCTGCCCGAGAGGAGCCGATCATGACCGGTCTCACCGATGACGAGCGACGAGAGCAGGGGCTCGTCGTGCGACGAGAGGTGCTGTCGGACGAGCACGTCGATCGCGCGATCGCCGTCACCACCGACATGACCGCCGACTTCCAGGACTTCATCACGCGGGTCGCGTGGGGAGACGTGTGGTCGCGGCCGGCGCTCGATCGGCGCTCGCGCTCGATCGCCGTGCTCTCGTCGCTCATCGCCCACGGCCACCATGAGGAGCTCGCGATGCATCTGCGGGCGGCGGTGCGCAACGGACTGACTCTCGAGGAGATCCGCGAGGTGATCCTGCAGTCGGCGATCTACTCGGGCGTGCCAGCGGCCAACACGGCGTTCCGCATCGCGAACGAGGTGTTCGGCGAGCCTGCGCCGGAGCCCGAGACCGGCGAGGAGCGGGACCGATGATCGACAAGACCGTCGCCGACGCTGCGGCCGCCGTCGCGGGCATCGCCGACGGGTCGACCGTCATGATCGGGGGCTTCGGTCGTGCGGGGCAGCCGGTCGAGCTCATCGAGGCGCTGATCGCGCAGGGCGCCGGCGACCTCACGATCGTGGCGAACAACGCGGGCAACGGAGACACGGGGCTCGCCGCCCTGCTCGACGAGGGGCGGGTGCGCCGCATCATGTGCTCGTTCCCTCGCCAGCATGACTCGTGGGTCTTCGATCGCCTGTACCGGGCGGGGGAGATCGAGCTCGAGATCGTGCCGCAGGGCAATCTGGCAGAGAGGATCCGCGCCGCCGGTGCGGGCATCGGTGCCTTCTTCTCTCCGACCGGTGTCGGCACGGCGCTCGCCGAGGGCAAGGAGGAGCGCACGATCGACGGCCGCCGCTACGTGCTCGAGCTTCCCATCCGCGCCGACGTCGCCCTGATCAGCGCCCTCGCCGCCGATCGCTGGGGCAACCTCGTCTATCGCGAGACGGCGCGCAACTTCGGACCCGTGATGGCGACGGCCGCGGCGACGACGATCGCGCAGGTCGACGAGGTCGTGCCGCTGGGGTCGATCGATCCCGAGACGGTCGTGACACCGGGGCTCTTCGTCGACCGCGTGGTAGCGGTGGGCAGACGGCCCTGGCTCGATGCGCACGGATTCGCGGGCGGCGTCGACATCGAGGGCCGGCCGTTCGACGCAGAACCCGCCGCCACGGAGGTCATGCCATGAGCACGCGCATCAGCCGCCAGGATCTCGCCGCTCGCGTGGCCGCGGACATCCCCGAGGGTGCCGTCGTCAACCTCGGGATCGGAGCACCGACTCTCGTCGCCGACTTCCTGCCGGCGGACCTCGAGATCATCCTCCACACCGAGAACGGTCTGCTCGGCATGGGGCCTGCGCCGGCATCCGACCGCATCGACCCCGATCTCATCAACGCGGGCAAGCAGCCGGTCACCGCTCTCGCCGGTGCGGCCTACTTCCATCACGCAGACTCGTTCGCGATGATGCGCGGTGGTCATCTGGACATCTGCGTGCTGGGTGCCTTCCAGGTCGCGCAGAACGGCGACCTGGCCAACTGGTCGACGGGGGCGCCCGGCGCGATCCCCGCGGTCGGCGGGGCGATGGATCTCGCGATCGGAGCGAAGCAGGTCTTCGTGATGACCGACCTGCTCGCCAAGGACGGGTCGTCGAAGCTCGTGACCGACTGCACGTACCCCCTCACCGGCGTCGGCTGCGTCACCCGCGTCTACACCGACCACGCCGTGTTCGACGTCGCCGAGGGGCGATTCACCGTCCGCGAGGCGTTCGGTCTGAACACCCCGGAATCGCTGCGTGCACTCACCGGACTGGAGCTCACATGACGACCTCATTCATCTACGACGCGGTGCGTACGCCGTTCGGGCGCGCGGGTGGCGCTCTCTCGGGCACCCGACCCGACGATCTCGCCGCAGTGGTGCTGAAAGCCGTCGTCGAGCGCACCGGACTCGACCCCGCGCTGATCGACGACGTGCTGCTCGGCGATGCGAACCAGGCAGGCGAGGACAACCGCGACGTGGCGCGCTTCGCGGCGCTGCTCGCCGGCTTCCCCTCGAGCGTGCCGGGCGCGACGATCAATCGGCTCTGCGGCTCGAGCCTCGAAGCCGTGATCCAGGGCTCTCGCGCGATCGAGACCGGCGATGCGCGGATCGTCCTGGCCGGTGGGGTCGAGTCGATGAGCAGAGCGCCGTACGTGGTCGAGAAGTCGGCGAAGCCCTGGCCCGCCGTCGGCAACCAGACGATGTGGAACACGGCTATCGGCTGGCGGATGACGAACCCGGCACTGCGCACGGACTGGACGATCTCGAACGGCGAGTCCGCCGAGAAGCTCGCGACCATGTTCGACATCAGCAGGGAAGAGCAGGACGCCTTCGCGCTGCGCTCGCACAGACGCGCAGCCGAAGCCTGGGCGGCGGGGGTGTTCGATCGCGAGATCACCGGGGTGCCCGGAGTCGACCTGCCCCGCGATGAGGGGATCCGCCCCGACTCGACCCTCGAGAAGCTGGGCGGGCTGCGCGCGCTGTTCGCCGCGGACGGCACCGTCACGGCGGGCAACTCCTCGCCGATCAGCGACGGCGCCTCCGCCGTGCTCCTGGGCGCGGAGGGCGCGGTCGACGGGGAACCCCTGGCGCGGATCGCCGGACGCGGCGTGTTCGGCAACGACCCCGACGTGTTCGGCATCGCGCCCGTCGAGGCGGCGAATCGGGCTCTGGCTCGCGCCGGACGCTCCTGGGACGACGTCGACCTCGTCGAGCTCAACGAGGCGTTCGCCTCGCAGTCGCTCGCATGCCTCGCCGGATGGCCCGACCTCGATCCCGAGCGTCTGAACGTGCATGGCGGGGCGATCGCCATCGGCCACCCGCTGGGAGCATCCGGCGGGCGGATCATCGCGCGGGCCGCGCACGAGCTGCATCGCCGCGGCGGCGGAGTGGCCGTCGTCGCCCTGTGCATCGGCGTCGGGCAGGGTCTCGCGCTGGTGCTGGAGCGCTGACGGGGCGGATCAACCCCGGCGCTTTCTTATGCGCGTATCAGGACTACTTATGACGAAACCAGGCATAAGGGGTTAGGTTGGGGATGTCGCGATGACGCGGCACGACAAGGAGATCAGTCCCATGCTTCTCGAGAGAGACATCCTCCAGGCCACCGGCTTCCGCAACGTCCATGACGCGAACGGTGCCGTCACAGGATTCCAGATCCGGCTGCGGATGCCGTCGTACCGGGGGATGGCCGCATCGCTCATCGACGGAGTCGCGGTGCGGGTGGGCGACCGGATCGACGTGCCCGCCGAGGTGCCGCTGTGGACACTCCAAGGGGCGACCTACACGCTGCAGCAGCTGTGGGATGGCGACGGAGTCCGGTGGCCCCTCGAAGAGGCCGCCGTGGTCACGGTCCCGCTGGCGGGCGGCCTGCCCGACGGCATCCACGAGGTGTCGATCGAACTGCGACTGCGCATGTCGTACATCCCGATCGAGCACCAGCCCTCGACGTATCGCGAGACGCGGCACATCACCCTCACCTCCGACCGCGACGGCGGTCCGTTCCGCTACGGCGTCTCGCTCTACAGCTACATGACCGACTTCGGCACGGTGCTCGATCTCGAGACCGCCTTCCGTCATGTCGCCGACGTCGGCGCGACGGGCATCGAGATCCTCGGCGAGGGGCATGTCGCCGGCTACCCGAACCCGTCGACGGCCTGGCTCGACCGCTGGTTCGAACTCCTCGACACCTACCGGCTCGAGCCGACGAACTACGGCTCCTGGATCGACACCCGGCTGCACTCGTCGGGGCGGAACGCCCGTGACCTGACCGGGGCGGAGGGGGCCGAGATCCTGCAGCGCGACCTCCGTCTCGCGAAGCAGCTGGGCTTCCGCTTCGTGCGGCCCAAGATCGGAGTGGTCTCGAGCGACCTCGTGCCGCACCCCGCCTGGACCGAGTCCGTCGAGCGCTCGCTCGACCTCGCCGCAGAGCTCGACGTCGTCATCGCCCCGGAGATCCACTCGCCCACGCCCATCAAGCACGAGGTCGTCGACGACTACATCGACCTGATCGAACGCACCGGCACGAAGCACTTCGGGCTCCTGCTCGACACCGGTATCTTCCAGGACCGCCCCATCGCGCTGCGCCCGGGCGAGCTGCCCGGCCAGCGGCCGGCGTTCATGGACGGCATCGCGGTCGACCCCGCCGACATCGCCGACATCGCGAAGTACGTCGTCTTCATCCAGGCGAAGTTCCACGACATCGACGAGGGTCTGAACGATCTGCAGATCCCGTGGGAGCCGGTGCTGCGCGCGCTCAAGGATTCCGGCTACACCGGCTACCTCTCGAGCGAGTACGAGGGCGTGCGCGACCCCTGGCGGTCGATCGAGCAGATCCGCCGTCAGCACTCCCTCATGCGACGTGTCGTCGCAGGCCTCGACTGACCTCTCACGAAGGACGCATCATGCCCAACGGACTGATCCAGCACGACAGCCTGCGCGCACACCCCGACGGTGTCGCCCTCGCCCTCACCATCCCCTGGTACCGCAGCCTCTGGCTCTCGTCGGTGAGCACCCTCGCCGTCACGATCGACGGCGCCGAGGTTCCCGCCGATGACCTGCGCCTGGAGTTCGCCGATCGCAGCTATCGCATCGACGAGCTGCCGGACCAGAGCGAGACGCTGTGGTTCCTGCAGGAGCATCCGCTTCTCGTCGTGCGCCGCGAGTCGCCCTTCGCGCTCGGCGAGACGCATCGGATCGACGTGGCGGGAGACCTGCGCCTTCCGTACATGCAGATCGCGCCCGGGTCGGACGGCGGGCCCGGCATGTACGTGCCCAACGTCGTGCGTCAGTCACTCGATCTGACGGTGACCGATGAGGCGGATGCCGCGCCGGTGCTCGTCTCGGAGGTCGCCCCTCCGCCTCCGGCGACGGACGCCGACCCGTTCCGTCTCGGGCTGACCCTGTACTCCGCCAGCGCCGAGTTCCGTGCCGGCTGGTTCGACTTCGACGGGCTGCTCGATCGCGTGGCCGAGCTCGGCATCGGGCCGGGCATCGAGATCGTCGCGTCGCAGATGGTTCCGACCTATCCCGTCGTGTCGGACGAGTTCCTGAGCACCTGGCGCGCGGCGTTCGACCGGCACGGCTTCGTGGCGAGCTCGTTCGGAGCCAACCTCGACATGGGGCGCCGTCGTGACCGCGACATGACTCCCGACGAGGAGTTCGAGTTCAGTGAGCTCATGTTCCAGGGCGCGAAAAAGCTCGGCTTCCCGCTCGTGCGCATCCAGAGCGCCAAGCCGCAGCTGCTGCGTCGACTGCTGCCGGTGGCCGAGCGTCTCGACCTGAAGCTCGCCTACGAGATCCACGCGCCGATGGGGCCCAACGCCGAGTCCGTGCTCAAGGTGCGCGAGACCTACGCCGAGCTCGATTCGCCGCTGCTCGGCTTCGTCGCCGACTTCTCGTCGACCATGCATGCGATGTCTCCCACGCTGCTGCGCGCCGTTCAGCGCGCCGGGCTCGACGACGATGCGCAGCAGACGCTGCAGCGCATCTGGGCGACCGACGCGACGATGCGCGAGCGCCAGGAGGAGTTCATCGGCTACCTGCGCGGACGTGACTTCGACCCCGGTCGTCTCGGATCCTTCGCGCACCTCGCGTTCAACATGCACGGTCATGTGGCGCCGAGCGAGTGGGCCGACATCATGCCGCAGATCATGCACGTGCACGCGAAGTTCTACGACATCGACGAGACGGGGCAGGAGCCGGCCATCGACTACCCGGAGCTCGTGCGGGTGTTCGTCGAGGGCGGGTACCGCGGCTTCTGGTCGAGCGAGTGGGAGGGCCACGCGTTCGCCGAGCTCGGCGAGGTCGACCCGCTGCTGCTCGTGCGCCGCCAGCACGACCTCATCCGCAGCGCGATGCGGGCGGTGGAGGTTCCCGCCTGAGTCACTCGCCGGTGTGCGCGCCCGACTCGACGATGCGTCCGGCCTCCTGGAAGAGCTCGACCATCCAGGCGTGCTCCGGATCGCGCGCGTGCACGGGATGCCACCACAGCGCGTGCACGAGCGGCGTCGGGTCGAACGGCAGCTCGACGATGCGCACGCCTCCGAGGCGCGCGGCGAGCGGGGCGAGCGCACGCTGGATGAGTCCGATCCGGCGTGTGCCCGCCACGTAGAGGGGGAGCGCGAGGAAGCTCTCGACCACGGCGTCGATACGCGGCTCGACGCCGAGCTGCTGGATCTGCCTGCTCGCCGAGGTGAAGGCGGTCTGGGACTGATACGTCATCACGTACGGGCGGTCGGCGAGATCCGCCATCGTGAGGTCGCCCGAGATCCCCTGCTCGCCGTCCGAGACCAGCGCGACCCATTCGTCATGCCAGAGGTCGGCGTAGGAGAGGTCGGTGAGAAAGCCGTGCGGAATGATCATTCCGTCTGCAGAGCGCAGACGGTTGGGAGCGTCCTCGACGACCGTCGGGTTGTGCAGCATGAAGCGGAACCGCACCCCGAGGCCTCTCTCGGCGGCCATCCGCGAGACCACGGCGCCGATGGTGGCGAAGCCGTAGTCCGACCCGTAGATCGAGAATTCGCGGGTGGACTCGGACGGCGTCCAGGTGGCCTGGCTCTCGAAGACTCGGCGAGCCGCCTCCAGCGCCGTCGTCGTGTGCTCGAGCAGGCGCAGGGCGAACGGCGTGAGCTCGTACGTGTTGCCCCGCCGGGCCAGGATCGGGTCGTTGAAATGCGTGCGGAGACGTGAGAGCGAGGCGCTGAGTGCGGGCTGGCTGAGGTGCAGCCTGTCGGCCGCGCGGGTGACGCTGCGTTCGGTGAGGAGGGCGTCGAGCGACACCAGCAGGTTCAAGTCGAGCCGAGACAAGAGGGCATGGTCGGTCGCCACAGTGATCCTCCATCGGGTCGGGGTGGGTCTGTGCCGATCCTATCGACGGAATCTATCGCGCGGGGGATGGGTATTTCTCCCGCGGATGAGGCGCCAGCGCTCTCCTCAGGGGGACTTATGCGACGCATCCAAAGTACTTATGTGTGTTTCCGGCGAATCTTCGTGATACTGGCAGGACAGCACCAGGACTCGACCGAAGAGTCCTCGACAACGTAGTCAGAAAGGCTGGACATGTCACAGCACTCTCGATCTCGCGTACTTCGCACCGGCGTCATCGCCGCCGCGACCGCGAGCGTCGTCATTCTCGCCGGTTGTTCCGGATCCGCCCCCGAAGGCGGCTCGGGCGACGCAGGCGGCGAGCAGGCATTCAGCTTCACGTTCGCCACCTCCAACAACCTCGAGAGCCCGTACGAGTCGCTCGCGAACGCGTACATGGAGGCCAACCCGGACGTCAAGATCACCCTCAACCCGACACCGAACGACAAGTACGGCGAGACGATCCGCACGCAGCTGCAGGCGGGGAACGCCTCGGATGTGATTCAGACGACGCCGGGTTCCGGCGACGCGCGCGGTCTCATCCCGCTGGCCGAGGCCGGCTTCCTCGAGCCGCTCGGCGACACGGCCACCGGCCTCGTACCGGTCGGCAGCGAGCCGATCTTCGAGATCGACGGCGAGACCTACGGGCAGCCGATGGACTTCACCATCGCCGGAGTCGTCGCCAGCATGGGAACGGCAGCGCAGAACGGTCTGGACGAGTTCCCCACCGATGAGGAATCGCTCTACGCCGCGTGCGACGCCCTCTCGGCCGACGGCAAGTCGCTGCTCGCCCTCGCCGGCGCGGCGGGGCCGAACGCCGGGCTGACCGCTCAGGGCATCGCCGCGACGCGGGTGTATGCAGAGGACCCCGACTGGAACACCAAGCGGGCCGACGGCGAGACCACGTTCGCCGATTCCGAGGGGTGGAAGGACACCCTCCAGACCCTGGTCGATCTGAAGGACGGCGGCTGCTTCCAGCCGGGCGCCGAGGGCGGCGGATTCGACGCGATCACCAACGGTCTCGCACAGGGCTCGTCTGTCGGCAGCTTCATCCCGTCTGGCTCTGCCGTCGAGATCGCCACGGCGGCTCCGCCCGAGGCCGACTTCAAGGTGCAGCCGTTCCCGGCAGCCGACGGCGGTGACCCCTACATCCTCGCCAGCTCGAACTACACCATCTCGATCAACGCGGCCTCGAAGGTGAAGCCGGCTGCCGAGGCGTTCGTCGAGTGGCTGGCCACCGACGAGGCGCAGGAGCTGTACTACGAGAAGTCCGGTCTGCTGCCGATCTCCGGCTACCAGAACCTCGACCTCACCGAGACGATCTACTCGCCGGTGGTCGACCTGATCGCGGACGGCTCGTACGCCACCCTGCCTAACAACATCTGGCCGAACCCGTCGGTCTACGAGGCGCTGCAGGTCGGCGTTCAGGGACTGCTCACCGGCCAGAAGACGATCGACCAGGTGCTCCAGGACATGGACGCCGCCTGGGGCGAATAACACCGAGGCCGTCCGGGTGCCGCATGCGCACCCGGACGGCCGCACCCATATCTCGCACGACGACGTACGAACATGAGGGAATCATGAGCCTGAGGACAGAGTCCGAGACCGAGCTGGTGATCGTGCCGAAGAGCTCGCGCCCCGGACGCCGCCGCCCGCCCGCTCCCCGCCGCCCGGGTCTGCTGAAGTTCGGCCACTGGTGGTGGGCGCTCCCCGGGATCATCCTCGTGCTCGCGGTGCACTACGTCGCCACCACGATCGGCGGGTTCTTCGCGTTCACCGACTGGTCGGGCATCGGCAGCTTCGCCTGGATCGGCTTCGACAACTTCGCGAAGATCTTCGGCGACGCGACGCAGATCGGGTCACTCGGGAACACACTCTTCCTGGCCTTCGCGTCGGTGATCCTCAGCAACATCGCCGGCCTCGCGCTGGCCCTCGGCCTCAACCGCGGCCTCAAGACGCGCTATGCGCTGCGAGTGCTGTTCTTCATGCCGGTCGTGCTCAGCCCCCTGGCCGTCGCCTACGTGTGGAAGTTCATCTTCGACTACAACGGCCCCATCAACGCCTTCCTCCGCACGCTCGGGCTCGACGAGTTCGCCCGTGCCTGGGTCGCCGATCCGATGTGGGCCATCTGGACGATCCTCGTGGTCGTCGTCTGGCAGAACATCGGCTTCGCGATGGTCATCTACATGGCGGGCCTCGCGGCGGTCCCGATCGAGATCGAAGAGGCCGCCGCGATCGACGGAGCGAACCTCTGGCAGCGGTTCTGGCACGTCACCCTGCCGTCGATCCGCCCGGCCGTCGCGATCGCCACCACGCTCGGCCTCGTCAACGGCCTCCGCATCTTCGACCAGATCATGGCGATGACCGGTGGAGGGCCCGCGGGCGCGACCGAGACCCTCGCCACCCAGGTCTACAAGGAGTCCTTCGCGCTCGGCAACTTCGGCTACGGCGCCGCGCTCGCGCTGCTGCTCACCGTGATCATCCTGGTATTCGCCATCATCCAGCAGCGGCTCACCAACGGCCGCTCCGAGGAGGACTGACATGTTCCGCTACACGAAGTTCACGGCGCTGCGCGAGGTGGGGATCTGGCTCATCGCGATCGTCTTCCTCGCGCCGTTCTACTTCCTCGTCACCACTGCTCTCAAGTCCGACCAGGAGGCGATCACCTCCTCCAACCTCGCTCCGCCGTCGAGTCTCGACTTCAGCAACTTCGTCGAGGTCCTGACCGCCCAGGGCAACTCGAACGTGCTCCTCGGGCTCGTGAACAGCCTCATCATCACGGCAGGGAGCATCCTGTGTCTCGTGCTGCTCGGCGCCATCACCGGGTACGTCATCTCCCGCAGCACCCGTCGCTGGAGCCGCACCGCCTACATGCTGTTCCTGGTCGCGATCGTGCTGCCGACGCAGCTCGGAACCGTGCCTCTGTACATCGGGGCGCGCACCATCGGGCTCACGGGCTCGCTCTGGGGCATGGTCATCCTCTACACCGGGATGCTGCTTCCGCTGTCGATCTTCCTCTACGCCGGCTTCTTCCGAGGACTCGGCACCGAGTACGAGGAGGCGGCCACGATCGACGGGGCGTCGCGGACCCAGATCTTCTTCCGCATCGTGCTCCCGCTGATGTCGCCGGCCACCGGGACCGTGGCGATCCTCGCGGGACTCATCGTCTGGAACGACTTCTTCACCTCGCTGATCTTCCTCGGCGGATCGGCGAACCAGACCCTGCCCGTGGCCATGTACTACTACATCGGCTCGCTGGTCTCCTCGTGGAACAAGATCTTCGCGATCGTCATCGTCTCGATGATCCCGATCCTCGTGTTCTACCTCTTCGCACAGAAGCGCTTCATCCAGGGCTTCGCCGGAGGCCTCAAAGGCTGACGCCTCTCCTCCGCGGATGCTCCAGGCATCCTCCGTCCTTCATCGCGCCCTCCGCGGCGACATCAGTCGGCACAACGTCGAGAAAAGAGCATCACCATGTACGAACTCGCACCGAACATCGAACTCCTCTTCACGGAGGCCGGCGACTATCAGGACCGGGTCCGCGCCGCCGCCGCCGCCGGCTTCACCGCGGTGGAGATGTGGGGACCGACGGGAGTGGACGCTCCCGCGACGCCGAAGGACATCCCGGCGCTCAAGGCGGCGCTGGACGAGACCGGCGTGCAGCTCACGGCGCAGCTCGCCGAACCTCGCACGCAGTTCATGATCCCGCCGTGGGATCACACGGAGTTCTTCCGCAAGCTCGATGAGGGCGTCGAGATCGCCCACGTACTGGGCACCCCGCGTCTGGTCGTCGGCAGCGGCACCGGCTTCGGAGGATGGAAGCGTCAGGTGCAGCTCGACAAGCTGATCGAGATCTACCAGAAGGCGATCGCCCAGATCGACGGGTCGGGCATCACGCTCGTGCTCGAGCCCGTGAACGTGCGCGTCGACCACCCCGGATCCCTGCTCGACCGCACCGCGGAGGCCGTCTACGTCGCGCGCGGTGTCGGTTCCGCGCAGTTCGGGGTGCTCTACGACATCTACCACTCGGCAGTCGAGGGGGAGGACATGGCCGCGGAGCTGGAGAACGCCGGCGACATCGTGAAGTACGTGCAGTTGGCCGACGCGCCCGGTCGCGGCGAGCCGGGCACCGGATCGCTCGACTGGGCCGAGCGCCTCGGCATCCTCCGGTCATCGGGCTACGACGGCCCGATCGGTCTCGAGTACTACCCTCAGTCCGTCTCCGAGGAATCCGTCCGACTCATCCGAGAGGTCGCGGCGACGGCATGAGCGATCGGAGCTATCCTGCCTCCGCCGACGTCGTCATCGTCGGCAGCGGCCCGAACGGCGCGGCATACGCCCGCATCCTGAGCGAGCTCGCCCCCGACGCGTCGATCGCCATGTTCGAAGTCGGTCCCACGGTCTCGACTCCTCCTGGCGCGCACGTGAAGAACATCGAGGATGCCGATGCGCGCGCTCGAGCGCAGGCGCAGTCCGAGGGGCCGGGCGAGAGGGCGGCGACCATCGCCGACCCCGGGGCGGCCAAGTCCGGACAGCGGCGCGGACGCGCAGGCACCTACCTCCTTCCCGACGGCTTCCGGGTGGAGGGCGAGGATGGGATGCCGGTCGCGGCCTTCTCGAGCAACGTCGGCGGAATGGGCGCGCACTGGACTGCGGCGTGCCCCCGTCCGAACGACAGCGAGCGCATCGACTTCCTCCCCGACCTCGACGACCTTCTCGCCGAGGCCGAGCGCCTGCTGGGTGTGACGACGGATGCGTTCGACGCATCCCCGTTCGCGACGATCGTGCGCGAGCGTCTCTCCGCCGCTGTCGACGCGGAGCGCGACCATGCTCACCGTGCGCAGCGGATGCCGCTGGCGGTGCACCGCCGTGAGGACGGCCGCCTCGTGTGGTCGGGCTCCGACGTGGTGTTCGGCGATGTGACGCGGGCCAATCAGAACTTCTCGCTGTTCGACGAGTCGCTGGTCACGCGGGTGCTCACCGACGGCGGGCACGCGTCGGGCGTCGAGGTGCGCGACCTGCGCACCTCGAGGCTGCACACGATCGCCGCCCGCTTCGTGGTGGTGGCCGCCGACGGGCTCCGCACCCCCCAGGTGCTGTGGGCGTCGGGTATCCGCCCGGCGGCTCTCGGCCGCATGCTCAACGATCAGACGCAGATCGTCTTCGCCTCCCGACTGCGAGATGTCCACGCCGGCGGCGAGGATGCGGTGGCCGCGTCCGGGGCGTTGAGCGAGCAGAGCGGTGTCACCTGGGTGCCCTTCACCGACGCGATGCCCTTCCACGGTCAGATCATGCAGCTCGACGCCTCGCCGGTGCCGCTCGCGGAGGACGATCCCGTGGTGCCCGGTTCGATCGTCGGCCTCGGTCTGTTCACGGCCAAAGAGCTGCAGTGGGACGACAGGGTCGAGTTCTCCGACGATGAGGTCGACGGCTACGGCATGCCGGCCATGACGATCCACTACACGCTGACGCCGCACGATCATGCGGTGATGGAGCGGGCGCGCGACGAGGTCGTGCGCCTCGGGCGTGCGGTCGGCGATCCGCTCGACGAGCGCCCGTTCACGATGCCTGCGGGAGCGTCGCTGCACTACCAGGGGTCGACCCGCATGGGCCGGGACGACGACGGACGCAGCGTGTGCTCGCCCGACAGCGAGGTGTGGAACGTGCCCGGCCTCTTCGTGGCGGGCAACAACGTCATCCCCACGGCGACAGCGTGCAACCCGACGCTGACATCGGTGGCGCTCGCCGTCCGCGGCGCGAGGAAGATCGCCGCCGATCTGCGCTGAGTGTTGCTTATGTAGGAAAACAACATTAGTCTGTACAAACAAGGACAAAGTAGTCAAGGAGAAGCACGTGATCCCCGATCGCATCATCGAACAAGGCACGCTCGTCACGGACGGCTCCCGCGCCTCCGTCGAGGTCCGACTGCCCTGGTACCGCGCTCTT
Organism: uncultured Microbacterium sp.; assembly: GCA_963518515.1. Classification (GTDB taxonomy): domain Bacteria; phylum Actinomycetota; class Actinomycetes; order Actinomycetales; family Microbacteriaceae; genus Microbacterium. The sequence goes on from CAUQIW010000001.1 coordinate 274,828, forward strand.
CCCGGCAGCTGCATCGCCGGAGCGAAACTGACGATCGACGGCGTCGACGCGCCGACCGAGTCGCTCCGCTGGCGCATGAACGGCCGGGAGTTCACCTTCGACGAGCTCTCCACCGATACCGACGAGTGGTGGTTCCCCGTGGACTCCGCCGTGCTGTCGGGCGACGTCCCGGTGTCCGAGGGCGACCACGAGGTGCGGGTCGACCTCACGCTCTACATCCCGTACATCATCATCTCCGACAGTGAGACGCTGCACATCGAAGAGCACGACACGAAGACCATGACCGCTCGCCAGGCCCAGGAGGTGGCGGCATGACCGCTCTCGGCACGCCCATCCAGGGCGTCACGCTCTACAGCTACACCCGCGCCTTCCACGGCCGCGAGTACGACCTCGAGCAGCTGATCCGCAAGGTTGCCGCCGAGGGTCACGGACCGGGACTCGAGATCATCGGCTTCTCGAGCTTCCGCGGCTTCCCGCACATCGACGATGCGTTCGCCGGCGGGTTCCGCGACCTGATCGACGAGGTCGGCCTCGTCACGACGTCGCTCGCGGTGAACGCCGACATCGGCATCCATCGCGATCGGATGCTCACGCAGGATGAGCTGATCGACTACATGACCCTGCAGATCAAGGCGGCGGCGAAGCTCGGCTTCCCGATCGCCCGCGTGCAGATCTCGATCACGCCCGACTCGATGGAGGCGCTCGCGCCGATCGCCGAAGAGCACGGTGTGACCCTCGCCCTCGAGGTGCACGCCGACCAGTACGCCTCGCACCCGCGCATCCTCGCCCTCCGCGACCGCTACGAGAAGGTCGCCTCGCCGTTCCTCGGCTTCACCATGGACTGGGGTGCGACGGTCTCGGGCTTCGCCCCGTCGCTCATCGAGGCCTACCGTCGTCGGGGTGCGTCGGAAGAGCTCCTCGGCAAGGTCGTCGACCTGTGGAACACCTACTACGAGCAGGGTCCGCCCGCCGACCAGGCGGTGCACGGGCAGCGCTTCGGCTCCTTCATCGGCCTCGCCGCGCAGAACGGTCGGCCCGACCTCGGCATCGACTTCGGCATCAACGGCACAGGCCTGTTCGGCCCGGCCAGAGTCGATGACTGGCTCGAGATCATGCCGTGGGTGAAGCATGTGCACGGCAAGTTCTTCGGCATCGACGAGAACGGAGAGGAACCGTCCGTCCCGGTGCGCGACCTCATCACCCTGCTCGTCGAGAACGGCTACTCCGGTGCCGTGTCCAGCGAGTACGAGGGCTGGCACTGGAACCACTGGCAGAGCCCGTTCGACATCATCGCGGGCGAGCAGGCTGTGCAGCGCTCGGCCGCGGAGAACGCCGGCAGCCGCATGATCACCGACGCGGCCGAGGCGCAGCAGGCCCTCGCCGCCCACCTTCCGCACGCTCTCATGAAGGGACTCCGCGCATGAACGACGGCATCGCCGGCACGGGCATCAAGCTCGGCATCACGCTCTACTCGCTCACCTCCGAATTCGCCGCTGGACTGTACACGCCCGAGACGCTCATCAAGGCGGCCGCCGACCACGGCCTCGGCCCCGGCATCGAGTTCAACATCGCCCAGATGCTGCGGTCGTACCCCGACGTCGACGACGACTTCGTCACGCTCTGGCGCGACAGCATGGACCGCTATGGCTTCGAGCCGAGCGCCATCGGCACGAACCTCGACATGGGTCGACGCAAGGACCGCGACATGACGCCCGACGAGGAGCACGACTTCCTCGCCCGCCAGCTGAAGACGGCGCACACGCTCGGGTTCAAGAAGGTCGTCATCCGCTCGCACGGCAAGGAACTGCTGCGCAGTCTGCTGCCTCTCGCGGAGAAGTACGACCAGAAGCTCGGCTACGAGATCCACGCGCCGTCGGGTCCGAACAACCCGCAGGTGCTGCAGATGCGCGAGATGTACGACGAGCTGCAGTCGGATCGGCTCGGCTTCACGGCGGACTTCTCCTCGACGATGCACTCGCTCTCGCCCACCCTGCTGCGCACCATGCGGCAGATGGGGATGCCGGAGGAGTACTTCACGGTCATGGACGAGATCTGGCACGAGCCGACTCCCATGCACGTGCGCAACCAGAAGTTCGAGGACTTCCTGACGTCGGAGAACTTCGACTTCGCGCGCCTCGGGCCCTTCACGCGCCTGGCCTTCAACATGCACGGACTGGTGCCGCCGGAGGAGTGGCTCGACATCATGCCGCAGATCTTCCACGTGCACGCCAAGTTCTACGACATCGGACCCGACGGCGAAGAGCCCGCCATGGACATCCCGCGTATCGTCCGCCAGTTCGTCGAGGGCGGGTACCAGGGCTACCTCTCGAGCGAATGGGAGGGCCACGCCTTCTCCGACCTCGGTGAGAGCGACCCCATCGACCTCGTCAAGAAGCAGCACGACCTCATGCGTCGTGCGATCGAAGAGACCGCAGTCGCGGTCTGAATCGGAGTCATCATGGCCACGCACAATTCCCTGTTCTCCGAGAAGGACGTCCGCCGCACCGACACCGGGATCGCCGTCTCCGTGCAGCTGCCCTGGTACCGCAGCCTCTGGCTGTCGGCCGTCGACGGCGTCGCCGCCTCTGTGAACGGCGCCCCGATCCCCGCGGAATCGCTGCGGTTCGAACTCGAGGGGCGCACCTACCGTGTCGACGAGCTGCCCGAGCAGCATGACACCCTGTGGTTCGTCGCCGAGCGTCCTGAGGTGCTGATCGATCTCGATCCGGTGCCGCAGGCCGGTGATGCGCTCACCGTCGAGGTCGTGCTCACCATGCGTCTGCTGTACATGCAGATCATGCCGGGCGTCGACGGCGGACCAGGGCGCTACGTCACCAACCGCGTCCCGGTGCAGCGCGAGGTCGTGCTCGCATGACCCTCGGCCCGACTCGGGGCAGGGCGCTGCGGGTAGCCATGATCGGTCACGGCTTCATGGGCGCCGCGCACTCGGTGGGCTGGCGGCAGGCACCGCGGGTGTTCGATCTGCCGGAGGGCGTCGAGATGGCCGTCCTCGTCGGCCGCGATCCGGATGCGGTGCGGGAGGCCGCCGGGCACTGGGGGTGGGCCGAGACGTCGACCGACTGGCGCGAGGTCATCGCGCGTGACGACATCGACATCGTCGACATCGTCACGCCGGGTGCGTCGCATGCCGAGATCGCCATCGCCGCGCTCGAGGCGGGCAAGCACGTGCTCTGCGAGAAGCCCCTCGCCAACACGGTCGATGAGGCCGAGGCGATGGCGGTGGCCGCGGAACGCGCCGCCGCCGACGGCGTCGTCTCGATGGTCGGATTCACCTACCGTCGGGTGCCCGCGGCCACCTTCCTCCGCGATCTCATCGCCGAGGGCGTGATCGGACGGGTGCAGCAGGTGCGCGCGGCGTACCGGCAGGACTGGCTCGTCGATCCGGAGACGCCGCTGGCATGGCGCCTGCAGAAGGAGCACGCCGGTTCCGGCGCGCTGGGCGACATCGGAGCGCACATCATCGATCTCACGCAGTTCGTGACCGGGCAGACGGTGGATGCCGTCACCGGCGTCACCGAGACCATCGTCTCGCAGCGACCGCTGAGCGTGGGAGGCCCTTCTTCTGGGTCCCTGAGGTCGTCCTCTTCTGGGTCCCTGAGCTCGTCGACTTCTGGGTCCCTGAGCCCGTCGAAGGGCGGAGACGGCTACGGCGACGTCACCGTCGACGACCTCGCCCTCTTCACCGGTCGGCTGTCCGGCGGCGCGCTGGCATCGTTCGAGGCCACAAGGTTCGCGACAGGACGCAAGAACGCACTCACGATCGAGGTCTCGGGTGACAGAGGCGCCCTCGCGTTCGACCTGGAGGACCTCAACAGTCTGCAGTTCTACGACCGGACCGCACCGGACGATCGGCAGGGCTTCACCAAGATCCTCGTCACCGAGGCCTCTCATCCGTATGTCTCGGCATGGTGGCCGGCCGGCCACATGCTCGGCTACGAGCACGGCTTCACGCACCAGGTCGTCGATCTCGTGCACGCGATCCATGACGGCACAGTGCCGCATCCGAGCTTCGCCGAAGGGCTCGGGGTGCAGCGCGTGCTCTACGCGGTCGAGCGCAGCGCCGCGGCGGATGCCGCATGGGTGCGCGTGCGCACCGAAGCGCCGGTCGCCGTCGGCTGAATTGGCGAAACCCCGTCGCACCACCCCGCCACGTTTCTACGAAGGAGTCGTTCATGGCACGTCCGATCACGCTGTTCACCGGTCAGTGGGCCGATCTTCCGTTCGAGGAGGTCGCGCGTCTCGCGGGGGAGTGGGGATACGACGGATTGGAGATCGCCTGCTGGGGCGACCACATCGATGTGTCGCGGTGGGATGACGAGGCCTACGTGCAGAGCCGCCACGACATCCTCGAGCGCAACGGCCTGCAGGTGTGGGCGATCTCGAACCACCTCACCGGCCAGGCGGTGTGCGATGACCCGATCGACGCGCGCCACCGCGACATCCTGTCGGATCGCGTGTGGGGCGACGGTGACCCTGAAGGCGTGCGTCGACGCGCGGCGGAGGATCTGAAGGACACCGCGCGGTTCGCGGCGAAGCTGGGCGTCTCGACCGTGAACGGGTTCTCCGGGTCGAGCATCTGGAAGGCGGTGGCGATGTTCCCGCCTGCGTCGGAGGAGTTCATCGCGGCGGGCTATCAGGACTTCGCCGACCGGTGGAACCCGATCCTCGACGTGTTCGAGGAGGTCGGCGTGCGTTTCGCACTCGAGGTGCATCCGTCGGAGATCGCGTACGACTACTGGACAGCGAAAGCCGCGCTCGAAGCGATCGGGCACCGTAAGAGTTTCGGCTTCAACTTCGATCCCTCGCACTTCGTGTGGCAGCAACTCGATTCTGTCGCCTTCGTGCTCGACTTCGCGGAGCACATCTTCCACGTGCACGTGAAGGAATCGATCACGAACCTCGACGGCCGCAACGGCGTGCTGGGCTCTCACCTGCCCTGGGCCAACCCTCGCCGAGGCTGGACGTTCGTGTCGACCGGGCACGGAGCCGTGAAGTGGGAGCCGCTGTTCCGTGCGCTCAACGCGATCGGATACTCGGGGCCGACGAGCGTCGAGTGGGAGGACGCCGGTATGGATCGTCTGCACGGTGCCCCGGAGGCGCTCGCGTTCGTGCACAGGCTCGCCGCGATCACACCGCCGGATGCCGCCTTCGATTCGGCGTTCTCCTCGAAGGTGGAAGAGACCCGCTGATGATCGATGTGCTGGACGTGCTGATCCTCTCGGGGCACATGACGATCGAGCATGACAACGAGCACCGCAGCTTCCGCACGCACAACCAGTGGCTGACCACCCTGCTCGAGGACACCGGACGCTTCCGCGTGCGCGTGATCGAAGACCCTCGCGGACTCGGCTCCGAGATCATCGACAGGTACGACGTGATCATCGTCGTGTTCGAGGGTCGCGACGGCTATCACGACAAGGCCATCGGTTTCGGGGCCGAGACGGATGCCGCGCTGCTGCGCTTCGTGCACGACCACGGCAAGGGCATCGTCTGGTTCCATGGATCGGCCGTGCAGGAGGACGACTGGGGGTACCCGGAGGAGTACAACGTGATGCGCGGGGCGAAGCTCAGCGTGCCCACCGGCATCCGTCCGCGTCCCTGGGGCGAGGCGCTGCTGCGCACGACTGAGCCGCGCCATGCGATCACCGACGGCATCAACGAGACGTGGACGGTGACGGGCGACGACATCCTCGTCGGGGTCGAGCTCCATGACAGCGCCCAGGTGCTGATCACCACGTTCGACGACCTCGAGGCCTACGAGAAGGCCCCGGTCTGGCCGATGTCGCACTACCCCGTGGCGATCCCGTCGGAGGGCCTCACCGGCCTGCCCGGGATCAACACGGATCAGCCCATCGCCTGGATCAACGAGTACGGCTCCGGCCGCAGCTTCACGATCACGATCGGCCACGACATCGACACGTTCCGGCGCATCGAGTTCATCCGAATGTTCCCGCGTGGTGTGGAGTGGGCGGCGACAGGTGAGGTCTCGGTGCAGGGACCCGACCGCCGCGGCGAGCGTCGCTTCCTGCCCTGGCCCTACTACAACGGCGAGGGCTGAGCAGGCCTTGCAGACCTCGTACGATTCAAACTTCTCTGCCACGTCGACCCGAGCATGACAGCGGACCTCAAAGGGGCTCGGTGAGCAGAGTGCTCAGCAGTCGTCTGAGGACCTCTGCCTGCGAGAAGTCGCCCGGCGCGTACAGTGCCTGGATCTGAAGACCGTCCGAGAGTCCGACGTAGGCGCGGGCGGCGTCCCACGGATCCACGTCCGGGCGGAGCTTGCCTGCATCTCGCAGGGCCGCGAAGGAATCATGCACCTGCCGTAGCGTCGTGTTGTAGCGGCTGACGAAGTACTCGTGGGCTGGATGCTCGGGTGCCGTCGCCTCCGCCGACATGACGGCGAAGAACCGTGTTCCCTGCGGATCATTCTGTCCACGGTCGGCCAGGTCGATGGCCGCGCGCAGGAGGTCGACAGGGTCGTCACTGGCGAAGTGGACAGCCGTCTCATCCTGGCTGCGGTCGAACACGGCTTCGAGCAGTTGCGTCTTCGTGGAGAAGTGGTGATTCAGGCCGGCGACGCTGATCCCTGCCAGCGCGGCGATCTCTCCGAGTGACGCCTGAATGAAACCCGATCGACTGAACACGGAGGCCGCGGCCTCGATGATCTCCTCGCGGCGCCGAGCTGACTTCGAGTACTCGCCGCGACGGCGTGGAGTCTGAACCGGCATGAGGGCGACGTTAGCACGGTCGATACGACGCATCGGTCGCATGAATATCAAAACCGGATGTAGCTCCGGTTTTGCTGCTATCGTGAACGACGACCCGACAATCGGGGGATCTTTTCAGCATCGAAAGGACGTGCAACGATGCACAAGACAACGAAGCTATGGGCCGCGGGAATCGGAGTCATCGGACTCCTCGCTCTGTCGGCGTGTTCGAGCACGGGCGCTCCCGCGGACGAGGAGCAGACGACTCTCCGATACGGATCTGCGGATGCTCTCGCGACGTTCGCGCCCTGGAATGCACGCTGGGCCGGCGATGTCGCCTATCTGCAGCCTGTCTACGACACCCTGTTGCGCGGAACTCCCGAGGGAGAACTCGAGCCGGGCCTCGCGACCGACTGGGAGTGGGATGATTCGCTCACCCAGCTCACGCTGACGCTGCGCGAAGGAGTCACGTTCTCGGACGGGGAGGAGTTCACCGCCGAGGTCGTCGCGGGCAACCTCACGCGTTTCCGCGACGGCACCAGCGACAACGCCTCCTTCCTCCAGGCGATGACGTCGGCGGAGGCCGTCGACGAGCTGACCGTGCAGGTCACGCTCTCCGCACCGGATCCCGCGTTCCTCGTCTACCTCAGCCAGAACGCCGGATTGCAGGGCAGCCCTTCGATGTGGGACTCCGATGACGCCCAGACGACTCCGATCGGCACCGGACCCTACGAGCTCGATGCATCTCAGACGATCGTCGGTTCGAAGTACGTCTTCGAGAAGAAGGACGATTACTGGGATGAGGAGTCGGTGCACTACGACGAGATCGTGGTGAGCGTCTACGGTGACGCCACGGCGCTCGTCAATGCGCTCAAGGGAGGTCAGGTCGACGTGTCGGCATCGAACACTCCGACACAGATCCCTGAAGCGGAGGCTGCCGGCTACACGTCGAACCTCGTAGAGCTGAACTGGGCCGGATTCCTTCTCGTAGACCGCGACGGGACCATCAATCCTGCGCTCGGCGACGTCCGCGTGCGCCAGGCGATCAACCACGCCCTCGACAGGGAAGCCCTCACCGGTGCTCTCGCCGCTGGGTACGCATCGCCCACCACTCAGATCTTCTCGGTCAACAGCGACGCATACTCCGCCGACCTCGACGATCGCTACGAGTACGACGTCGATGAAGCGAAGAACCTGCTCGCCGAGGCCGGATACCCCGATGGGTTCACCCTCGTGATGCCACGCAACTCCTTCGTGCCGGATGCGGAGTTCGCGATCTACGCTGAGCAGCTCGCCGCCGTCGGCATCACCGTCGAATGGGAGCAGACCGGCGAAGATCTCTTCCCCAAGATGCTCGGAGGCACCTGGGCGGCGTTCCCATTCCAACTGCAGTCCGATCCGACGGCGTGGCAGACTCTGCAGTTCGCCGTGCTGCCGTACGCGACCTGGAACCCGCTCCACGTCGAGAGCACCGAGCTGTCAGAGCTCGCTGCGGAGTTGCAGGTGGCCCAAGGCGACGAGGGCGCTGCGATCGCGCAGGAGATCAATGAATGGATCGTCGACGAAGCATGGTTCGCTCCGAGCTATCGGTTGCAGAGCGCGTTCTTCAGCGACGACTCGACGGATGTCGTGATGCAGCCGGACAACATCGCGCCGTACCTCTGGAACATCCAGCCCAAGCAGTAGGAGGACAGTGCCGGAGGTGCGCTATGGCAGCCGCCTCCGGTACTCCATCATGATCTCTTTCATTCTCCGCCGGCTCGCCGCCGGCACCGTCACGGTGATCACGCTGTGCGTGCTTTCCTTCTTCCTCCTCTACCTCGGCGCCGCCAACACGGCCAGGAACATCGTCGGACAGACGGCGGCCGACGACATCGTCGCCCGCAAGACGGCCGAGCTGGGCCTGGATCGTCCGCTTCTCGTGCAGTTCGGCGAGTGGGTCACTCGGGCCATCGCAGGTGATCTCGGCCGTTCGTGGTTCAGCGGCGAGGCTGTGACCCAAACGCTCACCGTCCGTGTGCCGGTGACCCTATCGATCACCATCGGCGCGATCATCCTGTCTGGGCTGCTGGCGATCCTCCTCGGAACGCTCGCGGCGGGCAGGCGCGGGTGGATCGATCGAGTGATCCAAGTCGGCTCTGTCGTGGCCGCCGCCGTGCCGGGATTCCTGTTCGCTCTCGTGCTCGCCACGGTGTTCGGGCTCACGCTGAGATGGCTGCCCGCCACCGGATACATCCCGATCACCACGTCGTTCACGGGCTGGCTCTCCACCGTCACGCTGCCGGTCATCGCTCTGGCCATCGGCGCCACGGCTGCCGTCGCACAGCAGGTCCGCGGTTCCATGATCGACGTCCTGCGCATGGATTACATCCGCACGCTGCGTTCACGGGGCCTCTCCAGCAGGCGGGTCGCCTACCGACACGCGCTTCGCAACGCAGCCGGACCCGCGCTCGGGGTGCTCGGTCTGCAGTTCGTCATCGTCTTCGGAGGTGCGGTGATCGTCGAACAGGTCTTCTCTCTCCCCGGTCTCGGGCAGGCCGCCGTCGCCGCCACCTCACAGGGAGACATCCCGGTCGTCATGGGCGTCGTCATCGTGACGGCGCTGCTGGTGGTCCTTGTCAACCTCGCCATCGACCTGCTACAGGGCTGGCTGAACCCGAAGGTCCGTCTCGCATGAGTGCCTCAGAGATCTACACGACTCCCATTCCCCAGGGGCCGCCGATCAGACGAAAGGGGCTGGTCCGCCGCATCGTGGGCAACCGTCTCGGCTTCGTCGCGATCGTCTACCTCCTCGTTCTCACGTCGATAGCCGTCGTGGGGCCGTTAATCATTCCCTTCGACCCGAATGTCGCGGACATCGGCAATGTCCTGGCCCCGCCCGGGGGTGACCACTTGCTCGGCGGAGACAGTGCGGGGCGCGATGTGCTCTCGCGCCTCGTGGTGGCGACGTCCGTCAGCCTCGCAGGCGCGCTCGTCACCGTGGTCGTGGCGGCGGCGATCGGGATCCCCGCGGGTCTGATCGCGGGGTACTACGGCGGGTGGTTCGACACGGTGGCCGCCTGGATCTCCGGTCTGCTCATGGCTCTTCCGGCGCTGGTCGTGCTTCTCGCCGTGCGCGCGGTCGTGGGCCCATCGATGTGGCTGGTGATGGCGATCTTCGGAGTGCTCATCTCTCCGTCCTTCTACCGTGTCGTCGCCGGGGCGGTGCGCGCCGTGAGAGAAGAGCTGTACATCGACGCAGCGAAGGTGTCAGGCCTCAGCGACGCGCGAGTGATCGGGCGGCACGTCCTCACCGCGGTCCGCGCTCCTGCCGTCCTTCTCATCGCCGGCATCTTCGCCGTGGGCGTCGGCATTCAGGCGATCCTCGACTTCCTCGGACTGGGGGACACATCATTGCCCACCTGGGGCGGGATGCTCAGCGAGGGCTTCTACAACATCTTCCGCGCGCCGGGGCTCATGCTCTGGCCCAGCCTTGCGATCGCTCTGACCTGCATCGCTCTCACGTTGTTGGGTACCGCGGTGCGGGACGAGATGGAGTTCAGCGGCGATGTCGCGCGCGTGCGGTCGGCATGGGAGCGTCCGCAGCCGCGACCGGAGCCCGCCCTGCTGCATCCGGGCGGTGCTGAGGCCACGCCCCTTCTCGAGATCTTCGATCTCGCCGTCGCGTATCCCAAGGACGGGAAGTGGACGACCGTGGTCGACGGCGTGACGCTCTCGGTCGCGGCGGGTGAGGTGCATGCCCTGATCGGTGAATCGGGGTCGGGCAAGACCCAGACGGCGTGGGCTGCTCTCGGACTGCTTCCTGCGGGTGGACGCGTCGTGGCCGGCAAGATCGCCTTCGAAGGGCAGGAGCTGTCCGTAGATGGCGCCCGAGGTGCCGCCGGCCTGCTGGGGCGTCGTATCGCATACGTGCCGCAGGAACCGCTCACCAATCTCGATCCCTCGTATTCGATCGGACATCAGCTCATCGAGCCGATGCGAGTGGTCATGGGTATGACGAGGGCGGCCGCACATGCCCGTGCCGTCGAGCTGCTGCACCGCGTCGGCATCGTCGACCCGGAGCGCACCATGGGGTCCTACCCGCATCAGATCTCCGGGGGCATGGCTCAGCGCATCCTCATCGCCGGTGCGGTCTCCTGCGGTCCATCGCTGATCATCGCTGACGAGCCGACGACGGCCCTCGACGTCACGGTCCAAGCCGAGGTGCTGGGTCTGCTGCGTGAACTCCGCGAGGAACTGGGGCTCGCGGTACTCCTCGTGACTCACAACTTCGGCGTGGTCGCCGATATCGCCGACCGCGTCTCCGTCATGCGGGCCGGCACCGTCGTGGAATCCGGTCTGATAGCCGACGTGTTCGCAGACCCGCGGCACCCGTACACGCGTGGTCTGTTCGCCGCGCTCCTCGACGACGCACCGGCGCGCGAGCCATGGACACCCCGTGAGGAGCTTGCACCGTGAGCCTGTTGACCATCGCCGATCTCTCGGTGACCTACCCGAGTCGCAAGTGGCGCACGCCTCCCTTCCGGGCGTTGCACGATGTCTCTCTCGAGGTGCGCGAGGGGGAGACCGTCGGTCTCGTCGGCGAATCAGGGTCGGGCAAGTCCACTCTCGGGCGTGCGGTGCTGGGGCTCGCTCCTGTCACCTCCGGGAGCATTCGATTCGACGGACAGGAGATCTCGTCCGCGTCCGGCGCTCGCCGCAGGGCGCTGGCCTCGAGCATCCAGGTCGTCTTCCAGGATCCGCTCTCGTCGCTCAGCCCCTCGCTGAGCGTCGGGGAGACGCTCGCCGAACCGCTTCGAGCTCGAGCAGTCGGCCGTCGCGAGGCGAAGGCGCGCATCGCCGCGGCCCTCGACCTGGTGCATCTGCCCTCCGATGCCGTCGACCGGCTGCCACGCGAGTTCTCCGGGGGCCAGCGACAGCGAATCGCGATCGCGCGAGCCCTGGTGCTCGAGCCGCGGCTCATCGTCTGCGACGAACCCGTCTCGGCGCTCGACCTCACCACGCAGGCTCGAGTTCTGGACATCTTCCTCGAAGTGCAGCAACGCACGGGAGTGGCCTATCTGTTCATCTCCCATGACCTTTCGGTGGTGCGCGTCATGAGTCATCGCGTCGCGGTCATGAGAGAGGGGCGGATCGTGGAAACGGGAAGCGCCGCTGATGTGACATCGAGACCGCAGGACCCCTATACCTGTCAGCTGATGCTGGCAGCGCCTGTCGCCGATCCCGCAGGACAGGCTCGGCGTCGAGCAGAATACGCCGCCGTACGCAGACAACTTCACACCCCGGAGGCTTCCGAGTGACATCGCCCGACCACGCCCACTCCGATTCGAAGGCGCGGGGGATCGTCGACTCTCTCTCGCTCGAGCAGCAGGTGGGATTGCTTCTGCACCCCATGATCGTGCTGGACGCCGATCCCGATGCTTCCTCGGGATTCGGCGCACCGAGTATGCGAGAGCTGATCGTCGATCACGGCATACGATTCTTCTGCCTCGGCCCGATACCCGATCCTGTCGCGACCGCTCGGATCATCGATGATCTGCAGCAGGTGGCGCGGAACGCCGGGTCACCGCTGCCGCTGGTCTTCTCGACAGATCCTCGGCACGCGTTCATGCAGAATGACGGAGCGGCTCACCGAGCTTCGGGAGTATCCGCGTGGCCGGAGAATCTGGGTCTCGGCGCTATCGGTGACATCGAGCTCGTGCGCCGGCATGCTGAAGTGGTGAGGCAGGACTATGTCGCGATGGGCATCCGCATGGCGCTGCACCCTCAGGTGGATCTGACGACAGAACCGCGATGGGGTCGTCAGGCGCAGAGTTTCGGGGCCGATCCGGAGAAGACTTCACGTCTGTTGGAGGCATTCCTCCAGGGGCTGCAGGGTGATCGGGTCGGAGCGAACAGTGTCGCAGCGACGGTCAAGCACTTCCCCGGAGGCGGGCCGCAACTCGACGGGGAGGATCCGCACTTTCCCTACGGGCGGGAGCAGGTCTACCCCGCCGGCCGCTTCGACGATCATCTGGAACCGTTCCGCGCGGCGATCGATGCCGGAGCCGCGGCGATCATGCCTTACTACGGCATGCCGGTGGATCTCGTCATCGACGGTGAGGCGATCGAACCCGTCGGATTCGCTTTCAATCGTCAGATCATCACGGGACTGCTGCGCGAACGCCTCGGGTTCGAGGGGGTCGTGCTCAGCGACTTCGGCCTGGTGACCGACATCGAGATCGGCGGGAAGCCGTTCCCCGCGCGAGCATGGGGTGTCGAGCATCTCTCCGAGTTGCACCGCGTCGCTCGGCTCTTCGAAGCCGGAGTCGATCAGCTCGGCGGGGAGCGCGACGCCGAACTCATCCTGGGTGCACTCCGTCAGGGGCTGATCTCACCGGAGCGCGTACGCGAATCAGCCCTTCGAATCGTTCGTCTGATGACGCGCCTCCACGCCGAGCCGAGGGAGGCCTCCGTGTCGGCCTCGGATCTACCTCTCCCAGGCGACGTCGACCTCGGTGAGGCAGCCCAGGCGCGCGCGATCACCGTGCTCACCAACGGTCCGCTGCCACTGCATCCGCTGCCGATGACAGGGGCGCTGCGCGTACACCTCGCAAACCTCGCTCCACTCGAGCTGCCAGACGGCTGGCGCGAGTCGGAGGTGGGTGATGCGGACATCGCGATCATGAGACTCGCCGCGCCGTACGAGCATCGAGACGATTTCTTCCTCGAGTCCGGTATGCAGCAGGGATCTCTGGAATTCGGCGCAGACGTCATCGAGGAGATCCTGAATCTGGCCGAGAGAGTCCCGCTCGTACTCGTGATCACACTGAACCGGCCTGCCATCCTGACTCCGTTCGTCGACAGTGTCGCAGCGATCGTCGCCGACTTCGGCGCATCCGATGACGTCGTCGTGCGTGTGCTCTCCGGTCAGGTGGCGGCAGAGGGTCGCCTCCCTTTCGAGATTCCCCGTTCGATGGCTGCCGTGGTGGTGAGCGCCCCGGATGCCGCCGATGACACGGAGGATCCGCTCTTCCCCGCGGGCTGGCGAGTGGAACCGGTGGACCGAACGGTGACCGCGTGAACGATTCGATCCGGCTGCGGGCCGAGTACCGCAGCGACTCACCCTGGGTCGCGCGGCCCGACCCGCGTCTGAGCTGGATCGCGCACTTCGAATCGTCCGACTGGCAGCAGACGGCCGCCGAAGTTCGTCTCGATGACGGGCGTTCTGCCATCATCGAGACGGACGAAAATGTTCTTCTGACATGGCCGTTCGAGCCATTGCGACCCCGTGACTCGGTTTCTGCAACGGTGCGTCTTCGCGACGCGGTGGGATCCTGGTCGGAAGCCAGCGAGGCGTTGCTCATCCGCTACGGCGGGCTCGATCCACAGGAGTGGGTCGCGCGGTACGTGGGACTGGCGTCGCCGCGTGTCGTCGCGCAGCCGTTCGTTGTTCGGCACAGGGTCACCATCGATCGCCCTGTGGCCGCTGCCACTCTGTACTGGTCCGCTCTGGGTGCGGCTACTCCGACGATCGACGGGGTCGAGGTCGACGACGCCGTGCTCTCACCCGGATGGACGAGCTACCCCGGTCGGGTGGTGCACGAGACCGTCGACGTCACGAGATACCTCGCGCTCGGCGCGCGTATGCTCGGGTTCTCGGTCACCGGTGCCTGGTTCACCGAGAGCTACGGTTTCGGAGACGAGGCGACCCGTGTGTATGGGGAACAGCCCACGGTGGCCGCCCAGCTGCATCTTCGCTTCGAAGATGGCACCGAGGAGACGATCTCCTCGTCAGGGTCGTGGGAGGCGCACGAGGCCGACGGCGTCGTCTCCTCTGGACTGTATGACGGCGAGACGATAGATGCGCGGCGGGCGACGCGGTGGTGGGATCCCTCTGCGCAGCGGTGGCCGTCAGCGGTCGTCGGCGAGGAGCAGCCGATCCCTGTGCCACGCACAGCCGAACCCGTCCGCCGCGTTCAAGAGCTGAAGGTCAAGGAGGTTCTGAAGACTCCGTCGGGACGTACCGTCCTCGATTTCGGGCAGAATCTCGTCGGACGTCTGCGCGTCCGAGTCTCAGGTGTTGCGGGAACCGAGATAGTCGTTCGTCACGCCGAGGTTCTCGAGCACGGAGAGCTCGGCGTGCGGCCGCTACGACGTGCGCGCGCCACCGACCGGTTCGTGCTGGCAGGAGTGGGGCGTGAGACCTTCGAGCCCACGGGGACATTCCACGGCTTCCGCTACGCCGAGGTCGAGGGGTGGCCGGGTGACCTGGATCCGGACGACGTCCGTGCGATAGTCCTGCACTCGGACATGCGACGCACGGGCCGTTTCACGACCTCGAATGCCCTGGTGCAGCAGCTGCACGAGAACGTCGTCTGGGGAATGCGGGGCAACTTCTTCGCACTTCCCACCGATTGTCCTCAACGCGATGAGCGTCTGGGGTGGACCGGTGACGCGCAGATCTTCGCACCCACTGCGACGACTCTCTTCGACTGCCAGGCATTCTTCGACACGTGGCTCACGGATCTCCGTCTCGAACAGGAACGAAGCGGCGGTGTCGTCGCGACCGTCGTCCCCAACGTCTTCGGCTCGGCCTGGCCGGCGGCCGGGTGGGGTGACGCTGCGACCGTGATTCCCTCGGTCATCGCCGAACGCTATGCAGACCCGGATCTCCTTCGCCGCTCTCTCGAGAGCATGCGCGCTTGGGTGGAGGTGGAACTGCAGGCAGCCGGAGGTCCCGGGCTGTGGGAGTCGACAATGCAGTTCGGCGACTGGCTCGACCCCTCCGCTCCTGCGGAGATGGCGGGCGCGGCGAAGACCTCTCCCGGAATCGTAGCCACGGCCTACCTCGCCCGCTCGCTCGACCTGTTCGCGCGCGCTGCCGAGGCCGACGGCCAGATCGGCGCGGCTGAAGAGGCCCGCTCGCGCGCAGCGCAGGTCCGCACTGCGTTCAGCGCGGCGTACGTGACTCCAGCCGGTCGGATGCTGTCCGACGCGGCGACCGCGTACGCGATCGCGCTTCGCTTCGACATCGTCACCGATGCCTCGATACGTCGTCGACTCGCGCACCGACTGGCGCACGTCGTGAAGAGGGATGCGTTCCACATCTCCACCGGATTCCTCGGCACACCTCTCGTGCTCGATGCCCTGACGGACTACGGCTACGACGACGAGGCGAATGCGCTGCTGATGCAGACCAGGGCGCCCTCCTGGCTCTACCCGGTGACGATGGGAGCGACCACCGTGTGGGAACGCTGGGATTCGATGCTGCCAGACGGCTCGATCAACAGCGGCGAGATGACGTCGTTCAACCATTACGCGCTCGGTGCCGTCGTCGACTGGCTGTACCGGCGCGTCGCTGGACTGGCTCCCGCGTCCGCGGGCTACCGACGGGTGGAATTCGCGCCAGTCGCCCTGGCCGGTCTCGATGACGCGTATGCCGAGATCGACACACCATCCGGGCGAGTCGCCGGCGGGTGGCGACGCCTGGGTGACTCGGTCGAGTGGACTCTTGAAGTTCCTTCCCATGCACGCGCCGTCGTCCGCGTGCCCGGCATCCCATCGTCCGAAGTCGGCCACGGTGTCCATGTCTGGACCACCGAGGTCGATCCCACGTCAGAGGCCGATCCGGTGACGATCTGGAGCCCGGTGTCCGACGTGGTGGTCGACACCAGGGCCTACGACGCGGTGATGACGGTACTCGAGTCACACGACACGTCGCTCGCTGATCTGGTTCGTCGTCGGACCGACTGGACGCTCCGCGCGCCCCTCGCGGTCGCGCTGTTCTCCGTCCCCGCAGACGTCACCGCACAGATCTCCGCGGCGTTGGAGGCGCTCCGAGCTTCGTGAGCCCAGGGCGCGCCGACACGACGGCTAGCCGGAAAGTCACCTCGTTCAGGCGAGCACCGAGGCGACCCCGTCACCCAGCGCCGCCCGCGCGAGGTCGAGGTGCGCCCGGGTCCTCGTCGCAGCGTCATCGTCGAGCCATTCGAGCCCGCCCCACTCGCTCGTGAAGGTCCCTCGGAACTCGCGGCCCGCGAGCTCGGCGGCCACTGCCCGGATGGGCGCCGAGACCCGTCCATCGGTGTCGTCGAGGTCCCAGAACTTGAGGTGGAAGGCGCCGACCAGGGACAGGATGCCACGCAGGTCTGAGACATCCGACCGGCCGAAGCGAACGAGCATGTCCATGTACAGGGTGTGGATCGCCGCCGGCACACCGCTCGAGCGGAGCAGCGCCATGACGGCGTCGTGCGTCGAAGGGTCGCGCCACTCGTCGGTGAGTCGCGACAGCAGGTCAGCGGGGATGCCGCCCTCCTGCAGCCGATCGAGGTAGGTCGGCGGCAGTGCAGGCATGAGCATGCTGATGTCGATCAGCAGACGCACGTGCGGGTCGTCGATCGCGGAGATGGCGTCATAGTCCGCGGCCTGCGCCGACGGCGTCTGGCGCCCCTGAGCCTCTTCGAACAGCACGAGGTCCAGCGCGTGCAGATGCGGAAGCAGGTGGGTCAGCAGTGCGGGCCCGGCCTGACCGATCGGCAGGCGCAGACCGGTCGCGCCCAGCCTGTGCGCGGTGCGCAGCTGCGGCAGCACGAAGGCGAGCCGTTCCGCGTCACTGCGCCTGCGCGCAGGCAGCTCCCAATCATCGATGCTCGCGCCGACGATGCTCACGCGGCCGCCGACGGCCGAGAGCGAGTCGCGTAGAGCCTCGGCCTCGGCATCGGTCGGCAGGGGGTACGAGCGCCACAGCTGGCCGAGCTCGACCTCGATGACGGAGGCGATGCCATCGGCGACGATGCTCGTCGCGATGTCGGGAGCGGCGCGCTGGGCGCGCACGATCTCGGATGACCAGTTGAACGCGCTCGCGGAGAGCGTCCAGTCGGCGGGGATCTCGGTGCTCATGAGGGGCTCCCTGGTGAGGCCACGTCACGCGCGACACCGGCGGGCGAGCCCGAAGCGACGGCGGTCAGCTCGCGTTCGAAGAGGAAGGGCAGAGTCAACGGCCCGTCTGGGCCGATCTGCAGGTAGGGGATCGCCAGACCGAAGCGGATCCGCACGGCGTGCGGACCTGTGTCGAGAGCACGGCCGAGGTCGAGGACCAGCCGATCCTGCACGAACCACCATCCCGACTCACGATCGAGGTCATCGAGTGCGATCGTGCGTTCGCCCAGGCGAACACGAGGTGCTGTGACCGCTTCCTCATCCACATGCACCTCGACGTCGCGCACCGCGGCGAGCGGCAGGGAGCGGATCCATGGCAGCGAGACGCGGAGGATCGCTCCGTGCATCCCGTCGACGAGGGCATCGGCATCCAGGGCGTCAAGCACCGCTCACCACCGTCCGGTTCGGGTGACGACGTACTGCTCGGGCGGTGTGCGCATCATCCTCGACGCCTCTCGGTCAACTTAAGTTCAGAACATACACGCTTATGTCTGAATTCGAAAGAAGAGGAGGGCGGACTCAGTCACTCCTGCGCGCGGATGCGAGCCACGGTGGGCGAACCGTCGGCGAACCACCGAGGGAAGGTCTCGTCGAAGAGCTCTTCGCGCGCCAATGCGGCGCCTCCGCGAAGCGGCTCCCTCGGATCGTTCGGAGAGTTCACGATCGAGAGGTCGCGGGTGGCCAGCGGCAGAGAGAGCTCGTACACGCGCTGGCGCACCTCGGCGAGGAAGAGCTCGCCCGCCGCCGCCACTGCTCCGCCGATGACGATGATGCTCGGGTTGAAGACGTTCACCAGCGTCGCGATCGATTCGCCGGCCACCCGTGCCGACTTGCGGATCAGCGAGATCGCCAGCGCGTCGCCTCCCTCCGCGGCGCGCGAGATCTCCTCGGGGGTGATGGGCTCTCCTTCTGCGACGCGCTGGGCGAGCCTGCCGGAGCCCCCGTCGGCCACCGCGCGCTCGGCGTCGCGCACGAGCGCCCATCCGCCGGCCACTGCCTCGAGGCAGCCGATCTTGCCGCAGCGGCAGAGGTCCTCCGAGTCGCGCACCCGCACATGCCCGATGTCGCCGGCCGCGCCGTTGGCCCCTCGATGCACTCTGCCTCGCGACAGCAGGCCCGCTCCGATGCCCGAGCCGATCTTGCAGTAGATCAGATCGATGCTGTCGTCGTCACGGCGCTCGCGCTCGCTGAACGCGAGGATGTTCACGTCGTTGTCGACCCAGGTCGGAGCGTCGAATCGCTCTTCGAAGCGGGTGCGGATGTCGTAGCCGTTCCAGCCGGGCATGATCGGGGGAGCGACGGGACGGCCGGAGGCGTAGTCCACGGGTCCTGGCACGCCGACGGCGATCGCCCAGACCGGGGTGCCTGGGCTGTCGTCTGCCGCGAGCAGGCCGTCGATCATCGACAGCGCCTCATCGAGCGTCTCCTCGGGGCCGCGAGCGATGTCCCATGCGCGGTGCGAGTCGGCAAGGACAATGCCGTCGAGATCGGCGAGCCCGACGTGGATGTGCAGGGCGCCCAGGGCGCACACGATCACCCGTCCGCGCTCAGCGCGGAACCGCAGTGTCCGGGGTGCTCGACCTCCGGATGACGGGGCGAACTCGCCGTCCTGCAAAAACCCGACATCGATCGCATGGTCGACGCGCTGTGACACCACGCCACGTCCGAGCCCGGTGAGTCGTCCGATCTCGGGACGCGTCACCGCCTCGCCGGTGCGAACGAGATTCACGATGCGGAGCAGGCTCGTCATCTCATCGGTCTGAGCGCCGAAGCGGAGGGTGGACTCACTGGCCATACCCGATTTTCACACAAGGCTCGGCAGTTTCGGCGCTCATCGCGACCTCTATTGTCGCCGTTGTGGCACCTTAGGTAGAGTTTCAGCAAAAGCGATGGAGCATGCTGCTTCCGCGAAGGGGGCACGGTCATGCGGAATGGCGTCGGTCTCATCGGGGCAGGGCCCGGGGTGTCGGCCCTGCACCTGCCCACACTCGACAGGCTGTCGGATCTGTTCCGCGTCGTCCACATCGCCGACGGAGGCAGCGGAAGGGCGGAAGCGCTCGCGCAGCGGACGGGCGCGAGGTGGTCATCCGGGGTCGACGACCTGCTCGCCGACCCCGCGGTCGATGTCGTGGCGGTCTGCTCTCCGCCCGAGCGGCATGCGTCGCAGGTGCTCGCGGCCGTCGCGGCGGGTGCTCGCACCATCCTGTGCGAGAAGCCGATCGCGCTCACGCACGAAGATGCGGATGCCGTGATCGACGCCTGTCGTCGCGCGGGAACGGCACTCGTGGTCGGCACCAACCATCTCTTCGACTCCGCCTGGGGACGCGCTCGACACCACATCGCCGCGGCACAGGCGCCGGTGCGTGCGGTATCGATCACCGTGGCGCTCCCGCCCAACGGTCGCTATCACGATGTCGTCACCCAGTCGCTGCCCGGAGCGGCGCCCGCCCGTTCTGCTCCGGATTGGAGCGACCCCGATTTTGCATCCGCGGTCGTGCGTCAACTGATCCTCGGCCTCGCCATCCATGATCTCCCGCTGCTGCGCGATCTCGCCCCGCGTCTCGAGCGTGTGGTCTACGCGCACCCGATCGCGCCCATCGGTTACGGCGTCGGGTTCGTCGCGGGAGACGTGCTCGTGCGCCTCACCGCGGTGATGCTCCCCGCCGGAGCCGAAGCGCTGTGGCGGCTCTCCGTCGCGACCGGGCGCGACCTCGTGGACATCGACTTCCCTCCGGCGTTCGTGCACGACGGCAGTGCGCGGGCGCGTGTTCGCCACACGGATGGAAGGGTGTCGGAGTTCCCGCCCCTGCCCGACGACGGGTACCTGACCGAGTGGCGGGCAGTCGCCGCACTCGCCGCGGGCACGGAGGCGGTCGAATACGACGAGATGCTCGCCGACGCCCACTATGCGATCGATCTGGCGGATGCCGCGGCTGTCGCCGTGCGTGAGGGGATGGGTCGATGATCGAGGTCGCCGACGAGACGCTGCGCTACCGAGAGGCCATCGCCGGGCTGCCGCTGCAGGCACGACGCGTCGAAGGTGGCGGGGCGCTCGTGATCGTCGACGGAGCGCCGGGCTGGCCGCAGAGGTCGCTCGCAGCCGTGGATCGCGGTGCCAGAGCGCTGGTCATCGCCGATCCGGTCGCCGCCGACGATGACGCCGCCGCGGCCCTCGAGGTCGTCTCCCGTGGCACGCCGGTCGTGCTCGATCGGCCCAGGCTGCGGGCAGACATGGTGATGGACGCGGCTCCGCCAGCCGCGGTGCGCCACGTGACCGCCGACGCCTCTGCGATCGCGTCCGAGTTCGGACGCCTGGTGGGGGATGCGATCGGCTGGCTCCGTGTGCTCGCCGGCGGCGAGCTGCGGCTGCGAGCGGCCGCGACGGTGCCGCACGGCCTGATGGCGCTGTTCGAGGAGATGTCCTCCGGGCGGTCTGCGGCTCTCACGGCATCCGCGTTGATCGGGAGCGGCGGCGCACGACTCAGGGCTCATGCCATCGGCGAGGCGAGCGTCGAGATCGAGGTAGACGATGCGACGGCGGTCAGAAGCGTGGAGGTGCGGACGCTCGACGGGCTGCTCCGCCGGCCTCGACGGCATGAGGCTGCAGGGAGAGTGGCGCTGCGCCGCGCCATCGACGCGATGACGGACGGAGTCGTTCCCGGAGATCTGCGCGGATTCCGACACGACTCGGCACTCGCGGCTCTGGCGTTCGGTGCAGATAAACGAGACTGATCCGCCGCATAGTCACATCCGCATTCCTGAATAGTCGGGATTCGACCAAAGTGGTCAGCGGGGCAGTTCCCAGAGCCCCCCGAAAGGATCGACGATGATCAAGCTGCTCTCCCACCTCTCGTATGTGGCGATCACCACGCCCGATGTGGACGCCTCAGTCAAGTTCTACGAGGACCAGGTCGGCCTCACGGTCGTGGACCGCGTGGACGGCGCCGTGTACCTGCGCTGCTGGGGTGACTACTACGCCTACTCGCTCGTGGTCGTTCCCGGTGACGAGCCGTCGCTCGCGACGATGGCATGGCGCACATCGAGCGCCGAGGCGCTCGATGAAGCCGCGAAGCGCATCGAAGCCGCCGGAATCGTCGGCGAATGGCTCGACGACGTGCCGCACATCGGTCGCGCCTACCGCTTCACCGGACCCTGGGGTCACTCGATGACCCTGCACTGGGACGTCACTCGTCACCAGGCGAACGGCGTCACCGCGTCGATCTTCCCCGATCGCCCCGAGAAGCGTTCGAGCGTCGCCGGTGCCCCACGCCAGCTCGACCACGTGACGATCGCCACCAGCAGCGTCGACGACTTCGCCGCCTGGTACAACGAGGTCCTCGGATTCCGCATCATGGCCAAGACCATCCTCGACGAGGCGCCGATCTCGGTGTTCTCCGTGCTGACGACGAACGAGAAGTCGCACGACCTCGGCGTCGTCCTCGACGGCTCCACCCGCGCCGGGCGCATCAACCATTACGCATTCTGGGTCGACACCCGTGAGGAGCTTCTCATCGCGGCCGACACGCTCATGGAGAACGGCATCCCGATCGAGTACGGTCCGAACATCCACGGCATCGGCGAGCAGACGTTCCTCTACTACCGAGAGCCGTCGTCGCTGCGCATCGAGCTCAACACCGGCGGATACCGCAACTACGTGCCGGATTGGGAGCCGAACACCTGGAAGCCGTCGCTCGGCTCGAACAACTTCTACCGCAACGGCGCGATGCCGATGTCGATGACGGAGTCGTTCCCCGCGGCGGACGGCCCCAGCGCCACCGAAGAAGGCGTGCCCGACGAGATCAAGGACGCTCTCTTCAACCCCTACGCCAAGCACGGCCAGGGCTGAGATCCCTCCGGGGCGGACGATGCCGTCCGCCCCGGAACCCGTGCGAGGCCATACTGAACGACAGAGGATCGACCGACGATGACGACGACGACAGCCCCCGATGCACCCTTCGCCCTGGCGCGCTACCGCGAGGACGGGCGCGTGACGCTCGGCCTCGCCGTGGGCGAGCGCATCCGGCCTCTCTCGGCCGATGACCTGGGCGCAGCGACCCTCAACGACTTCCTCTCCGCGCCCGACTGGGACAGACTGCAGGCGCTCGCCGATGCCGACGGCCCGTGGGTCCTCCTCGCGGACGTCACGCTCACCGCGCCGGTGGAGCCGCGTCAGGTCCTGCAGACCGGCGCGAACTACCGCGAGCACGTGATCGAGCTCGTGGCAGCGGGCCTCACCCAGAACACCGATCGCACTCCCGACGAGGCGCGCGCGTTCGCCGCCCAGATGATGGACGATCGCAAGGCCAACGGAGAGCCGTACTTCTTCATCGGGCTGCCGGCGGCGGTCGTCGGCGACGACGTTCCGCTCGTCCTTCCGGGCTACAGCGACGTGCACGACTGGGAGCTCGAGCTCGCGCTCGTGATCGGCAGAGAGGCCTTCCATGTCTCGCGGGAGGACGCCTGGAAGCACATCGCCGGGTACACGATCGTGAACGACGTCACGACCCGCGACCTCGTGTTCCGCAAGGACATGAAGGAGATCGGCACCGACTGGTATCGCGCCAAGAACGCGCCCGGATTCCTTCCCACCGGTCCATTCCTCGTGCCGGCGACGTTCGTCGCGCCGAACGACGCCCCCGTGCGTCTCGACCTCAACGGGCAGACCATGCAGGACGCCTCGACGAGCGACTTGCTCTTCGACATCCCCGCCCTGCTGTCGGCGGCATCGCAGACGCATCCCCTCTATCCGGGTGACCTGCTGCTCACGGGCAGCCCGGCGGGCAACGGCCAGCATTGGCGGCGCTTCCTGCGCGACGGTGACGTGATGACCGGCACCATCGCGAACCTCGGCACGCAGGTCGTGCGCTGCGTGGCAGCACGCTCTGAGGGCGCGTCCTGATGCGCATGCCCTCGGAGGATCCCGCCGATCTCGATCGCACCGACCCGGAGTCCGAGATCGCCGCACGCGCGACGGCGTTCCGCAACTGGGGCCGCTGGGGTCAGGACGACGTGCTGGGCACCCTCAACTTCATCGACGATGCCACCCGAGCGAAGGCGGCGACGCTCGTCTCGTCCGGCCGGGTGGTGTCGCTCTCGCAGCGCTTCGACACCGACGGTCCGCAGAAGGGGTGGCGCAGGCGGACCAACCCGGTGCACACCATGACCGACACCGGCGTCGACGCCGAGCGCGGCAATCAGGGCTTCCCGCACGGTATCGGCGGAGCCGACGACGTCATCGCGATGCCGCTGCAGTGCTCCACCCAGTGGGACGGGCTCGGACACATCTTCGACCACGGCAATGCCTGGAACGGCCGGCGGGCGGGCGACGTCGTCACCAGCGAGGGCGACCTCGTCACGGGCATCGAGCACGCGGCATCCGTCATCGTCTCGCGCGGCGTGCTCCTCGACGTCGGACGCTGCCTGTTCCCCGAGACGGGCGAGCTCCCCGACGGACATGCCATCACGGTCGCCGACCTCGAGGCGACGATCTCGGCGCAGGGTCCGTCGAGCACCGTGGGACGTGGCGACATCGTGGTCGTCCGCACCGGTCAGTACTCGCGCACCCGCCGTGACGGGTGGGGCGACTACGCCGGCGGACCGGCGCCCGGGCTGTCGCTCACCACCGCCGGCTGGCTGCACCGCACCGAGATCGCGGCGATCGCGACCGACACATGGGGCTTCGAGGTGCGTCCGAATGAGTTCGACGTCGCCGCCTTCCAACCGCTGCACCAGGTCGTCATCCCGAACCTCGGCCTGACGATCGGCGAGATGTGGAATCTCGACGAGCTCGCAGAAGCCTGCGCCGACCGCGGACGCTGGGACTTCCTGCTGTCCGCACCGCCGCTGCCGATCACGGGCGCCGTCGGATCGCCGGTCAATCCGGTCGCCATCCTCTAGACCACGAACGCATCGCTCACTCAGAACAGGGAGGTTCTGCACATGACCGCAGTACGAAAGGTCGCGATCGCCGGCACCGGTGTCGCCGGGCTCGCCGCGGCGATCCAGCTCGCCAAGGCGGGGGTCGCAGTCGACGTCTTCGAGGCGAAGGACGCGCCGTCGACCCTCGGCTCGGGCATCTCACTGCAGGGCAACGCCCTGCGTGTGTTCGACGCGCTCGGCGCGTGGGACGAGATCCGCGCAGCCGGCTTCCCGTTCGAGGGACTCAATCTGCGTGCCCCCGGCCCCGGCGCACCCGTCATCGCCGCACTTCCCGATGTGAAGACCGGCGGACCGGACTACCCGGCGGCCATGGGCATGCCGCGGGCAGAACTCACCCGCATCCTGCTCGAGCACGCGCGGGCTGCGGGCGCCGTCGTGCGCTTCGGGGCGAAGGTCACGGGACTCGAGGCGCGGGGCTCCGACTCGGTCGAGGTCTTCGTGAATGAGGAGTCGGCCGGCGAGTACGACCTGCTGATCGGCGCGGACGGCCTGCACTCGGCGGTGCGTGAACTGGTCGGCATCGAGACCAGGCCGGAGCCGACCGGCATGGGCATCTGGCGCGCCTTCGTCTCGCGCCCGGACGATGTCGACCGCTCGGAGCTCTACTACGGCGGCCCGATGTACATCGCCGGATACACCCCCACCGGCGATGACAGCATGTACGCGTTCCTGGTGGAAGACGCCCAGGACAGATTCGGCGTCGACGGCGAGGAGGCGACGCGGATCATGCTCGAGGCGTCGCGTGCCTACGACGGACCGTGGAACTCGATCCGCGCCGATCTCGAAGCGGGGGCCGTAGCGAACTACACCTGGTTCACGCAGCACGTCGTACCCGCGCCATGGAACCGCGGTCGCGTGATCGTGATCGGCGACGCCGCCCACTCGTGCCCGCCGACCATCGCTCAGGGCGCGGCTCAGGGCCTCGAGGACGCCTTCGTGCTGACCGAGCTGCTGACCGCGCGGGACGCGGTCGACGACGCCCTCTTCGACGAGTTCCACGCCAGGCGGCTTCCGCGGGCGCAGGCGGTCGTCGACGCTTCGGTGCAGCTCGGACGCTGGCAGCTCGAGCACGACCGCGACGCCGACGCCGGCGGGCTCATCTTCGGCATCGCTCAGCAGATGGCGGCCCCGGTATGACCACCGACGTCCACGCGCACGTGCTTCTCCCGTCGCTGCAGGCGGAGGTCGAGCGTCGTGCGCCCGACCTCGTGCGCGAGGCTGCGGAGCTCGAACTCCGCAGGAACGGAGCGGAGAGTCTCGCGGTCTCGGGCCCGATGGTGGGCTCGCGCATCCCGAAGCTCACGTCCGTGGCGGTGCGCCTGTCCGATATGGATGCGCAGGGGATCGACGTGCAGTGGGTGAGCGCCTCGCCCAATCACTTCTACCCGTGGGCACCCGAGGGGCTCGCGGTGTGGAGCGCGAACGAGGCGAACCGCCTGGTCGCAGAGCATGTGGCTCAGGCTCCTGAGCGGCTGATCGGACTCGGTCTCGTGCCGCTGCAGCATCCCGAGCGCATCGTCGAATGCCTCGACGACGCCGTGCTCGGGAGGGGGCTCGCCGGTGTGGAGATCTCATCGTTCGCGGGCGATGTCGAACTGTCCGACGAACGCCTCGAGCCGTTCTGGGCGCGAGCGGCCGAGCTCGGCGCCGTGATCTTCTTGCATCCTTTCGGCTGCTCGCTCGACGAGCGGCTCGACCGCTTCTACCTGTCGAACACGGTGGGGCAGCCGGCGGAGAACGCGGTGGCCCTCTCCCACCTCATCTTCGCCGGAGTACTCGATCGCCACCCGGATCTGACCGTCGTCGCGGCACACGGCGGGGGATATCTCCCGTTCGCCATCGGACGGTCCGATCACGCGTGGACGGTGCGGCCGGAGGCGCAGCGGTGCGCCCACGCGCCGTCGACCTATCTGGAGAAGATCTGGTTCGACACCGTCGTGCACGACCCCGCGGCATTGCGGCACCTCGTCGAGGCAGCCGGCCGATCGCGGGTGCTGCTCGGCAGCGACTACCCGTTCGACATGGGCCTCGTCGATCCCGTGGCCTTCGTCCAGGAGGCGGGGCTCGCCGCCGACGTCGTCGACGGCATCCTCGAGAGCAACGCCGAGGCTCTGCTCGCCCGACGGGTGCGCGCATGAGGATCGCTCGCTGGACCGTCGGCGGCGAGGTGGGCGAGGGGTTCGTGGAAGGCGACAGGGTCGTCGCGTTCCCGCGCGGTCTCCGCGTGGCCGACGTGCTTGCCGGAGGCCTGGATGCCGCGCATGACCTGCACGATGAAGTGGATGCGACGTCGGGGCCTGCCCTCGCCGACGTGACCCTGCTCGCGCCGCTGGTGCCGGCGTCGGTGCGCGACTTCGTCGCGTTCGAGGAGCACGTGGAGGGGGTGAGCGCCGGCGTCGAGGGAAAGAGCGATGTAGCCCCCGAGTGGTACGACGCTCCGACGTTCTACTTCGGCAATCCGCACACGATCCTGGGTCCCGCCGACGTGCTGCATCCGCCGGTGACCGAGCGCCTGGACTTCGAGTTGGAACTCGCCGTCGTGATCGGCGGATCCCCCGGAGTGGGGGAATCGAACCTCGACCCGCACGCTTCGGCATCCGTCATCTTCGGATACACGATCATGAATGACTGGTCTGCGCGCGATCTTCAGGCGCGCGAGATGAAAGTGCGTCTCGGGCCGGCCAAGGGCAAGGACTTCGGTATGAGCCTGGGTCCGTGGATCGTCACGGCTGACGAGCTGGAGCGGTACCAGGATGCGGACGGCTTCCTCGCGATCCGCGCCGAGGTCTACGTGAACGACGAGCTCATCGGAGAGGACCTGGTCTCGAATGCGGGCTGGCCCTTCGCGGAGTTCGTGGCCTATGCCTCCCGCAATTCGCGCGTCGTCCCCGGCGATGTGCTCGGCAGCGGAACCATCGGCAACGGCGGGTGCCTGGGTGAGCTGTGGGGGCGGAACGGAGGGCTCACGCCGCCGCCGCTCGTCGAGGGTGACGTGGTGCGCATGGTCGTCGAGGGTGTGGGCGAGCTCATCGGGCGGGTGGGAAGCGCGGTCGCCGCGCCCGCAGTGCCGCGCGCGCGACCTCGACCGCGCGACCGCCGCCGCACACTTTAGTTGAAAAAAGACTAAAGTGTGAGTAGAGTGGACATGGCGCCGGGGTTCTCTGAACCCGTTCCCGCTCGTGACGTTGCGAACGGGGCACACGAAGTCGCGTCGACTGCCCGATCGATCGGGCCATCGGTCATGCCTCCACTCTCGACGCTGCGTCTGCGTCTCCTCGTCGTCTCCCTTCTCACGGTGTCGTTCCTCGGCGCCCTCGACCACACGATCGTCTCGACCTCGCTCGCCACCATCGCGGGAGAGCTGGGCGCGCTCGAGCACATGGGCTGGGTGGTCGTCGCCTACACGCTGGCGAGCACAGTCCTTCTCCCGGTGCTCGGCAAGCTGGGCGACGTGGTCGGTCCGCGCGCGGTCTTCCTCACCTCCCTCGTCGTGTTCCTCGCGGCCTCGCTCGCCTGCGGCTTCGCTCAGTCCATGACCTGGCTCATCGTCGCCCGGGTGCTGCAGGGCATGAGCTCGGCGGGCCTGCAGCTGATGTCGCAGACGATCATCGCGCAGGTCACCTCGCCGCGCGAGCGTCCGAAGTACATGGCCGTCATCGGCGCCGCATTCCCGATCGCGATCCTGATCGGACCGGTGCTCGGAGGCCTGATCACGGACTTCTGGGGCTGGCAGTGGGTGTTCTGGGTGAACATCCCGGTCGGTGTGGCCGCGCTCGCGCTCGCGCTCGTCGCCGTGCCGCGGATCGCGCCCGGTGCACTGCGCCGCTTCGACATCGCGGGTGCCGTGACGTTCACCGCCGCACTGGTCGCACTCGTGCTGGCGGTGTCGTGGATGGCGGATCCCGCGCTGCGCACAGCCACCGTCGTCGCCTTCGCGGCGTCGATCGTCTCGTTCGCCGCCTTCCTGCTCGCGGAGCTGCGAGCGGAGGAGCCGATCGTGCCTCTGCGGTTCCTTGCCGACCGGACCATCGCCGTGGGCACCGCGCTGTCGGCGATCATCGGGATCGGGCTCTTCTCGATCACGGCCTACCTCCCGACCTATGTGCAGATGGCATATCAGGCGACGGCGACGGTCTCGGGACTCGTGCCGATCGCGACGGTGTTCGGGATGCTCCTGTCGAACCTCGGAACGGGATTCCTCGCGAGTCGCACAGGGAGCTACCGGATCTATCCGATCGTCGGAACGGTCCTCGGAGCGACCGGCTTGGGGCTCATGGCGTTCCTGCCGGTCGGTCTGCCGCTGTGGGCGCCGATGATCGTGATGTTCGTCGTGGGCATCGGCACGGGCTGCTTCATGAGCCTCATCGTCGCAGTGGTGCAGAGCGCCGCTCCGCGGAGCGCGATCGGATCGATCACGGCCACGGTCAACATCGTCCGCCAGATCGGAGCGACGGTCACGACCGCCGTGATCGGCGGGGTGGTCGGCTTCGGTGTCGCCGCTCTGCTGCCGACCGGGCTCGACGCGGCCGCACTGACTCCACGACTCGTGCAGGGGTCGAGCCCTGCCCTGCAGGCCGAGGTCGCCGGCATCTACCACGACGTCTTCGCCCCCGTGTTCGCAGCCCTCGCGGTCGCCTACGCCGTCGGCTTCGTCGTCGCGCTGCTCATGCCGGCGGGGCGGCTGTCGGACGAGCACGAGACCGTTCCCACCGCTGAATCCGTCACCGCCTGAATATCCGGGAGAAGAACATGTCTCAGACCCCCACCGTCGTCGTCGTCGGCAGCGGACCCATAGGCTCCGCCTACGCCCGAGTGATCCTCGAGAACCACCCGACCGCTCGGGTGGTGATGCTCGAGGCGGGCCCCCAGATCACCGAACGGCCCGGCGCGAGCGTCCGCAACATCGCGGACCCCGACGGGAAGGCGCGCGCCAGGGAGATGGCTCAGGGGCCTCAGTCGGGCGCGTTCCGGGAGTCCCTGGGGATTCCCGCAGGCGTCATGGTGGAGGGGATGTTCACGGCGCGGCAGGGCACGCACCTGCTCGATTTCGGAGGAGACGGTTCGGCTCACGCGCCGACCTTCCCGGCTGCGGCCGCCGCGACCAACGTGGGGGGACAGGGCTCGCACTGGACCTGCGCGATTCCTCGGCCCGCATTCAGCGAGAAGCTGCCGTTCATCGACGACGACGAGTGGGAGGAGCTGATCGGCGTGGCGGAAGGCCTGCTGCACCACCAGGGCGCGGCGTTCGCCGACTCTCCGATCGGCGGCGCGATCCGCACGCTGCTCGAGGGCGAGTTCGCCGCGGAGCTTCCCGAAGGGTACGGCGTGAGCACTCTGCCCATCGCGGGCGACCCGCAGCCAGACGGATCGATGGTGTGGGCGGGCGCCGACATGGTGCTCGGGCCCCTCATCGACGAGGGAACCGACGAGAGCACCCGGTTCGAGCTGCGCGACCTCTCTCTGGTTCGGCGGGTCGAGCATGAGGACGGCCACGTCACCGGAGTCACCGTGGAGGACCTCCGCACGAAGGAGACGTCTTTCGTTCCCGCCGACCTCGTGGTGGTGGCCGCCGACGCGTTCCGCTCGCCGCAGCTGCTGTGGGCATCGGGGATCCGGCCCCGAGCCCTGGGTCGATACCTCACCGAGCATCACGTCGTGATCTCGACCGTCTCGCTCGACGGCGACCGGATGGCGGCGCTGGTCACGGACGGCGAGCTCGAGATCGAGCTCGCCCGCCGCGCGAAGAACTCGGCCGATCCGGTCGCCGCCGTGAATCGCATCCCGTTCTCGGAGCCCGACCACCCCTTCTCTCTGCAGGTGATGTACGCCGAGAACCCGCCCTTCCCGCTCGATCCCGCTCACGAGCACGCGGGCAATCGCTGGGGATACGTCAACATGGGCTACGGCGTGCGCAAGCATCCTCGGGTGGAGGACGGCGTCACCTTCTCGGACGACGAACTCG
This sequence comes from uncultured Microbacterium sp., assembly GCA_963518515.1. GTDB lineage: Bacteria > Actinomycetota > Actinomycetes > Actinomycetales > Microbacteriaceae > Microbacterium. Next base: position 305,377 of record CAUQIW010000001.1, read on the forward strand.
ACTATCGCGGTCTGCCCAACATGACCATCGAGTACGCCCTCACGGACGTGGAACGCGCCGAGATCGAGGATGCGACCGCGCATCTGCGACGCGCGGGCGGCGCCCTGGGCACGTTCATCGCCGAGCCGCGCCTGCTGCCCAACGGGTCGAGCCTGCACTACATGGGGACGATGCGCGCCGGGGTCGTCGACGACGGCACGTCGGTGGCAGACCCGTACTCCCGCGTCTGGGGCTTCGAGAACCTCGTCGTGGGAGGCAACGCCCTGATCCCGACCGCGAACACGATGAACCCCACTCTCACGAGCGTCGCGCTCGCCGTGCGCGGAGCTCGACAGGCGGTGCAGCTCCTCGGCGGCAGCTGAGTCCGGGTCATCCTCGCGCCGACCGTGGCGCCGACCGCCCGGGTCGCCATAACCTGAAGGCGCGTGTCGGCGATGACGCCGGCCACTCACCCGTCGAATCTCAGCGAAGGAGCCGAGAGATGCCACGACCGATCACCCTCTTCACCGGCCAGTGGGCGGATCTGCCGTTCGAGGAGGTGGCGCGCCTGGCAGGGGAGTGGGGCTACGACGGCCTCGAGATCGCCAGCTGGGGCGACCACATCGACGTCTCCCGATGGGACGATGACGAGTACGTGCAGAGCCGCAAGGACATCCTCGAACGCAACGGGTTGAAGGTGTGGACGATCTCGAACCACCTCGCTGGTCAGGCCGTGTGCGACGACCCGATCGATGAGCGCCACCGCGACATCCTCAATGACCGCGTGTGGGGCGATGGAGATGCCGAGGGCGTGCGTCAGCGCGCCGCCGAGGAGCTGAAGATGACCGCCAGGTTCGCCGCGAAGCTCGGCGTCTCGACGGTCACGGGATTCACCGGCTCGTCGATCTGGAAGGCCGTCGCGATGTTCCCGCCGGCCTCGGACGAGTGGATCGCCGCCGGCTATCGGGACTTCGCCGACCGTTGGCATCCGATCCTCGACGTGTTCGAGGAGGTCGGCGTGCGCTTCGCGCTCGAGGTGCACCCGTCGGAGATCGCGTACGACTACTGGACCACGAAGGCGACCCTCGAGGCCATCGGCCACCGCGCGAGCTTCGGCATCAACTTCGACCCCTCGCACTTCATGTGGCAGCAGCTCGACCCGGTCGCCTTCGTGCTCGACTTCGCCGAGCACATCTTCCACGTGCACGTGAAGGAGTCGATCACGAACCTCGACGGGCGCAACGGCGTGCTGGGCTCTCACCTGCCCTGGGCAAACCCGCGTCGTGGGTGGACCTTCGTCTCCACCGCGCATGGCGAGGTGCCGTGGGAGCCGCTGTTCCGCGCCCTCAACGCGATCGGCTACGACGGCCCGACCAGCGTCGAGTGGGAGGACGCGGGCATGGATCGTCTGCAGGGCGCAGCGGAGGCCGTCGCCTTCGTGCGCGGGCTGAACGCGATCACCCCGCCCGGTGCGGCGTTCGATTCGGCGTTCTCGACCAAGGCCTGAGCAGACATCCTGGGATGCGGGCCCGAGGTGGGACCTGAGACGAGGCGCGGACCGACCCCGGCGCACGCCCGCGATCCGGTAGCCTCATGCGCATGGCCACCGCAACGACGCAGACCCATAAACGCGAGGCATTCGGATCGCGCAACGTCTTCATCCTCTCCGCGATCGGATCCGCGGTCGGGCTCGGCAACATCTGGCGCTTCCCGTACGTGGCATACGAGGGCGGCGGCGGGGCGTTCCTGATCCCGTATCTGTGCGCACTGCTGACCGCGGGCATCCCGCTGCTGTTCTTCGACTACGCCATCGGCCACCGCTTCCGCGGCTCCGCTCCGCTCGCGTTCCGCCGCGTGCACCGCCGGGCCGAGCCGCTCGGGTGGTGGCAGGTGCTCATCTGCGTGGTCATCGCGGTCTACTACGCGGTGATCATCGCCTGGGCGGCCATGTACACCTGGTTCTCGGCGCAGCTCACCTGGGGTCCTGGCAATGAGAACGACTTCTTCTTCATCGACTTCCTGCGCTCCGCCGACGTCGCCGAGGTCGGGGTCTCGACCGAGTTCGTGCCGCAGGTCGGCATCCCGCTCGTCCTGGTGTGGCTGATCGTCGTCGTGATCATGGCCCTCGGCGTCAAGCGCGGCATCGGCCGGGCGAACATGATCCTCATGCCGCTGCTCACGGTGATGTTCGCGATCCTCGTCGTGCAGTCGCTCTTCCTGCCGGGCGCGATCGACGGGCTCAACGCCTTCTTCACCCCGAACTGGGAGGCGCTCGCCGATCCCGCCGTCTGGGCGTCGGCCTACGGCCACATCTTCTTCTCGCTCTCCGTCGCCTTCGGCATCATGGTGACGTACTCGTCGTACCTGAAGCGCAAGACCGACCTCACGGGATCGGGTCTCGTGGTCGCCTTCGCGAACTCGGGTTTCGAGATCCTCGCGGGCATCGGAGTCTTCGCCGCCCTCGGCTTCATGGCGCAGGCGCAGGGCACCGACGTCGCGGGCGTCGCCTCGTCGGGCATCGGACTGGCGTTCATCGCGTTCCCGACGATCGTCTCGCAGGCCGCCGGAGGGTCGATCATCGGCGTGCTGTTCTTCGGCGCCCTGGTGTTCGCGGGCATCACCTCGCTCATCTCGATCCTCGAGGTGATCGTGGCGGCTCTGCAGGACAAGCTGGGCTGGGCGCGCGTGCGCACGACGCTGACCGTCGCCATCCCGCTCGCGGTGATCTCGATGGCCCTCTTCTCGACCACGACCGCCCTGTCGGTGCTCGACACCGCCGACGCGTTCGTCAACGCCTTCGGCATCATGGCGGTCGCACTCGTCGCCGTGGTTGTCGTGGCATGGCTGCTGCACAAGCTCCCGGTGCTCGTCGAGCACCTCGATCGCCGATCCAGCTTCAAGGTCGGGCGGCTGTGGATGCTGCTGGTCGGCGCTCTCGCACCGCTGGTGCTCGGATACCTGCTGGTCACCGAGCTCATCGCGAAGATCTCCGAGCCCTACGGCGGCTATCCCGGCTGGTTCGTCGGCGTCTTCGGATGGGGCATGGTGATCGCCCTGGTCGTGATCGCGCTGCTGCTCTCGGCTCTGCCGTGGAGCGGACGGTCGCACGCCAAGGACGACCCCGAGTATGACGAGTTCCTCGTCGACGAGAAGTACGAGCCCGATGCCGAGACGTCGTCGATTCCGACGATCTCCGCCGACGGATCGCACGACAGCGAGAAGGGAGCACGCGCATGACCACCACATCGATCGTCATGATGATCATCGCGATGGTCACGATCTGGGGCGGACTCATCGCCGCCGTCGTGAACCTCGCACGTCACCCTGAGGCCGCCGACTCCGAGCCCGCCCCACCTGTGGAGCTCTAGACCTGCAGCATCCTGTCCGGCGCCGTCAGACCGTACGCCAGTCGTGCGATTCGATGGCGGCGCCCGCCTGCGGGCCCATCTGCAGCATCCCGCCGTCGATCGCGATCGACGCTCCGGAGATGTACGCGGCGGGTGGTGACGCGAGGAACGCGATCAGCGCCGCCACCTCGCGCGCATCCCCCGGTCGTCCGAGCGGGATGCCGGGGCGGTCGGCGCCGTGCGGGTCCTCGTCGGTCTGCCCTGTCATCGGGGTCGCGATCTCGCCGGGAGCCACGCTGACCGCGCTGATCCCTGCGTGACCGAGCTCGAGCGCCAGGTTCTTGATGAGGCCGTCGAGTCCGTGCTTCGCGGCGTCGTAGGCGCTCGAGCCGACCATGGGTTGATGCGCATGCACGCTCGTGACCGCGATGAGGCGGCCGCCGTGACCGGCGGCGACCATCGCGCGCGCGGCGCGCTGCAGGCACACGAAGGCGCCCGTGAGGTCGGTGTCGAGCACGCGTCGCCAGTCGTCGAGGGGCAGCTCGAGCACGGGTGTGGAGACCCCGGTGCCCGCGTTGTTGACGAAGACGTCGAGACCGCCGAGCTCGTCGATGATCCCGTCGACGACGTCGCCGCAGGCGGAGACGTCCGAGACGTCGAGGTGGGCGGTGAATGCTCGCGACCCGTGGGTGCGCACCTCCTCCGCCGTCTGCTCGGCACCCTCGCGGTCGGAGTGCCAGGTGATCGCGACGTCCATTCCGGCGGCGCCCAGCGCCACGGCGGTCGCCCGGCCGATTCCGGAGTCGCCTGCGGTCACGATCGCCCGGCGGGGTGTCTGCTCACTGTCCATCGTCGTCTCCTGTGGTCTGAGGCGGATTCTCATCGGCATGCTGATCGATCAGGGGGAGCGGCGCCCGTGCGTCATCGCTCATCGCTCCGACTCCTCCTCGTCGAGGTCGAGGTCGGGATCGAGGGGATCGGAGCGGAAGCTCCGCCGGGTCGCGGCGTCGTCCGTGTCGTCCGGCAGCGGCTCCGTCTCACGGAAGGGCTCGGCGTGCGGGGCGCCATGGCCCTGCACCATCCCCCGTGTCTCCTGTTCCATCTGCTCGTCCAGCTCGGGACCGTGCTTCGTGTTGCCACGCTGGGGTTCACTCATCATCGTCTCCTCATCGGTCGGGCGCGCTCGCGCGCGGTGCGGCCGAGGCTAGGCACACCGGATGCAGCTCACGATCGGGTTGACGGATGCGCGCGTCCGCGCTAGCTCGAGCCGCTCGTAGACGCGTCTCAGGCCGCGACGAGTCGGGAGGAGAAGGATCTGATCCGCTGGAACAGGGTGTCGAAGGCGTCGTCGAACGCGGCGGCCGTGCCCACCCTGGCGGGGTCGCGGATCGACCAGTGCAGATCGTCGGCGTCGCGCAGGCGCTCGTGGGCGTCGTCGCAGACGGTGATGACGAGGTCGCCGTCTGCGCGCACGTCGTCGACATGCTGCGGAGGATGCGCGGTCGCGATCGTCAGGCCGTGCCTCGCCGCCGACGCGGTGGCACCGGGGTTCACCGTGGCGGCCGGCCTGGTGCCCGCCGAGGCGACGGCGATGGCGCTGGTGTCTCGCCAGATGGCCTCAGCGAGCTGTGACCGGGCGGAGTTGGCCGTGCAGACGAAGAGCACCCGCCGGGGCGGCGTGACGCTCGCCGGTGCCAGCGTGTCGAAGACCTCGGGGCGCAGACCGATGTAGTTGCGTCTGCGGTCGGACTCCGACGGGGTGCGGGAGATGATGTGCGCCGACTCGAGCACGCCGAGATGGTGCGCGATCAGATTCGAGCGCAGGTCGAGCGTCGAGCCGATCTCGGACGATGACAGATCACCGAGCGTGAGCAGATCGACGATGCGCAGGCGCGTCTGATCGGCGAGGGCGGCGAAGATCCCCGTGCGTCGTTCCAGATCTGTCATCCCTTCCATCCATACCAGGATCTTCGGAGCATGTCCACGAGTATTGACTCAATGACGATTGACCATATGGTGGTCGGAGCGGACCGCACGGGCGGTCCAGGAGAGGAATCGACATCATGGGTATCGGAACCGGCATCGCACTCGTCGTCATCGGCGCAGTCCTCGTCTTCGCGCTCAACATCGACACCGGCGGATTCGTCGACCTCGACCTGATCGGATACATCCTCATGGGTGCCGGAGTGCTGGTCTTCCTGATCAGCCTCGTTCTCGTCATGCGCAGCCGCCGCACCGAGTCGGTCGCCCGCACCGCTGTCGATCCCGCCACCGGAGAGCGCGTCACGCGTCGCAGCATCCGCGACAACGACACCCTCGCCTGAGCCCGGGTGTCCGACGTCGCCCGCCGCAATGCGGCGCTCCTGACGGGGGTCTGCGCCATCGTGGCCTTCGTCGCGTTGCGCAGCATCGTCGCGCTCGGCGGGCACGAGCCGCTCGACATCGACGTCTGGTGGCACGACCTGATGGTGGCCACGTCGAGTGAGGTCGGCATAGTCATCGCCTGGGTGCCCGCCGTCGTCGGCGGCACCATCGGGATGATCGTCGTCGGCGCGGTGCTGATCGCGCTGCTGCTGTGGCGCCGGCGACGCGCCGATGCCGCCGCGCTGGCGATCGCCATGGTGGCCGTCGTCGCCATCGGCGCCACCATGGCGGCCGTCATCGGCAGGACGCGCCCCGCGGACTCGCTCGCCGAGAGCGTGGCGACGTCGTTCCCGTCGGGGCACACCGCCGTGGCGACGACGGTCGTGGTGATCCTCGGCCTCGTGCTCCGACGCCGGTACGTGTGGGTTCTGGGTGCGATCTGGGTCGTCACGATGATGTGGAGTCGCACGTACCTGCACGCGCACTGGCTGAGCGATGTGCTGGCGGGGATGCTCGAGGGCATCGCCGTCGCCGCACTGGTCTGGGTGTGCGTCGAAGCCGCCCGCGACCGTCACGCCACCCGGCTGATCGCCTCCCTTCCCCTCGAGAACCCGAACGAAAGCGCAGCCGCCTCATGAACATCCCCACGTCAGCCACCTCCACCGCCAGGGCGGCCCAGGATTCGACGGCCTTCCGCGTCCTCGCGCGTGTCGGGTACGTCGTCCTCGGCATCCTGCACGTGCTGATCGGAGCAATCGCGATCTCCCTCGCGACCGGAGGGGGAGGGGGCGACGCCGATCAGGGCGGAGCGCTGTCGGCCATCCAGCAGTCGCCGGCCGGTATCGCGCTGCTGTGGATCATCGTTCTCGGACTCTTCGCACTCGCCGTCTGGCAGATCGCGGAAGCGGTCGTCGAGCGTGACCCCGACACGAAGAAGAAGTGGGCCCATCGCATCAAGTTCACAGGCACCGCCGCCGCGTACATCGCGATCGGCGCGACCGCCCTGGTCTTCGCCCTCGGCGGCAGCTCGCAGTCGTCCGATTCGTCGCAGACGTTCAGCGCTCGGCTGCTGGCCGTGCCCGCAGGCGTCGTGCTCCTCGTGCTGGTCGGCCTCGTCGTCGCCGCGGTCGGAGTCGCCTTCGTCCTGCGCGGCATCACCCGCGCATTCACCAAGCACCTCTCGCTGCCGACGGGGGCTGCGCGCTCCGGCATCGTGGCCTTCGGCATCGCGGGGTACATCGCCAAGGGCATCGCCGTCGCGGTGGCCGGCGTGCTGTTCGTCGTCGCCGCCGTGACCCACGACCCCGAGACCGCCGGCGGGCTCGACGCGGCCCTGCGCACTCTCGCGGGCCTGCCGTTCGGTGTCTTCATCCTCTGGACCGTCGGCGCCGGACTCATCCTCTACGGTCTGTTCTGCGTCGCAAGGGCGCGCTACGCGAAGATGTGACGAACGAGAGGTTCCTGTCGAATGGTTGCGCTGGGTCAATAGTTGCACTTCTGCAACGATGAGCGTATGGTTGACACTTATCAACTTTCGACACTGGAGCACTCCACTGTGACAACCTCATCCTCTTCCTCTCTCCCCGAGGCGATGCGCTCGCCGCGAGAGGTCTTCACCGCGATCTCCGGCCTCGTCGTCGGCATGTTCGTCGCCGTGCTTTCGGGCACGGTCGTGTCGACCTCGATGCCGGTCATCATCGCCGACCTCGGCGGCACGCAGTCCCAGTACACCTGGGTCATCACCGCGAGCCTGCTGGCCACCGCCGTCTCGACCCCGATCTGGGGCAAGCTGGCCGACTTGGTCGATCGCAAGATCCTCGTGCAGCTGTCGCTCATCATCTTCACCGTGGGCACCGTCATCGCGGGCTTCTCGACCGACACCAACATGCTCATCGCCGTCCGCGTGATCCAGGGCATCGGCGTCGGCGGACTGATGTCGCTCGTCATGATCGCCGTCGCGCTGATCATCTCCCCGCGTGAGCGCGGCAAGTACATGGGCGTCGTCGGCGGCATCATGGCGCTCGGCACCATCGGCGGCCCGCTGCTCGGCGGACTCCTGACGGACGTCTGGGGATGGCGCTCGAACTTCTTCGTCGGCGTGCCCTTCGCGATCCTCGCCCTCGTGCTGCTGCAGTTCACCCTGCACCTGCCGAAGCCCCAGCGCGACCGCAAGGTCTCGATCGACTACTTCGGCATCGTGCTCCTCGCCGTCGGCGTCTCGACCCTGCTGATCTGGGTGTCGATGGGCGGCAGCCAGTTCGACTGGGACTCGTCGACGAGCATCATGCTCGCGGTCACCGCGGCTGTGGCGATCGCCGGATTCATCACGGTCGAGTTCTTCGTGAAAGAGCCCATCGTGCCGATGTCGCTGTTCCGCAACCGCACCTTCACGCTCTCGGTCATCGCCTCGATCGCCATCGGCGTCTCGATGTTCGCCACCTCGGTGTTCCTCGCGCAGTACTTCCAGCTCGCCCGTGGCGCCACGCCTACCGAGTCGGGCCTCATGACCATCCCGATGATCATCGGGCAGATGGGCGCCTCGATCATCATCGGGCAGCTCGTCAGCCGGTTCGGCAAGTGGAAGGGCTGGATGCTCACGGGCTCCATCCTCACCACGGTCGGCGTCTCGCTGATGTCGACCCTGCGTTTTGACACTCCCTTCCCGCTCGTGGCGACGTACATGTTCGTCCTCGGCGCCGGGCTCGGAATGGTGATGCAGAACCTCACCCTCATCGTGCAGAACGACACCGCGCCGCAGCAGCTGGGCGCCGCATCGTCGAACGTCAACTTCTTCCGCACGATCGCCGGCACCATCGGCGTGACCGTCATGGGAGCGACCCTCTCGACGAGCGTCGCGAACTACATCACCGACGCCCTCGACGGCTTCACGCCGACGACTCCCGAAGAGGTCGACGCGCTCAAGCACCTCGCCTCGGGCGACGTGCCGAAGGTCACGCAGCTGCCGGACCAGATCCGCGTGATCGTCGAGGGTGCATACGGCCACGGCATCGCCGACGCGTTCATCATCGCCATCCCGCTCGCCGTGATCGCCATCATCGCGATCGCGTTCATCAAGAACAAGCCGCTCTCGACCAAGAACGCCGCCGAGCAGCTGCGCGACCAGGCGGAGGACTCGATCATCGAGGTGTCCGAGGCCGAGGTCGGCGCATCGCTGTCGACCGGAGCGATCCGCACCGCAGGAGCCGACTCCGGTACTCCGGCCACGGGGTCGGTCGGGGTGCTCGAGCGCGAGGATCGGAAGCCGAGGAACTGAGGTGATCACCTCGCACGAGCCGGAGGTCGCCGAGGTCGAGAATGCTCTCGGCGATCTCCAGGCCCATCTCAATCTGATCTTCGCGCGGACGAGGACTCTGTGGAAGGAGTCCGCCGCCCGCATCGATCCCGAGCTGCAGGTCGGCGGCTACAAGCTGTTGACGTTCATCGATCGCGCAGGGACCGCGAGCGCGCATGAACTCGCCGAGCGGTTCGAGATGGACAAGTCGGTCGTCAGCCGCCAGGTGCGGATGCTGGAGGACCTCGGCCTGCTCGAGTCCCGTGCCGACGAGCGCGACGGTCGGCTCCGCGTCCTCACGGCGACGCCGGCCGCGTGCGCGGTGCTCGCCGAGCTGCGCCGCGACCATGCGACCCGCCTTCGCACGGTCGTGGCCGAGCTCACGCAAGACGAGATCCGGGCCGCATCCAAGGTCTTCCGACTGCTCTCCGAGGCCTGATCCGCGACACCGGGAGATCTCTCCCGGTGTCGTCTCGGCTTGTCGATCGCGGTGTTCTGTGGTTCAGTCGAATGTCTTGACTTCGCGACTCGGCGTCCCAAGACCGTAAAGAACGGTACTTCGGTGAACTGGATCGCCTCCAATCTCGGCCTGATCTTCGATCTCACGATCAATCACGTGCGTCTGGCGATCGTCCCGATCATCCTCGGCTTCGTCATCGCCGTGCCGCTGGGCTGGGTGGCCAGTCGGAATCGCGTCGCCAGGACCTTCATCATCACCACGGGCAGCCTGCTCTACACGATCCCGTCGCTGCCGCTGTTCGTCATCCTGCCCGTCATCCTCGGCACCCGGATCCTCGACGACACGAACCTCGTCGTGGCGCTCACGATCTATGCGGTCGCGATCATGCTGCGCTCTGCGACAGACGCGTTCGGATCGGTCGATCGGTCGATCATCGACGCGGCGAAGGCCACCGGCTTCTCGGCAGGCGGCAGGTTCTGGCGCGTCGAGTTCCCGCTCGCGGGTCCCGTGCTGATCGCCGGCCTGCGCGTGGTCTCGGTGTCGACGATCGCGCTCGTCTCGGTCGGCGTGATCATCGGCTCGGAGAACCTCGGCTACCTGTTCCAGAACGGCAAGCAGCGCGGGATCCTCGAAGAGGTCGTCGTCGGCATCGTCATGAGCCTGCTCATCGCTCTCGTCTTCGATCTGATCCTGGTGGCGATCGGGCGGATCCTGATGCCCTGGAGTCGCGTCTCCGGACGGCGCGCGCGCAGCGGTGGTCCCGGCGACGCCGACACGGGCACCGACACCGACGAGGTGGCCGACGCTGAGGCCGCCCGGCCGCTGCTCGCACACCCGGGTACGGGGGCCTGATGAACTTCTTCCTCGACGCCATCCGCTGGATCCTCGATCCGGCCAACTGGGTGCCGGGCTCTCAGAGCCCGCTGCCCATCGGAGACCGACTCGTCGAGCACCTCGTGTACTCGGGTGTCTCGCTCGCGATAGCGATGCTCATCGCCCTGCCGCTCGGCTTCTACATCGGGCACACGGGGCGCGGCCGGCAGTTCGTGATCGGCTTCACCGGCGCGATGCGCGCCCTGCCGACGCTCGGAATCCTCTTCTTCCTCACCATGGTGCTGCGCGCAGGGCTCAGCACCACGCCCGCCGTGCTCGTCGGCTCCGTCATCGCGTTCGTCCTGCTGGCGATCCCGTCGCTGCTCGCGGGCGCCTACGCCGGACTCGAGAGCGTCGGGCGCGAATCGATCGATGCGGCGCGAGCGATCGGGATGACGGAGATGCAGATCCTCCTCAAGGTCGAGATCCCGCTCGGGCTGCCGGTGATCATCGGCGGCATCCGCTCGGCCACGCTGCAGGTCATCGCGACGGTGACGATCGCGTCGTACGTCGGTCTCGGCGGCCTCGGGCGCATCATCTCCTCCGGCATCGGACTCAACGACTACACGGTGATCCTCGGCGGGGCGCTCCTGGTGACCGTTCTCGCGCTGACCGTCGACGGTGTCTTCGCGATCCTCCAGCGCCTCACCCGTACTCGGGGGCAGGGCACCCGCCCCCTCCGCAACATTCAGCGCACAAGGTCGGATGCCGCTGTGGCGCCGACCCTCGACGAAAGGACCCCCGCATGACCTCCCGAGCCCGTAAGACCTGGCTGACTGCAGCCCTGCTCGCCGTCAGCACCACCGTCGCACTCGCCGGCTGCGCGACCGCCGACCCGACCTCGTCCGGCGGAGACACCGGCGGCGGCGACGGCGACGCCATCATCGTGGGCTCCTTCGCCTTCCCCGAGAGCGAGATCCTCGGCGAGATCTACGCACAGGCGCTCGAGGCCGAAGGCTTCGACGTGACGACCAAGTTCAACATCGGCCCGCGTCAGCAGACGATCCCCGCCCTTCAGGACGGCTCGATCAACCTCATCCCGGAGTACAACGGCAACCTGCTGGCCTACTACGACACCGAGTACGCGGAGCGCACGACGGAGGACGTCGACGGTGCCCTGCCGGATGCGGTGGGCGCAGACGACCTGCAGGTGCTGGACTCGGCCGAGGCCGAGGACAAGGACGCCTACGTCGTGACCAAGAAGACGGCCGAGGACAACAACCTGAAGGCGATCGGCGACCTGAAGGCGCTCGAGCCCTTCTCCCTCGCCTCGAACCCGCAGTTCGGCGAGCTCGGCTACGGGATCCCCGGTCTGCGCGACGTCTACGGTGTGGGCGTGGATGCCGGACAGGTCACGTTCGTCCCCTATGAGGACTTCGGCGGACCCGACACCGTGCAGGCGCTCGTCGACGGCACGGTGCAGGTCGCGGACATCTACACCACCTCGCCGGCGATCAAGGCCGAGGACCTCGTGGTCCTCGAAGACCCCGAGAACATGATCTCGGCGCAGAACGTCATCCCGCTGCTGTCGAAGGACATCTACACCGACAAGCTCGCCGAGGTGCTCAACGCCGTCTCCGCCAAGCTCACCACCGACGACCTGATCGAACTGCGCGACCGGGTCGAGGGCGACGAGAAGACATCGGCCGCGACCGCCGCCGAAGAGTGGCTCACCGACGCAGGTCTGCTCGGCAAGTGACCGAGCGGTCGGCCTGAGCGGTCGACCGTCTCATCGGAGCCCCGCTCTCCCTCGGACAGCGGGGCTCCGCCGTATGCCCACCGGCAAGCGGACAGATGCAGGCAGAAATGACGGATGCAGGCCAAGATCAGCCGATCTCGGCATGCATCCGTCATTTGAACATGCAGGCGTGGGGCAGGGGCTGATGGGCTCCGCCGTATGATGGCGAGCATGAGCGCCCTCTCCGACGAGCCCGCCGGAAGCGCCGCCTCCGAGAAAGACGCCTCCGAGAACAGCACCCCCGCGAAAGACGCCGGGTCGGAGCGCAGCCCCGAACTCGACCAGGCGATCTCGCGCGTCGAGCACGAACTCGGTCGGCTCTTCGCCCGCATCCGAGTGAGCTGGCGCGAAGCGGCGACGACGGTGCATCCCGATCTGCAGCCCTTGGGATATCAGGTGCTGACGTCGATCGCGACGGGCAAGGCGACCTCGGCCGGCGCGATCATCGAGCGCCTGCAGACCGACAAGTCGGCGGTCAGCCGTCATGTGCGCCAGCTCGAGCAACTCGGCCTCGTCGAGAGCGTGCCGGATCCGGAGGATCGTCGGGCGCGCGTGCTCGTCGCCACCGAGCTGGCGCAGGAGCGGGTGGCACTCGCCCGCTCGCGCTACGAGACGCGCCTCGGCGAGAGGCTGCGCCGGTGGTCGGCAGACGACCTCGATCACTTCGCCGAGCTGCTCGCGGCCTTCGGGGACTGAGCCCCGAGGGCCCGCCCCGTCGGCCCGCCCCCCCCGGCCCATTCTGTCGGCCCAGCCGACCTCAGCTGAACAGCACGATGGCGTAGACGGCGAAGAGCACGAGGTGCGTCGCGCCGTGCATCGCGGTCACCTTCGCGGTCGAGAACGTCGTGACCGACAGCAGCAGCGTGACACCGAGCATGAGCAGGTTCGCCGGGGACTCCGCGAGGATCACGGTCTGCCCTGTCAGCATGCCGATCACGAGCACCGCCGGGATGGTGAGACCGACGGTCGAGACCAGCGCGCCGAGCGCGAGGTTGTTCACCCGCTGCGCCTCGCCGCTCAGCGCGGCGCGCACCGCGGTGATCGATTCGGGCAGGAAGACGATGGCGGCGATCAGCACGCCGGCCAGTGCGGGGGGCGCGCCCACGCGGCCGAGTCCGTCGTCGAGGAGCGCGGCCATGTCGTGCGACAGCAGCACGATGGGCAGCACCGTGACCACGAGCAGGGTGAGCCGCACCAGCACCTCGGCGCGATGCGCGACGAGGATGCCTCGGATGCTCGACCGGGGCGCCGCGTCGGCGACGGCACTCGTCGCGCGTGCGACGTCGACGGGGATCCTCCCGCCGACCTCTGTGAAGTCCTGGGCCTGCGCTCCCATCTGGCGCAGCAGGAAGAACGCGTAGACCCCGAGCGTGAGCACGACGACGGGCACGGCCTGGGCGAGGGAGTATGAGCCGTCCTCGCCGATGAGCGCCGGCAGACCGAAGGCCAGGGTGATCAGCAGTACGAGCATCGCCAGGTAGGCGGAGGTGCCTGTGCGGTTGTGGCGCATCGTGCCGTGACGGAGCGCGCCCAGCAGCAAAGCGAGCCCGATGACCAGGTTCATGATGATCATCGACACCGCCATGACGGAGTCCCTGGCGATGGTCTCGTGCTCTCCCGGCCCGAGCATGACGGCGGAGATCAAGATGACCTCGATCAGCACGATCGACAGGGTCAGGACCAGCGAGCCGTAGGGGTCGCCGAGGCGGTGGGCGAGCGCCTCGGCCTGCTTCACGACGCCGAAGGCGCACACGAGGATGACGGCGACGATCGCGATCAGAGCGACCATGAGCGTCGGGGCGGGAGCCGGGGCGGCGAGCAGCGGGTGGGCCAGCAGCACCGCGGCGTACGCGCCCCAGCCCAGCGCGATGCGGCCGATGTCGGATCGTCCGACCGTGCTCGTGATGACGGTGAGCGACATGCGCACTCCTTCGGGAGGGGCCGTCCCCGACTGAGATGACGATCGGGTCGTCCCGCTCGCCGCTCGGCGCCTGCCGCGCCGTGTCACATCATTATGGCGTCCAGCGTAGACGAGCACCCGGTGCAGAGCCTGTGCACCGGGTGCCCACCCGTGTCGCAGCAGCCATCCGGGAATACTCGGGCGCTCCTCGTCCTTGACACCCACGTGAGTCTTTTCGAATCCGCCGTGTTCGGCGCCCTTGAGCTGTCCAACCGCGTCGTCATGGCGCCCCTGACCCGCACCCGCGCGGACGACGACGGCGTGCCCACCGAGACCATGGTGGAGTACTACCGCCAGCGCGCCGGACAGGGCCTCATCATCACCGAGGGCACCTGGCCCGCCGCCGAGGGCAAGTCGTATTCGGGACAGCCCGGCATCGTCACCCCCGCGCAGATCGAGGGCTGGCGTCGTATCGCCGATGCCGTGCACGCCGCGGGCGGAACCATCGTCATGCAGCTGATGCACGGAGGCCGCGTCTCGCACCCCGCCATCTCGGGTGAGCGCCGCGTGGTCGCCCCGAGTGCGCTCGCCGCTCCCGGCGAGACCCACACCCCCGAGGGCAAGGCCGCCATGCCGGTCGCGCACGCACTGACGCTCGACGAGATCCCCGTCGTCGTCGAGGAGTTCGTGCAGGCGGCGAGCAACGCGATCGCCGCCGGACTCGACGGCGTCGAGGTGCACGGCGCGAACGGCTACCTCGTGCAGGAGTTCCTCTCGCCGGTCTCGAACATCCGCGACGATCAGTACGGCGGAACCCCCGAGAACCGCGCACGGTTCGCGATCGAGGTCACCCGTGCCGTCGCCGAGGCGGTCGGCGCCGACCGCACCGGCATCCGCCTGTCGCCTCAGCACAACATCCAGGGCGTGCTGGAGGAGGACGACGCCGACGCCCTCGCCACCTACCTCGCCGTCGCCCAGGGACTCGCTCCGCTGGATCTCGCGTTCGTCGACGTGCTCAGCGCCGCACCCACCGGCGATCTCGTGCAGCAGATCCGCCGCACGGTCGGAGCCCCGTTCATCGTCAACTCGGGCTTCGCCTCCGAGACGACGCTGGCAGAGGCCGAGAGCCTCGTCGACGACGGATGGGCGGATGCGGTGGCAGTGGGTCGCCCCGTGATCGCCAACCCCATCTCGTCGAGCGCTGGCTCGCCGACGAGGAGCTGAACGAGCCGCGTCCGGCGCTGTTCTACGGTCGCACCGCCGAGGGCTACACGGACTACCCGTCGCTGTCGCTCGCTCGCGCCGGCGTCTGACCGACGTGACCTGAACGCCCGATCGCTGATGCGGCCGGGCGTTTCATCCACCCCTGTCGGGACGCCAGCGCCGAGCGTACAGTGACCGCATGATCACCGACGATCCGACGCTCACCGATCCCGACCACTACCGAACGCTGTGGGAGAACGAGTTCGTCCGCGTGCTCGAGTACACGGATGTGCCGGGCGACAGGACGACGCCCCACGACCACCCGAACAGCGTCATGGTGACGCTGAGCGACTTCTCCCGACGGCTCTCGGCCGGCGACCGGACCTTCGACACGGTGCTGGTGGCGGGCCAGGCGGTGTGGATCCCCGCCCAACGGCATTCGGGGCAGAACACCGGCACCACGCCGACCCACACGATCCTCGTCGAGTTGAAGGGCGAGTCGGCCGGCGAGATGACGTCGGGTGCACTCGGGCCGCGGGTCTGACCGGCGGGCGGGCGGCTGGCCGTAGCCTGAGGGCATGTCGCTCACACAAGCCCGCACCGCCGTCGAGGTCGTCGACTGGCGGCGCCGTGTCTTCGCCCTCTATGACGCCATCCGTCGCGCCGACTCCGCGGAGGAGGCGCACGAGCTCTGGCGGATCGAGCGCGACGACCTGATGCTCCGGCATCCGGCCACGCCGCTGCTGCCCGAGGATCGGCCGCTGTTCGAAGGTCTCCCGATCGCGTCGTACGACCCGCAGTGGCGCTTCGAGCTGCCGATCCTGCAGGCCGACCCCGGCCGGTTCGACTTCGAGACCGGCACCGACGGCATCGTCCCGTTCGAGCGCGTCGGCCGCGTCGAGGTCCCCGATGTCGGGTCCCTCGACGTGTGGCGGCTCGCCTCGTACGGGGGAGGGTTGTTCATCCCCGTCCGCGATGCGCTCGCCGGACGCCCCGGCGGCACGTACGGCGGCGGCCGCTATCTGATCGACACGGTCAAGGGCGCCGACCTCGGATCCGATGCCGCGGGCTCGACCCTCGTGCTCGACTTCAACTTCGCCTACAACCCGTCCTGCGCCTACGACCCGGCCTGGGCCTGCCCCCTGGCGCCGCTCGGCAACGTGCTCTCCGTGCAGATCCCGGTGGGGGAGCTCTACGCAGGCTCCTGACCAGGGCCCGCTGCCCGGGGCTTCGGCGAGGATTCAGTCGGTGGTCGTCTCCAGGGCGGCGACCAGGCGCTCTTCGGCGGACGACAGGTGCGCGGCGAGCAGGGCGGCCGCCTGCTCGCCCTCACCGCGGCCGACCGCGGAGAGGATCTCGGCGTGCTGCCTCGCGATCACGGCGGCATCGAGAAGACGGCGATCCTGCACCTGCGCCATGCAGAGCCGCACCTCGTCGAGCAGGCTGCGGTACATGCGGGAGGTCCGCTCGCTGTCGAGGGCGTCGATCAGGGCGGTGTGGAACCGCAGGTCAGGCGCCACGGTCGCGGGATCGGGACCCGCGGGCATCGCGAGGATCTCGTCGTTCGCCTCCACCGCGGCGGGAGGAACGGTACGTCCGTCGGCGAGTTCGCGCAGCGCCGCGCTCTCGAGCCGGGTCCTCGTGCGGTAGACGTCGCGCACCGTGAGCGGATCGATGTCGACGACCCGGGCGGTGCGGTGCGCGGTGCGCTCGAGCAGGCCGGCGGCGACGAGCTGCTCGATCGCGGCCTTGGCGCTGGGCCTGGCGACGCCGAAGGCCTCCGAGACGGCCGCCTCGGTGAGCGGCGAACCCGAGAGGATCTCGCCGTCGAGGATCCTCGTGCGCAGCCGTGCGGTGACCGCGTCGACGACTCCGACCACGCCGAGGCCCGCACCCGCTGTCATATACGTCAGTGTACCGAGTGGGGCAATCTCGGTACACTTGTCAGACAATTCGGTTCCATCATCGAGGAGAAACCGTGCCGACGACGCTCACCGCCCCTCTGGACCGCTCGCTGCTGGGGGCGGCGACCGAGGTGAAGGAGCGGTCGATCGACCGCTTCGCCCACGCGCACGACGCCTCGCACTACCTGCTCGTGCCTGACCTGGTGCTGGCTCCCGGCGATGCGGCGGACATGGCGAAGGTGTTCGCCGCGGTCGGGGCCGCCGGCCGCACGCTCACCTTCCGCTCCGGCGGCACGAGCCTGTCGGGTCAGGGCGTGAGCGGCGACATCCTCGTCGACACGCGCAGCGCCTTCCGCGGCATCGAGGTCGAGGCCGGCGCCACGACGGTGAGGGTCGGCCCCGGAGCGACCGTGCGTCAGGTGAACACGCGTCTCGCCCGGTTCGGCCGCAAGCTCGGGCCGGACCCCGCGAGCGAGATCGCGTGCACCATCGGCGGCGTGATCGCCAACAACTCCAGCGGAATGGCGTGCGGCATCGTCGAGAACTCGTACCGCACCGTCGAGTCGCTGCTTCTCGTGCTGCCGAGCGGCACCATCCTCGACACGGGGGCACCGGACGCCGATC
Source organism: uncultured Microbacterium sp. (assembly GCA_963518515.1). Lineage (GTDB taxonomy): Bacteria > Actinomycetota > Actinomycetes > Actinomycetales > Microbacteriaceae > Microbacterium. The sequence continues at coordinate 323,061 of CAUQIW010000001.1, forward strand.
GGACCCTTCGCGAGAAGGAGCCAGCGCTCGCCGCAGGCCTCCTCGAGCTCAGGGAGCGCCTGCTCTCGTCGCCGGAGCGTGCGGAGTTTGTGCGGCATCAGTTCTCGATGAAGAACACGATGGGGTACGGGATCAACGCCCTGCTCGACTTCGACGACCCCGTGCGCATCCTCGAGCACCTCGTGGTCGGCTCGGAGGGAACGCTGGCGTTCGTCGCCGAGGCCCGGTTCCGCACGATCGAGGTGCGGCCGTCGATCGCGACGGGGCTGCTCGTGTTCGCCGGTCTCTCCGACGCCATGGCGGCGCTGCCCGGTCTCGTGGACCTGGGGCTCGCCACGATCGAGCTTCTGGACGCCGCGTCGCTGCGTGTCGCCCAGGGCCTCAGCGACGTGCCGGCGGCGATCGCCGACATCCCCGTCGACCAGCACGCCGCGCTGCTGGTCGAGGTGCACGCCGCCGACGACGACGCGCTGGCGCTCGGCACCGAGGCCGCACTGGCGTACGCCAGGACACTGCCCCTGGTGGTCGACGCGAGACTCACGACGGATGCGGTCGAGCGGGCCGCACTGTGGCAGGTGCGCAAGGGGCTCTACACCGCGGTCGCCGGAGCGCGACCCTCGGGCACCACCGCGCTGCTCGAGGACATCGTCGTGCCCGTCGACCGGCTGCTCTTCACGTGCGAACGGCTCATCGAGCTCTTCGACGAGCACGGTTACGAGGGCACGGTGATCTTCGGTCATGCCAAGGACGGCAACGTGCACTTCCTGCTGAACGAGAGGTTCGACGACCCCGAGAGCATCGCGAGGTATCGACGCTTCACCGATGACCTCGTCGAGCTGGTGCTCGGTCAGCGCGGCTCGCTCAAGGCCGAGCACGGCACCGGTCGCATCATGGCGCCGTTCGTGCGTCGGCAGTACGGCGACGAGCTGACCGACCTGATGTGGGACATCAAGAGGCTCATCGATCCCGCAGGCATCCTCAACCCCGGCGTCGTGCTCTCCGACGACCCCGAGTCGTATCTGCGGGATCTGAAGCGGGTGCCGACCGTCGAGAGCGAGGTCGATCGCTGCGTCGAGTGCGGCTACTGCGAGCCGACGTGCCCGAGCAAGAGCATCACCCTCACCCCGCGGCAGCGCATCGTGCTGCGCCGCGACATGGCCTGGGCCGAAGAGCAGGGCGAGACCGAGCTGCTCGACGAGCTGCGCGCCGACTACGACTACGAGGGCGTGCAGACCTGCGCGGTCGACGGCATGTGCGGGGTTGCGTGCCCCGTCGACATCAACACCGGCGATCTGGTGCGGCGTCTGCGCGCCGAGCAGGCCTCGACGCTCGCCGACGGGGCGTGGGATGCGGCGGCCAAGGGCTGGGGCGCAGTCACCAGGGTCGGAGGCCTGGCCCTCACGCTCGCCGACGCGGTGCCCGCGCCCCTCGTGACGGGAGTGACACGCGTGGCCAGAGCAGTGCTCGGCGCCGAGACGGTGCCGCTGTACGACCGCGGGCTGCCGGGCGGCGGTACGAAGCCTTCGAAGCCAGAGCATCCGATCGATGCCCGGGTGGTGCTCTTCGGGGCCTGCATCGGCACGATGTTCGGCCCGGAGGATCACGGTGTCGGCTCGCGAGATGCTCTCCGGCTGCTGCTGTCGCGCGCCGACATCCCCTTCGCGACACCCGATGATGCGGGCGGCCTCTGCTGCGGCACCCCTTGGAAGTCGAAGGGGCACCTGGCGGGCTACGACCGGATGACCGATCGCGTGCTCGACTCGCTGTGGGCGGCGAGCGACCAGGGCGCGCTGCCGGTGGTGTGCGATGCCGCGTCGTGCACCGAGGGGCTGCAGGTCATGCTGGCGAAGGCCGCCGCCGCGCATCCGCACTACGCCGGTCTCGTCATCGAGGACGCCACGACCTACGTCGCTCGCGAGGTGCTCCCGAGGCTGAACGTGACGGCCAGGGCCGATCGCGTGGCCGTGCACCCGACCTGCTCGACCACGGCGCTCGGCGCGAATGCCGCGCTCCTCCAGCTCGCCGAGGCGGTGTCGGACGACGTCTTCGTTCCCGACGGCTGGGGATGCTGCGCGTTCGCCGGCGACCGCGGGATGCTGCATCCCGAGCTCACCGCCAGCGCCACCGAGGCGGAGGCGGCCGAGGTCAGGGCCGCCGAAGATCAGGGCGGCGGCTTCACCGCCTTCGTGTCGGCGAACCGCACGTGCGAGATCGGCATGAGCCGCGCGACCGATCGGCCGTACCAGCACGTGATCGAGGTGCTCGAGCGGGCGACCAGGGTCTGAGCGTCGCAGGCACGCACAGAGGGGGCCGTCGGACGACGGCCCCCTCTCGAATCCCGCTCACGGCGTGAGCGGCGATCCGATCATGCTCACTCGATCGCGAACAGCGTGTAGCTCTCGGCGTTGGCGGCGTTGACCACGACGCAGTCGATCGACTGCTTCTCGTCCTCGCCCGTCTCGCCCGTGCGGATGAAGCTGTCGGCCTGCTGCACCGCGAGCTGCGAGATCAGCACGGCGGGCTGCAGTCCCGTGGCGAGGAGGGTGCCGGCCTTGATGGCCTCGACCGCGTCGGGGCTTCCGTCGAACCCGGCGATCACGATCTTGCCGGTGAGGCCGGCGGCCTCCACTGCGGCGACGGCGCCGAGCGCCATCGTGTCGTTGCCCGCGATGATGCCCTGGATGTCGGGATCACGCTGCAGCAGCGTCTCGATCTTGGTGAAGGCCTCGTCCTGGCTCCAGTTCGCGGTCTCCTTGGCGACGGAGGTGAGGTTCGGGTACTGCGAGATCACGCTGGCGAATGCCTCGGAGCGCACTCCGGCGTTGGTGTCCGACTCCTTGCCGGTGAGCTCGATGTACTTGCCGCCCTCGGGAAGGGCCGCGACCCACTCCTCGGCCACCGCGGCCGCTCCCTGCGCGTTGTTCGCGACGATCTGCGCGGAGGCGACGCCGGTCTCGTTGATCTCACGGTCGATGAGGAAGACCGGGATGCCGGCATCCTTGGCCTTCTGGATCGGGCCGATCGACGCGTCGGCTCCGGCGTTGTCGAGCACGATCGCCTTGGCGCCGTTGCTGATCGCCGCGTCGATGAGCTCGCTCTGCTTGTTCGGGTCGTCGTCGTGCGAGGCGACGGACGTCTCGTAGCCGAGCTTCTCGGCCTCTGCCTTCGCGGCATCCGCCTCGGCCTTGAAGAAGGGGTTGTCCTGCGAGGGCGTGATGATGGCGATGGTGCCGCCCGCTTCGCCGGAGCCGGCATCGCCGCCGTCTCCGCCGGTGTCGCCTCCGCCCGAGCTGCAGGCGGTGAGACCGATGACCAGAGTGAATGCCGCTGCTGCGGCGAGGATACTGCGACGCATGATTCTCCTTCGATCGTGCTGTGGGTGCTGCGGTGTGTCGTGCGGTGGGTGCTGCTGTGGGTGCTGCGCGTGGCGCAGCGGGATCACGCCGAGACCGGCGTCGACTGTGGGGGAGCGGACTGCTTGTTCGCCGCGGCGAGGGCGGCGTTCTTGGAACGGGTGATGCGCTGCTGCGCCTGGTCGAGCATCACGGCAAGGATGATGACCGCGCCCTTGATGGCGATCTGCCAGAACGTCGACACCCCGACGAGCACCAGGCCGTCGCTGAGGAACCCGATCACGAAGGCGCCGATGAGCACGCCGCGGACGTTTCCTCGACCGCCGGTGAGGGCCGCACCGCCGATGACGACCGCGGCGATGGCGTTGAGCTCGAAGGTCTCGCCGAGCTGTGGCGCGGCGCTCGTGAGCTCCGACGAGATGATGAGCCCGGTGGTCGCGGCGCAGAAGCCGCTGATCAGGTAGACGTGCAGCTTGACCTTGCGCACCGGCACGCCCGACAGCTCGGCGGCCCGCTCGTTGCCGCCGGTCGCGTAGACCCAGCGTCCGAACGGTGTCTTGCGCAGCACGAGCGAGGCGATCACCGCGAACACGACCATGATCCAGATCGCGGTGGGGATGCCGAGGATGCGGCCGCCGCCGATCAGCAGGAAGCCCTGGTTGCCCAGCTCCTCCGAGCCCGAGAGCCGTGGATAGGTCGTGCCGTTGGAGATGAGCAGCGCCGCACCGCGTGCGACGTACAGCATGCCCAGCGTCGCGATGAAGGGGGCGACGTTGAACTTCGTCACGAGGATGCCGTTGATGAAGCCGACGAACGTACCCACCGCCAGCGCGATGACGACGACGAACCACACCTGCGGATAGACGACGATGTCGAAGAGCGTGAGCTGCCAGCCCTGCAGCATCGTTCCGGCCACGACGCCGGAGAGTCCGACGGTCGACCCCACCGACAGATCGATGCCGCCCTTGAGGATGACGAAGAGCATCCCGAGCGCGAGGATCGCGTTGTAGGCGACGTGCTTCGTCATGGTGACGAGGTTGCCGACGCTGAGGAACGAGTCCGACAGCAGGGCGAAGATGATGATGAGGACGATGAGCGCGATGAACGCGCGCCCCTCGAGCAGGACCGAACCGATGTCGACGTTCTGCAGACGACCGCGCCGGGCGTCGTTCTTCTGAGTGCTGGTCATTGCTCGCTCCCTGCGGGCTCGTCGGTGTGTGCTTCTCCCGAGGCGACCATGAGGTCCTCCCGGCTCGTCGCGCGAGGGTCGAACTCGCCGACGATGCGTCCCTTGGACATGACGATGATGCGATTGGACACGCCGAGCGCCTCGCCCACCTCACTGGTCGCGAACAGCACGGCCAGGCCGCGGCGGGCCTCACGCGCCATCAGCGCGAAGATCTCGGCCTTGGCGCCCACGTCGATGCCCCGCGAGGGCTCGTCGAGCAGGATCACCCTGGGCGCGGTCATGAGCGCCTTGCCGATCACGACCTTCTGCTGGTTGCCGCCGGAGAGCGAGGTGATCGAGGCGCCGGGACCCGACGCCTTGACGCGCACGTCGCTCATGCTCTCGGCGACCGCGTCGCGCTCGGGGCGGCGACGCAGCCATCCGAATCGCGCGAACGACAGCAGGCTGGCGAGAGCCGTGTTCTCGCCGACCGACATCGTCTGCACGAGGCCGTCGCGCTGACGATCCTCCGGCACGAGAGCGAGCCCCGAGGCGATGCGCTCGCGCACGTTCTGCTTCGCGATGTCCTCGCCGTGCACCAGCACCGCGCCCCGCTGGATGGGCGAGCGCCCCGCGAGCGCTTCGAGCAGTTCCGTGCGCCCTGCACCCATCAGGCCGTACAGGCAGACGATCTCGCCCTCTCGTACGTCGAGGTCGAAGCCATCCACCGCCAGACGGCTCTGGTTCGTCGGATCGGCGATCGTGATGCCGCGCAGCGAGAGGGCCACCGAGCCGAACTCGTCGAGCAGGTCTGGCGCGAGGTCGTCGGCGGCGCGGCCGACCATGTTCGAGATCACCCAGTTCAGGTCGATCTCGGCCCGGTCGCCGATCGCGACCAGCGCGCCGTCGCGGAAGACGACGGCGTGGTCGGCGATCTCGAGCGCCTCCTCGAGGTGGTGCGAGATGTAGACGATCGCGACCCCCTCGTCGGTGAGCTCGCGGATGAGGGAGAACAGCACCTCGACCTCGTTGCCGCTCAGGGCCGATGTGGGCTCGTCCATGATCAGCACGCGGGCCTCGCCGGCGAGGGCACGCGCGATCTCGACGATCTGCTGCTGGCCCAGACGCAGGTCGCCGACGAGGGTGCGCGGATCGAGGTCCTCGGCCAGGCGTCGCATGAGCTCCCTGGTCTTCTCGCTCTCGGCCTTGTCGTCGACGATGATGCCGGCGCGGGTGTACTCGCGCCCCATGAAGATGTTGTCCTTGATGCTGAGATTCGGCGCCAGGCTCAGCTCCTGATGGATGATCGCGATCCCTCTGCGCGAGGCGTCGACCGTGTCGGTGAGGGTGATCTCCTCGCCGCTCAGCGCGAGGGTGCCGGAGGTGGGCGTCTCGACCCCCGAGAGGATCTTCATCAGCGTCGACTTGCCCGCGCCGTTCTCCCCGAACAGCACGGTGACGGCGCCCGCGCGGATGTCGAAGTCGACACCCTTGAGCGCGTGCGTGGCTCCGTAGACCTTCGTGATGCCCCTGGCGCTCATCACCACGTCGCCGGTCGCGGCGCCGCCGTCGACGACGGCACCGGAGAGCTGCGCCATCAGCCGACCTCGAGAGAGACGGGAACGACCGACACCAGTGCGGGGTTCACGCGGGTGAACGCTCCGGTGACGGTGATCGTCTGGCCCTCGGTCGGCAGGGGAGCAGCCGCCAGGATGCCGTCTCTGACGCGCTCGTTGAAGACGGTGGCGACATTCTGGAACTCGAGCTGGTTCGTGAAGTCGTTGAAGACCACGGTGCCCGTGACATCGCGCAGCGCGGTGCCGTTGATGGCCGGACCCACCTGCAGCTGCACGGTCACCTCGGCGGGGACCCCTGCGACCGTGACGGGGAGGATCGATCCCTGTTGCGCTCCCGCGATGCCGGTGAAGGTCACCGGGAAGCTGAAGGCGCTGCCCGTGCCGGGCGCATTGCCGAACTCGTCTTCGTCGGCGCCGGCAGCGAGGTCGTCGAGGAGGGTGGCGAGGTCGACCGCCTCGTCTTCGATCTGCGGCACGATCTCGCTCTCGAAGCGCTCATCGGCGTAGGCGGCCGGGTCGAAGGCTCCCTCGCTCGCCGCGGCCGTCGCCTCTTCGATCGACACGTACTTCGTGGTGGCGAGGCCCACGCCGGCGATGGCGAGGATGGCCACGGTGATCGGCAGCCAGGCGGGAATCCTGGGTCGACGCGCCGTCGCGTTCATGTGCTGCTCCTTCGCAGTCATCCGGTCCGGAGAAGTCCGAGGTATCAACCGGTTGACCAAAACGTAGCAGGACTCGTCGTCCAGCAGAACCCCTGAATCCCGGACTGGACAGAACATGCCGCGGCGGGGATATCTTTAGACCCATGCCGGCCTATCCCGACAATCGCACGATCCAGATCGCGGATTCGCTCGACGCCCTGCCCTCGGGGTCTCCCGTGACGGAGATCGCGCGCCGTCTGCTCGATCTGTTCACCGGGGGCGACATCGCTCCCGGCACTCGGCTTCCTCCCGAGCGCCAGCTGGCCTCGACGCTCGAGGTGGGACGCTCGGCGGTGCGCGAGGCGTTGGCCGCACTCGAGATCCTCGGCATCGTCGATGTGCGGCCGGGGTCGGGAACCTACCTCCGTGGGTCGGCGAGCGACCTCCTTCCGCAGACCCTGCGCTGGGGGCTGCTCATAGGAGAGCGCAACACGAGCGAGCTGATCGAGCTGAGGTCGGGGCTCGAGATCTACGTCGCGCGCCTCGCCGCGGCCCGCGCCGATGCGAAGGCGATCTCGACGCTGACCGCCACGCTCGACGCCATGCGCGCATCGCGCGGCGACTTCGCCGCCTTCGCCACGGCCGACAGCCGCTTCCACCGCGTGCTCTCCGAGGCAGCCGCGAACGGCACGATCGTCGACATGCTGCACGTCGTTCGTTCACTGCTGCAGGTGTACTCGGATCGAGCCGTGCACGACACCGAGAGCGTGCTGACCGCGATCGATGAGCACGACGCGATCCTCCAGGCGGTGGCGGCCGCCGACGAGAACGCGGCTGCGGCGGCAATGGCCACGCACATGACGACGGCCATGCGTCGGCTGAGCGGAGAGACCACGTTCTGAGACCGCATGGCGAGCACTCGGCGTCCGCTGCGCTTGCAATTGGTCAACCGGTTTGCCAAACTATAGTGCGGCCGTTCATCGCGGCCCCCCGATCATCGTCGATTCAGGAGTCATCGTGGACAGCACTCAGACCGAGAGCGCGGTCGCCAAGTCGGCGATCCGCAAGGTCTCCATCCGCCTCGTGCCCTTCGTGGCCTTGATGTTCTTCATCAACTACCTCGACCGCACCGCGATCAGCTTCGCCTCGCCGAACGGCATGAACGACGATCTGGCCCTCAGCGCCGCGCAGTTCGGTTTCGCCTCCGGCGTGTTCTTCATCGGCTACATCATCCTCGAGGTGCCCTCGAACCTCGCCCTGCACCGGTTCGGCGCGCGTCGCTGGCTCGCCCGCATCATGGTCAGCTGGGGAATCGTCGCGCTGCTCTTCACCTGGGTGCAGAACTTCGAGCAGCTCGTCGCGCTGCGCTTCCTCCTCGGCGTCGCCGAGGCCGGCTTCTTCCCCGGCGCCATCCTCTTCCTGAGCCTCTGGGTGCCCTCTCAGTACCGCGGCCGCGTGCTCATGCTCTTCTACCTGGCACAGCCGCTGACCACGGTCATCGGCGCCCCGCTCGCCGGAGCGCTCATCCAGCAGCACGGGGTCTTCTTCGGCCTCGAGGGATGGCGTTTCATGTTCATGGGCGTCGCGATCCCGGCGATCGTCGTCGGCATCATCGCCTGGTTCTACCTCAAGGACAAGCCGGCAGACGCCAAGTGGCTGACGGGGGAGGAGCAGGTCTGGCTCACCGCTGCTCTCGAGTCCGAGCGCAAGACCACCGAGGCGGGCAGCGGGCACGTCTCCGCACGCTTCGCCTTCCGCAGCGGCCGGGTCTGGATGCTGTCGTTCATCTACTTCGGGTTCATCTACGGTCTCTACACGCTCGGCTTCTTCCTCCCCACGATCATCGAGGGCTTCCAGGAGCAGTCCGGCGTCACCTACGACGTGCTGCAGAAGGGCCTGATCACCGCGATCCCCTACCTTCCTGCCGCCATCGTGATGTACTTCTGGTCTCGGGACGCGGGCAGGCGCGGGCTCAAGACCTGGCACATCGCCGGTCCCGCCGTCGCCGGAGCGATCTCGATCCCCCTGGCGCTCTTCGCCGGGTCGCCGGCCGCGACGATCGCGGTCATCACGATCACCGCGTGTGCGATCTTCGCCGCGCTGCCGAACTTCTGGACGCTGCCGACGCAGTTCCTCACCGGCGCTGCGGCCGCGGCCGGAGTCGCGCTGATCAACACGATCGGCAACCTCGCCGGCTTCAGCGCCCCCTACGTCACGGGCGCGGTGCACGACTGGACGGGCGGCTACGAGATCCCGATGATGATCGTCGGCGTGGTCATGCTGATCTCGGCCGTGCTGATGATCCTGCTGGCCCGCAAGCGCGGTGCCACCGCCGATCTCGCCGCCGCGCAGGAGGTCGCATCATGACCCGCCTGTGGAACGATCCGGCCGACTTCGCGGACGAGATGATCGACGGCTTCGTCGCCGCGAACGCACGATCCGTGCGCCGGGTGCCGGGCGGAGTGGTGCGCAGCACGGTGGTGCCCGACGGGCAGGTCGTGGTCGTCGTCGGCGGAGGATCGGGGCACTACCCTGCCTTCGGAGGACTCGTCGGACAGGGACTCGCCCACGGCGCGGCCATGGGAAATCTGTTCGCATCGCCGTCGGCCCAGCAGGTGTACGGCGTCGCCAAGACCGCCGACCGCGGCGCCGGGGTGTTCCTCAGCTACGGCAACTACGCCGGCGACGTGCTCAACTTCGATGCCGCGCAGGAGAGGCTCCGCGCCGAGGGCATCCCCACCGAGACGGTCACCGTGACCGACGATGTCGCCAGCGCGTCGATCGCCGAGAAGCACAAGCGCCGGGGCATCGCGGGCGACCTCACCGTCTTCCGCACCGCTGCCGCCGCAGCCGAGGCCGGGTACGACCTCGCCGAGGTGACGAGGGTCGCGGCTCTCGCGAACGAGCGCACCCGGTCGTTCGGGGTGGCCTTCACCGGCTGCACCCTGCCCGGGGCACCCGCTCCGCTGTTCACCGTGCCCGAAGGACGCATGGCCATCGGCCTCGGCATCCACGGCGAACCCGGCATCGACGAGGCCGACGTGCCGACGGCCGACGAACTCGCCGAGCTGCTCGTCTCCCGACTGCTGTCCGAGATCCCCGAGGGCGTCGAGACCGCGGGCGCCCGCGTGGTGCCGATCCTCAACGGACTCGGTGCGTTGAAGTACGAGGAGATGTTCGTCGTCTACCGGCGCATCGCCCAGCTTCTCGACGAGGCAGGGCTCATCGCCGTCGATCCGCATGTGGGCGAGTTCTGCACGAGCTTCGACATGGCGGGCACCTCGCTCACCCTGTTCTGGCTCGACGACGAACTCGAGAGGCTCTGGGACACCCCTGTCGACGCGCCGGCGTACCGCCGCGGCTCGGTCGTCACGGCCGCCCGATCCGCTCCCGTCGAGGTGGAGGAGAGCATCGCCGAGGCGATCGCGCCCGGCGACGACGAGTCGCAGGCGGTGGCGCAGACCGTGCGCGCGGCGCTGCAGGTCATCGTCGACACGATCGACGAGAACGCCGACGAGTTCGGCCGCATCGACTCGATCGCGGGCGACGGCGATCACGGCATCGGAATGCAGCGCGGATCGCACGCGGCGCTCGCCGCCGGGATCCTCGCCGCCGACGCGGGGGCAGGCGCGCAGACCACGCTCGCCCACGCGGCGGACGCCTGGGCTGACAAGGCGGGTGGCACCTCCGGCGCACTGTGGGGCGTCATGCTGAACGCGGTCGCCTCGCGCCTCGGTGACGAAGGGCGACCGGATGCCGCGGCAGTGGCGTCGGGCGTCGATGCCGGCGTGCGCGGCGTGCAGACCTACGGCAAGGCCGAGGTCGGCGACAAGACCATGGTCGACGCGCTGGTGCCGTTCACCTCCACCCTGGCCGGCGCGGTCGACGGCGGTGCCGGGCTCGCCTCCGCGTGGCGCAGCGCCGCGGAGGCCGCGACCAGCGCGGCGGCGGCGACCGCCGACCTGCTGCCGCGCATGGGTCGTGCCCGCACCCACGGCGAGCACGCCATCGGCACCCCCGACCCCGGGGCCATCTCCTTCGCGCTGATCGTCAGCGCTCTCGGTGACCTGCTCGCCGACACCTCGAAGTGAAAGGACGCACCATGACCGACAAGCTCCGTCTCGTGATCGGCTCTGACGACGCCGGGTTCGACTACAAGGAGATCCTCAAGAAGGAACTGGAGAACAGCGACGGCGTCGCCTCGCTCGTCGACGTGGGAGTGGATGCCGACGGGCACACCGCCTACCCGCGCGTCGCGATCGCGGCGGCAGAACTGATCGCTGCGGGAGAGGCCGACCGGGCCCTGCTCATCTGCGGCACCGGCCTCGGCGTGGCGATCGCCGCGAACAAGGTGGCGGGTGTGCGGGCCGTGACCGCCCACGACTCCTACTCGGTCGAACGCGCCGTGCTCTCGAACAACGCCCAGGTGCTCACCATGGGCCAGCGCGTCGTCGGCATCGAGCTCGCGCGCAGGCTCGTGCGCGAGTGGCTCGGCTACCGCTTCGACGAGTCCAGCGCGAGCGCCGAGAAGGTCGCCGTCATCGACGAGTACGAGACCACCGGATCCTGCTGATGGCCCGGGTCACGGTCGGGGTGAGCCTGAAGACCTACTTCGGGCACGAACGGGCACGCGTGTGGTTCGACGATGTCGCGGCGCGTGTGCGCGCGTATGACGCCGTCACGAGCGGCGCGGTCGAGCTCTTCATCACCCCGACCTACCTGCAGGTGCTGCCTGCGATCGCGGCCTTCGAGGGCACGAACGTGCGCATCGGAGGACAGGATGTGTCGCCCGACGGGCCCGGTGCCTTCACCGGAGAGGTGACCGCGGCCGAGCTCGCCGAAGTCGGCGCGACGATCGCCGAGATCGGCCACGCCGAACGCCGACGCCTGTACGGCGAGACCGACGAGCAGACGGCCGCGAAGACGAGGGCCGCCCTGCGTGCGGGGCTCACCCCGCTGCTGTGCATCGGCGAGACCGAGCGCCAGGAACCGGCGGATGCCGCGGTCGTCGCGGTCTCGCAGCTGCGTTCGGCTCTCGAGGGGGCCGATGTCGGCGCCGTGATCGTCGCGTACGAGCCGGTGTGGGCGATCGGGGCCCCCGAACCCGCAGGTCACGAGCACATCCGCGTGGTCGCCGCTGCCCTGCGCTCGGCCGTCGACGGCGACCCTGCTCGCGCGGGGTCGGCCGTCATCTACGGCGGCGCGGCGGGGCCCGGCCTCCTCACCGCGCTCGGCGATGCGGTCGACGGGGTCTTCCTCGGCCGCTTCGCCCACGACCCGGACGCGCTCATCACGGTGCTCGACGAGGCGGCGGAGCTCGCGGCCCTTCGACAGGCTCAGGGACCCATGACAGCTCAGGGACCCAGGACGGCTCAGGGACCCAGGACAGCTCAGGGACCCAGGGATGGTCCGGTCACTGAGCCCGGTCCGGTCGCTGAGCCCGATTGGGTTGCTGAGCCTGTCGAAGCACCCGCGACCCTTCGACAAGCTCAGGGACCCAGTTCCGCCCAGGCGCCGGGATCGGGGCTGAGCGCATGATCGGGCTCGGCACCTACGCCTACTTCTGGCAGCACTCCGACCGGGCGCTCGATCCGCTGAGCCTGATCGCCGCCTTCGAGGACACGCGCGAGCAGGGGGTCGAGCTCTTCCAGATCTGCGACTACGCCCCTCTCGAGACCATGAGCGACGCACTGCTGCGCGAAGCGGCATCAGCCGCGCGAGACCTCGGGATCACTGTCGAGCTGGGCACGAAGGGCATCGCACCGGAGCACCTCGCACGGTTCCTCGAGATCGCCGAGATCTTCGACGCCCGACTGCTGCGCAGCATGGTCTACGGACCCGACTCGCGCCCCACGCTCGCCGAGGCGGAGACGTGGCTGCGCAGCGGCATCCGCGCGTTCGAGGCCGCCGGAGTGACCATCGCGCTGGAGACCTACGAGCAGATGGCGACCGCCGACCTCGTCGGTCTGGTCGAGCGTGTCGGCAGCTCGCACCTGGGCATCTGCCTCGACCCCGCCAACGTCGTCGCGCGGCTGGAGCAGCCCACGGCATGCGTCGAGCAGACCTCAGCCCTGGTGAAGAACGTGCACGTCAAGGACTTCGCGTTCGCTCGCCAGGACGGCTGGGTCGGCTTCACCTATTCGGGCACGGCCATGGGAACGGGCATGCACGACTATCCGCAGCTGCTCGCCGCCGTCCGGCCGCGAGAGCGCGGCATCAACGAGATCGTCGAGCACTGGCTGCCCTGGCAGGCCGACCCAGAGACCACCATCCGAACCGAGCGGGAATGGACCCGCATCACACTCGACTACCTGAGGAGCACATCATGACTGACACTGCCTACAAGATCGCCGTCATCGGCGCGGGCGGGAAGATGGGCATGCGCGTGTCCAACAACCTGGTGAAGACCGACCACACTGTCTGGTACGTCGAGAATTCGCCCGCGGGGCAGGAGCGCACGATCGAGGCCGGCCGCGAGCTGACCGACGCCGCGACCGCCGTGGCCGACGCCGACATCGTCGTGCTCGCCGTGCCCGACCTCGCTCTCGGCCCCGTGACCGCCGACCTCGTGCCGCAGATGCGCAGCGGGGCCATCGTGCTCACCCTCGACCCCGCGGCCGCCTATGCGGGTCTGCTGACCACGCGCGACGACGTGATCCAGGCCGTGGCGCACCCGTGCCATCCGTCGATCTTCCTGCAGCGCGAGACGCCCGAGCAGTGGGCGGACACGTTCGGCGGCATCGCCGCGCCGCAGGATGCGATCGCCGCGATCGAGAGCGACGACCAGGCGAAGAAGGACATCGTCGAGGCCACCGTCCGCGCGATCTACGCTCCCGTCATCGACGTGCACTGGGTCACGATCAAGCAGCTCGCGCAGCTCGAGCCGACCCTCGTCGAGACGGTCGCGTGCATGATCGGCGCACTCCTCAACGAGGCACTCGAAGAGACGGTGAACACCATGGGCGTGCCGGCGGCGGCAGCACGCAGCATCCTCTACGGCCACACCCAGGTCGCACTCGCCAACGGCCTGCGCGGCGACAACCCGTTCTCCGACGCGTGCCTCATCGCCATGGACTACGGCCGTGAGAGCATCATCAAGGACGACTGGAAGAAGATCTTCCGCGACGACGAGCTCGACAAGAACCTCGCCCGCATGCTGCACCTCGACCACATCGAGCGCTGAGACCATGACACGACTCGAAGGCAAGACCGCCCTGGTGACCGGGGCGGCGCTCGGCATCGGCCTGGCCGTCGCCACGCGGTTCGCCCGCGAGGGTGCCAGGGTCGTGCTCGCCGACCGCAACGGCCAGGGGGCTGCGGATGCTGCCGCCGAGATCGGCGACAGGGCGCGCGCGGTGACGATGGACATCTCCGACGAGACGGCGGTGGCCGCGGCCTTCGCCGACCTCGACGCCGACGGCTGGGCTCCCGACGTCGTCGTCGCGAACGCCGGGGTGCAGCTGTTCGGCCAGGATGCTCCGGCCGGGGATCTCGATCTCGACGTCTGGAAGCGGACGATCGACATCAACCTCACCGGCACCTTCCTCACGGTCAAGCACGCCGTGCAGTCGATGCTCCGCCACGGCGGCGGATCGATCATCCTGACCGGCAGCCCGACGGGCGTGAACGGCGAGGGCAAGGACTTCACGGCGTACAGCGCCTCGAAGGCCGGCATCCACGGTCTCGGCCGCACGGTCGCCGCCGCTTACGCCTCGAAGGGCATCAGGGTCAACACCGTGCAGCCCGCGTACACCGAGACCCCGCTCGTCGCCGCGATCAGCGAGGACCCCGAGTCGCGCGCCGCGATCATCAGCCGCATCCCGATCGGCCGCGCGGGCACGCCCGACGACGTGGCAGGGATCATGGTCTACCTCGCGAGCGACGACGGGGCCTTCGCCACCGGGGCGCTCTTCTCCGTCGACGGAGGAATGACGACGCTGTGAGCCCGACGTGGTGGCGGACCGACGCCGTCGAGTGGCAGTCGCACGACTGGCAGCTCGAGGTGCGCGGCGACGAGATCGCCGAGGTCCGCCATCGCGGTGCGATGCTTCTGCGCGGGGTGCGTGCCGCCGTGCGCGATCGCGGCTGGCAGACGGTGCCGGTCACGGTCGAGCGCCTCGATCGCGGGGAGGACACGCTCACCCTCGACCTTCGGCACGAGGGGTTCGGTGCGCTCGTCACGTCGACGCTGACGGTGCGCGCGGCGGCGGATCAGCTGGCGATCGAGTGGGATGCCGTCAACGAGCTCGACCTCGACACATGCCGCATCGGTCTGGTGGCGCTGCACCCGGCCACGGACGCCGGGCGCGCAGTGACCGTGATCCACTCGGACGGGTCCGAGGAGCAGGCGGCCTTCCCCCGCGAGATCAGTCCGCATCAGCCTTTCACCGACATCCGGGAGCTGCGGATCGACAGCGGCGCCCGCATGGTCTTCAGCGGCGACGTGTTCGAGATGGAGGATCAGCGCAACTGGTCGGACGCGTCGTTCAAGACCTACAGCCGGCCGCTCGCGCTGCCCTACCCCTATGCCGTGCCGGCGGGAGAGCGAGTGCGGCAGTCGATCGTGATCGGTGCGCCGGTGGCGCTCGTGACCGGGAGCGGAGACCGATCCGCCGCGGTGATCGAGCTGACGGACGCGGGACGATTCCCGGCCGTCGGCGTCGAAGCATCCACCGCACCCGACCCGGTGCCCGCGTCGTCGATCGGAGCGTTCCGCGTGGTGCAGCTCGACCTCGCCACCCCGAACTGGCGTGCCGCGCTCGCGCGGGCCGCCGCCGACGGCCCTCCGCTCGACGTGCGTGTGGTGTCGAGCGGCGAGCGGGCTCAGGTGCATGAGGCGGCGCAGGCACTCGTCGGCCTGCCGCTCGCTCGGGTCGCGATCTTCGACGACGTGCTGCACGTCACGACCCCCGAGGTCGCGGCCGTGCTGCGCGAGGCTCTCGCGGCTGCGGGTCTCACGGTGCCGGTGATCGGCGGCACGCGCTCTCACTTCACCGAGCTGAACCGCGAACAGGCGGTGATCCCTCGCGACGTCGACGGCATCGCGTTCACCACGACTCCGCTGTTCCACAGCCTCGACACCGAGCAGCTCGTCGAAGCGCTCGCGATGCAGCGGATCATCGCCGAGCAGGCGGTGCGGATCGCGGGCGGCGGCGAGGTGCACATCGGACCCATCGCGCTGCGGCCCCGCTTCAACAACGTGGCGACGACCCCCCAGCCCGCGCCCACGCTCGACGACCTGTCGGCCGGGTACGGATCGGCGTTCACCGGCGGCGTCGACGAACGCCAGCGATCACTCGAGCTGGCCGCCTGGGTCATCGCGAGTGCGGCCGCGCTCGCCGTGCCCGGCGTGGCGACGCTGTCGTGGTTCGAGACCTGGGGGCCACGCGGCCTCGCCGACACCTCGGGGACCGCCCCCGCGGCCGAGGCCATCGCCGCACTCGAGGCCCTCGCCGGTGCGCAGCTCCTCAGCGGGGCCAGCCCTGACGGATTGATCTGGGCGATCGGTGCCCGCGCCGCAGAAGGCGAAGGCGTGGTCGTTCTTGCCGCGAACCTCGACAGTGTGCCCCGGGTGTTCGATGTGCCGGTGCACGGACGAGGCGCCGTGCGGATCTCGCTCGGCTCTGGATCCTGGAGTCGCACCGGGATCTGATTCGACGGCACCCGGTCGTCGAGCGAAGACGACGAAGTCGACCCCACCCGGTCGTTGAGCGAAGACGACGAAGGCGACTGAGACGAAACGCGCCGATTCACGCAGTGCGTTTCGTCTCGGTGCTTCGCTCCTCGCTCAACGAACAGGTTTCGGTCGTTGAGCGAAGACGACGAAGTCGACTGAGACGAAACGCGCGGATCCACGCAGCGCGTCTCATCTCGGGCGGGTCCATGCTGAAACACGAACCCGCCCGGCAGGCGATCACGCGGGAGCGGGCGCGTCCGTGCGGACGAACACCGCGGCCAGCACCGCGACCAGCAGGGCGATGACCGCTCCGGTGCCCATCGCGAGGTGCAGCCCCGCGAGGAAGGCGTCGGCGGCCGCGGCGCTGCTCGCGGGGATGATGCCCTGCGACACCTCGCCCAGCTGTGCGGGCGAGAGGCTGTCACCCTCGGTGCCGCGAGCGACCGAGCCGGCCATGATGGCGGCGAAGATCGAGGTGCCCAGTGCTCCGCCCAGCTGCAGCATGGTCGCCTGGAATCCACCGGCGACGCCGGCGTACTGCACCGGGGCTCCGCCGACGATCGACTCGGCAGCCGCCGTCATGGTGAAGCCCACACCGAACGAGAGGGCGATGAAGGCGGCGACCATGCCCGGGTAGCTCATCTCGGCGCCGGTCGCCGGTATCAGGCCCAGCAGAGCGGCGGTGATGAGCAGGAGTCCTGTGACGAGGCTCCACCGGACGCCGATCTTCGAGACGAGGATCGCACCGAGCGGCGACGCGATGATCGAGACGCCGGACAGCGGCAGGAGCATGACCCCGGCCAGGAGACCCGCGACACCGTGGAAGTTCATCAGATACAGGGTCAGGAAGAACGTCACACCCAGCAGGGTGAAGAAGTTCGTGCCGATGGCCAACCCGCCGATCGAGAACCGGGCAGTGCGGAAGAGACCCAGAGGGAGAAGCGGGTCCTGCACGCGTCGTTCGACCACGACGAACAGCGCGATCAGCACGATGCCCAGCGCGAGCACTCCGAGGGTCAGGAGCGAACCCCACCCCCATGCCTCGGCCTGCACGATCGCGATGACGATGCTCGCGAGACCGGCGCCGAGCAGCACGACGCCCAGCACGTCGAAGCGGCCGCGCGCATGCTCGGACGTCGATTCCTTGAGTGCGCTCGCCGCGAAGGCGACGCCGATCACGGCGATCGGAGCGTTGATGTAGAAGATCGACTGCCATCCGAGCGTCGCGACGAGTGCTCCGCCCACGATCGGTCCGGCCGCGATCGCGACCGACGAGACGCCGCCCCAGATGCCCACGGCCATGCCGAACTTCTCGCGGGGGAAGGTCGCTCGCAGGAGCGCGAGGGTCTGCGGCATGAGCATGGCGGCGCTCGCGCCCTGGAGAGCGCGGAACAGGATGACGCCCTCGGTCGTGCCGGCGACGCCGATCAGCACCGAGGTCAGCGCGAAGGCGATCACACCGGCGATGTAGGTGCGGCGACGGCCGAACCGATCTCCGATCTTGCCGCCGAGGATGAGCAGGGCGGCGAGTCCGAGCAGGTAGGAGTTGGTGATCCACTGCAGTTCGGCGAACGTGGTGCCGAGGTCGGCGGCGATCGCCGGGTTGGCGATGGAGACGACGGTGGCGTCGAGCCCGACCATGAACAGGCCGAACGAGACGGCGACGAGCGTGGCGGTCGGATTGCCGCGCAGAGTGCTGCGCCGGGAGGGAGGCGCGATGAGGGTATCGGTCATGCGGAGGCTGCTTTCATCGTGGAGACGGGATGACCGCGCACGAGGACCTCGCATCGAGCCTCACGAGGCGCGCGGCGGAGCAAGGTCCGAAGCGGCAGCCGCGAAGAGCTGCTCGGATCGTGAGCCCTCGTGCTCACGATCCCCTTTGCGTATATAACTATACACGTTGAGCGTGCGGCGCGTAAGATGAGCCCGTGCCGTCAGATCCCGATGACCTGCGATTGATCCGATTCTCCGACAGCATCGTGGCTCTCGCGCATCACCTCGATCTGCGCGGCAGAGCTGCTCGAGAGGTCGTGGCGCTGACCGGGGCCGAGATCGCGATCATGCGAGAGATCCACCGCCGTCCCGGTGCGACGGCCACGAGCATCGCGGCGACCACGGGGCTGCAGAGGAGCAACGTGAGCGCGACCGCCAAACGGCTCGCCGACCTGGAGCTCATCGTCCGCACCACGGCGGTCGACGGTGCTCGCGGTGTGGGCTTCCGCGCCACGACCCGCGCCGACGAGGCGCTCGCACTTGTGCAGCGGCACTGGCTCGACACTCTGCGCGGAGTGCTGACCCGATCGCAGCTGGACGCCGCGATCGAAGCGGCCGATACGCTCGCCTCCCTCTCGGACGCCCTGGAATCCGCCCCCGCCGGCACCCGGTCGTTGAGCGAAGACGACGAAGTGGACGGCCCCCGGTCGTTGAGCGAAGACGACGAAGTCGACTGAGACGAAACGCGCCGATCCTCAGAGGTGTGCGTTTCGTCTCGGTGCTTCGCTCCTCGCTCAACGAACAGGCTTCGGTCGTTGAGCGAAGACGACGAAGTCGACTGAGACGAAACGCGCCGATCTGCGTGGTGCGTTTCGTCTCGGTGCTTCGCTCCTCGCTCAACGAACGGCGACGGTCCGGGCGGCTTCGCCGGCCTCGCTCGACGAACGGTCGTCTCGACCCGTCGCGCTGATCTGTCAACCCTCTGTCACGCGATCGGCGATCGGGTGAGGGTGGTCGTCCACGTATCACGAGAGGACGCACCATGAAGGCACTCACCTGGCAGGGAACGCGCGCAGTGACCGTCGAAGAGGTCGAGGACCCGCGCATCGAGCACCCTACCGACGCGATCGTGCAGATCACCTCCTCGGCGATCTGCGGCTCCGACCTCCACCTCTACGAACTCCTCGGCCCCTTCATCGACAAGGGCGACGTCCTCGGCCACGAGCCGATGGGCGTCGTGGTCGAGATGGGCAGCGCCGTGACGCAGCTGTCGGTGGGCGACCGCGTGGTCGTGCCGTTCAACATCTCGTGCGGCCATTGCTTCTTCTGCCTGCGCGGACTGCAGTCGCAGTGCGAGGCCACGCAGGTGCGCGAATACGGCAGCGGAGCCTCGCTGTTCGGCTACACGAAGCTGTACGGACAGGTGCCAGGGGGTCAGGCGGAGTACCTGCGCGTGCCCCTCGCGGATTACAACCACATCAAGGTCGGCACAGACCTTCCCGATGAGCGGTACCTGTTCCTCAGCGACATCGTGCCGACGGCATGGCAGGGCGTCGAATACGCCGATGTGCCGGACGGCGGCACGATGGCGGTCATGGGCCTCGGGCCGGTGGGGCAGTTCGTCGCCAGGATCGGAGCGCATCGCGGATACCGCGTGCTCGCGGTCGACCCGGTGCCGGAGCGCCGCGAGATGGCGGCTCGCCACGGCGTCGAGGTCTTCGACCTCACCGATGACATCGTCCCGCAGCTGCGGGACCTCACCGAAGGGCGGGGAGCGGATGCCGTCGTCGACGCCGTCGGCATGGAGGCGCACGGCAACCCCGGGATCTCTCTCATGCAGCACGCCGCCGGGCTTCTTCCCGATGCCGCGGCGCGGCAGGTGCTCGACAAGGTGGGCATCGACAGGCTCGCCGCCCTCCACGCCTCTATCGACGCCGTACGCCGCGGCGGAACGGTGTCGCTCAGCGGCGTCTATGCGGGCGATGCCGACATCATGCCGATGAAGACGATGTTCGACAAGCAGGTCAGCCTGCGCATGGGGCAGTGCAACGTCAAGCGATGGATCGACGACCTGATGCCTCTGGTCGAGGCCGCAGACGATCCGCTCGGCGTGATGGACCTCACGACGCATCACGCTCCTCTCGACGACGCTCCCGAGCTGTACGGCACCTTCCAGCGCAAGGAGGACGGCTGCATCAAGGTCGTGCTGCACCCGTCGGCTGCGTGACGCGGCCCCGGATGAGGAAGAGCGCGACGAGTCCGACGATGATCACCGCGATGTTGCCCAGGTTCGCGAGGGCGCCGAGTCCGCCATCGACCGGATACTCGACCTGCAGGACGATGCTCGGGTCGGTGCTCGCGTGCAGCAGTATCGGCGCGATGATCGTGCCGGTCACACGCATCGCGAGATACATGCAGATCCCGAAGGCGAAGGTGTAGACGAGCTGGATGAGGGTCGCGAACAGCGACTGGCCGGTCAGCAGATTGCCGGCGTGCAGGGCGGAGAACAGGGCAGCCGAGATCACCGCGACGATGATCTCGCGCTGCCCCGCCTTGCGCAGCATGTTCACGACGAAGCCCCGTGTGAGCACCTCCTCGGCGAAGCCGATGAAGACCCCGGCGAGCAGCCAGGTCGCGACCACCGGGAACCCGGCTCGCGCATAGTCGATCGACAGCAGGTGAAGCACGTTGAACAGCAGCACGACGGCGATCGCGATCCACATCCAGCCGCGGCCTCGGATCGGCTGCGGTCGGAAGACCTCGCGCAGCCACCCGACCGACACCGCGAAGCCGACGAGCAGCAGGCACCCGACGAAGATGGGGATGACGTAGAACACGAGAAGGCCGTCGACGCTCTGCGGGTCGTCGATGCGCGCTGCGAGCGGCGCCAGGAGCAGCGACAGGCCGTTGTACAGCACGAAGTACACGACGACGAGGATGACAGCCCGCCACCATCCGCCGCGCTCCCAGAATCGGCGCCATCCGGCCGCGTTCGTCGTCGCCTCGGCCACCGCTGCCTCCTCCGGGTCCGCGGAGGTCGCGGCTCAGACCCACTCTATGGCTCACCTGAGCCGTGGATCAGTCGGCGCGTCCCTCCGCGAGGAAGGCGAGGCGCTGAAGCGTCTCGGAGTTGCGCCAGCGCAGCAGGGGAGTCGTGATCAGGCTCGGCAGCAGTGTCGCGGGGCCGTTGACCGGCTCCTCGTCGATGCGCACCATCGTCCCCTCACCGAAGGCGCGAACCCGCAGAGTGACCCGCGCCTCACCGATCGGCCATCCTTTGGCGCGCATCACCATGCGGTGCGGGGGAGACCATTCCTCGACGACGGTCGTGTCGTCCAGGAGCGCGGGCCAGACACCCACGGAGTGGTGCAGCTCTGCACCCTTCTGCGGCCACGTGTCGTCGACGTCGCGCATCCGCGACGCGCCGACGACCCACGCCGGATACAGCCATCCGTCGCCGAGCACCCGGAACACGTCCTCCGGTCGACAGTTCATCGTGCGGACGTTCTTCGCCATGTCGGCTCCTTCCTCGACGGAATCGATCTCTCCGTGTCGATCGTCTGACCTGTGAGCCCTCTCGCACAGGGGCTTGACGGAGCGGGAGCCAAGCGGCAGAGGGCCGTGCTCGTCGGTCCACCGTGACGCTTCCGCTACCACAGGCGGCCTGATTCCGCCTCCCCCTGGAGCCGTTCCTGCTTCTCTGCGAACGTCGGGCCATGGCACTCGACACAGGCACCGACCGAGACCTCATCTCCCTTCCCGCCCAGGCGCTCCGCCGGCTGGGCGCGCTCGCGACGGACGACGCCCCGAAGCTCCTCACACGCGGATACGGGTTGGGTCCCTCGCTCTGGCGTCGGGTGCGTCCAGGGGCACGAGCGGCGCCGATGCGCCTGCTGGGTCGCGATGCGGTCTTCGTACGGGGTGTCGAAGGGGTCTCGCTGTTCTACGACGAGAACCGCATCGCCCGATCGGGAGCCATGCCGGCGATCGTGCAGGAGTCGCTCTTCGGGCACGGCTCGGTGCACAGCCTCGACGGTGATGAGCACCGGCACCGCAAGTCCACCTTCGTCGACGTCGCGTACGACGACGAGCAGGTCGCTCGACTGACTCCGTGGCTCGAGCGCGAGTGGAAGGCCGAGCGCCGCGCCTGGCTCGAGGGGGGAACGAGCAGCGCGTACGACGCGGCCGTCGGCGCGCTGGGGAGAGCGATCATGGGCTGGGCCGGGCTTCCGGGCACCCCGGCGGCGAAGACCCGCTGGGCCGCACGCCTCGCGCAGATCGTCGACGGCTTCGGGTCTCCCTACTCGCCGCAGTACCTCGCGGCGATGGCCAACCGGTGGTGGTCCGATCGGCACGCGGCCCGTCTGATCGAGGCCGTCCGTCGCGGAGACCTTCGAGCCGATGAGGGCACCGCCCTCGAGCAGTGGGCGCATCACCGCGATCGAGACGGCGCGCTGCTGCCGTCGCGCGTCGCCGGAGTCGAGCTGCAGAACAGCATGAGGCCGATGATCGCGGTCGCCCGGTTCATCGCCTTCGCGGCCCAGGAGCTGCACGACCGACCGGAGTGGGCCGAGCGCATCGCTGCAGAATCCCGCGAACGGGGAGTCCTCGTCGGCGGCGAGCTCGCGACCATGTTCTCCCAGGAGATCCGTCGCACGGCCCCGTTCGTGCCCATGCTTCCGGGGTGGGCGACGGCCGACATCGAGATCGACGGCCAGCTGGTCGAGGCCGGCGGGCGCGTCGTGCTCGACATCCTCGGCACCGACACCGACGACCGCTTCTGGGCCGACCCGCAGCGATTCGATCCTGAGCGCTTCCGCGGGGTCGACGACTACGAGGCGCTCGCCGCGTTCATCCCGCACGGGGGAGCCGACGTCGCCACCGGCCACCGCTGCCCGGGCGAGAAGCTCGCGATCGCGGGTCTCGCCGCCGGTATCGCGGTCCTGAGCGATCCCGATCTCCGCATCCTCGACGAGGGGCTCGACGTCGACCTCCGCCGACTGCCCACCAAACCGCGCTCGGGCGGTCGCGTGCGCTCCGCGTCGGCGACGGCGTCGGGGTCACCCGGCGGCAGATGCCCTTTCCACTGATCCCTCAGCGGGCCGTCGGCGTCGACCGCCGGTTGTCAAGGGGAGGGTCTTCCCTCGGCGTCTCGCGAAGAATGCCGATCACACGACGAATCCACCCGAGAGGAGAGACACATGTCAGATCCGCAGAGCACCCCGGAGCATGACGAGTCCACGTCGGACGAGACGCCGATGATCCCCGACGAGCTGGCCCCGCGTCAGCAGTCCGAGGACCCGGTGCCGAACGACCCCGACGCCGCGGGGACAGAAGAGGATCGCCGGGGCGGAGCATCCGATCCCGACGTCCTCCCCTGAGAGCCGGCGTTTCGCATCGAAGGGCGCGAGGCGTGAGGGCGCTCAGCGCCCTTCGGTGTCCGCCCCCTCGGGGATCTGCTCCGTCGGCACGATCACGACGTCCTGAACCTTCCAGTCGAGCTCTGAGATCCGCGCCGCTAGGTCGTTCGTCTGCTCGACCGAGATCCGGCCCCGGCGCGGCACGACGAACGCCTCGATGTGGAAGACCTGTCCCTGGTCGCGCATCCGCACAGCCGCATCCTTCACCCAGGGGCGCGAGCGCATCGTCGCTAGCACGTCGCCGGCGAGCGGATGCGGGTGCGAGCTGTCGTACGTCCGTGCGCGCTGGTCCATGAGATCGATCACCGCGGTCTTGGTGTTGCGCGCGCCGTCCCAGACGATCCCGAGCGAGATCACCAGCGCGGCCGCACCGTCGAGCCACCACACGCCGGCGCCGACCCCGAGCACTCCCACGATCGACGCGACGGTGGTCTGCCAGTCGGCCTTCGCCATGTCGGCGTCGGCGTAGAGCAGCTTGTTGTGCAGCACGGGGGCGAGACGCGACTTCGCCGGTCCGTAGAAGAACACCGGCCCGACGATCACCACGGCCATGACCGCGACCATCAGCCATCCGAGCCAGATCGTATGTCCCCACAGCTGCACCGTGCCGATGGTGGGATGCTCCGCCGCAACGAGACCGGTGATCGCCTCGACCGCGAGGTTGACGCCGACGGCCAGCAGGGCTATCCCCGCGACCAGGTGCCCGACCCCCATCGCCCGATGCAGCCCGTACGGATGCTTGACGGTGCGCCGACGCCGCACGAAGAGCAGCGCGAGAAGGAAGGCGAACTGGGGGATCAGCGACAGCATGTCCTCGATCCAGGCCGTGCGCATGGCCTGCGAATTGCCGACCACGAGCGCGATCACCGCGATCGTCACCGAGGTGTACGCGATCGTGAACCACTCCCAGCGGATGGCGCGGCGCAGCGCGCGCTGCTGCTCGTCCGGCAGTTCGGTGCGCCCGATCCGATCCACGGCCCTCATCGTGCCGGCCCGTCGCTCAGACCCAGACCGTCGAGGTGCCTCTCGAGAGCGCTGAGGACGGCGTTCTCTCCCAGCGGCACCAGCATCACGATGTCGCGCCCGTCGGCCCCGTCGATGCCGGGGTAGCCACGGGTGACCCCTGCTCTGTCGGCCCAGGGGGTGTCCGAGGTGATGCCTCCGATGACGAGGTCGAGGTCGCCGCTCTCCAGCATCCCGACCAGGGTCTCCTCCGACCCTTCGGTCCACTCGACCTCGGCTCCGATCTCATCCGCGAATCCCGTGACGAGGTCGGGCAGGCTTCCGGAGGGCGCACCGTCATCTTCGCCCGTCGTCTCGCCCTCGACGAGTCCGGGGTCCGGTGAGAAGCCGACGCGCAGCTCGCCCCCGGAGATCCTGTCGAGCGTGCCGTCGGGGTCGGTGGGGATCGTCAGTCCGCATCCTGCGAGCAGTGCCACCGCGAGCAGGGAGACCAGTGCGGCGATGCCCGTGCGCACACCTGTGCCCCGCGAGAGCTGCGCCTTTCTGCGTCGTTCCACGGCGTCATCCTCACCCGCACCGCGTTCGCCTCACAGCCCGTTGACGAGCGACCGGCGCGAGGCTAGCCGATACGGTAGGCACATGCCACAGGTCCTCCGCACGTTCGGGCGCATCCTCGCCCAGCACTGGCCGGCACTCATCGCGTGGTACCTCGGCGGCGAGGCCCTGCATCGACTCCTCGTGCAGCTGGCGGGCTTCGTTGGCGGGTACACCACACTCGGCGGCCTGCTGCTGCTGCCGCTGGCCGTCGCGGCTCGACTGATCTCCTACGTCGCGATGTACCTGACGGTTCGCTCGTCTCTTCCGCACAGCGACCGCACCAGCGCGGGAGGTCGCCGCGAGTTCGTCTCGGCGACGCTGTCTGCCATCCTGCCGTTCTTCGCGTTCTACACGGCGTGGGGGCTGCTCGACGCCGATCAGACGGTGTTCTCGCAGATCGCCAGCGACATCGCGCTCGCCAACACCGGGTACGGCATCTCCGAGCCCTTGGGCGACCGCGGCGGACTCATCGCCGTGGGCGTGCTGCCCGTGACGGTGCTGGTCATCGCCCTGATCGCCCGCCTCGTCTACACGCGCTTCGCCGCACGTCTTCCGCAGTGGACGGTCGGACTCGCCGTGTACGCGGAGGTGCTCTGGACGTTCATGCTCTTCACGATGGTGGCGCGCTGGTGGGTCGGTGTGCTGGCCTGGTTCTCGGAGCGCGAGGTCGTCGGATGGATGCAGGGGATCGGCGACTGGGTCGCGGCGACCGTGGCCCCCGTCGCGTTCGTCTGGGAGGGGGCGACCTGGTTGTTCGGCGTGCTCGTGGCCGCGCTGATCGTGCCCGCCGCCTGGATCACCGTCGCCGGAGTGATCTTCGGCACCACCTTCGACTCCACGCCGCCGTTCGCGCGCTGGGGAGGGGGAGCCGCGCGCGGCGCGGTGATGAGCGTCGCCCGCACCCTGGTGATGCGGTTGGAGGGTCTGTGGGCGGCGGTCGCCGTCATCTGGCGAGGCGGCCCGGTGATGTTCGGGACGTACGCCCTCGCCTACGCGGCGTGGAGCTTCGCCGAGCAGACCGGCACCAGGGGCGTCCTGCAGCTGATCGGCGCCCACGAGCAGGCGTTCTGGTCGCAGGTCTACGGGCTGGTCCTGGTGGCGGTGGCAGCCGTCGCCGAACCGCTGCGGGTGGCGATCGTGTCGACGGCCTATGACGCCGTCATCGGCCGGCCGCAGGCCGGTCTCGACACGCGCCCCTCAGGGCTCGACGACGAAGCGGGCGACGTCGTGGTCGCCCCCGGCGATGTCGAGGTCGAAAGGCCCTGACGCATCGTCCGGCAGCAGGAAGACCAGCAGCATGCGGTACGGCGACGAGTCCATGGCGCACGAGCTCTCGCCCAGGTCGCCGGGGACATCGAGGCCGTCGCGCGAGCTCAACCAGACTCGTGCGGAACCGTGTTCGGTCAGAGTCGCGGGGCCGCAGAACGCGGCGTCGCCGCCTCCGCTCGAGCTCACCCGCACGCTGAGCGTGCGAGAGCCCTCCGGCGCGTCGAACTCGTCCCACTCGGCGTCGCCGAGCGTGAGCCTCTGGCCCGAGAGGTCGGCCGTCGGATCGCCCTGCACGACCTCGGGGCGGGAGCCCACATCGGGCAGTACGTCGAGCCACAGGTAGGCGCCGACCACGGCCACAGCCGCGGCGGCCAGCGCGATGAGGGCGACGTGCTGTCTGCGCCACCAGCTCATCGGGTGCTCCATCCCGGGTCCACGATCTCGAGGGTCGAGACGCGGGGCGCGTCGTCGAGCGGCAGGGTGATCGCGACGAGGTCGTCGAGCTCGGACGTGTAGTACTTCGTCGTCAGGCGCAGCTCGGCCCTGCCGCCGTCGACGTCGCCGGGCAGCTCGAAGGCGAGCATGCCCACGGTGTCGGTGCCCACTCTCAGCGGGGCGCCGCGCAGCAGCGCCGTCGTGCGCTCGGTGGCCTGGAACACCCGACCGTCGACCGCGAGGGTCGCCAGCTGGATCGCCGCGTCGACCTCCGTCGTCGGCGCTGATGCGGCGAGGGTGACCACGAGCCAGTTGCCCTCGACCTGCCAGTCCGACGACTCGACGACGATCCGATCCGCGAAGGCCGTGTCGGTCACCTCGGCGATCAGCGTGCGCGACTCCACGGAATCGCCGATGCTCCCGCGTTGCACGAAGGGCCCGACCACCGCGGGGTCGGACGGGGTCGCGACGGTGAAGACGCCTGCGCCCACGACCAGGACGGCGCCGATCAGCCACGGCATGCCGCGTCTCACGACTTCTCCTCGACCGGGACCGTGATCCTCGCCACGAGCTCGGCGGGACGCCAGAAGGTGATGCCGGATGACAGGATCACCGACCCGGTGCGTATCTCGGGCTCGTGCACCTCGAGCGTCACTGCTCCATCGGTCACGGCGTCTTCGGGTATGGTCCAGGCGATCATGACCTCGCTCGGAACACTCGGCTGCAGCAGCACCTGGCCGGTGGAGCCGTCGTCACGCCACACCCGTGCGCTCCCGATCTGGGTTATGCCGTCGAGCTCGAGCAGCGGTCTCGCGCTGTTGAGGAAGTTCGCCTGAAGGCGGTCGGCCACGGTGGCGGGTCCGATGGGGGCGTCGGCGAGGTTCTCGATGCGCGCCCTCATGACGAGCAGCGTCTCACCGGGTTCTGCCTCCAGGAACTCCGACTCCACGGCGTCGGCGAGCTCGGCGTCGAGGACGGTGAACGTGTACGCCGACGTGACCGCGTCGTCACCCGCGCCGAGCTCGACCGCCGTCCCGCCGTCCTGCGACAGCCCGCCCGCCGCGACCACGACGACGATCAGTGCGACGGCCGCCGCCGCCGCGACCCAGACGAGTCGCGGGACATCGGCGAGCGAGCGGCCCCAGCGGGACACGACCGCGCGCACCCTGCTGTCCACCGTCTTCGTCACGGGGTCAGCCTATCGAGCGCGGTCACTGCCTCGCCGCTCGGGGCCGCCGCCCTGCCTCGCCGCTCGCTCGAGAGCGGGCGATGCCTCGGAGCGACATCACGGGCACACCTCGAACACGTGGTCGGTGTCGCCGTCGACCCGCAGCTCCCGGTCGCGCAGCACCATGGACGCGGGCGAACGGTCGTCGGCGCACATCTCCGCGAACGACCTCGGCAGCGCGTCGGTGTACTCGATGTCGATGACGTGATCGCCGTACACATCGGCGTACGCCTCGCATTCCTCGTAGGCCGCGCACTCCTCGACGACCGCGAAGTCGAAACCCGCTCGGTCGCGCAGCTCCCGAGCGTCCTCCGCCGCGTTCTTCTGACCCGCCGCGAGTCCCGAGTCGTGCGCGAGATCGACGAGCACGGTGGCGAGGGCGAGATTGTCGTCGAGGGTGAGAGCGCCGTCCGAGCGCGTGTACGAATCGAGGTTGTCGAACTCGATGGCCTGGTATCCGCCGTCGGCGCACTCGGCGATCCATGGGTGCACAGCGGCGGCGATCTGCGCGCGGTTCTCGTCGGTCGACGTGTCGAGCAGCGCCTCATCCGGCCAGTCGGGGTCGAACACCGGTTCGCCGTCACGCATCAGCAGAAGGCTCTCCGGCCAGGAGTCGATCTCGCTCGGCTGGGTCTGGAACCCGTTCACGTAGCAGATGGAGTACACGCCGTCGGCGGGCGGATCCGCTCGGTCGCGCCCGACGACCTCGACGCCGGGCGCCGGCGAGTACTCGCCGCCGAGCTGGTAGTCGGGTGCGGCCCCGACCGGGGGCAGTGCGACATGCGGGGTTCGCGCCTCGCCGTGCGTGATCGAGCAGCCTGTGAGGAGGGCGGCGAGCAGTGCCAGGGCGGCGACGGCCGCAGACCGCTTCAGTGGTGCGCCCCGTACAGCTCCGCGATCTCCTTCGATCCCATCCCCTGCGAATAGGTCGGATGCTGCGGCCATCCCTCGGGGGAGTCCTCCCACTCCTCCTGGCGACCGTAGGGCAGCAGGTCGACGAGGCCCTGCAGATGGCTGAGGCGCTCGGTGCCTCGGCCGGCGGTGTGCCAGGTGCGGTGCACGGTGTCACTGTCGCGCAGGAACACGTTCACCGCGAAGCCCTCTCCAGGGCCGGCACCCATGTCGGCGCCGAACGTGCTGCCCGCACTCGAGTACCAGTCCATGCGGTTGCCCACCCGGTCGCGGTACGCCAGCGCCTCGTCGATCGGGCCGTTCGTGACGATCACGAATCGCGCGTCGTAGTAGCGCTCGAGAACGTCGAGTCGTGTGAACTGCGAGGTGAAACCCGTGCACCCCGGGCACTGCCATTCATTGCCGTCCGACCACATGTGGTTGTAGACGATGAGCTGCGGATGCCCCTCGAAGAGGTCGACCAGTCGCACCGGGCCCTCCGGCCCGGTGAGGGTGTACTCCGGCAGTCGCACCATCGGCAGACGGCGTCGTGCGGCCGCGATGGCGTCGAGTTCGCGCGTGGCCGCCTTCTCGCGACGCCTCAACTCGTCGAGTTCGCGCTGCCAGGTGTCGGCATCCACCACCGGCGGCAGCGGACTCCGGTCGATGCTCACGATGGGCCTCCGGATGCTCGGGAAGAGAGTGCTCCCAGTCTGCGCCGGGCCGCACGCAGCGTCAACGGGCGGTGTCGGCCGCAGCGCCCGGCGCGCCGTCGATCTTCTCCGGCGCCGGCGCCTCTGACGGATTGCGCCGGATGCCGATCCACGAGACGATCCCGCCGAGCACCAGCAGCGAGGCGGTCACCCACGCCGCGTTGTGGAAGCCGCCGAGGTCGAGTGAGCCGCCGATGATGGTCGCGAGCATCGCGACGACCAGCAGCCCGGCCACCCGCGAGACCGCGTTGTTGACGGCCGAGGCGATACCGGAGCGTGCCTCGTCGATGGCTCCGAGGATCGCAGCGGTCAGAGGGGCGACCGTCAGTGACAGGCCGAGACCGAAGACGATCATTCCCGGAAGCACCTGCCACCAGTAGTCGAAGTCCTCGGCGACGAAGAGCAGCAGCAGCGCGCCGGCGGCCATGATCAAAGGTCCGACCGTCATGAAGATGCGGGGGCCGAAACGGCCCGCCCATGCGCCGGCGCGAGAGCTGAGCAGGATCATCAGGATGGTCATGGGCAGGCTCGCGAGCCCGGCGGCCGTGGCGCTGAGCCCTGCCCCCTGCTGCAGATAGACCCCCACGACGAAGCCGTTCAGCGAGAGCGCGGCGTAGACGAACAGGGTCGACAGGTTGCCCCACGCGAAGTCCCGCACGCGGAACAGCGACAGCGGCATCAACGGCGCCGGCGAGCGCTTCTGCCGCACGATGAAGAGCGCGAACAGTGCGGCGCCGATGATAGCCGGAGCCCAGATCGCGGGCGACTGCCACCCGAGGTGGGGCTGCTCGATCAGCGCGAAGACGACGGCTCCGAGGCCGATCGCGCACAGCGCTCCGCTCAGCCAGTCGACCTTGACGCCGCTGGGGTGCTCGGTGAGCCTGAGCCGACCGAGCAGCACGATCGTGATCGCGATCGGGATGACGTTGATCAGGAAGACGAAGCGCCACGACAGGTAGTCGACGAACAGGCCGCCCATCAGCGGGCCCACCAGCTGTGCGCCGGTGGTGAATGCGGTCCACACGCCGATGGCGCGGGACTGCACGCCCCCGCGCATGGTCGCGGTGATGAGCGCGAGTGAGCTCGGGACCAGCAGAGCGCCGGCCGCGCCCTGGGCCGCTCGCGCGATGATGAGGACGATCGGATCGGGCGCCGCGGCGACCGCGATCGAGGCGATGCCGAAGGCGATGAGGCCGATACGCATGATCAGCACACGCCCGTAGGCGTCCGACAGTGAACCGGCGAGCAGGATCAGTGCGCTCAGAGTGATGAGGTACGCGTCGACCACCCACTGCTGGGTGGTGATGCCTCCGCCCAGTTCCCTGCTGATGGCCGGAAGCGCCACCGTGACGACCGTGCCGTCGAGGAACGTCACGAACGAGGCGAGCACGGCGACCGAGATGACCAGCCGCTGCAGCGGTGCGAAGGAGGAGGATGCCACAGGCTGACACTACTGCCGCGTGCCGCCCCACGGGGCCGATGTCCTCACTCTGTCGAAGTGCCCGCCCGGTACAGATCGGCGAGGCCGGCGACCCCGAGCTCGTCGTACGCGCGCAGCTGCCGTTCGGCGCCGGTTCCCTCGACGCGCAGGCGCTCCAGTCGCTCCGTGACGACGTCGTGATCGCCGAGGTCGGAGAGCAGCGGACGCAGATGATGCAGCATCCGCTCGGCGATGTCCCACACCGGGGCGATGTCTCCGGTGAGCGGGTCGACCAGCCGGGCGTCTGTTCCCCGGCGGGCGGCCGTCCACAGGGAGGCCTCGATCATCTCCACGGGCACCGTGTGCGATTCGCCCGGCGCATCCGCGTCGTCGTCGAGCAGCAGCGCACGGGTCAGGGCGACGGCGAAGAGCGTCTCCTCGGCGGAGAGCTGTGCGTCGAAGACCCGCACCTCGACGGTGGGGAAGCGCTGCGACAGCCTGACGGTCCAGGCCAGCGAACTCGAGTCTCCGATGGCCCCGATCTCCACCAGCTGAGCGATGTGCGCCGCGTAGTGGGTGAAATCCTCGAAGCGCGGCGGGGTCCACGACGAGGGGAGCCTGCGGATCAGGATGCTGCGCCAGCTCGCGAATCCACTGGGCCGACCGTGCGAGAACGGGGCGTTGCCCGTCAGCGCCAGCAGAGTCGGCAGCCACGGACGGATCCGGTTGAGTGCCCGCACGCGCTGCTCGTCGTCCGCGAACTCGACGTGGATGTGCAGGCCGTCCACAGCCTGGTCCCGCGTGATCTCGGCGAGGTTCGCCGCGACCTCGTCGTAGTGATCGGAGCGCACGACGGCGAAGCGCTCGGGATGGATGAACGGGGTCCCGGTGGGGGCGGCGATCGCACCCAGCGCTGCCGCATGGGTGCCGAGGAGGCGTCTCATGCCGATCAGCGGCGGGGCTGCCTCGGCGAGCGTCATCGCCGGACGCAGCACCGACTCGAGCTGACAGGTCAGGTACTCGGCGGTGATCTCGCCGTCGGCGGCGTCGCCGACGATGGCTCCGCGCTGATCGTGGCTCAGTGCGAGCGGAACGAGCGTCTTCTCATCGAGCAGGATGAATTCCTCTTCGATGCCGAACCGGGCCACGCGGCCGCGGCCTAATGCTCTCGCAGAGCGGAGATGAGCTCCGCCTTGCGCTTGCCGCTGTAGCCGCGGAGTCCGAGCTCCTTGGCGCGTGCGCGCAGATCGTCGACCGTCCAGTCCTCGTAGTCGCCGTGCTCTCCGCCGCGTCGTCCGACCGCGCTCCGCCCCTCTTTGGCTGCCGCGTTGGAGATGCGCGCGGCCTTCTCCTTCGAGGCGCCGTCATCGCGGAGCTCCTCGTAGAGTTCCGGATCCTTCAACGAGCTGTTCCTGCGTCCTGGCATTTCCTGATCCTCTCCCACGGTCGGATGCCCCGAGTCAACCCCCTGCGGCACATGTGCGCCACCCCGCTACCGTGGAGTCCGTATGCGGGCGTCCCCGCGCCCCAAGAGAAGGGAAGATCGATGAACATCCTTTTGATCATCATCCTCGTGATCGCAATCGCGCTCGCGATCACCGGCGGACTCGTGCAGTCTCTGCAGTTCCTCCTGTGGATCGGTCTGGTGCTGCTTGCGATCGCAGTGATCGCCTGGCTGATCCGATCGATCACCGGTAAGCGCACCACACGCTGATCTGAGGGGAGGGGCTCGCCGCGAGGCGGGCCCCTCCTTCTTCATCAGTCCCTGAGGGCGTCGCCGGCCTTGTGCGCGGCGTCCTTGACGTTCTCGCCGGCCTGCTTGGCCGACGCCTTCGTCTGATCTGCCTGTCCCTCGGTCTCGAGGCGCTCGTTGTCGGTGGCCTTTCCGGCACCTTCCTTGATCTTGCCGCCCGCCTTCTCGGCGGCGTTCTTGATGTCGTCTCCCACGCTCATGTGCGCTTTCCTCTCGTCATCGGATCAATGGAGATGCCACCATCTCACCGACGCTCGATCTCGGCCACGGGATTGACAAGCGGTCCGGCTCGTGAGATCGCTCCTCGCCATCGACGCGGGATGGTCTGGGGGCTAGCCTGGCGGCAGGCGGGCGGTCTCGCTCGTTCATCCTCAGCCCGACAGGGCCGGCGACGAAAGCGGTGTGCGATGGATTCGATGATGACCGAGGCGATGTCGAAGAACATGACCTCGATGCCCGACATGGCGATGATGGACATGACCGTCCTGCAGGCCTGCATGGATGCGTGCTCGGCCTGCGAGCAGGCGTGCACCGTGTGCTCGACGCAGATGATGGATTGCTCGCCGTCGTGCATGAACTGCGCCGACATGTGCAACACCATGATGCGGTCGATGATGCGGATGCAGGGCATGACGCCTGCCTCGATGATGGCCATGCTCGATGCCTGCATCGCCATGTGCCAGACGTGCATGGACGAGTGCATGCAGCACGCCGAGCACAGCGACATCTGTCGCATGTGCGCCGATGCCTGCCGCGCGTGCATGGACGCCTGCGCGGCCGTCAAGGACATGATGATGGCGTCCGCCTGACCGTCGTTCGTCCGCTTCTCTTCGGGTCGGGGCGTTTCGTCTCAGTCGACTTCGTCGTCTTCGCTCAACGACCGGGTGTCTGTTCGTTGAGCGAGGGGCGGAGCGCTCCTCCACGTTCGTTGAGCGAGGAGCGAAGCCCCTTCCCCCCCCTGTTCGTTGAGCGAGGAGCGGAGCCCCGAGACGAAACGCGCTACGCGACCGCGACGTTGAACTGTGTGCGACCGATCGCGAGCACGCCGTAGCGCAGGTGCAGCGCCACCGGCGTGCCCTCCGCCGCCTCCAACGCCGCGCTCGAGCCGTTCCACAGCGCGTGCACCGACCCGTCGAGAGCGCGCACGGTCAGACCTCCCGAGGCCGCGTCCGCGTGCTCGACGATCGCATCGACCCAGTCCGAGGGTGTCGCCGATGCGATCCGCGCCTGGATCAGGTGAAGGGCGTGACCGGGGGCGAATGACGAGCACGGCTCGCCCTGACGGCACATGCACGTCGCACGCTCACGCACCGAGAGGGGCGAATGGCGGTTGAGCGGCGTGGACACGGTGTCTCCTTCTGATCGGGCGTTGCGGCAACAGTAGGTCGACCGCAGCGCGGGGGGAATCCCGCCCGACACAGGGTGAAACAAATCGGCGTATACTCGCCGGGTGCTGTTGTCGATGAGCGCTCTCCGGATGCCGGATCGAGCGCGGAACGGAGCCGTGGGCGCGATCAGCGCCACGGACAGAGGCTGACGATCGGCCGGAGGCGGAACATCCGTCCCCGGAGCCGCGTCGTACCCGGCATCCGACGGATGCCGACTCCTCCGTCCTTCTCCGTCGCGGTCACCGCGACCTCTTCGAAAGCAGTCCACTCATGCGTCCCATCGACGAGCGCACCCTGCGCGCCTCCTTCATCAACGCCTCCCGCAAGGAGGTCTCAGACCTCACCCTGCCGCCGGGCTTCTCCGACCTCGACACCGAGAAGCTCGACTACCTCGGCTGGGTCGACCCCAAGCTGCCCCGCCGCGCCTATGTCGTGACCTGGGTCGAGGGCGTCGCCAGAGGCGTCGTCCTGCAGCGTGCCGAGCAGCGCGTCATCGCGCGAGCGCAATGCTCGTGGTGCGAGGACGTCACCCTGCGCAACGACGTGCAGCTGTACGTCGCCCGCAAGGCGGGGCCCGCCGGTCGCAAGGGCGACACCATCGGCACCCTCGTCTGCGCGGAGTTCGGATGCTCGCAGAACGTCCGCGTGCTGCCGCCGCTGGCCTACGACGGGTACGACAGGGAGCTGGCGCGGGAGCTGCGGATCCTGAAGCTGCAGGAGCACGTCGCCGCTTTCATCGGCGCCGTGACCGACTGACGGCTCAGAGGATCTCGGTTCTGGCCATCGTCTCCTCGTCGTCGCAGGCGTCGCCGACCCAGAGCCGGATCGTTCCGGCTTCGACGCGACGCCGTCCGTCGAGTCCGGTGAAGGCGAGCCGGTCGATCGGCACCTCGAAGGTGACGATCTGCTCATCGCCGGGCGCGAGCGTGACGCGGCGGAAGTCGACCAGTTGGGCGACGGGCCGCGCCACGCTCGCGATCTCGTCGTTCGCGTAGAGCTGCACGACGTCGGTCGCCTCGACTTCGCCGGTGTTGCGCACCCGCACGGTCGAGGTCAGGGTCTCGCCCGCACTGATGGTCTCGGGAACCTCGAGCCCCTCGTGCGCGAAGGTCGTGTAGCTGAGCCCGAAGCCGAAGGGCCGCACCGGGGTCGGGTCGGCGCTCGTCACGTCGGTGCGTCCGCCGAGCACGGCGTGCAGGTACGAATACGGCTGCGCGCCCGCCGACCGCGGCAGCGACACCGGCAGCCGCCCCGAGGGCACGGCCTTCCCGCTCAGCAGCGCGGCGAGAGCGGGAGCCCCCTCCTCGCCGGGGAAGAACGTCTGCAGCACGGCCGCGGGGAGGGGAGCCGGGTCGGCGGGCGCCGCCACGGCATCCGTCGCGCCCAGGCCGGCCATCGTCCCCGCCGCTCCCGCACGAGGAGGGAGCGCCCAGTCGAGCACATAGGGGCGCCCGGTCATCGTGATGAGGATGACCGGCGTGCCCGTCGCGACGACGGCCTCGACGAGTTCGCGCTGCACTCCGGGGAGTTCGAGATCGTCGACGTCGTTGCCCTCTCCGACGGTGCCCCGCCCGAAGAGTCCCGCCCGATCGCCCACGACCACGATCGCGACGTCGGCGGCGGCCGCGGCCTCGACAGCGGGGGCGATGCCCGAGCGGTCGACGCCCTCGACAGCGCATCCGCTCGTGGTGGTCACCCGAGCCCGCGGGAACTCGTTCCGCAGCGATTCTGCGACCGTCGGCAGAGCGATCCCCGCGGGGACGTCTGGATGGTGAGCGAGCACGTGGTTGACGAACGAGTAGCAGCCCATCAGGGCCTCTGCGCTGTCGGCGTTGGGCCCGATCACCGCGATGCTCGCATCGGATGACCGGTCGAGGGGCAGGATGCCGTCGTTGCTCAGCAGCACGACCGACTCCTGGGCGAGTCGTCGGGCGAGCGCGCGATGCGACGCCGAGTCGAGGTCGACGGAGGCCGGGGGAGTGCTGAAGTCGGCGTCGAGCAGCCCGAGCTCCTCCTTCTGCGCGAGCACCCGGCCGACGGCGCGATCGAGCACCTCGGGGTCGAGGCGTCCGTCGCGCACCTGGTCGGCCAGCGTCAGGTAGGCGTCGGGGGACGGCAGCTCCACATCGATCCCCGCCGTGAGTGCGAGGCGTGCGGCGTCGGCGGAGTCCGCGGCGACCCTGTGCATGCTCCGCAGGAAGTCGACGGCGAAGTAGTCCGACACGACCACGCCGTCGAACCCCCACCGGTCGCGCAGGATGCCGGTGAGGTAGCGCGGGTCGGCCGCGACCGGCACTCCGTCGATGTCGGCGTAGGAGTTCATCACGCTGCGCACTCCGCCGTCGCGCACCGCCATCTCGAACGGCGGGAGGAGCACGTCCTCGATCTCGCGCAGTCCCGCGCTCACCGGTGCGTGATTGCGGCCTGCTCTCGAGGCGGAGTATCCCACGAAGTGCTTGAGGGTCGCGTGCACGCCCTCGGCCTGCAGCCCCCGCACATAGGCGGTGCCCACCGTGCCCACGACGAGCGGATCCTCGGCGATGCACTCGTCGACGCGGCCCCAGCGGGGGTCGCGGATCACGTCGAGCACGGGGGCCAGGCCCTGATGGATGCCGAGCGCGCGCATCGACGATCCGATCGCGCGGCCGACCTCCTCGACCAGCTCGGGGTCGAAGGACGCGCCCCAGGCGAGCGGAGTCGGGAAGGTGGCCGCCTTCCACGCCGCGAGCCCCGTCAGGCACTCCTCATGCACGATCGCGGGGATCCCGAGTCGCGTCTCCTGCTGCAGCCGTCGCTGCTCGGCCCAGAGCCACGCCGCCCGCTCTGCGGGATCGACCGGTCGCGTGCCGTAGACGCGGGTGAGGTGACCGATGCCGTGCGCCGTCGCCTCGTCGTAGCGGGAGGAGCTTTTCTTCTCGCCGGCCATCGGGGCGACGACCTCGTCGCCCTGGTCGACCCAGAAGCCGACGAGCTGCGACTGCTTCTCCTCGAGGGTCATCTGTGCGAGCAGCGCCTCGACGCGGGGTGATCGGCGGGGAACGCCGGGGGAGTCGTACATCACGTTCTCTTTCTGGGTTTCATCGTCGAGCGTCGCCGGGAACGGGGCCGTCTCAGCCCTTGACCGCACCGGTCAGCCCTCCGACGATGCGCCGCTCGAACAGGCTGAAGAAGATCAGCGCGGGGATCATCGACAGCGAGGTGAAGGCGAGCACCTTCGCCGTGTCGACCGAGTACTGCGAGGCGAACGACTGCACCCCGAGCGGCAGGGTGAAGGCCGAGGCGTCGTTGAGGATGAACAGCGGCAGGAGGTAGCCGTTCCAGCTGCCGATGAACGCCAGGATGCCGGTGGTGATCACCCCGGGAAGCGACAGCGGCAGCACCATCCGCCAGAAGAACCCCAGTCGACTGCATCCGTCGATGAAGGCCGCCTCCTGGATCTCGTCGGGGATCGCCCGCAGGAACGGCACCAGGATGATGATCGTCGTCGGCAGGGCGAACGCGATCTGCGGGAGGATCACCCCGCCCAGCGAGTTCATGAGGCCGAGGCTGCGCACCACGATGTACAGCGGGGTGATCGCGACCGTCAGGGGGAACATCAGCCCCGCGGCGAAGAACGCGTAGAGCACGCCCCGCCCCGCGAACCGATACCGTGCCAGGACGTACGCGGCCATCAGGCCGAGGGCGACGACACCGAGCGTGGTGGCCAGCGCCACGATCGTCGAGTTGAGCACCTGGCGCCAGAAGATGCCGCCGGTGAGCACGTCGAGGTAGTTGCCGATCGCCCAGGGCTGCGGCAGCCCGGCGGGGTCCGTGGTGATCTGGGCATTGGTGCGGAAACCGCCGATGATGATGTACGCGATCGGAGCGAGCATGAGCCCGATGGCGATCAGCGCGACGAAGTACACTGCAGGGTTCGCCCACGGCAGCCGCGGCTTCGCGGACCGCCCAGGACGACGGGTGACGAGCACCGAGGTGGCGGTCATCGTGTGGTCTCCTTCTCGAGTTCGGCGACGACCGGCTGCGGCTCGACGGCGCGACGGCCGCGTCGACGCCCCGAGTCTCCGGTCAGCGCGCCGTCGGTGTCCTTTCGCAGCACGGCGCGCTGATAGATCAGCGCGACCACGAGCGAGATCACGAACAGCACCACGGCGACCGCGTTGCCGTATCCGTAGTTGCCCGCGTTGCGCCCCTCGGAGACCATGTAGGTCGCCATCGTCGAGGTGCCGGCGGTGGAGGCGATGTACTGCCCCCAGATGATGTACACCAGGTCGAACAGCTGCAGCGAGCCGATGATCGACAGGAACGCCCAGATCCGCAGCGTCGGTGCCAGCAGCGGCAGGGTGATGCGCCACTGGATCTGCCAGTACGAGGCTCCGTCGATGGCCGCCGCCTCGTGCAGTTCTTCAGGGATCCCCTGAAGGCCCGCGAGGAAGAGGATGACGGCGAAGCCGACGTACTTCCAGGTGATGATGACCATCAGCGTCCAGATCGCGATGTCGGGATTCGACAGCCAGTCTCCGGCGAGGAATCCCAGGCCGATCTTGCCGAGCAGTGCGTTGAACGCGCCGTTCGTCTGGAGCATCAGGCTCCAGCCCGTGCCGACGACGACCTCCGAGATCACGTAGGGGATGAAGATCAGCACGCGGATGAGCGACTGTCCCCGCATCCGTCTGTTCAGCAGCAGCGCCAGGAGGATCGCCGCCGGGCCCTGCAGCACGAGCGACAGCACCAGGATGACGCCGTTGTGCGCCAGCGCATCGTGGAACAGCGGGTCCTGGACGATCGTGAGGTAGTTCTTGAGCCCCACGAAATCGGTCGGAGGTCCGTATCCCTGCCAGCTGAAGAAGCCGTAGAACGCGGCCATCAGCACCGGGAAGATGACGAAGGCGAGGAAGACGACCAGGGCGGGCCCGGCCAGAAGGATCACTTCCAGCCGGGCTCCGACCTCACGCCTTCGCCGCGGCATCCTGAACGGCCTTGACGATGTCCTCAGGGGTTCCCTGCCCTGCGAGCATGTTGACCACCGCGACGTTCAGGGCATTGCCCACGTTCTGTCCGTAGACGGTGTCGAGCCACTGCGACGCGTACGGCGCCGCGTTGTAGGCCTCGAGGATCGACTGCAGGTAGGGCTCGGTCACGGCCTCCTGAGCGACGGTGTTCACCGGCGGGGCGTTGAACGCCTTGTAGTAGTTCGTCTGCACGTCGGACGTGCCGAGGTAGTTGAGGAAGTCGACGCAGGCGTCGGGGGCGTCCACCGAGCAGGAGTATCCGTCGACGCCGCCCATCATCGATCCCGGCTCTCCCTCGCCGCCCTCGACCTCGGGGAACGGGAACCAGCTGAGATCGGCCAGGGGCTTCTCGTCAGGCGTCAGCGACCCGATCACGCCGGGGTTCCAGGCGCCCATCAGCTCCATGCCCGCCTGGTGGTTGGCGATGAGGCCGGCCGAGCTGCCGGCACCCTGCTGGGCGGGAGTCGTGAGGAAGCCGGAGTTGAACGGCTCCGTGTCGGCGAAGCCCTGCAGGTCCTCGCCCGCGCGGATCCAGCAGTCGTCGCTGAAGTCCATCGAATCCGCGGCCTTGGCGAGGGTGTCGGAGCTGCACTCGCGCAGCGCGAACCAGTAGTACCAGTGGGCGGCTGGCCACGCATCCTTGGCGCCGAGGGCGATGGGATCGACGCCTGCCGACTTCAGCGCCTCCGTGGCCTGCTCCAGCTCGTCGAGCGTGGTGGGGTTCTCGGTGATGCCCGCCTGGTCGAAGAGGTCCTGGCTGTAGAACAGGCCTCCGGGCAGCACGGCGACCGGCATGGCGTAGATCTTGTCGTCGAGGCTGTTCGCCGAGTACGCGGCGTCGGTGATCTCCTCGGCCGCAGGACCGGAGATGACGTCGGTGAGGTCCTTGAGCTGACCGGCCTTGACCATCGCGGCCATCTTTCCGCCGCCT
Source organism: uncultured Microbacterium sp. (assembly GCA_963518515.1). Classification (GTDB taxonomy): domain Bacteria; phylum Actinomycetota; class Actinomycetes; order Actinomycetales; family Microbacteriaceae; genus Microbacterium. Next base: position 363,206 of record CAUQIW010000001.1, read on the forward strand.
CGCTGAAGGAAGATGTCGGGAGCGTCGCCCGAGTTGAGGGCGGTCTGCAGCTTCCCGTCGAGGTCTTCGTTCTGGATCGATTGGATCTCGATCGTGACCCCGGGGTTGTCGGCCTCGAAATCGGCGACCGTCTGCTCCCAGAACTCCACGCCGGGGCCGGTCGTCGAGTTGTGCCAGAGGGTCATGCTGGATGAGCCGTCGTCGCCGCCGCCGGACGAGTCGGCGGTGCAGCCGGAGAGTGCGAGCGCTCCGACGGCGACTGCTGCGACCGCGGAGGCGAGGGGGAGCCTTCTGCTGTTCATGTGATCGTTCTCCTCATCGAGTTGCGCGCCGCGTCACTGCGGGGCGCCTGCGGGTGCTCGGACGAGACCGCAGTGGGATGCAGTCTTCAACCGTCACCGGCGATCGTCAAACGTTTTCGAAAACAGTTTCCATGACGTCTCGCACGCGGCTACGCTGGCGTCTCATGGGCACCCGGACCACGATCCACGACGTCGCGCGGGCGGCGGGGGTGTCGGTGTCGACCGTCTCGAAGGCGGTCAACGGGCGCTACGGCATCGCGGATGCCACGGTGCAGCGCGTGCTCGACACCGTGAAGCAGCTCGGCTACGAATCGAGCCTCGTCGCGAGCAGCATGCGGGCGCGACGCACCGGGGTCATCGGCGTGCTGCTCGCGGACTTCGAGCCGTTCAGCGCCGAGATCCTGAAGGGTGTCGGCACCGCCGTGCACGACACGGCCTTCGACCTGCTGGCGTACAGCGGTTCGAATCTCGGCGCGGGAGAGGGCTGGGAGCGGCGCTCGCTCAGCAGGCTCTCGGGCACGCTGATCGACGCCGCCATCATGGTGACGCCGACGGTGGTCAACGCGGGAACCGAGATACCGGTCGTCGCCATCGACCCGCACACCGGACGAGCCGACCTGCCGACCGTCGAGTCCGACAGCTTCGGTGGCGCGCTCGCCGCGACCAGGCACCTGATCGAACTGGGGCATCGACGCATCGGCTTCCTCGCGGGTCGGCCCGACCTGCGCTCCGCCGGACTCCGTGACGCCGGCTATCGTCGGGCGCTCGCCGATGCGGGCATCCCCCTCGACCCGTCGCTGATCGGCATCGGTCGCTACGAGCTCGATGCCACGCGCGACTCGGCCCGGGTGATGCTGAGCGCAGCGTCACGCCCGACGGCGATCTTCGCCGCGAACGATCTGTCGGCCATCGCGGTGATCGACGTCGCCACCGAGCTGGGTCTGCGAGTGCCCGACGACCTCTCGGTGATCGGCTTCGACGACGTGCCCGAGGCGACGCGACGCGCACTGCCGCTCACGACGATCCAGCAGCCCATGCGTCGCCTCGGCGCGGTCGCCGCAGACATGGTCTTCACCCTGCTCGCCGGGCGCGAGATCGACGAGATGCATGTGATCCTCCCGACGAGGCTCGTCGTGCGCGCTACGACCGCCCCCGCGCCGCGGTGACTGTCTGCACGCGGTGCCACGCGGCATCCGACAGCGCGGACGACAGCCGGGCGAACTCCGAGAAGCTGCGCCGTCCCGGCCAGTCGAGCGGCTGCATCGACGGGGGAAGCCCGGGGTCGAGATAGGGGATCACGCGCCAGCGGTCGATGAGCTGCACGAAGGCGGCGAAGGGGTCGCTGGGCAGCTCGGCCAGTGACGCCTGGAACGCGAGATGCTCGGAGCGCAGTGCCTCGAGATCCCACCAGGCCGCGGCCGCATCGGCCAGCGTGCCTCCGGGGGCGGGAGCGCTCGCGGAGAACAGCGTGACCCAGCCGCGAGCATCGAGCTCGTCGAGGATCTGCTCGACCTCGTCGCGCAGATGTCCAGGGCAGATCCAGAGCGCTGAGGAGACGGCCCCTGCGCCGATCCACTGCAGACGACGACGCAGCTGATGGCGCACGCGCCGTGCGCTCTCCGGGATCGAGAACGAGATCAGGCACCACGGGTCGGCATCCGTCATCTCGCGCATGTCGAAGATGCGCCGATCTCCGCGTTCGAGCATCGCGACGGCATCCGGGTGCAGCCGGTAGCCGACCGAGATGCCGCGTTCGGCGAGGAGCAGCCCCTTCTGCTTGAGGCGCGTGATGCCGGTGCGGGTCTGCGCGTCGGGGATGCCGAGGTCGCGCGCCAGCGCGATCAGATCGGCCGTCGCGATCCACCCTCCGATCGGGCGGAGGTACAGCCCGACCAGGGTGCGCAGCAACGAGGCCGTGCTGCCCGGCCGCGCGTCGATGTCATCGAGCGGCGTGAGGGTGTCGTGTGTCTCAGCGGGCATGCGCGGTCAGGGCGTCGCGCACGGCCAGCACCCCGGTGACGGTCTCGACGTGCGACGTGCTGAGGGGAGAGAGACCGAGGCGGATGCCGTCGGGGAACCGGAAGTCGGGGATGATGCCCTGCGCCCACAGCCGCTGCGTGACGGAGCGGAAGTCAGGGTGCCCGATGGTGACGTGCCCGCCGCGCAGCTCCGCCTGCCTGGGACTCAGAAGGCGCACGTCGAGGGGGGCGAGCACCCGGTCGTAGGCGCGCACGGCGAGGTCGGTCAGCGAGATCGACTTCGCGCGGATCCGGGTGATCGTCGACATCTCGATCAGGTCCAGCATCCCCTGCATCGCGAGCATCGAGGTGATCGGAGGGGTGCCGCTGAGGAGCTGGCGGATGTCCGTCGACGGCTCGTACTCCGGCCCCATCGCGAAGATGTCGGCCGCGCTCCACCACCCCTGGATGGGCTGGCGCAGCACGCCCTGGTGCTCATGACGCAGATACGCGAACGCGGGGGATCCGGGGCCGCCGTTGAGGTACTTGTAGGTGCAGCCGACCGCCATGTCGACGCCCCAGGCGTCGAGCTGCATGGGGATGACGCCGGCCGTGTGGCAGAGATCCCACATCATCAGCGCGCCCGCATCATGCGCGGCGTTGGTGATCGCGGGCATGTCGGCGAGCGCGCCGGAGCGGTAGTCGACATGGCTGAGCGAGACGAGGGCGGTGCGCTCCGAGACGACCGCCTGCACGTCGGTGACCTGCACACCGTGCACCGGGTCGGGCTCGATCCAGCGGATCGTCATGCCCGTCTCGGCGGCGACGCCGGCGGCGAGGAAGCGGTCGGTGGGGAAGTTGCCTGCCTCGATCACGAGCTCGGTGCGGCTGGGGTCGGCAGTGGCCGCCGCGCGCATGAGCTTGTAGATGAGCACGCTCGTCGAATCGGCGACGATGGTCTGACCGGCCGCCGCACCGAGGGTCAGGCTGCCGATGCGATCGCCGAGTTCCATCGGCAGCGCCATCCACTGCTCGTCCCACGAGCGGATCAGGCGCGTTCCCCAGTCGCCGCGCGCGAAGGCGGCCAGCTGCTCCGGCACGTGACGCAGCGGGCGGCCGAGCGAGTTGCCGTCGAGATAGGCGTCGACGCCCGGCGCCTCGACGAATGCGGCGAGGTGCTCGCGCAGCGGGTCTGTCGCATCGAGGGCGCGGGCCTCGTCGACGAGCGCGGCGTCATCGGCGGCGGAGTCTCGAGGGGAGGGGTCGTGCAGCGAGTCGGTCATGTCACGCCTTCAGATCGTCGATGGTGAGCGGGCGGGCGAACGTGGGGGCGGCATCGACGTCGGGAAGATGCAGCAGTCGGATGCCGGGGCCGCGCGGGTCCTGCGGGGCGAGCGCGCGCAGCAGGTCGACGCCACGGATGCCGACGTCGCGGAGCACAGCGATCTCGACGGGGTTCAGACCCACCGGAGCCGGACCGTTGCCCATATCCGTGCCGTACAGCACCGTGCCTCCTGCCGCATGGAAGCGTCGTGTGTTGTCGGTGGCGATGCGCAGGTCGGCGCCGCCGTGGATGGCGAGCGTCGACACCCACGAGACGGATGCGGCCTGAGCCGCGATCTCGTCGTCATCGAGCCGCTCGGTGAAGGGCGCGTGCGCGAGTCGGGTGGCGCCCAGGCGCGCGGCGCGCTGCGCCTCGCCTCGTCCTTCGGCGTGCGCGACGATCGGAAGCCGACGCGCTGCCGCGTGCAGGATGATCGCGCGGAAGAGGTCGTCGTCGAAGACGGGCCCCGCCGCCGCATTGCTCGCGACCTTGATGCACGAGGCGCCGGCCTCGGCCATCTCGCGCACGGCGGCAGCGGCGGCCGCCTCGTCGACGATCTCGCGCCAGGAGTCGGCGGGTGCCCAGTCGCGGTCGGACGGGTAGCCGCCGACGGGGGTGAGGAACGCGCCGGCGAACTCGATGACGACCGCGTGATCGGCGCGTTTCGTCTCGCTGCGCTCGCTCAACGAACGGTCGTGCTCGTTGAGCGAGGACGCGCCAGCGACCGAGACGACACGTGTGTCGTCGCCCCCTCGGTCGTTGAGCGAGGACGCGCCAGCGACCGAGACGAAACGCGCTGCCTCGGCGTACGACGCGATCACCCCCGGATCAGCCCCGAGGTCGATCACCCGCGCGAGCGTCGAGTGGGCGAGTGCGGTGTGGTCCACGAGCTGCAGGTGCACGTGGTGGTCGGTGAAGCCGCCGATGATCGCACCGGCCATGCGCGGCAGATCGGATGCCGGGCGCTCGTCGCTCACCAGCATCCGCTCTCCGTCGAGAGCGACCGAGCCCTCGCGCCACTCCTCGCCGTCGAAGAAGGTCGCGGCGCGCATCATCCGCCGATCTCCGTGCGCACTGTGTAGAGCTCGGGGAAGAAGGTGAGGTCGAGCGCGCGCTGCAGGAATCCGACGCCGCTCGATCCGCCGGTGCCCACCTTCATGCCGATGGTGCGCGCCACGGTCTTGAGGTGGCGGAATCTCCAGAACTGGAAGTTGTCCTCGAGGTCGACCAGGTCTTCGCAGGCCTCGTAGAGGTCCCAATGCTGCTGGTGGTTCTGGTAGATCTCGCGGATCGCCGGCACGAGCGCCGGCGTCTCGCGGTAGGGCAGCCGGACATCGCGCTCGAGGATCTCGTCGGGAATCGGCAGTCCGCGTCGAGACGCGTAGCGCAGGAACTCGTCGTAGAGGGTCGGCTTCTCCCACTCGGCGGTGAGCAGCGCACGGTTGGCCGGATGATCGCTGAAGACCCCGAGCATCTTCTCGTTCTTGTTGCCGAGGGCGAACTCGACGGCGCGGTACTGGGCCGACTGGAACCCGGACGACGCACCGAGCGCGCCACGGAACTGTGCGTACTCGGTGGGCGTGAGGGTCGCGAGGATCGACCACTGCTGGGTGATGACGTCCTGGATGCGCTTGATGCGCGCGACGCGCTTGAGGGCGTCGCGCAGATCGTCGCTCGCCAGCAGCTCACGGGCCGAGGAGAGCTCGTGCAGCATCTGCTTGAGCCAGAGCTCGGTCGTCTGATGCTGGATGATGAACAGCATCTCGTCGTGATGCTCGGGAACGCTGACCGGGTTCTGGGCGGTGAGCAGCTGATCGAGCGACAGGTACGACCCGTAGGTCATGCGCCCGGACAGGTCGGTGACGATGCCGGCTTCGAGTTCGCGCTCGTTGTTCTCAGTGCTCATGGATCGCTTCCTGTCGTGAGGGACACGCCGAACATATAACAATCGTGGCGATCGTCACAATGGTGAAATATGGGATGCCTTGCTCGACGAGGCGGCGCGCGGTGGATACCGTCGGCGTATGGGTGACAGCATCGAGGCGCGGACTTTCACGCGTCAGGACCGCACGCAGTTCCGCGCCAAGGCTGAGCGGTGTCTCGACGCGCTGGCATCGATGTTGGCGGACGGCCGATTCTCAGCGGTCGACGCTCCCGACTCGCAGCTCGGTCTCGAGATCGAGCTCAATCTGGTCGACGAGCAGGGCGCGCCGGCCCGGGGGAATGACGCGGTGCTCGAGGCGATCTCCTCGCCGGCCTTCCAGACCGAGCTCGCGCGCTTCAACGTCGAGATCAATGTGGCGCCGCGTCCGATCGGAGACGGGCATCTCCAAGAGCTCGAGACCGTGCTGCGCGGCTCGCTCGACGTCGCCGATCGTCGGGCGCGGTCGGCCGGCAGCGCTCTGGCGATGATCGGGATGCTCCCGACGCTCGACGAGACGCACTTCACCGAACGCTGGTTCTCGGCAGATCCTCGCTACAGCCTGCTGGGCCAGCAGATCCTCTCGGCGCGCGGCGAGGACATCGAGCTGCAGCTCGACGGCGTCGCGCTGAGCGATGATCACCCCGTCGAACAGCTCGCGATGGTCTGCGACACGATCCTGCCCGAGGCCGCGTGCACCTCCGTGCAGCTGCATCTGCAGGTCGCACCCGAGTCGTTCGCCTCGTACTGGAACGCGGCGCAGGCGATCGCCGGCGTGCAGGTGGCGCTCGCTGCCAACTCCCCGTTCTTCGCGGGCAAGGCGCTGTGGCACGAGACGCGGATCCCGATGTTCGAGCAGGCGACGGACACCAGGCCGCAGGAGCTCAAGAATCAGGGCGTGCGTCCGCGCGTCTGGTTCGGCGAGCGGTGGGTGACGTCGATCTTCGACCTCTTCGAGGAGAACTCGCGGTATTTCCCGGCGCTGCTGCCCGTGTGCTCGGAGGAGGATCCCTTCGAGGCGCTCGCCGAGGGGCGTGCTCCGGAGCTCGCCGAGCTGCGCATGCACAACGGCACCGTCTATCGCTGGAACCGTCCGGTGTATGACGTCGAGAGCGGGACCGCGCATCTGCGTCTCGAGAACCGGGTGCTGCCGGCGGGGCCGAGCGTCGTCGACGTGGTGGCGGACGCCGCGTTCTACTACGGCCTCGTGCGCAGCCTGGCTGAGGCCGACCGTCCGATCTGGACGCAGATGACCTTCGACGCCGCAGCCGAGAACCTGCAGGCTGCGGCACGAGGGGGCATCGACTCCCGACTGTACTGGCCGGAGGTCGGCGGGGTCAGCCCGAGAGAGCTGGTGCTGCGACGGCTGCTGCCCGCGGCGGCCGAGGGACTGGACGCGTACGGCGTCGGCCCCGACGTGCGTGATCGATATCTGGGCATCATCGAGCAGCGATGCGTCACCGGACGAAACGGCGCCGTCTGGCAGCGCGAGGACGTCGCGGCTCGTGAGCGCGCCGGCGCGTCCCGGCCCGACGCGCTGCACGGCATGCTCGCGGGGTACCTGGAGCGGATGCAGGCAGGCGAGCCCGTGCACACCTGGACCCACTGACACCGCGCCTCACTGGCACCCGGCCTCACTGACACCGGGCTCCACTGACATCCGGCTCCACTGACACCCGGCCTCACTGACAGCCGGCCTCGTCAGAGCCTCGGTGTGCGCGGGGGCTCGGTGCGACGCTCGCCGGGCGCGCCGATCTGCTCGAACCCCGCGGCGAGGCGCAGCAGAGCGGAGTCGTCGTAGGCGCGGCCGGCGAAGGTCAGGCCGATCGGCATGCCGATGTCGGACATCAGCCCCATCGGCACGGTGACCGTGGGGATTCCGAGGTGCCGCACGGTCAGGTTGCCGTTCGCGATCCACGTGCCGTTGCGCCAGCCGAGGTCTGCGGACGCCTCGTTCACGTCCATGTCGGCCGGTCCGACGTCGGCGACCGCGGGGAACACGACCGCGTCGAGCTCGAGCTCGTCCATCCAGGATTCGAGGTCGATCCGCCTGGTCTCCTCGAGGCCGCGCAGCCCGTCGGGCAGCTCCGTCATCTCCTCGAACCGCATGTCCGGATGCTCGCGCACCCAGCCGGGGTACTCGGCGATGTCGTCGTCGAATCCCGTGTAGCGGTCGGGCAGGGCTCCCTCGGGATGGGGGAAGATCGAGGCGCCGTCGACACCCGCGAGCGTGGGCAGCCGCGGGTCGTCGTTCGCCTGCAGGAAGTCCTCCCAGGCCCAGGCCGACAGGTCGACGATCTCACGGTGCAGGTATTCGGGCGACACCAGGCCGCGGGTCGCGATCGTCGGTGCGCCTGGCCGGTCCCCCTCGTAGTTCGACACCACCGGGAAGTCGACCTCGACCACCACGGCACCGGCGGCTGCGAAGTCACGTCGAGCCGCCTCCCAGCGGTCGATCACCGACGGTCGCGTCTCGATGCGCTGACCGGTCGGGCCGCCGATGCCGGGTGCATCACCCGTGCCGGCATCCGGGTCGGCGTTGACGTACATGCGCGGGATGCCGATGCGCGCGCCGCGGAGGGCGCTCGTCGCATCGCTCGAGAGCGCGGGGTACGACTCCGGCCGCACCGCCGATGCCGCAGGGAGCTCGACCCACGGCTGTGCGCGCCAGAAGTCCCCGCGGGTCTCGGTGTCGTCGGAGACGATCACGTCGAGCACCTCGAGGAGGTCGGCCATGGTGCGGGTGTGCGGCACCACGACGTCCATCGTGGGAACCAGCGGCCAGTTGCCGCGGGTCGAGATGACGCCTCTCGACGGGGTGTAGGCGCAGAGCGCGTTGTTCGTCGCCGGTCCGCGGCCGCTCGACCAGGTCTCCTCGCCCAGGCCGAATGCCGCGAAGCTCGCCGCCGTGGCAGTGCCTGAGCCGTTGGACGAGCCGGAGGCGAAGGGCGCCGTGAGGAAGTCGGCGTTGTAGGGGCTCTCCGCCCTGCCGTACACGCCGCGCTGCATGCCGCCGTTGGCCATCGGGGGCATGTTCGTCAGCCCCAGGCAGATGGCTCCGCCCGCGCGCAGGCGCTCGATGGTGAAGGCGTCATGCTGCGCGATGAGATCCGCGAAAGCCGGACTCCCCGCTGCCGCGGTCAGGCCGCGCACCAGGTAGCTGTCCTTCGCGGTGTACGGGATGCCGTCGAGCGGTCCGAGGACCTCGCCTCGAATCCGTCGTGCATCCGAGGCCTCGGCTTCGGCCCGTGCATCCGGATTGTCGACCACGATCGCGGCCAACGACGTCTGGGTGCCGGGGCGGTCGTAGGCGGCGATGCGTGCGAGGTAGGCGTCGACCAGATCGACCGCGGTCGCCTGGCCTGTCTCCAGCGCTCGCCGCAGATCGGCGATGGATGCCTCGACGACGTCGATCATGAGCGGGCTCCGTCATTCGGCACGGTCGTGCGCGGCTGCTGCTGCGTGATGCAGTGGATGCCCCCGCCGCGATCGAACAGCGGGCGGGCGTCGACCGTGACGACCCGGCGCCCCGGATACACGTCGGAGAGGATCTCGCGCGCGGTGGCGTCGGCCTCCGCATCGCCGAAACCACAGGCGATGACGCCGTCGTTGCTGACGAGGTGGTTGACGTAGCTCCAGTCGACGAAGCCCTCGGCGTCGGTCAGGGTCGCCGGTGCCGGGAGGTCGATGACCTCGAAGCGCCGCCCCGCGGCATCCGTCTGCTGCTCGAGGTGGGCGCGGAGCTCTCTCGTCACGGCATGGTCGGGGTGCGCCGCATCCTGCTGATCGTGCAGCAGGATGCGCCCCGGTCCGGCGATCGTGGCCACGATGTCGACATGGCCGTTCGTGCCGAATTCGTCGTAGTCGCGCGTGAGCCCCCGGGGCAGCCAGACGGCTTTCGTCGCGCCGATCGTCCTGGCCATCTCGGCTTCGACCCGCGCCCGGTCGGCGTAGGGGTTGCGGCGGGGGTCGAGCTGCACGGTGTCGGTGAGCAGCACGGTGCCCTCGCCGTCGACGTGGATCCCGCCGCCCTCGTTGACGAGCGCCGAGCTCACGAGCTCCGCGCCGACGGCGCCGGCGATGATCCGTGCGTGCTGCGCGGCATGCTGCCATTGCGCCCAGGCGGGGGCGCCCCATCCGTTGAAGATCCAGTCGACCGCGCCGAGAACCCCCGGGCGGTCGTCGTCGATCACGAACGTGGGGCCGGAGTCGCGCATCCAGAACTCGTCGACGGGCGCCTCGACGATGTCGATGCCGCCGCCCAGCATTCGTCGGGCGCGCGAGAGCTCTGCAGGGTCGACGATCATCGTCACGGGGGTGAACTCGGCCACCGCATGCGCGACCGCCGTCCAGGTGTCGTACCCCTCTTCGCGCTCGGACGCCGTCTCGCCCAGGGTCGGCCCCTCGGCGGGGAACGCCATCCAGATGCGGTCATGGGGTGCTGTCTCGGCGGGCATGTGCCAGGCCATCGTCGTCTCCTCGCCGTCGATCGCCGCCTCGCCGGTGCGGAGGCCGTGAACGCTATTGAACACGTGATCAACTGGTGCTACGGTAGCCCCTGATGAACACAGCGTCAAGGGCCGAGAAACCGCGCAGGCTGCCTCCGGAGCAGCGTGAGCGGTCGATCGTCGATGCGGCGCGGGCACTCGCCGGCGAAAGCGGACTCGAGGCGCTCACGCTGCGTGCGGTGGCCGCGAGAGTCGGCGTCACTCCCGCGCTCGTCGCCCACTACCGCCCGGTCATGGAGACCTTCATCGCCGAGGTGTTCACCGACATCGTGGCGGCCGAGCGCGACGAGGTGATCGGTGCATACGATCCGGCCCTCGACCTGCGCACGAACCTCCTCCGACTCGTCGAGACCCTTCTCGACGACTCCCGCGACGACGTGGCCATGGTCTGGGTGCAGTCGTGGGCGCTGGGCGCCAGGAACGAGGCCCTCGCCACGCGGGTGCGCGCGGAGATGGACCTCTGGCACAGTGCTCTCGAAGACCTCATCGCCCGGGCGATCGGCGAGGACGCGAGCATCAGGGTCGACCCCGACTCGTCGGCGTGGATGCTGCTCGCGATGGTCGACGGCATGAGTGCGCACTCGCTCGTGCACTGGGCGCCGAGAGACCGCACCGATCTCGCGCGGCGCACGCTCGCCGCGGTGCTCGATGTGCCGACGACCCCCGAACATCACACACCCTCTTCCGCGCACGCGGGATCACACAGGTAAGGAACCCCCTCATGGGAGCAGAACGCATGCACGCGGCCTCGGCCGAATCGACGGCGATCGTCGACGCCGTGCTCGACTACTCCCGCCGGAGGATGCTCGCCGCAGACGTGCCCCTCGACAAGCCGCAGACACCCGCCGAGCTGAATCGGCTGGTCGGCGCGACCATCACCGATGCGGGCCTCGGATCGCAGCGCGCGCTCAGCGTCTTCGAGCACATCCTCGCCCCGGCCTGCCTCACGACGAGCCACCCCTCGTATCTGTCGTTCATCCCCACGGCGCCGACGATGGCCGCGATCGCGTTCGACCTGGTCGTGTCCGCCTCCGGTCTCTACGGGGGCAGCTGGCTCGAGGGCGCCGGGGCCGTGCACGCCGAGAACGAGGTGCTCTCCTTCCTCGCCGCCGAGTTCGGCCTGCCCGAGGGAGCGGGCGGTGTGTTCGTGCAGGGCGGGACGATCGGCAATCTGTCGGCGCTGGTCGCCGCGCGCGAGGCGGCCAAGGCGCGTCTGCTCGAGGCGGGCGCAGAGCTTCCTCGACGCTGGAAGATCCTCTGCAGCGTCGAAGCGCATTCGTCGAACAAATCGGCCGCGAAGGTGATGGACGCCGATGTGCTGCTCGTGCCGGCAGGCGACGACGGCAGGCTCCGAGCCGATGCGGTGCGCGAGGCGCTCATCGAGCACGGCGACGAGATCTGCGCGGTCGTCGCGACGGCCGGATCGACCAATTTCGGCATCGTCGACGACATCGCGGGCATCGCCGCACTCAAGGACGACTTCGAGTTCTGGCTGCACATCGACGGCGCGTACGGCCTCACAGCCATGCTGGCGCCAGAGGCCAGGCCGATCTTCTCTGGCGTCGAGCGCGCGGACTCGGTCATCGTCGATCCGCACAAGTGGCTGTTCGCCCCGTTCGACTGCTGCGCCCTGATCTACCGCGACCCGGATTCCGGGCGCCGCGCGCACACCCAGCACGCCGAGTACCTCGACACGCTGACCGATGCCGGCGACTTCAGCCCCTCGGACTACTCGATCCAGCTCACTCGGCGCCCGCGCGGATTGCCGCTGTGGTTCTCGCTCGCCACCTATGGCGTGACGGCGTACCGCGAGGCGGTGAGCGCCGGTCTCTCGCTGACGAAGCGCATCGCCGCCGAGATCGAGGCGCGCCCCGAGTTGAGTCTCGTGCGCGAGCCGGAGCTGTCCGTGGTGGTGTTCGAGCGCGAGGGGTGGGAGCGCGCCGACTACGACCGCTGGTCCGACGAGCTGCTCGATTCGCAGCGTGCGTTCGTCGTGCCGAGCTCGCACCGGGGTCGACCGAACACGCGCTTCGCCATCCTCAACCCGCTCACGACGTTCGAGGACCTCACCGGCATCCTCGACACGATGAAGTAGGCGGATCGGGCCGGCGCGCCGCTCGCCGTCACCTCGTCGTATGCGTGTTCAGGAAGTCGATCGTCTTCTGCAGGGCGGTCCGTGCGTCCGGCATGTCCAGGTGGAACTGGTACTCGTGGGGGAGAGCCGGCTCGTGCGGCGCCGGCCAGAACTGGGTCGTCACGTCGACTCCGAGTGCGCTCAGACGTTTCGCCATCGGAATCGATTGCAGCCAGGTGAGGCCATCGCCGTTTCCCCCGGAGATGTACGTGGTCGGGAATTCGGCGGTCACCCAGTCGATCGTCGACATCGTCGCGCCCGTCGAATCCTCCGCCCAGGTCTTGGTTCCCGAGTACGCCCACATCGCGGATTTGAATCCCCACCCGGCGATGCCGTCGAGCTCCGCCAACGCGGCGAGGTCGTAGACGCCGCAGTTGAGCACGGTCGCGACCAGCTGTGTGGAGGAGAGCGCGGGTGTGATGTCCATGATCTCGGCATAGTCGGGACTGGTGATCAGCGTGGCCATCTGGCTGGCCAGCTGCGCGCCCGCCGAGTCTCCCGCGAGCACGATCTGGTTCGGGTCGACGCCGAGCTCCTCCGCGTGCTCGTCGATGTAGGCGAGTGCGTCGTTGAGCTGATGCACCGCCAGGGGGTACACGCCTTCGGGGCCGATCGTGTAGTTCACGGCGATGGTGGTGTACCCCTCGGCGGCGAGGATGCGCATGTAGGGATCGACGTTCTCCTTCGCCCCCGAGATCCAGGCGCCGCCGTGGATCCAGACGACCGTGGGCAGCGGGCCGGTGGCGGATGCCGGTGCGAAGACGTCCATCGTCGTGTCGGCGCCGCCGTCGGAGTAGGCGACGTCGAGCTTCTCGGTGAGCTTCGTGTCGGGAACGTGCTTGTCCATCTCGGCGGCGGTGTCATCGCCGCCCTTCGTGAACACCGCCCGGATGATCATGGCCGACGGCCACGGCGTGATCGACCCGACGATGGCCACCACGGCCGCTGTGCCGACGACGATCGCGAGTGCGATCCTGGTCCGGCGCCACGGTCGGCGGGACCGCTCCGGTCGGACGGACTCGTCTTCGTGCGCGCTCGTGGTCATGAAACCCCTCTCCGCGCATCATCTTGGCAGTATTCCGGTCGGGTTCGCCGGACTCGGCACGCTGACAGCGACGAATCACGGACAAGTTGCCGGAACACGGACGTATCGACGGATCGAGTCCGCGAATCGTCCTGAGGTCCGTGAAACGTCAGGCACGGTGCATCTGCCGATGACCGGATGCCGATGACTACTGCTGCTCGAGCACAGCTTCGGTGTCGCTGATCGTGATCTGGGGTGGGTAGAGCCCCATGACCTGCAGGGCCGCCATCTGATTCTCCGTCGTCGAGCCCGCGCAGGCATCGGCCGCCACGGTGACGTGCACCCCGGCGTCGGCCGCCGCCAGCGCGGTCGAGATGACGCAGCAATCGGTCGCGACCCCGGCGAGCACCACGTGTGCGCCCCGGCCGACGATCTTCTCGATCTCGGGCCCCCATTTGCCGAAGGTCGGCAGGTCGAGGGTGGGAAGCGGCGACAGCCCGATCGCTTCGGGGACCAGGTCGAAGAGCGGATCGGAGGGCGCTTGATCGGCGAAGGGCCAGGCGGCGAAGTACTCGCCCCAGGACGTCGAGCGATCGGCCGTCGGCATCCACCTCGTGACGATCACCCTCTCGCCGAACACCTCGGCGAGAGACCGGATGCGCGGCATCACGTCGCCGAAGAACGGCGAGCCCCAGGCCGAAGCGGGCGACGCGAAGATCGCCTGCGGGTCGATCACGATCAGCCAGGGGCTCTCTCCGGATGAGCCGGTCGGCCGAGCCGTCACGCCGGCTGCTCCTGCGCGCGGATCTTCGCGGCACGGGCGAACCAGGTCACGACGAACGACAGCACCAGGGCGAAGAAGACGCCGAGGTTGGCATAGGCCCAGTCGCCGTCCTTGCCGCCGATGAGGGGCAGCAGGTAGCCCTGCCAGTTGTTCCAGGGCGCGGCATCCGCGAAGTTGTTGACGACCAGCCCCCACCCGATCACGCTCGTGACCACCATGGTGCCGATCGAGATCCAGTCCCAGGCTCCGTAGCGTCCGGTGCTGTCGAAGAGCGCTTCGTCGTCGTAGTCCTTCTTCCGGCGCAGGATGTCGGCGATCAGGATGCCCGCCCACGAGGCGAGCGGTACACCGAGGGTGATCAGGAAGCTCTGGAACGGACCGAGGAAGTCGGTGGCGAAGAAGACCACGTAGATCGTGCCGAGCGTGAGGATCACGCCGTCGATCGCGGCTGCCGACGGGCGGGGAATGCGGATGCCGAGGCTCAGCAGGGTGAGGCCGGAGGAGTAGATGCCCAGCACGGCACCCGACACGAGCGCGAGCACGGCCGTGAGCAGGAACGGCACGAGCACCCAGACCGGGAGGATGGTCGCGAGCGCGCCGATCGGATCGGCCTGCACCGCCGCGAAGAGATCCTCGTTCGATCCGGCGAGCAGCAGTCCGAAGACGACGAGGATCACGGGCGCGATCGATCCGCCGATGGTGTTCCACGCGACGATCGCGCCGTCCGATGCCGTGCGCTTCTGATACCGCGACCAGTCGGCGGCGATGTTGATCCAGCCGAGCCCGAAACCGGTCATCACCATCACGAGCGCCCCGATGACCTGGCCGATGCCCCCGTCGGGGCGAGCCATCACCGCCTCGAGATCGATGCTCGGCGCGGCGAGGATCACGTAGAGCACGGTCACGGCGCCGGTGAGCCAGGTGAGCGCCGACTGCATCTTCATGATCGTGTGATAGCCGAGCACGGATGCCGCGACGATGAGCGCCGCCACGACGAGCGTCGCGATGATCTTCAGGGCGATGCTGTCGCCGTCGCCGCCGAGCTGCGAGATGACGGTTGCGGTCGCGAGCACGGCCAGGATCGCGAGGAACGTCTCCCAACCGATCGAGGTGAGCCACGAGACGATGCCGGGCACCTTCTGTCCCTGCACGCCGAAGGCCGCGCGCGACAGCACCATGGTCGGTGCCGAGCCGCGCTTGCCCGCGATCGCGATCAGACCGCACAGCAGGAACGACACGACGATGCCGATGACGGAGACCAGCGTCGCCTGCCAGAACGAGATGCCGAAGCCCAGCACGAACGAGCCGTACGACATGCCGAACACCGACACGTTCGCGGCGAACCACGGCCAGAAGAGGTCTCGTGGCTTCGCCGTGCGATCCGACTCGGGGATGATCTCGATGCCCGCGCGCTCGATGAGGCTCGGCTTGATGTCCGTCATGAGCACATCTTGGCACCGACGGTGGGCGCAGAGGGTCAGCCGGCGAAGAACGCCCCCGCGACGCGTGTCAGGTCATGCAGATCGGAGACGCCTGCCAGTTCGCGCGCCGAGTGCATCGACAGGATCGGGATGCCGACGTCGACGGTGCGGATGCCGAGACGGGTCGCCGTGATCGGGCCGATCGTCGAGCCGCACGGCACGTTGTTGTTCGACACGAACTCCTGCGTGACCACGTCGGCGTCGTCGCACCAGCCGCGCCATGCGGCGGAGCCGACGGCATCCGTCGCATAGCGCTGGTTGGCGTTGAGCTTGAGGATCGGGCCCGAGCCGAGCACCGGCTGCACTACGGGGTCGTGCTTGTGCACGTAGTTGGGGTGCACCGAGTGGCCCACGTCGCTCGACAGGCACCACGACGAGGCGAACGCCTGCCGGCGCTGCGACGCGTCGGCCCCGAGAGCGTCGTAGATGCGGCCGAGCACGTCTTCGAGGAAAGGCCCGGCTGCGCCGGACCGGGAGTTGGATCCCAGCTCCTCGTGGTCGAAGGCGGCGAGCACCGCGATCGGCGCTCCGGAAGTCCCCGTCCCTGAGCCGCCCTGGGGTGCCGCGCCGCCCTGGGGCCCTGCGTCGTTCTGGGTCCCTGCGCCATCCTGGGCCCCTGCGCCACCTTGGGTCCCTGAGCTTGTCGAAGGGCCACTCTCGACCCCTGAGCCACCTTGGGTCCCTGAGCTTGTCGAAGGGCCCATCGCCTCGAGTGCGACGACGCCGGCGTGTACCGAGGCGAGGTCGTCGAGGCGCCCGCAGGCGAAGAACGCGCTGTCCTTGCCGAACACCGCCCCGCGTGCAGAGTCGGCGATCACGACGTCGTATCCGCGGATGTCCTCGGCGTCGACGCCCGCCGACTCCGCGAGTTCGGCGAGGATGTCGGCCTGAGTCGGGTCGCCGAGTCCCCAGACCGGCTGGGTCTGGAACTGCTTGTCGAGCGCGAGGCCTGTGTTGGCCTCGCGGTCGAGATGAACCGCGAGCTGCGGAAGCCGCAGCAGCGCTCCGGTGTCGGCGAGCACCACGCGTCCGTCCGCCAGGGCGAGGCGTCCGGCGAGGCGCAGTTCGCGGTCGAGCCAGGAGTTCAGGAGCGGACCGCCGTAGACCTCGACGGCGGCCTGCAGCCAGCCCTTGGTGCCGGTGGTCGGCTGCGGCTTGAGCTTGAAGCCGGGGGAGTCGGTGTGCGCGCCGAAGACATGGGTGGGGGTGGTGGCAACGGCATCCTGCGGGATCACCCAGCCGATGGCCGCGCCATCGCGCACGACCACGTATCGTCCTCCGGGGCGCACGTCCCATGCGTCCTCCTCGCGAAGCCGAGTGTGACCGGCCTGCTCGAGCCGGCGAGCCGTCTCGGCCGCGGCGTGGTAGCTCGAGGGGGAGGCGGCGACGAAGTCGGCGAGGTCTTCGGCGTGGGTGAGGGCATCCGGGGTGACGGGCATGAGCGACCTTTCCTGCAGGGGATGCTTCGATCGTAACCGCGCCGACGATGTCCCCCCTGAGACGGTGGTTGGATGGATGCTGTGGTGGCGCGTTGGAGTCTTCGACCGAGTGAACGAGACGACGCCGCCTGGATGGCCGAGCTGCGTGCGACGGTGCTGCGAGCCGACCTCGAACGGGTGGGCCGGTTCGATCAGACGCGGGTGCGCCGCCGGTTCCTCGACGCGTTCATCCCGGAGAACACGCGGGTGATCGTCATCGACGGTGAGGACGTGGGTCTTGTCGCGGTTCGCCCGGAGAGGGACGCCACGTGGATCGAGCACTTCTATATCTCCCCGCAACGGCAGGGGCGTGGGCTGGGCTCCGAGGTCCTCGCGCATCTGCTGTCGTCGAGCGACGGCCTTCGGCCATTCCGGCTCAACGTGCTGCAGGGGAGCCCTGCGCGCCGGTTGTACGAGCGGCACGGTTTCGTCGTCGAGAGCGAGGATGCTGTCGACGTCTTCATGAAAGCGGAGCGAGTCGCCCTGCCCTGACTGTTCGTCGAGGCCGACGGAGTGGCCCGGCGCTGTTCGTTGAGCGAGGCCGACGAAGTCGCCCGAGACGAAACGCGCCGCCCCCATCCCTGTTCGTTGAGCGAGGCCGACGGAGTCGCCCGAGACGAAACGTGCCGCACCTCCGCCCGCCCGTCCGTCGCGCGCCATTCCGATACTCCAGAATATGCTCCTGAACTGGCAAAAAAGGGTCGATCTCAGCGTCTGAATGTCGGTGGCCAGGTGTTGAGTGGGACGTATGAACAGCACTCGTGCTCTCCTCAATCGGGTCGTCTCCGACCTCGACCGAGTGCTGTCCGACGACGCGCTGGCGAGTCTGAGCGACGCGGATCGCGTCGAGGTGCTGCTGGCCGCAGGTGCGGCATTCCGCCGGGCAGAGGCGGTGATCGTGGAGACGGTCGCCACCGCTGACGCCACAGACTTCCCGCACTCGACCGGATGCCGCAACCTGACCGAGCTGCTGGAGCGGACCGTGCTGACTGACGTGGGTGGTGCGACCCGTCTGATCAAGGTCGTCGACCTCGTGCGCCGGCCGGTGAGTCTTGCGGGGGAGCGGTTGCCGGCCCGGTGGCCGGCGCTGCGAGAAGCACTCCTCTCCGGGGATGTCGGAGTCGCGGGGATGCTCGCGGCCACGGGGCCAGTTGAGGCGATCCGTGACCGGATCGGCGCCGCAGAGCGACTCGAAGCGGACGACTTCCTCGCCCGTGCCGCACGCGGCGTGCTCGACAGCGACAGCGCGGACGCCGATGTTCCGCGCGGTCCGATGCGCACGCCGACGGACTTGAACCTGCTCGCGCAGGCGGCGGCCGCGACCCTCGACCCCGACGGCCCCGAACCGGACGACGATGAGCCCGCGCGCAGACGCGGAGTCACGATCGGACGGCTGCGCGATGGGCTGCGCACAATTAAAGGCAACCTGACTCCCGATGTCGCAGCGCAACTCGACCTGATCCTGGACGCGATGTTGAACCCGAAAGGTGACGGGCCGCCCGTCCCGTCGGGCGTCGCCTTCGCACCCTCCGACGGATCACGCGACACAGGCGCTGACGGCTCTGACGGCGCTGACGGCTCTGACGGCTCTGACGGCTCTGACGGCGCTGACGGCTCTGACGGCTCTGACGGCTCTGATCCTGATGAAGACCCGCAGAACTCTGATCCCCGCACCGTGATCGATGGCCGCACTCCGGCGCAGAAGCGCCACGACGCCCTCGCCGCAGCCCTCGGCATCGCCGCACGACACCGCGACATGCCAACCCTCGGGGGTGCGTCACCGACCCTGACCGTGAACATCGACGTGAAAGACCTTGCCTCGGGGCGAGGGCGTGCGACGGTCAGCGGATCCGCCTTTGTTCCCACCTCCGTCGCCGCACAGGCCGGATGCTCGGGCACGATCCAGCGGGTCCTGTTCGGTGAGGGCCGGATCATCGGGATCAGCACGACGGATCGGGTGTTCACGGTGCATCAGCGGCGGGCGATCATCGCTCGCGACAAGGAATGTCTGATCCCCGGCTGCCACGTTCCGGCATCCTGGTGCGAGATCCACCACGTGACCGAACATGCCCGCGGCGGCCCGACGCATACCGACAACGGTGTCCCGTTGTGCTGGTGGCACCACCGCTCCCTCGACACCTCCGGGTGGGAGATCAGGATGAACGCCGGCATCCCCCAAGTCCGGGGACCGGGATGGTGGGATCCGGCCTACCGGTGGCACACCCCACGACTCAGCGCACCAGAAAAACTCAGCACACCAGACCGACTCAGCTCATCCGTCGCACTAGCGCGATATGCCTGAGCTGCACTCGCTCGGTGCTCGGTGCTCGGTGCTCGGTGCCCCGCTCATCGTTCGGTGCTCGGCGCCTCCCGCGTATCGCTTGGCGCGTATCGCTTGGCGCGTATCGCTGGTCATTCGCCATTCGCCATTCGCCGCGGATCGCTCGCGGCCTCTGCGCCTGCGCGCTCGAACTTGGCGGGCGGAAGCGGCCTCGGCCGCCACTGGTTCGCGAGCGCGACGTCCTAGCGGAACTCGACCAGTCCGGCGTGCGCTGCCGTCACGAGGATCTGCACTCGGTCGCGAACATGCCACTTCGACATGATGCGTCCGAGGTGCGCCTTCACGGTGCCTTCCGACACGATGAGCGTGCGCGCGATCTCGGCATTGGACATGCCCTGGCCCAGGCGCTGCAGCACCTCGTTCTCACGCTCCGTGAGCTCCTCGAGAGTCCCGTCCCCTCCGGTCGGCTCGGTGTCGCGCACGTGCTTGATCAGCAGGGAGGCGATCCGGGGCGACAGCGAGCTCGCTCCGCTGTGCACCTCGCGCACGCCGGCGACGATCGTGGCAGCGCTCGAGTCCTTGAGAAGGTAGCCGGATGCCCCGGCGCTGAGCATGGGAAGAACCGTGTCGCTGCCGTCGAGAGTGGTGACGGCGAGGATGCGGACCTCGGGCCACCGCTCGGCGATGACCGCAGTGGCCTCGATGCCGTTCATCTCAGGCATCTGCACGTCCATCATCACGACGTCCGGGCGGTCCTTCTCCACGAATGCGATCGCCTCAAGCCCTGTCTCTGCCTCCGCGATGACGGTGATCTCGGGGTCGCGAGACACGAAGTGCGAGAGTGCTGACCGCACCAAGGGGTCGTCGTCAACGATGAGGACGCGGATCTCCGTCATGGAAGAAGCCTAACTGCGGTCGAGATGGACGTGTGGACCTAGACCTTCGGCTAGCTAACTGTGGTCATGAGTCAGATGTGCGGTGTGCAGATCACCGAGAAGATGAACTTATCAATCAACATAAGTCCAACTTTGGAGGTGGAACACTATGACTTTCTGGCAGCAGGTTGGTCACTTCTTCGGCCTTTACCGCTAGTCTACCTGGCTCATAGGAGATACTGAAGCATGGCTTTAGGTCCCACGAGTCGGGATGGCTCCGATGTACTCCGCCTCGGCAAAGATGAGAAGCTAAGCGCTCTCGAGCGCATAGCCGTGCTGGTGATCATCAGCATCATCATCGTCGCCGACGTCATCGGGATCTTCCTCCCTCCCGGTGTGGAGCCGTTGACTGTCGCGATAAGCATCGCTTCGACAGCCGTACTCGCTCTGTACCTCTGGTCTCCACTACTCGCATCATGTGCACTCGCCGTGGTGTTCGCGCTCTCATTCCTTCCGGGAATCGAGACCCAGGTGCTGACCACCGCCGCTTTCGGGGCGGGCTTGATCATGCGTCTGGGCTGGACCACACTGGTCCTCTCCTACGCCGGAGTCTTTCTCGTCGCATCCGCGATCATCGCGTATGGCGACGCCAGGGTGCCGGTCAACATCGGCATCTACCTGATCCTTGCGGCTGTCTCCGGAGCCGTCGGGTTCGCGCTCCGCATGGCCTTCGCTCGAGGTCGCACCCTCGAGCTGAAACTGGCCGAGCAGGCGGAGCAGGAACGTCAAGCAGTGCTCGCCGAGCGGCGATGGATCGCCGGTGAGCTCCACGACAGCATCGCCCACCACCTCACGGTGGTGTCGTTGCACGTGCAGATGCTCGACGACGACCGAACCAGCGTCGAGTCGCAGGAAGCGATCCGGATCGCCGCCCGCAAGGCGATGACGGATCTGCGGTTCGTGATCGAACTCGCCGACGACGCACCGCGCTCCGAGGGCATGCCCTCGGGAGATCTGGCTGCCTCCATCGATGAGGCGAGGTCGGAATTCGAGTCCGCCGGTCATTCCGTGCTCGTCGAGGGCGACCCTGCCGACGTGCGGATCCCCCGCGCAGCCGAGATCATCCTCGCGCGCATCATGCGCGAGTCTGCGACGAACATCCTCAAGTACGCCGGCCAGGGGGAGATCGGGATCCGACTCGACGTCGACGACGACGTCGCGGGGATGACCGTCAGCAGTCCTCTGTCCACGACGCCGCGCAAGGAGCTGTCCTCGAGTCGCACGGGCATCGGCCGAATGGCCGAGCGCGTCCTCGGGGCGAGCGGACAGTTCGACGCCGGAGAAGTCGATGGTCGATGGCTGGTGTCCGCCCGGTTGCCGATCGTCTGAGCGAGCCGGGCGTCGGCGGTGCAGGCTCGAGCAATCCCACGGGACTTCGACTGTCGTCGCTTCGATGACGAGGAGATATAGACGAAGGTCTATGCGGGTTTCGCCTAAGGGCGGTGTTCAAAGGTGTGGCCTGGCGAATATTTTGGTTATACCCCAGAAATAGCGCATCCCCAGCGCTGTGATCGCGAGCGCGGTCTTTGGAATCTGATCCCAACGCGCTCGCGATCAGCTTCTCTCAGAGAGGCGATCGACACAAGAGCTTCGAGTGCCCCAGGGCATCGCTCGACGTCAGCCGCCCCGAGGAATCCGAGTCCGAGCCGTGACAGGCCGTGGTCAGACGCATGGTCAGACGTCCGTCGCGACTCACCGGCGAACCCTCGGTGAACGGCGTCTGAACTCTGCCGCGGCGTGCCGCCCGAGACGAGGGCTCCTGCCAGAGTGGCAATGGAACCGATCAGGTTCCGATCCGGAAAGGCCCCCATGCGATCCGCCGCGATGTCCGCGCACGCCGCCCGCATCTGCTCGCTCGTCCCCGAGGCCTGCGCATCAGGGGCGCACCATCCCGATGCGCCTCAGGCAGCACAGAACGCGAGCACTGTGCCCCGCGCGACGCGACCCCTCATCTGAGTTCCGCCGTGGGTACCATTCTGATCCGTCCTCCCGGGCAGCGCCGCGACGTCGCTCTGCGCCCCGCGGCCAGCGCCATGGTCTGGCTCGGAGAGGGGCACCCTCACGAGACCATCGCCGTCCCCGGCGTCGCACTGGGCGAGCGAGATGCCCTGGTCGCCGTCGAGATGTCGACCATCTGCCGATCCGACCTCGACGTCGTGCGCGGAAACCGAACGGCTCCCGCCCCGCTGGTGCTCGGACACGAGAGCGTCGGTCGTGTGATCGCCACGGGTGACATCGGCATGACCGCGGTCGACGGCACGCCGATACGCCTCGGCGACCGAGTCGTCTGGTCGCCGACCGTGCCGTGCGGCATGTGCGATCGATGCGTGCAGGAGAGCACCGAGGGCGTCGCCGATGGTCGGACATGTCGGGCGATCGGGGAGTACGGCGCAGAGCGGATCGGGCTCCACGGCGACCTGACCGGCGCCTTCGGCTCCCACGTGCAGCTGCGCGCAGGGACGACCGTCGTCCGAGTGCCCGAATCGCTGCCCGCTGCGGTGCTGGCTCCCGCGTCCTGCGCTGCGGCGACGGCCTGGGCGGCCGTCATGCGAGTGGCACGGAATCGAGAGCTCGACGGAGGAGAGGTGCGCATCCATGGCGCAGGCCTCGTCGGACTCACCGCATGCGCGATGGCCGTCGAGAACGGCGCCACCGTCGAGGTTCTCGACCGAGACCCCGTGCGCCGGGCGCGTGCCGCCAGATTCGGCGCCACCCGCCTCGACCACGACCCGCATATGGTCATCGAGACGACAGGATCAGACGGCGCAGAAGCGCTGTGCGGTGTCGCCGTGGGCGGCACGGTGGTCCTGGCGGGAGGTGACGCGGTCGAAGAACCCACACCCGTCGATCTCGCGAACGTCGTGAGCCGGCGGGTCGAGATCGTCGGGCTGCGCCGAGGGACGGGCGCGGACCTCCTCGACGCGGTGGCCTTCCTCGCAGGACGCGGCAGGGCCTACCCCTTCGCGGATGCGGTGGGAGAGGTACGACAGCTCGGTGCGATCGACGAAGCGCTTGCCGCGGCATCCGCCCCCGAGGCTCCTCTGCGTATCGGGCTCATACCCGGCCGCTGAGCGCTCACTCGCCGCCGGTGCGTCGGGGGCCTGCTCCGTGCAGTGCTTCCACGTGGAATGCGAGCAGCCGCATGGAAGCTTCGACGGTCTGGTCGAGGATCTCCTCCGGTTCCCCGCTCAGCGCCAGCCTGCGATGTCCGACGCCCTCCGCGGTCGACCACCCGAGGTAGACCGTGCCCGGCTCATGACCGCCCTCGGGGCCGGGGCCGCCGACCCCTGTGGTCGAGACGCACAGATCCGCCTCGAAGAGCCTCAGCGCTCCCTGGGCGAGCTGCTCGGCGCAGGATGCCGAGCACGGGTCGGTCCCTGGCGTCAGGCCGAGCACGCGCTCCTTCACATCGGTCAGGTACGCGACGACACCGCCCGCGAACCACTCGCCGGCTCCCTCGCCGGCGCCGATCGTGCTGGCGAGATTCCCCGACGTCAAGGACTCGACGACGCAGATCCTCAGTCCGCGCTCGCGCGCGACCTCGCTCAGGCGTTCGATCGCGTCCTCCACCTGCGTCGCGGTCATCGCGCGATGCTCGCGATCCGCGTGCCGTCCTGCGTGCTGTTCTCTCGCGCGGTGGTCATCCGTCTTCCCCTCGACTCGGATCTGCGTCGTTCTCGTATGAGACTTCTCGCAGGAGACTAGGTGTCTCGAGCACCGACTCCGAAGGGTCTTGACACGGAGACCCCGCGCGCGACACAGGAGTCTCGCGCGGGGCTGAGATCAGACCTGGTCGGCCGACTCCTCGTGCGTCTGCGCGTCGGTCTCGATCGACGCTTCGTCGGAGTAATCGGGGCGCTCGGGCTGCAGCGGCTGGTCGGAGTACTCCCCGCCGAGGCGACCGCCGAAGGGGCGCCCGTGATCGGCGAACTCGTCGCGAGCGAACACCAGCGTCCACGGGCCGACGGTGAAGCGCGCTCCGGTGCGCAGGGTCTGCGTCCGCTCGCCGGGATGCGTGGCGTCGGCATCCGGGTTGGTGTTCATCTCGCCCTCGCCGTGCAGCTCGAGAACGTACTCGTCCCTGTCGTCGTGCGTGATGGTGGCGTGCACGGGATCAGCCTCTGCCAGCGTCAGCTCGCTCTCGGGCGAGGAGCCGATGCGCACGACGTCGGCCTCGAGCGCGTACTCCGACCGCTCGCCGTCACGGGTGATGCGCAGCCGGGGGTTGCCGGCTCCGAACTCGGCATGCGTGGTCGTGGGGGTGTACCCCTCGTCGGATCGGTCGTCGATGTGTCGTGCATTCACAGTCGTGCCTCCTCAGGCTTGGAAGACCACGATATCCGGTCTCGACGAACGTCCGGTGGGGGTTGACTTCATTCCGGACATCCACCGGATCTAGGATCGGATCAACCCCGAAGCACAGAGGAGACCTCGAATGGGAAAATTCATCTACGAGGGCAATGTCAAGACCGAGATCGAGGACCGCGCGCTCACCCATCTGCAGCTGGTGATCACCGCGAAACTGCGCCGCGCAGAGCCCTTCCCGTTCAGCTGGCGTGAGGACGCGAGCGTCGGCGGCGGGCGCACGACGGTGTGGATCCAGCCGGGCAGCTCGCTCGTCTTCAAGTACTTCGGGAGCCGGCAGCCGGCGGTCAACCGTGCATGGATCGAAGCGCTCGCGTTCACCGCGAACGCTCCCGGCGGGCTCTACCTCGTTCCCGAGCCGCAGGAGACGGTCGCACCCGTCGCTGCCGAGGAACTGCCGGCCGTACCCTCCGCCTGAGCCCACGAACGGGTCGCCTGCGCCCACCCGCGTCTGATCTCTCGTTCGTACCGTTCTTGTCAACCCCCTGCATCCCTCGCGCATCGCTCGACAGGCTCGGACGTGACATCACGTCACGTTCCCACGGGATTCCCCCTGGGCCGTGACACACGGATCGAGAGCACGAGGAGACATCATGGCCGAGAGCACCCCCGACCCCCGCAGCCAGCACCGTGAAGAGGGCTTTCCCGGACAGCACCAGGACCAGCCGGGTCTCACCGACGAGACACGTCCGGATCCGGACCACGGCGAGGAGACATACGTCGGCCACGGGCGCCTCGAGGGGCGCCGCGCACTCATCACCGGCGGCGACTCCGGAATCGGCAGGGCCGTCGCCATCGCCTATGCACGGGAGGGCGCCGACGTCGCGATCGTCCACATGCCGGAGGAGCAGAAGGACGCCGACGACACCGTCGAGTTGATTCGCGCCGAGGGCAGGCAGGCCCTGAGCCTGGCCGGCGACGTCAGGGACGAATCCTTCGCGACGGACGTCGTGACGCGGACGATCGAGGCGTTCGGCGGACTCGACACCGTCGTGCTGAACGCGGCCTATCAGCATGACATCGACGGTTTCGAGAGCCTCGACACCGAGCAGCTGCGCCGTGTGTTCGACACGAACCTTCTCGGGCTGCTGTTCTCGGCGCGTGCCGCCTACCCTCACCTCGAGTCCGGGGCCAGCATCATCGTCACGGCCTCGGTGCAGGCCTACCAGCCCTCGCCCGGCCTCATCGATTACGCGATGACGAAGGCCGCGCAGGTCGCGTTCGTCAAGGCGCTCGCCGAGGAGGCCGGCGAGAAGGGCATCCGTGTGAACGCGGTGGCCCCCGGTCCGATCTGGACTCCGCTGATCCCCGCCACGGGATGGGATGCCGACCGGCTGAACAGCTTCGGCACCGAGACTCCGCTCGGGCGTGCCGGTCAGCCGGCGGAACTCGCCGGAGCCTACGTCTACCTCGCCTCGACGGAGTCGTCGTACACCTCCGGCTCCGTCATCGCCGTGACGGGCGGCAAGCACCTCTGACCGCGGGTCCGTACCCGCGGTCAGGCGCTCACGGTGACAGGCAGCGGATAGCGTCGACGGAGCAGCACTCGCTGCACCAGCGTCCACACCACGGTCACGGTGAGGTAGAGGGCGGCCGCCAGCGGCACGAACATCGCGAACACCGCGGTGAGGTAGTGCAATGACCCGACGAGCCTGAGCATGGTCGGCGACGACAGTGGCGAGTCGCTCTCCACCGCCGCGGGACGGAAGACCCGCCGAGTGATCTCTGCGGTGACGAGCACGATGAGGATGAGGACTCCGAACACCAGGAGAGTGGCCGCATCGGCCGTGCCGGCGAGAACCGCCGATACGAGGCTCTCCCCGAGCGGCGCTCCGAACAGGTCGTGTGACAGCAGGTCGTTCGAGTGGCCGGCGATCTCGGCGCGGATGAACAGCGTGTAGAGAATGCCGACGATGGGCGCCTGCGCCAGCACGGGGAGTATCCCGGCGAAGGGTGACGTGTTCTCCGATCGGTAGAGCTCGAGCATCTCCCGCTGAAGGCGCTCGGGGTTCTTCTTGTGGCGACGTTGCAGGTCGCGCAGGCGCGGCGCGAGCCTCGCTCTGGTCTGCTCCGCCCTGGCCTGGGAGAACCCGACGGGGATCAGCAGGGCTCGCACCAGCAGCGTCACGAGCATCACGGCGAGAGCCGCGGCGGAGGCGCCGGCGAAGGGCTCGACGAGGGTGGCGAGGCCCGCGAGCGCGCCATAGGCGGCATCGAGGAGCGCGGCGAGCGGGGGAAAGGCGAAGATGTCCATGAGAGTCCGTTTCGTGTGTCGGGAGGGGTCGGCGAATGCCGCGTGATCCCGAGGAAAGGACTACGCGGCGGCGGCGACTCCCGGCGCACGAGGGCGCGGGTGACCGGCGGCGTCCGGATCGCTCTGGGCGAGCAGAGCGGACGCATCGATGCCCCGCAGCGGATGCGCTGCGGTGGCCGGAATCGGCGGCGCGAGGCTCAGCGCGACGGCGATGGTGAGGGTGGCGAGAGCGATCAGCGTGATCGCGAGACCGAGCGCCGCGGCATCCGGTACAGCGACGAGACCGAGCGCGGCGGCGACGAAGCCGAGCATCTGCCCGAACCATTCGCTCATGTGCGCCTCCTCAGGGCGAGGTTATCAGGCGTAGCCTCGGAGCATGAGAGACCTGCGTGCGCTGTTCGGCCTCCGGCATCCGATCCTGCTCGGTCCCTTCGGCGGACTCTCGTCCGTGCGACTGACGGCCGCCGTCACCGACGCGGGGGGACTCGGCGGCTTCGGCCTCTACGGGTACGACGGCGACCGCATCCGATCGACGGCGGCCGAACTGCGCGAGGCGACATCGGGGCCGATCAATCTCAACATCTGGCTCCCCACCGGTGACGAGGTGGAGCCGAATCCGCAGTACAGCGTCTTCGCGCAGGCGCTGCAGCCGTTCTTCGAGGCCGTGGGGGTCGACGTGCCCGCGCGTCCCGAGCGCTTCATCCCTCCGCTCGACGAGCAGCTCGAGGCGGTGTGGGATGCCGCGCCGGTAGTGCTCAGCGTCGTCTTCGGCGTGCCGACGGAGGCGATGATCGCCGAGGCACGACGGCGCGGCATCCGAGTCGTCGGAACCGCCACGACCGTCGCGGAGGCGGTCGCTCTCGCGGACGCGGGAGTCGACGCGATCGTCGCGACCGGGGCCGAGGCCGGCGGGCACCGAGTGTCGTTCCTCCGTGCGCCGGAGGAATCTCTGGTCGGCACGTTCGCCCTCGTGCCGCAGGTCGTCGACGCGGTCGACGTGCCGGTGATCGCGGCGGGCGGCATCTCCGACCGTCGCGGCGTCGCCGCGGCCTTCGCGCTCGGCGCCTCCGGCGTGCAGGTCGGCACGGCGTTCCTCGCGACGGAGGAGTCCGCGACGAACGACGCTCACCGCGACGCCATCCGCGCGACTCCCGCGGAGGGCACGGTGCTCACGAGGGCGATGAGCGGGCGACTGGCGCGAGGGGCGCGCAACCGCGCCGTACGGGCGATCGAGGCGAGCGGCACCATCGCCCCGTTCCCGTTGCAGAACTGGTTGACGGGACGCTTCCGCGCTGCCGCCGTCGAACAGAACCTGGGCGGCCTGCAGTCGTTGTGGATGGGGCAGGCCGCGCCGCTGGCCGTGCGACGCACGGCGTCCGAGGCGTTCGCCGAGCTCGTCGCGGGGGTGCCGGGGGACTGACCGAGGCTCGTGGCCGCGTCGTTGCGACGCTGGGTCGCTGAGTCGCTGCGTCGTCAGAGGATGACGGTCGACCGGCCGTGCACGATCACACGGTCCTCTGCGTGCCACTGCACGGCGCGAGCGAGCACGAGCCGCTCGACGTCGGCGCCCCGGCGCTGCAGCTCCTGGGCCGATTCGGAGTGCGTGACCCGGGTGACGTCCTGCTCGATGATCGGTCCCTCGTCGAGATCGGCCGTCGCATAGTGGGCGGTGGCTCCGATCAGCTTCACGCCGCGGTCCTTCGCTCTGGCATAGGGGTTCGCGCCGATGAACGCGGGCAGGAACGAGTGGTGGATGTTGATCACCGGTGCGTCGAGCCGCTGGATGAAGTCGTCGCTGAGGATCTGCATGTAGCGGGCGAGGACGACGAGATCGACGTTGCCGCGGAGCAACTCGAGCTGTCGCTCCTCCATCGCCTGCTTGTCGCCGGACGGCAGATGCACGAACGGCACGCCGAACGACCTGACCGATTCGGCGAGGTCGGGGTGGTTCGAGACGACCATGGTGATGTCGATGTCCAGCTGGCCGCGCTGCGTGCGCCACAGCAGCTCCATGAGGCAGTGGTCGTACTTCGAGACGAAGATCGCCACGCGCTTGCGCCGCGCGGTGTCGTGCAGCGACCACTCCATGCCGAACCGCTCGGCGACCGCCGCGAGGTCGGCCTCGAGTGCCGGTCGGGCGGCGGACAGGCCGGGGAGGTGGATCACGGTGCGCTGAAAGAAGCGGCCGCCCTCGGAGTCGGTGGAGTGCTGATCGAGGGAGATGATGTTCGCGCCATGTGCGGCGAGCACTCCCGCGACGGCGGCGACGATGCCTGGGGCGTCGTCGCAGGCGATCAGCAGGCGGGCGGTGTCGGGCTGGGACATGGAAGCTCCTCGGGGGTGTGCATCGATTCTGCCGTGGATGCGACCACCGGGCGAATCGCCGTCCTACCCTGGAGCGATGGAGACGAACGGCCCCTCGGCCTCACGGCTGCTCGACATGGCTCGGGAATCGCTCATCGGAGCCCCCAGGGAGGGTCTCGGCGAGGAGCGGGATTCGCGGTGGCGAGGACGACGGATCGTCAGGGTGGGCGAGGCATGGCATCTGGGCGTGCTGCTGCTGACCGACGAGCACACTCTGGCGACCGCCGAGGTGCTCAGGGCCGCCGATCCCGGACGCCGCGGCTACACCGCGGAGTCGGCGCGTGAGCGCGCCGAACGCCGCGCACTGGCCCTGCGAGGAGGGTTCGGCGAGGGCGAGGTGGCACACATCGGGTGGAGAGTGATCGACGTCTCGTCCGTCGACGCGGGCGGGTCGTCGGGGCCGCTCGCGACCGTCGACGGCGTTCCGTCGGTGCACTGGAGCACGGCGGGAGGATGGATGCCGCTGCAGGCATACCTCCGCGAGCGCATCGAGCTGCTGAGGGGCTGAGGCAGCGCTCAGGCGAAGGTCTCTGCGAAGCGCCGCAGCAGCGCCGCACCTTCGGTCACCGACGCCGACAGCACCTGGCGCTGGACCAGGTCGAACTCCTCCGGATCGAAGTAGCCCGTGGTGCGGTAGAACGTCATGCGGTCGGCGAAGTCGCGAGGTGTCGGCTCCGGGTGGAACTGCGCGGTGTAGAGGTGCGTTCCGACGCGATACGCCTGTACGGGGCACACGGAGTTCGTGGCGAGCAGCACCGCACTCTGCGGAAGAGCGACAGCGCTCTCCTTGTGCGCCGTGAAGACCGTGAGGGCGGGCGAGCTGGGTCCGAACACCGGGTCATCCGCCGCGGCCGGGGTCGTCTGGATGACGGTGGCGCTGGCCGATTCCGGGGTGTCCGCCGACACGTCGCCCCCCAGCATCCGGGTCACGACCCCGATGCTGAAGCAGGTGAAGAACGCGGCGATGCGACCGTCGATCGCGTGCTCGGCGATCGAACGGAGGTCTGCCTCGACCCGCAGCTGCACCGGACTCTTCACGGCGTCGCTCACGTTGAAGGGCGACCCGCCGACCACGACTCCCCGATAGCGGGCGAGTCGCGCGGGATCGAGGCGCTCGGTCAGGAGATCGAGGCGGTCGACGACGTCGACGCCGAGCGCTCGTCGGAACGAGGCGTGCTCGGCATCCGCTGCCCCGACCTCGGGGCGGACGCACACGTACAGAAGCGAGACCACCACGAGATTCTAACGAGCGGATGCGGTCGGCTTCGCCGCGCGCATCATCGGGAGGAATTCGACGTGCGCCCTCGGACGATGCCCACGAACGTCTCGACGTCGGGCGTCGTGCGCTCGCGCAGCCAGACCAGGGCGACGGTCGAGACGGGGCCGTCGAGGAGCGGCCGATGGTCTGCATCCTTGCGGTGATGCAGTCGAGCGAGGGACATCGGAACGATCACGATGCCGACCCCGGTCGCCGCCGTCGCTATGGAGTCGCCGGTGGGCAGCGGCGCGAACGTCGGTGAGATCGCGTCGGAGATGTCGAGCGGACCGAGGACATCATCGGAGGGTGTGATGACCACTTCGCCGGCGAGATCGGCGAGAGTCAGCTCATCGACGGCGAGAAGATGCGAGTCGATGGCGGCCACGACGACCGGGACCTCGTCGTACAGCGCGATCGTGTGCAGCGTGTCGTCCTCGACGGGAAGGCGGACCAGCGCGGCATCCACTTCTCGGGGGAGCTCCCGTCGGGTGGTCGCGTCGAGGGGAACCAGTTCGATCGGCACCTTCGGCATGCGGGTCTTCCACGCATCGATCCACTTGCCGGGCGTCGCGCCGGCGATGACTCCGAGGCGGAAGGTCCGGGGGGCGTCGTCCTCCGCCCGCGGAGTGTCGAAGACGATCTTGGCGGTCTTCTTGACGGGAGAGCGCGGAGGGAAGCGCTGCGCGGGGGCGGCCTTGTTCCGTCGGGCGGGCGCTCCTTTTCCGGAGGCTCTCGCCGGTCGCCGCTTGGGGGTCGCCATGGGACAAGGGTACCGTTCGGGCCTCTCCTCCGCGCACGTGGCGCGAGGGAGGACCCTGCTCGGTGTGGACTCAGGCGGCGAGCCAGAGACCCTTCGGGTCGGTGGCGACGGTCAGGCCTGCGGCGACCGTCTCGTCGTCTCCGATGCGTGCGCCGCGGACGATTCTCGCTCCGGCGCCGACCTCGGTGCGCACACCGATGTGTGCGCCGTCTCCGACGGCCGCACCCGGTCCGATGTGCGCGTGAGCGTCGATGTGCGCCCCTTCGCCGATGACGGCATCCGGTTCGATCCATGCTCCGCGCGCGATCGTCGCGCCGGCGCCGACATGCGCGCCGGGTTCGATGTACGCCCCGGCCTCGATGTGCGCCTTCGGGTGCACCTTGGCACCGTGCGCGACAAGTCCACGACCATTGACATGTTTGCGATACCGAAGCGTCGCGCCCTGGTCGTTCTCGATGTCGATGTAGTTCTTGCCCACGATTCCTCCCGTGTTCCGGAGTTCCCCGGATATATCAACAACCACGGCAGGGGGTGATTCATTCCCCAGAATGGATGCGGGTCAGCGTTGGCAGACGGGGCACCAGAAAGTGATCCGTTCCCGGGTCGGATCCGCACCCAACTCGCCCCTCTGGATGAGGGTGCCGCAGCGGCGACACGGCTTGCGGTCGCGTCCGTACACCCACGTTCCCTGTCCCGGTCGGTCGACGCCCGTGAAGGTGCGATGGCGCCGGTCGCGGTTGGCTCGGATGGTCCGCACACCCAGGTCGAGAAGAGCGGGGATGTCCACCTCGGGGGCGGGCGTCGTCGGCAGGATTCCGCGGAGGAACAGCAGTTCGGCCGCGTACTCGTTGCCGAAGCCGGCGACGTTGCGCTGGTCGAGGAGAGCCACATGGATGCTCCGGGTATCGGTGCTCAGGCGACGAGCAGCCTCGGCTGCATCCCACTCAAGACCCAGGGGATCGGGGCCGAGGTGACCGACCAGCTGCTCCTCATCGCGAGTCGGGACGACCTCGATCTCGGCGAGGTCGATGCCGACCGCCTCGCTCCGGCTCGTGCCCACGATGGCGCGCACCTTGAACGCGGGATGCCGCCATCTCTCGCCGGGTCGGTAGGTCAGCCACGCGCCGTCCATGCGCAGATGGGAATGAAGCGTCGCGTCGCCGATGCGCAGCAGCAGATGCTTGCCGCGCGCGAGTGAGGCCCGCACGGGCTGTCCGATCAGGTCGACGGTGGCCGCACGGGGCACTCGGATGTCGAAGCGTGTGACCTCGGCGCCGACCAGCGCCTCCTCGAGTCGCCGGGCCGTGCGGAAGACGGTGTCGCCCTCGGGCATCAGAGGCCCCCGTCTGCAGATGCGGGAGGGGCAGGTGCGGGGGGTGCGGGAGGAGGAGTGTGGGGTGCCGGCGGCTGAGTGCCTTGCGGCTGCAGTGCGGTGCGCTCGAGCATCGTGCGGGCGAGCATGGTGGATCCGGCCACCGCGGCGGGCATGATGGCGACGGCGCCGCCGGGGATCAGGAAGCAGAGCTGGGTCGCCACGCCGAACCCGAGAACTCGTGCGCGGCTGCCGCGGAACAGCAGGGCACGGTCGGCGGGCGACAGATCACGGGCGTCGAACGCGCGCCCCGTGAGTTCGCGGGCGAGCAGACGCCCCGAGAGGAACACGCCCGAGATGCCGGCGACGACGCCTCCGACCAGGGGAAGGAGTCCGATGAGCAGGACGAGCACGGCGATCAGCACTCCGAGCACCACGAGGCGCAGACCTTCGCCGACCGTCGTCCAGAACCCGCCCCCGTCGGCCGGCGGCGGGTCGCCGAGGTCGATCTCGACGGCGTGCCAGATGCGCTGGTAGAACGGGTCGCCGATCGTGAGCGTGAGGGCGCTGAACACGGCGCTCGCGAGGGCCAGCGCCGCGATCACGACGACGATCCCGACGGCCGCGCGCACCAGCCCCTTCCAGGGGTCGATCCAGCTCTCTGCGAAGGGAGTGACCCACACCGAGATCGACGTGATGCCGAAGAACAGCGGGATCAGCAGGGCGAGGAGGACGATGAGGGCGAGCACCGCCGGCACGAGGCCGAGGGCCATCAGTCCGGGGCGTGAGCGCCACACGCCGAATCCACGCAGCAGGGTGCGGATTCCCGCCATGAACTCTCCGAGCATGGAACCAGGGTAGGCGCTGCGAGGCGCGGGGCCGGCGGAGGTGGCCGGCATCAGATCGCTTTGCGCAGGGTGTATCCCCGAGGTGTGGCGACGAAACCGGCCTCCTGCAGAGCCAGAGCGATCTCGGTTCCGTACACGCCGTCACCGTTGACCTTCTCGACCGTGAGGGTGTCGAGACGTCGAGATCGGGCGGTCTGGGCGAGGTCGGCGGTGGCTGATCGCAGCACGTCGGCGTCGTCGCTGAAGCAGAGAGCCGTGCGGCCGCCGCGTTCGAGGTAGAGGACGAGGGATCCGTCGACCAGCACGACGAGCCCGCCGGCCTTGCGACCGGGGCGGTGGGAGACGTCTTCGCGCTTCGGCCAGCCGAGCGCCGCACCGTAGGGATTCGCCGGATCGGTGGCGGCGAGCGTGACGGCTGCGCGGGGTGGGGGATCGGCGAGACCGGCGAAGGTGCGCAGCCTGTCGACGGTCGCCGAGGCGGCGAACTGGGCGGCGCCGAGCTTCTCGATCACATAGCCTCTGCGGCAATGACCCGCTTCTTCGAACCCGGCCAGCACTCGATACGCCTGGGCGAAGCCGCCGGGTACGCCCTCGGCCTGCACGGCGCCGCGCGTGACGACCCCGTATCGATCGAGCAGGAGGCCGGCGGTGACGGTCGCGCGGCGCGCCGCATCCGTCTCCACCGACGGGAGGAGCGACCAGCGCCCACCCATCGACGTCGGTCTCGGGGCGGTGCGCCCGAGAGCCATGCCGCGGTAGGCGCGGGCGCGGGGTGCCCGACGCGTGACGCGATGCGCCTGCGACCCTCCGGCGAGCAGCGAGCGTATCGGAGCGAAGGTGTCATTGGTCACGCGCCCCGCCCAGGTGAGCGCCCACAGCGCCTCGAGCACCGACTGTTCGTTCTCGGCGCTCGCCATCTCCTTGAGCTGGGAGGCGAAGTAGGCGCCACCCGCCCCGAGCGCTCCGAGCACTCGCGCCTCGAGCGAGTCGGGGGCGATCTCATCGTCGGGTTCAGGCAGCGTGAAGGGCGCGAGGTCGGCGGGATGCAGCGACACCCACCCGTCTCGCCCCGGCAGCGTGCCGTGCCCCGACCAGATCACCTCTCCTGCCGCGGTGAGCTCGTCGAGCATGGCCGGGGAATAGTCGCGTACTCGGGACGGCAGCACGAGCGATTCCCATGCACTCGCGGGGATCGGCACGCCGGCGAACTGCTCGATCACCGCGAGCACGCCGTCGATACCCTCGAGCGGGCGGCTGAGATGCTGCCATTCGGGGAGGAAGCGCGCGTACGCGTCGGGCGACACGGGCTCGACGCTGCCGCGGATGGCGGCGAGCGAGCGCATCCGCAGGCGGCGGAGGACCTCGGCGTCGCTCCACTCGATGTCGGACCCGCTGCCCGCCGCCTCGGGGAGGAAGTAGCCGCTCGTCAGCCTGCCGGAGTGCTCGAGGCGCTGCAGCGTGTGGCGCGCGACGGCGGCACCGATGCCGAACCGCGACGCGACGGCATCGGTGGTGAAGGGACCGTGCGTGCGTGCGTAGCGCGCGATCAGGTCGCCGAGCGGGTCGTCGAACGGTTCGAGGAATGCCACCGGGATGCCGGTGGGAAGCGCCGCCCCCAGGGCATCGCGCAGTCGGCTGGCGTCTTCGATCGCGGCCACGCGCGTCGTGCCTCCGACGGTTACGGGAATGGCCCGGCGCGCGGCGACCAGCGCGTCGAGGTGGTCGGAGGCCGAGCCCGTCTCGGGGTCGAGCCTCAGCGCGACCTCGGCGGCGTCCATCGGGCCGAGCACGCGGAGCAGGTCGGCCACGCCTTCGAGCCCTCGTGCGCGTCGGTCGGGGTCGAGTCGCTGCACCTCGCGCTCGAACTGCGCGATGACATCGGGATCGAGGAGCTCTCGCAGCTCGATGGTGCCGAGGAGCTCGCCGAGCAGCGCAGGGTCGACGGAGAGCGCCGCCGCCCTGCGCTCGGCGAGCGGAGAGTCGCCCTCGTACATGAACGCGCCGACGTATCCGAACAGCAGGTCGCGAGCGAACGGCGAGGGCTGTGACGGCTGCGTCTCGATGAGGCGGATGCGACGGTCGGCGATCGACACCGCGAGAGTGCGCAGAGACGGCAGATCGTAGACGTCCTGCAGCACCTCGCGGAGCGTCTCGAGGATCACGGGGAAGGTCGGGTGCCGCCGCGCCACCTCGAGCAGCTGCGCCGATCGCTGACGCTGCTGCCAGAGCGGGGTGCGCTTGTTGGGGTTCATGCGCGGCATGAGCAGAGCGCGGGCCGCGCACTCGCGGAACCGGGAGGCGAACAGGGCCGAGCCGCCGACCTCCTGGGTCACCAGCTGCTCGAGCTCGTCGGGATCGAACACGAAGAGCTCGGCCGCCGGCGGTTCGGCTTCGGCATCGGGGATGCGCACGATGATGCCGTCGTCGCTCGCCACCGCCGAGCCCTCGACGCCGAGACGCTCTCGGACGCGGGCATTGATCGCTAGCGCCCAGGGCGCGTGCACCTTCATGCCGTACGGGGAATGGAGGATGACGCGCCAGTCGCCGACCTCGTCGCGACCCCGCTCGACGGTGAGGGTGCGATCGGTGGGCAGGGTACCCGTCGCCTCGCGCTGCTCGGTGAGATGCGCCATCAGGTTCATGCGAGCCTGATCGTCGAGCCCGGCCTCGATCAACCGCTGCGCCGCCTTCTCGGGAGTCGCGGCCGACACCTCGCGGGAGAACCGGCCCAGCGCCTCGCCGAGCTCG
Organism: uncultured Microbacterium sp.; assembly: GCA_963518515.1. Taxonomy (GTDB): domain Bacteria; phylum Actinomycetota; class Actinomycetes; order Actinomycetales; family Microbacteriaceae; genus Microbacterium. The sequence goes on from CAUQIW010000001.1 coordinate 399,245, forward strand.
AAGGGTCGGCCGATCCCGTCGCCGTGCCAGAAGGGGACCTTGCCCGGCTGCCCGTACGCCGGGATGACGTTGACCCGGTCGTGCGTGATCTCGGCGATGCGCCAGCTGGTGGTGCCCAGGGTGAAGACGTCGCCGACGCGTGATTCGTAGACCATCTCCTCGTCGAGCTCGCCGACGCGCGCTCCCGTGGTCTCCCCGGCGACGAACACACCGAAGAGACCGCGATCGGGGATGGTCCCTCCGCTCGTCACGGCGATGCGCTGGGCGCCTGGCCGACCGGTCAGCGTGCCGGCGTCGCGATCCCACACGAGGCGGGGCCGGAGCTCGGCGAACTCGTCGGAGGGGAAGCGTCCGGCCAGGAGGTCGAGGGTCGCCTCGTACGCGGAGCGTGGCAGCGCCTGGAACGGAGCCGAGCGCCGCACCGTCTCGAACCACTCCTCGACGCTGATCGCCCCCAGGGCGCTCGCCGCGACGGTCTGCTGCGCGAGGATGTCGAGGGGATTGCGCGGCACCTTGATCGCCTCGATCTTGCCTGCGAGCATCCTCTCGGTGACGATCGCGGTGTGCAGCACGTCGCCCCGGTGCTTCGGGAACAGCGCCGCTCGACTGATCTCGCCGACCTGGTGGCCGGCTCGACCCACACGTTGCAGGCCGGAGGCCGCTGACGGAGGGGCCTCGACCTGGATGACCAGATCGACCGCGCCCATGTCGATCCCCAGTTCGAGGCTGCTGGTGGCGACGACGCAGCGGAGGACGCCGGACTTCAACTCCTCTTCGACCAGCGCCCTCTGCTCCTTCGACACGGACCCGTGGTGGGCCTTCGCGAGAACCGGGTCTGCCCCCGCCGTGGCGCCGGCCTGGGCCATCATCGCGGCGGGCACGGTCGCATCGGGCAGCGCGACGCCGATGCGCTCGGAGTAGATCTCGTTGAGGCGACCGGTGAGCCGCTCGGCCAGGCGGCGGGAGTTCGAGAACACGATGGTGGAGTTGTTCTGCAGGATGCGGTCGACGATCGCCTCCTCCACGTGCGGCCAGACCGAGCCAGTGACCTCGGTGTACTCAGCGTCCGCAGAGGTGTCCGTGGACGTGCCGGGCGGGGGCGGAGGGTTCGTCATGTCGTCCATCGGCACGACGACCCCGAGCTCGAAGGTCTTGGAGGCGGGTGGGGCCACGATCTCGACCGGAGCGGCGCCGCCGAGGAACCGGGCGACCTCGTCGATCGGTCGCACGGTCGCCGACAGGCCGATGCGCTGGGCGGGCTTGTCGGCGCCGTGGGACGCGCGTAGGGCGTCGAGGCGCTCGAGGCTCACGGCCAGGTGCGCCCCGCGCTTGGTCGCGGCCACGGCGTGCACCTCGTCGATGATGACGGTGTGCACCTCGCGCAGCGTCTCTCCCGCACGGCTCGTGAGCATCAGGTAGAGCGACTCGGGGGTCGTGATGAGGATGTCGGGCGGGTCTGCCACGAGCTTGCGGCGATCGCTCGAGGTGGTGTCTCCCGAGCGCACACCCACCGAGACCGACGGAGCCGCCGTGCCGAGTCGCCGTGCGGACTGACCGATGCCGATCAGCGGCGACCGCAGGTTGCGCTCGACGTCGACTCCCAGAGCCTTGAGCGGCGATATGTAGAGGATCCGCGTGCGGGGGACATCGCTCGCGGCTTTCGCCCCCTTCGGCGACCTCTTCTTCGTCGTCTCCGCTTTCGCCTCCAACGCGGACGGCGCGTCCATCCGCTCTCGGAAGACCCTGTCGATCGCCCAGAGGAAGGCCGACAGCGTCTTTCCCGATCCGGTCGGTGCGACGACGAGCGCGTGCTTGCCCGCGGAGATCGCGTTCCAGGCGCCGGTCTGGGCGGGCGTGGGCGCGGGGAACGCGCCCCTGAACCAGTCCTGCGTGGCAGGGGTGAAGCGCTCGAGCACATCTCCCATGTGTCCATCTTCCCCGAGGCCACCGACATCGGGGCCGCCTGTTCGCGGTGACGGGACTGTCGCGATGTCGGAGGCCTGAGGCATCATGACTGCATGGCGCCGCACACGACGAACTACCGCAGCACGTTCATCGAGGTGGCGGAGGACTGCCCGACCTCGCACGCGCAGGAACCGCCCGAGACCGACAGTCCGACAATCGCGGCTCTTCACTATCGGCTTATCGCCGAGCATCCCTTCGCGCGTACCTCGGATGAGGTCATCTTCGAGACCCACGCGCTCCGAAACGGGGTGGGACCCGACGATGCCGAGGCCAGGGCCGCCTTCTTCTCGAAGGGGCAGCCGTGCCTGCGCTCCTCGCCTCTCGGCAAGCGATACGGCTGGGGCATCGTCCACGACGCCGACGGGCGCGTCGCCCTCGTGCCTCGCGAGTCCGACGAGTACGCCGAACTGGTCGCGAACGCGGATCTCGCGCACACGCGAGCGATGCGGAGCCGACGGGCGTGATGCCCGGCTGAGGGCAGGGCACCGCTCCCCGGCTGAGGGCAGGGTGCCGCGTCAGGGATGACGTCGGTCCCGCCGTCAGACCTCCTGCAAAGAGCCGTCGGCTCGGATCTCGAGCGTCAGATCGAGATCGAGACGAGCGAGGAACGCATCGTCGTGGGAGACCACGAGCACCGCGCCCCGATACGCGCGCAGCGCATCGACGAGCTGATCCACGGTGTCGATGTCGAGGTTGTTCGTCGGCTCGTCGAAGATCACGAGATGCGGCGGCGGCTCTGCGAGCAGCAGTCGTGCCAGAGCGACACGGAAGCGTTCGCCCCCCGAGAGTGCGGCGACCGGGCGGTCGACGGCGGCGCCGCGCAGCAGGAACCGTGCGAGCCTGTTGCGCAGCTCCTTCTCTGGCACCTGAGGCGCGGCATCGCCGACGTTCTCGAGCACCGTCCGGTGTTCGTCGAGCCCGTCCACTCGCTGCGGAAGGTAGCCGATGCGGTCGGTGAGCGCGGTGGCGACGAGTCGAGCTCCAGAACTCCGGAGATCCTCGCCGAACGGGCCCGTAGCGGGGTGTTCCGGGCCGTTCGTGGCGGGATCTCCGGAGTTGTGGACGGCGCCGGGCGGCGCCTCCTGCAGCATCCGCTCGAGCAGCGTCGTCTTGCCCACGCCGTTGCGACCGATCAGAGCGACCCTCTCGGGCCCCTGCACGATCCACGACCGCTCGCCGTCGCCGATCGTGGCGATCCTGCGGCTCTGCGACACCTGCGGATCGGGCAGCTCGATCTTCATCGAGGCATCCTCGCGCCGCCGCCGCCCTGCGTCGTCGAGAGCGGCGCGCGCCGCGTCCTCCTTCGCACCGACCTCGGTGCGCAGCCGTCCGGCCGACACCTCGGCCGCCATCCTGCGGCCGTGCGCGATGATCTTCGGCACGCGCTTCTCGACCTCGGCCTTCCTCGCCGTCCGTGCGCGGTGCGCGAGCTTGACCTCGGCCTCGATGCGCTGCCGCTTCTCCTTCCGGAACTCCTGCTTCGCGGTGACCTCGGCCTGTCGTGCCGCCTCCTGTTCGCCGTCCAACCAGGCGCGCCACTGCGAGTAGGGGCCGCCGAAGACCGTGAGGGTGTGCCCGTAGAGCTCGGCCGTGTCGTCCATGAGCTCCAACAGGGAGAGGTCATGGCTGACCACGATGAGTGCGCCTCTCCAGTCGCGCACCATCGCGGCGAGACGTGCCCGTGCATCGCGGTCGAGGTTGTTCGTCGGTTCGTCGAGCAGCGTGATGGGGGCGCGACGCAGCCGGATGCCGGATATCGCGACGAGCACGGCCTCTCCTCCGGAGAGATCGCCCACACGGCGATCGAGGAACTCGGGCGCGAGACCCGCCTCCGCGAGAGACGCGGCAGTGCGGGCCTCGATGTCCCAGTCATCGCCCACGGCGTCGAAGTTCGCCTGGCTGACATCGCCGGCGGCGATCGCCCGCACGGCATCGAGCCGGTCCGCGACGCCGAGAAGATCGGCGACCCGGCGATCGACGTCGAGAGTGAGCTCTTGAGGCAGGTACGCGACCTCTCCGCTCGTCGTGATCGCTCCCGACGAGGGCGTCAGACGGCCGGCGATCAGTCGGAGCAGGGTGGACTTACCCGCGCCGTTGCGGCCGACGAGGCCGGTGCGTCCGGCGCCGAACGAGCCGGAGACCGCGGAGAGGGCCGGCGATCCGTCCGGCCAGATGAAGGTGAGGCGGTCGAGAGCGACCGATGCGTGGAGGGTGGGTGATGACATGGAGTCTCCTGTCGAGTGCGGGATGCGCACTGACACTGACGTCCTGAGCGCCCCGAGAGGGCGTCGTCGAAGGACGGAAGTGGTCGGCCGTGGAGTCGGCGATCGTCGGGTCAGCGCGCGGGAGGAACAGCGCGGAGGCGACGGATCAGATCAAAGGACTTCCAGACACGGCGGACAGGACTCCACGACGATACCCGGGCGTGTCGAACGCGCGCAACCCCGGGCGTGTCGTCGACCGCTCAGCTCTTGGCGAGTCCGCTCAGCCACTTGGCGAGGAAGATGCGGACGTCGCCGAGCTCCTCCTCGGAGATGCTGTGCGTGAGGCCGGTGTACACGCGCCCTGACAGCTCGGAGTGCTCGGGAAGCCACTGCGCGGTGTGAGCGACCAGCGCCGGCGGGATGACGTCGTCATGAGTGCCCCGACCCCAGAAGACGTGAGGCCGGAGCTCGGCCAGCTGCGCGTCGCCCGGCAAGTCTCCCGGACTCGCGTATCCGCTGAGCGCGACCAGCGCGCCGAAGCGCTCGGGAGCCAGCCGCAGAGCCTGCAGCGCGACCGCCGCGCCCTGGGAGAATCCGAGGAGCGCGACCGACGGAGAATCGGCGGCCGCGTCGTCGAGCCACCGCAGGAAGGCGTGCGCCGCGGCGGTCACCGCCTCTGGGCGGCGTCCGTCGAGGCCCTCGATCGGGTACCAGGACCGTCCGGGCATCGGCCACGGAGGAGCGAGGGGGGCCGCCACGGATGCCACGGCGACGCCCTCCGGCAGATACGGGACCAGTCCGAACAGGTCGTGTTCGTCGGCGCCGTAGCCGTGCAGGAGCACCACCAACGGCAGCCCTGCCCGATCGGTGATCGACCAGCGCGTGAGCGCGCCGTCGATCGTCAGTTCCTCGCTCACGCCTCCATCCTGCCAGCGAGCCGGGACATCCGCGCCGAACGGGCGGGCGGATCGGTCGAGAGCACAGACGACGGGCGACGCGCCTGGTAGAAATGACTCATGTCGGTCCGCACACCTGATCCTGATCCGGAACCCGAAGACGGCCTCGGGGACTTCGGTGGCTCCCAGCCGCCCGCGCGCGACGCGAACCCCGGATGGCTGAGCGAGTTCGAGCTCGAAGACGCCAGGCGGCGCCTGCCCATGCTTTACGTCGAGGCCATCCCGGTGCGCACCGACGGTTCGGGCCAGGTCTCCGAGATCGGCATCCTGTTGCGTTCGACGCCGCTCGGAGAGATGACGCGGACGATCGTCTCGGGCCGCGTGCGCTTCGGAGAGACGATCCGCGATGCCCTCTTCCGGCACGTCGAGAACGACCTCGGACCGATGGCGTTCCCGCTGCTCCCCTTGCAGCCGCTGCCGTTCACGGTGGCCGAGTACTTCCCGATCCCTGGTGTCAGCGCCTACCACGACGATCGTCAGCACGCCGTGTCCCTCGCGTTCGTGGTGCCGGTGACCGGCACCTGCGAGCCGCGTCAGGACGCACTGGAGGTCACCTGGTTCACGCCGGAGGCCGCGGCCTCCGATGCCGTCGCCGCCGAGATGGAGGGCGGCCGCGGCACCCTCATCCGGCAGGCTCTCGCGAGCCTGGGCCTGCTCCGCTAGCTGGGGGTGCGCCCTCGACGCCTGGCGGGTCCGCTCAGCGCGACGTCAGGCGCGAGAGCTCGGCGACGAAGTCATCGACGTCCGACTCCTCGGTGTCGAAGCCGCACATCCACCGCACCTCGTTGCGCGCGGCATCCCAGTCGTAGAAGCGGAATTTCTCGCGCAGCAGATCCGCGATGCCGTCGGGCAGAGTCGCGAAGACGCCGTTCGACTGCGTGGGCTGGGTGAACGTCACGCCCTGGATCGTTCCCGCCGACACACCCGCCTCGATCGATCCGCGCAGTCGCTGCGCCATGGCGTTCGCGTGCCGGGCGTTGCGCAGCCACAGGTCGCCCTCGAGCAACGCGATCAGCTGTGCCGAGACGAAGCGCATCTTCGACGACAGCTGCATGTTGAACTTGCGGGAGTAGGTCAGTCCGGTCGACGCCTCGGGGTTCAGGACCACGATGGCCTCGCCGAGCATCGCGCCGTTCTTGGTGCCGCCGAAGCTCAGGACGTCGACGCCTGCATCACGGGTGAACGCTCGCAGCGGCACGTCGAGGGCGGCCGCGGCGTTCGAGATGCGGGCCCCGTCGAGGTGCAGGGTCATGCCGCGCTCATGCGCGTGGTCGGCGAGCGCGCGGATCTCCTCCGCCGTGTACAGGGTGCCGAGCTCGGTCGACTGCGTGATCGAGACGACGAGCGGCTGCGCGCGGTGCTCGTCGCCCCACCCCCAGGCCTCGCGATCGACGAGCTCGGGGGTCAGCTTGCCGTCGTCGGTCGGAACGGTCAGGAGCTTGAAGCCGCCGATCTTCTCGGGAGCCCCACCCTCGTCGACGTTGATGTGAGCAGAGGATGCCGCGATCACGGCGCCCCATCGCGGGAGCATCGACTGCAGCCCGGTGACGTTCGCACCCGTGCCGTTGAAGACGGGGAAGGCCTGCACTCCCTCACCGAAGTGCGTGCGGAAGACCTCCTGGAGCCGCTCGGTGTAGGCGTCTTCGCCGTATGCGATCTGGTGCCCGCCGTTGGCCGCGGCGACGGCCGCGAGGACCTCGGGGTGGATGCCGGAATAGTTGTCACTTGCGAAGCCCCGGATCGCGGGGTCGTGCGGAATGCTCACCTATCCAGCCTATTGCGTGACCGCTCTTCCGAATGTCCGAGCCCGGTCCTACCCTCTACACATGGAGCGCACCGCTGCGAAGACCGCCTTCGCGAACGTCCTCATCAACACGCTCGTCGCCAACGTCACCACGAGCTTCCTCTGGTTCGCCCTGACCTTCTGGGTGTACATCGAGACGCAGTCCGTGCTCGCCACCGGCGTCATCGGCGGCGCCTACATGCTGTTCATCGCGTTCTTCGCGATGATCTTCGGCACTCTCGTCGACCGCAATCGCAAGCACACGGTGATGCTCCTGTCGAGCGTCATCTCGGCCGTCGCGTTCCTCCTCGCCGGCATCCTCTACGTGTGGCAGGGGGAGACGTCGCTGCTCGACCTCGGCGGTCCGTGGTTCTGGCTGTTCTCGGTGATCATCCTCTTCGGCGGGGTCATCGAGCAGCTCCGCAACATCGCGCTGTCGACCACGGTGACACTGCTCGTGCCCGAGGAGCGGCGTGCGAACGCCAACGGCCTCGTCGGCACGGTGCAGGGGCTCGCCTTCCTCGTCACCAGCGTGTTCTCCGGGCTCTCCATCGGATTCCTGGGCATGGGCTGGACGCTGGTGATCGCCATCGGGGCGATGGTGCTGACGTTCGTGCATCTGCTGTTCATCCGCATCCCCGAGGGAGCGCCGGCACCTGACCCCGATGCGACCAGCGCCCTCGACTTCCGCGGCAGCGTGAAGGCGATCAGGCTGGCGCCCGGACTGTTCGCGCTCATCGTCTTCTCGACCTTCAACAACCTCATCGGCGGCGTCTACATGGCGCTGATGGACCCCTACGGACTGACGCTCTTCGACGCCCAGATGTGGGGTTTCGCCCTCGCCTTCTCGTCGACCGGCTTCCTGATCGGCGGGGCGCTGGTCGCGAAGTTCGGCCTCGGCGTGAAACCCATGCGCACGCTCCTGCTCGTCGTGATCGTGATGGGTCTGCTCGGCTCGGTGTTCATGCTTCGCGAATGGTGGCCGCTCTATGTGATCGGCATGTGGATGTACATGGCTCTCGTCCCGCCGGCGGAGGCGGCGGAGCAGACGATCATCCAGAAGGTCGTCCGCTACGACCGACAGGGGCGCGTCTTCGGAGTCGCCGCGGCGATGGAGGCGGCCGCCGCTCCGGTCACGGCGTTCCTGATCGCACCGATCGCCGAGTTCCTGATCATCCCGTACATGCGCACGCGGGCGGGACGCGATCAGTGGGGCTGGCTGCTCGGCGAGGGAGAGGCGCGGGGAATCGCTCTGATCTGCCTCTTCGCCGGGCTGATCATGGTCGTGGCGGGAACGCTGGCGTTCTTCACGCGGTCATATCGCAAGCTCACCGAGCTGTATGCCAGTGCTCCGAGCCAGGAGGTGGGGCCAGAGGCGACGGCCCGGACTGCGGGGGACGACGGTCAGAGCGCCGGGCCCACGAGTGGTGCGGCCGATGCGACGTCGGCCGCGTCGGATACCGGGGCCGAGGTGGAGATCACTCGTCGAGAGTGATGACCCGGTCGTTGAGATCGGCCGCATCGCCGTCCCAGAGGCCGACGATGCGAGGGGCCAATGCCCGGCCGTCCAGCGCCTTGGCACGGAAGACGACGGATGCGGCGCGCAGCGGCTCCCCGGCATCTCTCGCCGACTTCGCGAAGCCCTGAGCGACCGCACGCGTCCACGCCTCGCTCGCGGCCTTCACGGAGGCGTAGTTCGCCCCGCCCGCGAGCGGGCGAGCGACCACGGTCGACGACACGATGGCGAATCGTCCGGCCGGCGATGCGCGGAGCGCCCCGTCGAACGCCCGGCTCGTCGCGCGCACGGCCTCGAACGCGGGCATGAGGGCACGCAGATCCTCGTCGGACTGACCGGCGAGGCCGCCCCCGGCGCGCCACCCGCCCACCAGGGGGATCACCGCATCGACCTCGCCGATCCGCTCGGCCAGGGCCGCCATCTCGGCGGTCGAGGTCGCATCGGCGACCTCGACCCGCATGCCGAGCGCGCGCAGCGATTCCAGCCGATCGAGCGAGCGCCCCGTCGCGATGACGTGGGCGCCCGCATCGTGCAGAGCGGTGGCGACGGCGATGCCGGAGGCACTCGTCGCGCCGGCGAGCAGAACTGTTCGAGCGGTCATGCTCACGACTCCGCCAGCGTCAGTCGTCGGTACCGCGGATGCCCACGGTCGACTCGATGACCGGCTTCATCTTCTTGTCGAGGGCCTCGAAGAACATCGACAGCGGGAACTCGTCATCGAGCACCGCATCGGTGAAGCCCTTCGGCGCTCCCGCCAGGATCTCGTCGGGGAGTCCTCGCGCCCACCGCGACGCGGGGTTCGGAGTCAGCACCGATCGCACCAGGTCGTATGCCGCGAGCCAGTGCGCCGTCTTCGGCCGGTCGATCGAGCGCCAGTACAGCTCATCGATGGCATCTCCGAGCGCGACGACCGCGTCGGGCACACCGTCCCAGTCGAAGGCGAGTGCGGTGTCGGTCCAGTGCAGCACGCCGCGCTGGTGCAGCCACGCGAAGAGCAGCTGTCCGCCGAGTCCGTCGTAGTTGCGCACACGGGATCCGGTGATCGCGAAGCGGAAGATGCGATCGAAGATCACCGCATACTGCACGAGGCCCGCGTGCTCAAGCATCTCCTGCTCGGCCGCCGTGAGCGGCTCTGCCGCCCCGGAGCCCTCTGTCTCGAGAAGCGCCGCGCGGGCGCCGAGCGTGCGCTCGATCCGCACCGACTCGCGGAACGCCGTGAGGTCGCACCGCAGCTCCTCGAGCGAGTACAGGAAGAACGGCATCCGCTGCTTGATCATGAACGGATCGAACGGCAGATCTCCCCGCATGTGCGTGCGGTCGTGGATGATGTCCCACATCACGAACGCGCGCTCGGTCAGAGCCTGGTCGTCGAGCATCGCGGCGGCGCGCTCGGGAAGATCGAGCTTCGTGATGCCTGCCGCCGCGCGGGTGACCCTGCGGTAGCGAGCGGCCTCACGATCCTGGAAGATCGCGCCCCACGTGAACGAGGGGATCTCGCGCATCGCCACGGTCTCGGGGAACAGCACCGCCGAATTGGTGTCGTATCCGGGCGTGAAGTCGATGAGTCGAAGCGACACGAACAGCTTGTTGCCGTAGTCGCCGGCCTCGAGGGCGGCGATGAACTCGGGCCAGATCGTCTCGACGATCAGCGCCTCGACGAGGCGGTCGCTCGATCCGTTCTGGGTGTACATCGGAAAGACGACCAGGTGGCGGATGCCGTCGACGCGGTGCTGCTGCGGCTGGAACGCCATGAGCGAGTCGAGGAAGTCCGGAACGCCGAAGTCTGCTGCGGCCCAGCGCTCGAAGTCGACGACCGAGGCGGCGAGGTAGTCGGCGTCGTGCGGGAAGGCGGGGGCGAGGGCGCGGATGCCCGCGGTGATCTCGGCGACGAGCTCGCGCGCCGCGGCGTGGTGAGCCGCGTCGGGGATCGAGCCGTCCTTGATCTGCATCTCGCGGATCGCGATCACCGCGTCCTTGAGGTGTGCCCATTCGACGCTCTGCTCCACAGATTGCGCCTGCACTGAGCCTGTCGAAGTGTCCTCGACGACCTCGGGTTCGCCGACGATGGCCTGAGCAGCGGTGCTGTGGGCGGAAATGATGGACATCGGGACCTCCGATCGGAGAGTTTTACGGAAAGATTCCGGTCTAAACGGAATACTGACGATAATCTTACATCCATGGATGACTCCGTCGACCGCGCAATCCTGTCCGCGATCTCCAGAGACGGCAGGGCCACTCTCTCGCAGCTGTCCGACGCCGTGGGGCTTTCCGTCTCCGCGGTGCAGTCGCGGCTCCGGCGCCTCGAGACCAGAGGGGTCATCACCGGCTATCGTGCGATCCTCGATCCCGAACTCGTCGGCGCGCCGCTCTCGGCGTTCATCGAGATCACGCCCCTCGACCCCGCGCAGCCCGACAATGCGCCCGAGCTGCTCGAGCACCTCGCCGCGATCGAGGCCTGCCATTCGATCGCCGGCGACGCCAGCTACATGCTGTTCGTCCGGGTCGCCTCGCCCCGCGCTCTCGAGGAGCTGGTGCGCGACATCCGGCTCGCGGCCAACGTCAGCACGCGCACGACCGTCGTGCTGCAGACGTACTACGAGCACCGTCCGATCGTCACCGTCGACGAGGAGGTCGCGGGGGCGCCGGCCGACCACGGCGCTACCGCCACGACGGACGCCGGCTAGACGGTCGCTGGGCCCGACGCCGGCACGGGATCAGAGAACGGCGCCGACCATCGCCTCGCCGAGTGGAGTGCGCAGATGCAGCATCCGTGCACCGTCACGTTCGCTGGCGATCAATCTCGCGTCGCGCAGCACCGTGAGATGGTGCGAGGCGGTCGATACCGCGATCCCGGCGTCGAGAGCGACCTGCGAGCTGGTTCGCGCGACCCCCGCCTCGAGCAGGATCGACGCCCTTGCCGGGCCCAGCAGTGCGCCGAGAGCCGACGCCGTCTCGCGCGCATCTCTGGCCCAACCCGCCGTCACCCCTCGCGCTGGGTAGAACAGCGTGGGCTGCGCCGGAGGCTCCGTGAGCACCATGCATCCCCATGACGACATGACCGACGGCACGAGCACGAGCCCGCTGCCATGACAGTCGACGCTCTCGCTGTGGCGTCGGAGAGAGACGCGCACCGCGCCGTCGCCCCAACTCACCTGTCGGTGCAGGCCACCGGCCATCGCCGAGATTCCTGAGGTCGCCATCGTGCGCGATCTCACGGCGATGTCGGCACGCAGCAGGCGCTCGAGTTGCGGCCAGACCGGAGCGAGTGCGGCGTCCCAGACCTCCGACCATGCGTCGGCGATCATCGATCGGGCGCGCTCCGGCTGCTCCTGCATCGCACGGAGCGACACTCGTCGTGCGCCTTCCGAACGGACGACGAGTTTGCCGAAGTCGACGCGCATGGGGGCGAGCGCCGCTGTTCGAAGCGCGTCGAGCTCGACCTCGGGCGTCATGTCCCACCGCGGGGTCGCGGTGAGGAAGTCGGCGAGGTAGCCGTCGTCGCCGATCACGGTGGCGAGCAGGCGGAAGCTCTCGCGGGGCAGTCGATCCCGCACGGCTCTCAGCCAACCCCACTGCAGCGGATGCTGCTCCGGCCGAAGGAGCACGCGCACGGCATGCGCCAATTCGTGTCCAGGCGACACCCCGAATCGCACGGCCTGGATGTCTCCGGGGCTCAGCTGGAACACGACGCGATGGTCGGGATGCTCGATCCCCTCGACGGGTCCGGCCGAATCCGATGCCTGCGAGTTTCGATCCACATCGAAACTCTAGGTCGCGCCTTTCTGGATGTCGAGACTGTTCACATGAACACAGCATCCGCGTCTCTCGAGGTCGTCGCCGAGGCCGACATCCGCATCGGCGCAGGCCGCAGCCGCAGGTTCGAGGGCGCCGAGCACAGCGCCGACATCTCGTACTTCTATGTCGAGAATAAGCCGGGCGAGGGGCCGGGGATGCACTGGCACCCCTACTCCGAGACCTGGGTGGTGCTTGAGGGAACCGCGCACATCACCTGCGGTACGCAGACGCACGTCGCCACCCCCGGCGACACGGCGACGGTCGCCCCTCGAGTGCCGCACCGCTTCGTGAATGCGGGAACCGGCGTCCTGCGCATCCTCTGCATCCACGCATCCGCCATCATGATCCAGACGTTCCTCGACGAGGACTGACAACCAGGAGAAACCATGTCCTTCCAGGCATACCTCGACAAGGTCGAGACGCAGACGGGCCTCACGCCGCGACAGTTCATCGCGCTCGCAGAGGAGCAGGGGTTCGATTCCACCACCAAGTCGACCGTCGTCCTGAACTGGCTGAAGGAGACCTACGGGCTCGGGCACGGCCACGCGCAGGCCATGGTGCACGTGATCCTCAAGGGAGCCAAGATCGGCGACAAGCACGTCGGCAAGGGCGGCGCTCATGGAGACAAGTCCGACACCCTCTGGCTCGACGGCAAGGACAGCAACCCGAACCCCTGAGAGACGGTCGCCACCGGCGGTGCCAGTAGGATTCCCAGCGTGGCAGCATCCTCGAATCGCAAGAAGAAGACCGCGCGCACGCCCGTCCGGGTGAGCGGCAATCCCGCTAAGCGGGCCAGCGGCAATCCCGCCCTGCAGCCCGCCATCGCTGCGGGCCCCGTGACGCTCGGCGACTGGATCGGCGCAGCTCGTCTGCGCACGCTTCCGCTCGCCGTCGCTCCCGTGGTGATCGGCACCGGCGCGGCGCGCAGCACAGGGCCCGAATTCCACTGGGTGATCGCGCTGGCCTGTCTCGCTGTCGCCGTACTGCTGCAGATCGGCGTGAACTTCGCCAACGACTACAGCGACGGCATCCGCGGCACCGATGCCGTGCGCGTGGGGCCGGCACGTCTCACCGCCTCCGGTCGGGTGGCGCCTCGCACGGTGCTCATCACCGCCCTCGTCTTCTTCGCCTCAGCGGCCGCGGTGGGCCTGGCGATCGTGATCCGCACCGAGCAGTGGTGGATGCTGGCGGTCGGCGCAGCCTGCATCGTCGCCGCCTGGTTCTACACCGGAGGCAAGCGGCCGTACGGCTACTTCGGGCTCGGCGAGGTGTTCGTGTTCGTCTTCTTCGGGCTCGTCGCCACCCTCGGAACGACCTGGGTGCAGGTCTTCGAGCTGCCGCAGCAGGCCTGGCTCGGAGCCGTCGCCGCCGGCCTCTTCGCATGCGCCGTGCTGCTGGCCAACAATCTCCGCGACATCGACCAGGATCGGAAGGTCGGAAAGCGCACCCTGACAGTGCTGATCGGCCGTCGGGCGACGCAGGTGCTCTTCACGCTCTTCGTGATCGCGCCCTTCGGCATTCTGGCGTTCATCGCCCTGCTCTACCCGATCGCGTGGGTCGGCCTGCTGGCGCTGCTCGCCGGACTCCCCGCCGTGCTGATCGTCTGGACCTATCGTCAGGCCAAGGAGCTGGTGGTCGCGCTCGCGCTCACCTCGCTCACCGCACTGCTCTACGCCGGTGCGCTGTTCTGGGCCTTCGCCGGCTGACGCGAGGACGAACGGTCCCGTGCGACGCCGCCGAGGGCGCGCGGCAGCACTACGCGCCGGCGCGTCGGTCGTCGTCGCGAGTCGCGTGGCCGTCGCCGACGATGCCGTCGACCGCCTCGTCCTCGAGAGCGGCGTCGGCCTCGCTGGCCGTGGTGCGTCCCTTGCGGCGCTCGACGAGCACCGCTGAGGCGTCGGTGAGGGGCGCCCGCAGGAAGATCAGTGAGATGCTCACGCCGATGAGCGCGGCGAAGATCGCGGCGAGCCACCAGAACTCGCGGAAGATCGGGAAGAAGAGCCAGAGGATGCCGAGCGGCACGAGGAAGGCGAGCAGCCGCAGCACGGTGTAGACGAGGAAAGGCGCACGGTTCTTCACCCGAACAGTCTACGTTCGCGCTCTGAGGAGTCGGCTGTCAGCCCTCGACGCCCAGATCGGAGAAGGGGATGCCGCGCACGACCCGTCGCCACGGATGCTCGCCGAGCGACCACAGCAGCTTCGCGTCGAGGTCGAGCGCGAGGTCCTCGCACCCGACGGGGAGGGGCACCCGGTCGCGGGAGAGAGCGTCACTGGGCCCCGTCCACAGGATTCCGGGGTGCATCCGATCGGACTGCGAGATGAAGTGTCGATCGCCCCAGCGCACCGCGCCCTGCATCTGGACGATACCGGGGGAGAATCGGCGCTCCTCACGGAAGTCGTCGTCGGCGGATTCGGGGATGGCGAACTCGGCGATCCGCCCTCGGTCGTCCTTCCGGTACTCGCCGATGAGCACGCGGCGGAGCGGGTTGCCCTCGCCGTCGAACACGCGTCCGAGGTACGAGCAGCGGATGTCGACCGGATGCACGCGGGTGCGCACCGCGACGAGCGCCGTCGCACGCGCCCCCCAGCCCCGCCCTCCGGCGATGCGGCGGGCATCGGCGCCCTTCACTCGGCGGATGCTCGACAGGTCGAACTCCCAGATTCCCTGTCCCGTCGCCGCAGCGAACAGTCGGTCGTCGAACCAGGCGAGGCCCCCGGCATGGATGGGGGCCGGCTGCAGGCGGCCGTCGACCTCGACGGCGAGAAGCACATCGAGGTGGCGTGAGCGATCGAGATCGACGAAGGCGACCCGCGACGCGAGGTGATGGCCGTCGAGGCGCTGACGGAACCAGCTAACCGCCAGGGTGCGCCTGCCGTGCCAGAGGCCCAGGTCTATGCCCTGCGGATACCATCGTCGCGTCCAGGTGCGGGCGCTGAGCCAGCGAAGATCGACCGTGCCGCGGCGCTTCTGCCGCACCGGGCGCCACGTGGTTCCGAACGGCCAGAGCATGCTCACCATCGTCGCGCATGACCCGGGGAGACGCGAACCGGCGGCGCGTACACCGCTCGTTCACCTGGGCGTCGCCGGGGCGCAATGATCCCCTGCGAGCATGCCCGAACCGTCCACCCCCGGGAGCTCTGTGCGCACTCCGCTCGTCACCGTCATCCTTCCTGCCAAGGACGCAGGCGCGTACATCGGCACGACGCTCGAGACCCTCACGCGACAGTTCGACGACCCCGCAGCCCTCAAGCTCGTGGCGATCGACGACGGGTCGTCCGATGAGACCGGCGCGCTCATGCGCCGATACGCCGAGCGATTCCCGCATTCGGAGGTGCTGGTCAATCCGCGCGCCCGGGGCCTGGCCACCGCGCGCAACCAGGGGCTGGAGCATGTGGAGGGCGATGCCTTCTGCTTCCTCGACGGGGACGACTGGATGCAGCCGCAGAGGATTGCCGTGCTCGCACGACGCCTGCGGGAGCTGGACTGCGACTTCCTCCGCACCGACCACGTGACGGTCACGGGCGGCGTGCGGGTCGTCAAGCCGGCGCCGTACCCCTGGCGCGAGCGAGTGGGCTCGCCCCGCGAGGCGATCCTCCCCGCCGACGAGCCGACGATGGTCGACTATCCCTTCGCCTGGGCGGGGATCATGCACCGACGCCTGCTCGACGACGGCCTCGCCGGCTTCACACCAGGACTCTTCACCGCCGAGGACAGGCCGTGGATCTGGAGACTGCACCTGCAGGCCCGTTCGTTCGCGGTGGTCGACGCCCCCGCGCTTCTCTACCGTCGAGGGGTCTCGACGTCGCTCACGCAGGTGCGCGACCGGCGTCAACTCGACTTCGTGCGTGCGATGACCGAGGTGCTCGACGTCGTCGCGGCGGATGCCGAGGCCGACCGATTCCTCCCCAAGGCGGTGTGGACGGTGCTGGCTCTGGGCTCCCGTCACCTCGTGAGATCGCGACGGATGACGCCGCTGCTGCGCGCCGAGATGCGCTCCGGCATCCGCTCTCTGATCGCGCGGCTGCCGGACGCCGAGGTCACCGCGGTGCTGCGGCGACTCGACGGTCCGCGCCGCCGAGTGCTCGCTCCGGTGCTGCGCACGGTGCGGAGCAGCGCATGACCCAGCTCTTCGCCCTGCACAGCGCCTACGGTCTCGCCACAGCGGCGGCCGCGATCGACGGCGATCTGCTGGGGGCGCACGGCGAGCGCATCCTCGTGCCGTTCGTGTCGTCGAGGGTTCCGGAGACCTCGCTCGGAATCGCCGCTGATCCGGCGCTCGAGGCTCTGCGTTCGCGATTCGACCGGGTGGAGGACCTGGATGCTCTGCTCGGCCCGCTGCATCCGAGCTCCTGGAAGCCGGATGCCTCGGAGCTGCCGCTGCTGCGGAGACTCCTGACACGGGCGTGGAATCTCGACGCCGCCGACCTGGAAGTGCTCGTGCAGAGCCCGCAGGTGGCGCCGGCGCGCACTCTCATGTCGCTGTTCCCGCACGCTTGCCTCACCATCGTCGGCGATGGTCTCATGACCTATTCGCCGATGCGGGTGCGGATGCCGCACACGGTGACCGCGCGGATCGGCCGAGTCGTGCATGCCGATGTGCTGGGCGGGGTCACGCCTCTGGTCGGATCGCCCGGCGCCGACACGGTGCCCGTGCCGCCCGAGCTGTTCCGCGCCGTGCTGCAGGAGACGGCGGCCGCCATCGATGACCTTCCCGAGATCGGCGACGACGCCGCTTCGCGTGCCGATGCCGGGTCGTCGCGCACCGACGGCGGTCGGGGCCCGGCGCTGGTGCTCGGACAGTACCTGGCGGCGCTGGGACTCATGAGCGAGCGCGACGAGCTGGCGTTGCAGGAGCAGCTGATCGACAGGGCCGCCGCGCACTCGCCGCGCGAGATCGTGTTCAAGCCGCACCCCGCAGCGCCTCCGCGTCTCGCCGACGCGCTGCGTGCTCGAGCCGCCTCGCACGGTGTCGAGTTCACCGAGTACCGGGGAGCGCTCGCCGCGGAGACGCTGGCAGAACGACTCGATGCCCACGTGGTCGTGGCCGTGTTCTCGACGGCGCTGCCCACCGTCGAGGCGCTCTTCGGGATCGCCATCGACTCCGCAGGCTCGGAGACGGTGCTCGCCGCGCTGCAACCCTACGAGAACAGCAACAGGGTGCCGGCGACGATCGTCGATGCGCTCACCCGACCGGATTCGGCGTTCCGGGATCCGGAGCGGATGCAGCTGCTCGTCGACGCGGTCGGATACGTGATGCAGCCGGCCATCGCCCGACATCTGAGACCGCGCGCGCGATCGCTGCTCACGCAGATCTCGGAAGCCGATCGCGATCGGTACTTCGCCCCCGACCGCCTCGCCGCCCTGCGGCTGCCGGGGGCTCCCGCCGAGAGCCCGCTGCGCCGCGCGCTCCTTCCGGCAGGCGGCATCGGGCGGGTGGAGGAGCTGAAGCTCACGGCGCTCGGGGCTCAGCGCCGGGTCGCGCGGGCGTGGCGCGCGCTTCGAGGACGATGACGGGACGGATGAGGAACGTGGATGACGTGACGACCGATGCAGGTTCGGCGGTGCAGGGCGAACGGGTGCGTTCGAGCGCCGGGGGAGACGGCCTCGTGGTCGCGATCATCCCCGCGCGTGGCGGGTCGAAGGGCGTGCCTCGCAAGAACGTGCGACGGGTCGGGGGAGTCCCCCTGGTCGAGCGTGCCGTGCGCAGTGCGCTGGCGGTGTCGGAGATAGACCTCGTGGTGGTCTCGACCGACGACGACGAGATCGCCGCCGTGAGCGCCTCGGCCGGAGCGCGGGTCATCCGCCGTCCGGCGGACATCTCGGGCGACACGGCGTCGTCCGAGAGCGCGGTCCTGCATGCCCTCGACGAACTCGAGCGCACCGGAGAGTCGGTCGGCGTGGTGGCGTTCCTGCAGGCCACCTCGCCGTTCATCTCCAGCGTCGCGCTCGCCGCGGCGGTCGAGGAGGTGCGCGGGGGAGAGGCCGACAGCGTCTTCTCCGCTTTCGAGACGTACGGCTTCCTGTGGAGGCGGAATGCCGACGGTGCGGCGACCGCGATCAACCACGACGCGGCGCACCGCCCTCGACGGCAGGATCGGGAGCCGCATCACCTGGAGACGGGCGCGTTCTACGTGTTCACCGCCGACGGCTTCCGCGAGGCGCGTCACCGATTCTTCGGACGCATCCGGATCGCCGAGGTTCCCGAGTGGACGGCGATCGAGATCGACGACGAGCATCAGCTGCGCGTCGCCAGGGCGCTCGCGGCGCTGCACGAGACCGACGAGCGGATCCCCGTGCGCGCGGTGGTCACCGATTTCGACGGCGTCCACACCGACGACACCGCGAGCGTCGACGCCGCCGGCGTCGAGAGGGTGCGCGTCAGCCGGGAAGACGGCATGGGCGTCTCGCTGCTGCGCACGGCGGGCATTCCCATGCTGATCCTGTCGACCGAGGTGAACCCTGTCGTCCGCGCGCGAGCCGACAAGCTGCGCGTTCCCGTGCTGCACGGCATCGACGACAAGGAGTCGGCGCTGCGCACCTGGGCCGACGAGAACGACCTCCCGCTCTCCGAGATCGCGTACCTGGGCAACGACGTCAACGACCTTGCGGCGATGCGCATCGTTGGCTGGCCGATCGCCGTCGCGAACGCGCACCCGCGGGTGCTCGCCGAGGCGCGTGTGGTGCTGCGGCGGGCGGGCGGCCGAGGAGCCGTGCGCGAGCTGATCGAACGGGTGTTGCCGGGCTGACCGGTGCCGGTAACCCTCCTGTCGCCGGGCGTTCACTCGCGGCGCGTACCCAGGAGGGAAGGCATTTCGACCACCGGAGGAATCATGACTGTCAGCATCGGATCGCGCGTCATCGGAGGCGGTCGTCCCGCATACGTCATCGCCGAGATCGGCCTCAACCACAACGGGGATGTCGAGATCGCCAAGCGCCTGATCGACGTGGCCGCCAAGGCGGGAGCCGACGCGGTGAAGTTCCAGAAGCGCACCCCTGAGATCTCCACCCCCGAGCACATGCGCGACGTGCCGCGCGAGACGCCGTGGGGCACCATGAGCTACCTCGAGTACCGCCGTCGGGTGGAGTTCGGCCGTGAGGAGTACATCGCGATCGGCGATCACGCCACCATGCTCGGTCTCGACTGGTTCGCCTCGCCGTGGGACGTGCCCAGCGTCGGGTTCCTCGAGGACCTCAACGTCGTCGCCCACAAGGTCGCTTCCGCGAGCCTCACCGACACCGAGCTGCTGCTCGCGCTGCGCGAGACGGGCAAGCCGGTGATCCTCTCGACGGGGATGTCGACGATCGAGCAGATCGATCGTGCGCTCGACACGCTCGGCACCGACCGGGTCGTGCTGATGCACGCCACGTCGACCTACCCGCTCGAGCCCGAGGAGGCGAACCTCCGGGCGATCGCCACCCTGCGCGACCGCTACGCCGGGATCCCGGTCGGATACTCCGGCCACGAGCGCGGCCTGCAGATCTCGCTCGCCGCCGTCGCGATCGGTGCGGTGGCGGTCGAGCGCCACATCACCCTCGACCGCACCATGTGGGGCTCCGACCACGCGGCATCGCTCGAGCCCACGGGCCTCGAGCACCTGGTGCGCGACATCCGCGTGATCGAGAAGGCTCTCGGCGACGGGGTCAAGCGCGTGTTCGACAGCGAGCGCGCTCCGATGGCGAAGCTGCGTCGCGTCTCGGCATGAGCGGATCCGGCGCACTGCGCGTCGTCGCGATCGCCGACGCCGACTCGTTCGTGAAGTGGTCTGCGGCACTGCTCGGCGGCGTGGCCGGTGACGGCGCGGGCATCCGCCCGCACCTGCTCGTCGTGCACACCGCGCTGACCGCGAGCATCGAGCAGCAGCGCGTCGCGCTGTCGGGAACCGGACTGGCCGCCGAGAATGTGACCCGCGTGGCGTTCACCGAGACGGCCGGCTGGCTCGAGGGTCAGCGTCCCGACGTGGTGCTGCTCGCCGGACGTGGGCCGTTCGTGCGCCTCATGGGCCGTGTGATCGACCGGCTGTCGCAGCGGCCCGTGGTGGTGACCGGGCTGCCGGGCATGGCCATCCCCGCTCAGAGAGGCGCCCTCGACTACCGTCGCCACGCCGATCTGATGATCGTGCACTCCCATCGTGAGCAGCGCGCGTTCGCCGAACTGGGCAGGGTCATCGGAGTCCAGGTGCCCACCGCGCTCGCGACCCTTCCCTTCGCACGACCCCGGAGCAGACTGTCGCGCCTCGATCCGACGCGCGTGCTCGCCGAGCAACCGGTCCGCGCCGGCTCGGCCGGGCGGGGGACGACTCTCGTGGCGGAGCAGCCTGCACGGCCGATCGGTGACCCGGCTCGTCCGGAGCAGCCGCGAGCGGTGCGTGCGCCGGCCACCGATCTGGTGTTCGCCGCGCAGGCGCTCGTCCCCACCGGCCGGTCGGAGCGCGCCGAGATCGCCGCCACCCTCGTACGTGCGGCCGAGGCCGATCCTGGCCGTCGGGTGGTGCTCAAGCTGCGCTCGCGCCCCGGCGAGTCCGAGACCCACCTCGAACGGGACCCGTATCTCGACCTCCTGCCGCAGCGAGGCCCGCAGAACCTCGTGGTCTCCTATGACTCCATGGCGTCGGCGCTGTCGACCGCAGCCGGTCTCGTCACGGTGAGCTCGACGGCGGCGATCGAGGCGGTGTCGCTCGGCGTTCCCGTGATCGCCCTCGACTCGTTCGGCGTCAGCAAGAGCCTGCTCAACACCGTCTTCGTGGGCAGCGGACTGCTCGGCGGGCGCAATGAGGTCGTCGCCGGCCGATTCCGGCATCCGCACTCCGACTGGCTGCACGACAACTACTTCCATCCCCCGACCGAATCGACGTGGTGGCAGCACGTCGAGCAGCTGGTCGCGCTGCGTCGCGCGGGTGCGCTTCCTGCTCGAAGAGTGCCCGCCGCACGCGGCGGCGCCCTGCATGAGGCCTGGCACCGGGCGAGTGTTCTCGGCCACGCGGATCACACGCTGACGGGCGCGGCGGCATTGGCCGTGGGCGTTCCCGCCACGGCGCTGCTGGCTGGGATGCGCCGGCATCGGGCGCCGGTCGGGGGCGGCACCTGGGCGGATGCCGCGACCGATCACACGCTCGAGCCCAATCCTTTCCACGACTCGATCAGGCGATGATCCCCGGGGGGTTCGGGTCGTCCCACCGCTGGAAGGTCTGCATCCACCAGAACCAGGCGAAGAGGCACAGCGCCACAGCCTCGCCGATGAGCACGAACGGCGACGCCTCGCCGAAGACCTGCCGGAACGCGACCGCGGCCACCAGGAGCGCAAGGTCGGCGATCAGCAGACCCGAGATCCACCGGTAGATCGTTCTCTGCCGCGCAGTGGGAGGCGTCTCTCCCGGCTCCGAGGCGCCGCGCGCGTGCAGGATGGGCACGGCCGCGAAGGCGCCGAAGAAGAGCAGGGTCGCGACGAAGTGGATGCTGTTCACCGGCCAGAAGTTGAAGGGGAACCCCTCGTTCAGCGGCGGCACGAACGCGAGCGCGGAGATCACGACAGCCGCGATGGCCGCGATGAGCGACACGAGCAGGGCCGAGCGTGCGGGGGAGCGCCTTCTCGCGCGGATGATCGCGAGCACGACCACGACCACGATCACCACGATCGCGTAGATCGCGACCCCCAGACGCACACCGTCGAGGTACTCGCGGGGGACGCACTCGAGGCTGTCGGGGCACTCGGCTCCGTCGATGCGCATACCGGAGGCGATGCCGGTCGGGACGATCGCGATGAGTGGAGCGAAGACCGCCGCGATGTCGAGCAGCGTCGTCGCGCGCCCTCGCCCCGACAGAGCGAGGAGGGCGAGGGATGCGGCGATGAGCGTCGCCACGAAGACATCGCGAGCGGGCGTGTAGAAGTAGTGGCTGATCGAGGGCAGCAGGCGCCACCCGAACGTCAGCGGCTGCCATGACAGCACGACGGTCTCGATCAGCACGCTCGTGAGGAGTGCGAAGACCGCGAGCACCAGCGTGAGGCGCAGGTAGCGGTGGGTCATCTGGCCGGTGGTGACGGTGTCGTCCGACGCGGCGGTGTCCTCTGGGGCGGCGGAGCCATCTCGGGCGGCGGAGTCGTCTGCGGCGGCGGCCATGCAGGCGACGGTACACCGAGGAGCAGACGGAGCGCGGAGGTCACGCGAGGACACAGAGGGTCATGGCCGGACGTCCGGCGTCAAGTGGCCGGCGGATCCTCGCATTCCGACGGCAGGCCGGGTAGCGTCGGATATATCGCGGCGATCCGGGCGGTCCCGGGCCTCAGCTCATACCTGATGGCGTTGCGGGTTCGACTCCCGCCGTCGCGTCCATTCGATCCCGTTCGCGGCTCAGGGCTTCGACCCGTCTGCGATCCAGCGCGTGAAGAGCGCGACCTGTTCGGCCGACCATGCGCCGTCGCAGGGCATCGCCCCGCTCTTCACGGCGTGCAGGATCGCATCCTGATGGGCGACGACATCGGGATGGTTCCACAGGTCGAACGCTTTCAGCATGCTGTCCCGGTCGAAGTCGCGGAAGAGCGGCTTGATGTCGGTGGCGAACTGCACGGCGGCGGAGCCTTGGGCTGAGTCGGTCATGATCTCTCCTCGTGAGGTGCTGCGGGGATGGGGGGAGCCGGGGGTGACGGATCCTTCTTCGTGAAGGTCATCGCGACGATGACGGCCACGACGACCATCGCCGCCGCCGAGACCAGGAACGCCGTGGCGTAGCCTCCGGAGACACTCGCGCCGGCGGAGGTCCGCGTCGCGGCGATGGTGGCGAGGGATGCCACCCCGAGAGCAGCGCCGACCTGCTGACTCGTGGTCAACAGGCTCGCCGCGGTGCCCTGGACCTTCGCCGCGACGTCTGCGGTGGCGGCGATGGAGACCGCCGGGAGCAGCAGTCCGATCCCGGCCGCGGTCAGAACGAGGGCGGGCAGGACGTTGAGCAGATAGTCCCCGGTGGTCGACAGAGAGGTGAACCACGCCTGGCCGCCCGCGACGAGCACGGCGCCGATGAGTGCCGTCGACTTCAATCCGATGCCGGCCACGACCCGACGCGCGATGAACGTGGACAGGACGACGATGGTGAGCGTGGCGGGGAGCAGACCGATCCCGGTGAGCAGAGGGGTCAGCCGCAGCACCGTCTGCAGGTAGAGCGACACGAAGTAGACGTAGGCGGCGAGCACGGCGCCGGTGATCAGCATGACGCCGAGCGCGCCGCGTCGCTGCCGAGAGCGGAGCAGGGCCTGCGGGATCAGGGGGTCCCGGGACCGGGCCTCCATCAGGACGAAGCAGGCAGCGGCGACGAGGCCGGCGGCGAGGGGGATGACGGTGGCGATGTTGAGCGGTCCGAACTGCTCCAGATTGCTCAGCGCGTAGATCACGAGCGCGATCGAGACGGTGATCAGCAACGACGGACCTATGTGCAGGGACACGCGCTGCTTGGCCGCCGGCCGAGGTATCACGCGGGGCACCAGGATGATGAGCGCGATGACCACGGGGACGTTGATGATGAAGACGCTCCTCCACCCGAAGACCTCGACCAGGAGCCCTCCGAGCACGATGCCCGCGGTTCCCCCGGCGGCCGTCGCCCCCTGCCAGATGCCCAGAGCGCGGATCCGCGCAGCGCCGTCAGGGAACAGCAGCGTCAAGGTCGAGAGCGCGGCGGGCGAGACGAGGGCCCCGGCCGCCCCCTGGGCGAAGCGGGAGGCGATCAGCGCTTCCGACGTGGGGGCCAGTCCGCCGCTGATGGATCCGAGCCCGAACAGGACGAGTCCGAGAAGCAGCATCCGCCGCTGTCCGAAGAGATCGCCCGCGCTGCCTCCGAGAAGGAGCAGCGCTCCGAAGGTCAGCGCGTACCCGGTGACGATCCACTGCAGGTCGCTGTCGGAGAAGCCGAGCCCGCCCTTGATCGACGGCAGCGCGACGTTCACCACGCTGAAATCGAGTTGGAGCACGAACTGGGCGGCGCACACGACGAGCAGGGCGAGATTGCCGGACCGCGGGGGTGCCGCGGCGGCCTTCGGCGTGATGGGAGACGCGTTCGACATCCATGCCCCTCGTGGTAGTGGTCACCGTGCCCGACACAGCGTAGGAGCGATCCCACCCGCGGACGTCCGACAGATGTCGACGGATGCGCGCGGCCGGGGGTCACGAGGCCGCTCCCCTCGCGCCGGGGCGCGTGCGTCCGTCGGGCGGGGGATGATGGAACCATGTCCGCTCCGCTCCGCCCCGGCCTCCGGGTCTCGTCGGGTCTCACGATTCCCGAGTCCGAGCTGTCGTGGCGGTTCTCCCGGTCGTCCGGTCCAGGCGGACAGGGCGTGAACACGGCGGACTCCCGCGTCGAGCTCATCTGGGACGCCGCGAATTCTTCAGCGCTCACGCCGGTTCAGCGCGAACGCCTGCTCGATCGGTTGAGCGGACGACTCGTCGACGGGGTGCTGACGATCGCCGCCTCGGAGCAGCGCGCGCAGCTGCGCAATCGCGAGGCCGCGCGTGCGCGACTCGTGGCCCTCGTCGCCGATGCGGTGAGCCCTCCCGCGCCACCCCGCAGACCGACGAAGCCGAGTCGCGGTTCGAAGGAGCGGCGGCTCAAGGCGAAGCAGCGCCGCACAGACGTCAAGCAGATGCGGCGTCGGCCGAACGACTCGTGAGCGCCGCGTCCCCGCGACAGCGAGAGGGGGGAGTCTCGGTCACACCCCAGTGCGGACGGCATAGACGACCCTGTTGTCGACGTACGACGCCGCAGCACTGTCGAAGACTCCGCCGCAGGTGATCAGGCGCAGCTCATCGGCCGCGACCGCGCCGAACACCTGCTGCGTCGGGAACGCCGACTTCGGATAGTCGGCCACGGCGGTCACGCTGTACCGGAACACCGTGCCGGCGCTGTCGGTGACCTCGACGCTGTCGCCCTCGGCCAGCTCGTGCAGCCGGAGGAACACGGCGGGACCGGTCGGGGAGTCGACGTGGGCCGCGATGACCGTCGGTCCGTAGCCGCCGGGTCGGCCGCCGCCCGTGAACCATCCCACCTCGTCGTAGTCGACGGGCGCCTCCATCTGCCCGTTCGGTGCGATGCCGAGATCGATGAGCGGAGCGTCGAGGTCGATGGCAGGGATGCGAACGTGCTGGGGAGGCTCACCGCGGACGATCGGCTGCGAGGTCGGCTCCGTCGTCGGCAGTGAGGTCGTCGGCGGTGACGTGGTCGGCGCATCCGGGGCTGAGGCCGCCGGCGGAGAGGCCGCCGGCGGCGCGGGGCGCGCGTCCGAAGATGCGCACCCCGCCAGCACCAGGACGAGCCCCAGCGCCGCGACGCTCGCGGACCGACGCATCCCGCCTGCACGGCGAGGATGCCTCGGAGTCCGCGAGCCGGACGTCATCGGGCGTCGACCCGACGGCGATACGCCACGACGCCGAGTCCGCCGAGCACTCCGGCGACGCCGACCGCGGCGACCGTCACTCCGACGGCGTCCATGCCGCCCTGAGCTGTGCCGCCGCCACCGGTCGGAACACCGCCGACGGGCACGCTCGTCAGCTGGCCTCGTACGACGCCGGCCGGCGAGGTGACGGTGTGCGAGTCAGCCGCGAAGGCGCTCGGGTCGGCTTCGATCTGCGCCAGCGTGAAGCCGGTGCCGGTGTCGGCGCCGTTGGCCATGACACCGGTCGTGAACGGACCCTGCAGGCAGCCGGAACTGGTACGCGGTCCGTCGCCGATCGGTGACGGGTTCGGGAAGGCGATCCGCGGGGGGCCGGCCTTGCCGGCCTGGGCCTGGTGGATGTGCGTCGCGGTCTTGGCGGGGCTCTGGTAGTCGCCCGAGACACCCTCGAGGGTGTTGTCGTAGCAGATGACGTCGAGTTCCGAGTTGATGCGGAACGTGAAGGTGCCGGTCGCTCCCTCCTGGCCGGGTGTCGCGACTCCGTCGGTGTTGATCACCTGATCGGGCGTGGCCATCACCGTGAACGCGCTCGTGAAGGACGACGGCTCAGGCACCTCGGTCTCGGCCTGCGCCGGCGCGCCGACGGCCAGGACTCCGACGGCGACGACGGCGCCGATGGTGAGAGTGCGTGCGGAGGTTCTTTTCGACATGTCGCGCCCTTTCGATGCGAACGCCCGTTGCGTCCGTTGCAGGGTGATACGCCCGGCGGATGGCATCCGTTCATCGCCCGTGAAGATCTTTTCCCGCTGATGAACGCCGCGCCGCGCGATGACGTACACCCTTTCGTCTTCGCGACCCGAGACGTGACTTCTCGATCCGCGCGATGACCGCCTACTGTGAGGGAGGGTGCCGACATGACGGGGTTCGCCCAGATCCGTTCAGGGAGCGTGATGGAGCATCCGGCCGACGGGCCTGCGCGATTCGACGCGTCCCGAGCCTTCGATCTTCACGGCTCCGCGCTGCTGGGATTCGCGGTGAACGCGGTGCGCGACCGACCGCTCGCCGAGGATTGCGTGCAGGAGACCTTCCTCCGAGCCTGGCGATCGCGCGACAGCTTCGATGCGGCGAAGTCGTCGGAGCGGACGTGGTTGTTCGCCATCGCTCGAAACGTCATCGCCGATGCCTTCCGTGCCCGTGGGCGGATGCCGCGGATCGGAGATGCGCAGGAGCTCGAGCAGCACCCCGCACCCGCTGCGGACCCGCTCGATCGCCTGCAGATCATCGAGGGACTGGCCCGGTTGACCGCCGCCCACCGACAGGTGATCGTCGCGATCCATCTCGAGGGTCGGACCTACGGCGAACTCGCCGATGCGACAGGCATCCCCGTCGCGACCCTGCGCACCCGCGCCTTCCATGCCCTTCGCGCCCTCCGGGGCCATCTCGACGGATCGGAGCACTCTGATGGACGACAGTGATGACAGGGTCTCCGAACTCATCGCCGCAGCGGTCGCGGGAGAGCTCTCCACCGAGGAGCAGCGGGAACTCGACGCTCTGCGGCGCGATCGTCCGTGGATCGGCGACGAGATCGCGAGTCTGCGCGGCGTCGTGAGCCGACTGGACGCGACCGATCTGCGCTGGATCGACAGCGCGACCGAGCGGCGCTCGGAGGCGTCCTCGGAGAGCGACCTGCGCGATCGGATCCGCGCAGGCATCGCGGCAGATGACATCGGTGTCCCCGCCGACGCCGAACCTCGGTTCCCGACACCCATACCGACCGCCGCATCTGCCGCACCTGCCGCACGCCGGCACCCTCGCCGGCTCGGCGCGATGCTGGGAGCGGCGGCGTGCGTCGGAATCGGCGTGGGGCTCGGAGTCCTCATACCTGCCGCGCTGTCGGCGCCGCCCTCCGGGCCTCCCGGCACACTCGGCGCTGTCGAGCCCGTCGATGTGCGCGGCGAGGCGGCGGGCACCACCATCGACGCCGACCTCGTCGCTCACACCTGGGGCACCGAGGCCGTCGTCGACGCGACCGGCCTCGAGGTCGGGGCGACCTATTCGGTGGTCTTCGTCGGAGCCGACGGCGACGAGTTCTCTGCGGGTGAGATGCTCGGGTCTCCGGTGGCGATCCACTGTCGGGTGAACGCCGCGGTGCTGCGCGAAGACGTCTACCGCCTCGAGATCCGCGACGAATCGGGTGATCCGGTCGCCACCGCCGACGTTCCGACGGTCTGACGCAGTGACGGATGCGGGCGGGGCGACTGTGCAGTCGCCCCGCCCTCATCCGTCAGCACCGACCAGTAATGGTCAGTACTGGTCGACGTCCGCGTTGGCGTCGTCCGCCCACCGGAGCGCGGCGACCGGCTCCCGCACGGGCCGCTGCTGCTCGGGCTCGTCGGCCGCGAGCGGCTCGTCCTCCTCGATCAGCACGCGTGCGTCGGTGAGCACGGCGGCACGGGCGAGCGCGTCGGCGACCCGGATGCTGCCGAGCACGTTCGTGTTCAGTCGCTCCGAGACGTCGGAGGCCAGCCACGGCGGGCCGTCCAGCGCGAGCAGCGGGCTGTCATCGTCGAGCATGCGGTTGTCGAGCACCAGCGTGTCGACACGAGCCTGCTGCAGGGCGTCGACCACGGCGGTCACACCGTCCGCGCCGCCGGAGCCGCTGTCGGTCGCCGCGCGATCGCGGACGTCGCTGATCGCCTGGCGCTGCCGCTCGTCGATCGCCCGATCGATGGCCTCGTCGAGCTCGCCGCTGTCGGCGCCGTCGGCACGGGTGTTCGCATCGACCTCGATGAGAAGCTCGCGCTCGGTGTCGGTCAGGGCCTCGCCGAGCAGCTGCCGCGCCCGGACATCTCCGGCGAGCGCCACGAAGGCCGGCTGCTGCTCGCGGATCAGCGTGCTCAGCTCGGTGGCGACGTCTTTCTGGTTGTGCTTCCAGACGTTCTCGGAGTATCGGTGATACCTCGCGTGCGCCCATCCGCCGGCCTGGACCTTCTTCAGGCTGTCCGTGTCTCCTTCGACGGAGGTCACGGCGTCGCTGAATCCACGGCCCGAGGTCTCCAGGCGGATGTCGGCTCCGTCGCGACTCGTCTCGACGACGATGTAGCGGGTGGCTGCCGACGCGTGGCGGAGCAGCGGCACGAACGAGGGCACGGCGCCGTACTCGATGAGCTCTGCGCCCAGGCGGGCTCCGGCGAAGCTGCGGTCGAGCTTCACCTCTCCGGCCTGCACGAGCACGATCCGCGCAGACGGACTGGGGAGACCGTTGGGCTGCGCCAGAGCGGCTTCGGCGGCTGCGGCATCCTCCTCCGGGGCACCGGCGTCGTCGACGAGCCGTTCACGCACGGACTGGCGGCGTGACTCCTCCTCGACCTGGGGGAGATCGCCTGTGCCGTCGACGTACACCGTCGTCCAGGGGCCGGGACTCTGCAGGATCTCGCTCAACTGGGTGTCGATCGTGGAGGTGCCTCGTGGGGAATCGGACATCATCGCTCTCCTTCGTCGCTCGTCATCGGTCACCCCGACCGTACGACAGCCGCCGCTGAAGGTCGAGCGGGTTGACGTTCAGCCGCCTCGGCGTTATCCGGGCGCACGCGGGCCGGGCGCTCTCCCTGACTGCGAGGGGGCGAGGTCCGTCGATCAGTCCTTGCTGCCGTGCACCAGCTCGAGTCCGGCGCCCGCGAACTGCCGCAGCGTCGCGTCGGGAAGGAACGCCCGCGTGAGTGCCGTGCCTATCGCGGCGAGGTCGCTCTCGTCACGGAACAGCAGGTACATGGTCTCGTATCGCGGATTGAACTTCTGCTTGAAGCGGTGCAGCGAGCCGAAGCCGTAGACCGGCTCGAGAGCGTCGGCGAGACGGTCGCTCAGCGCGGCGATGATGCCGGCATCCGGGGGATAGTCGTGGGCGAGCGGGGCTCCGGAGAGCGACATGATCTCGGCGCCCTCCTCCGAGAACTGCCGAGCGGACGACCCGATCAGGTACTCCATGACCGGTCCGAATCCGCCCTCGCGGCGCCGCATGAGGTCGAGTGTCCACCCTCTGATGCGTCCTTCGCCGTACACGGGCAGCCACGAGAGGAATCCGTCGACGTCGCCGTTGGGCGCCATGGCGAGAGCCACCCGCACCTCGGGGTCCTCGGCCTCGTCCAGTGTGCCGAGCGTGAATCTCATCTCGGGGAGGTCCTTCTCGCCCACCCACGCCTCGGAGATCGCGCGCAGCTGCTGGCGCACCCCCCACGATTCGTCGGCCAGTCGACTCATGCGGAAGGTCATGTCCTCGCGTCCCGCCTTGTTGAGCGAGGTGCGGATCGAGTTCCACCGCTTGCCCGTGAACTCCAGACCGGGGAGGTCGACGATCGTGTCATCCGCGACGACGATGCTGCGCCAGGTCGGGGGCACGGCCTGGCGGGTGGCCTCGTCGGCGCTGAAGAAGCAGGGCACGAGGCCCGCGTTCTCGGCCGCGCGGATGAACTCCGTGACCGTCTCGGGGCGGGTCTCCACCGGCCCGAGGGGATCGGCGAGAGCGAGCGCGACCCCGCTGCGCCGCTGATAGGCGACGATCCCTCCGCCGGTGCGCGCATAGCTGTTGCCCTCCCAGGTCGTCATCCAGGAGAGGGTGCCGCCGCCGTGCGCCCGAAGCTCGGTCTTCACATCCTCCGGCGTCGGCGCGGGCTGAGTGCCCAGCAGCGAGCGACGCTTGGCGCGGAACGCGCGCCGCACCCGCACGATGTAGACGAGCAGTACGAGCCAGAGGAATCCGTTGGCCAGTGCGAGCTCGGTCTCGCCGTCCCAGCGCAGGTCGAGCTGCGCCTGGCTGAAGACGGTGATCAGCGTGAGCACCAGGCCGGCGACGAGCACGTTGAAGACGCCGAGGAGGATGGCGAGCACCCACGCGACACGCCGTCCCCTGCGCAGTCCGCTGACGAGCACGAGGATGACGACGAGATCGATCGCGAGGTCGATGAAGCCGCCCGAGGCGGGCTGGGTGGGACCGAAGGGCCCGTCGGTGGCGACGAAGGTCGTGATGATCTCGACGGCGCCGAGCAGGAGGATCGCGATGACGGCGATCAGCCGCTGCTCTCGGACCGTGGTTCTGCGCACCCGCAGCGAGCGGTCGACGACGAGGATCAGCAGCACGGCGAGCAGGTGCTCGAGGTCGGCCACCGCTCCCCAGAAGAGCATCGCGATGAACACGAATCCCAACAGGATGAGCCAGCCGCGCACGCGCCAGGGCGGCCGGAACAGGCCGATCGCGGCGGCCATGCAGGCCATGGTCCCGCCGGATGCGCCGACGTCGAGAGCCTGGGCCTGCTGCTGCGCCCACGCCCAGGGCAGCTGCGAGGTGAGGAACAGCAGGAGCGCGGCGCCGAACATCGCGAACAGCTGGCCGATCCAGTAGTACGCGAGCGCGACGCGGCTGCCGCGGCGGTACTCGAGATAGGCCATGCCCCAGAATCCGGAGATCGTGAAGACGTAGACCCACGGGGCGTTCACGAGGAACGTGCCGGTGAGAGGGGTCCACCACCGTCCCTCGAGGAACCCGGGCAGTCCGTACGCGAGCGTCTCGAACAGCGGCGACTTCTCGAACGGACTCCACAGCCCCTGCGACAGGAGCCCGACGACCAGGATGATCGAGACCATCGCGAGGGTCGCCGGCATGCGGCGCAGTGCGGAGAGGACGGGATGCGTGGGGGTGCGCGCCTCGGTCATGCGCTCAGCGTAGCGAGGGCGGCGTCTCGGAGGGAGTCGCATGGCGCGGCACATGGTGCCGCCAGGCCCAGCGGAAGCCCACGCCGCCGAAGATCATGAAGCCCGCCGCGAGCAGGACGCCCGAGAGGGCTCCGAGCGTGATGGCCGCATCGAACCGGCCGCCGCCGGAGATGACCGCGGAGCCCGTGAGCAGGCCGATCACGCAGGCGTTCACGACGATCAGCAGCATCACAGAGCTTCCGAGCAGGATGCTCACGCCGCGAGGTCGCAGGAACGAATACGTCTTCTTCATGCCGCTCTCGTCGTCGAACGATGAGGCGAGGAACACGTCCTGCACCGCGGGATCGATCTCGACGTAGGCGCCGCGGATCCGGTTCATGGCGACGACGTACATCATGTCCTCCTCCGAGACGTTCATGACCCTGACCTGCGTCATGAATCCGATCACCGCGAGGAAGGCGAGTATCGCGAGGGAGGCGCCGCCGAACCAGCCGGTGAAGTCTGACGCCTGGCCGAGCAGGCCGATGGTCACCAGACCGGCCGAGACGAGGGTGAGGAAGATGGTGATGCGGCTGAGCACCTCGCTCTGGGCGGTGCTGCGCGCGGCGAGCAGACCCCAGTGCTCCGTCGCGAGAAGCTGCGCGCGTCGCCCCAGCACCGCATCCGACTCGCTCGGACGCGGTGGATCATCCGAGTCGGGGAGAGGATCCGAGATGCCCTCCGCGGGCGGATCCTCCGGTGCTGAGCGCTCGCCCATGTCGACATTCTCCACCCGGCGGGGGCGCCGGCGATATGGCACTCGTGTTGGATGGAGTCATGGTCGCCTCCGCAGTGTCTCCCGTCCGAGTGCACCTCACACACGCGCAGCGCATCCGTGCGTCGTTCGCCGCCCTGCTCGCCGCGTCGTCGATGGTGCTGGCATCGTGCGCGAGCGAGCCGCAGGCAGAGCCGCAGACCCCGCCGACCGATCAGCCGACCACCGAATCCTTCGCGGAGGGCCTCGATGCTCCGTGGTCGATCGCGTTCCACGACGGCGCGGCGCTGGTGAGCGAGCGCGACAGCGCGCGGGTGCTCGAGGTCGACGCCGAGGGCGCGACTCGCGAGGTGGCGATCATCGACGACGTCGTCGCGAACGGAGAGGGCGGGCTGCTCGGGCTCGCCGTGCACGACGGTCAGCTGTACACGTACTTCACCGCCGACGATGAGAATCGCGTCGAACGGCGGGAGATCAGGGGTGACGTCGGATCGCTGTCCCTCGGCGAGCCCGAGACGGTCATCGACGGCATCCCGGCGGCGGGAAACCACAACGGGGGGCGCATCGGCTTCGGCCCTGACGGGATGCTGTACGTCACCGCGGGGGATGCAGGGGACAGTGACAGCGCTCAGGACCTCGACTCGCTCTCGGGCAAGATCCTTCGGCTCACTCCGGAGGGAGACGTGCCGGCGGACAACCCCTTCGACGATTCGCCGGTGTACTCCTCCGGGCACCGCAATCCGCAGGGCATCGGCTGGGACGCCGCGGGCACGATGTACGCCTCGGAATTCGGACAGGACACCTGGGACGAGCTCAACGTCATCGAGTCCGGCGGCAACTACGGCTGGCCCGAGGTCGAGGGCATCGCTGACGACGACGCCTACATCGATCCGGTGCAGCAGTGGACGCCCGGAGTGGCGAGCCCGAGCGGCCTGGCCGTCACCGAGACCGAGATCCTCATCGCCAACCTCCGCGGCGAGCGGGTGCGGTCGGTCCCGCTCGACGACCTCGGCACGGCATCCGAGTGGTGGACAGGTGACTTCGGCAGGCTGCGCGACGTCGTGGTCGCCCCGGACGGTGCTCTGTGGATGCTCACGAACAACACCGACGGTCGGGGCGACGCCCGAGACGGCGACGACCAGATCATCCGGACAGCGGACTGACCAGCCCGCCGCCGCCCGCTCAGGCGAAGGCGTCGACGCCCGTGGCGGTGACCGACAGCGCCCACAGCCGTTCGGCGGCCTCGGGATCGATCGCCCACTCCTTCACGCCGCCCGTGGTCATGTCGGTATGATCCGCCGAGACGATGCCGTTGATCGAGCAGTCCTCGCAGTAGGCGCCGCTGCGCGGCACGAGCTCGTCGGCCGTCGCAGCCCACAGCCCGGTCGATGCCCCCTGGGCGGGGGTCTTGAAACGCGGGTTCGGAGTGCCGTCGACGTCGATCCATCCGCGTGAGAGCAGCTCGGCGCGCGGCACATGCCGCTGCAGCTCCGTCATGATCCCCCCGGGATGCACGGAGTAGGCGAGGATGCCGCGCTCAGCCCCGCGAGCCGCGAGCCCCACCGCGAACAGGGCGTTCGCGGTCTTCGACTGGCCGTACGCGACCCACGGGTCGTAGGGGGTCGTCGCGAAGTCGATGTCATCGAACCGCACGGGGGAGCGGTAGTGGCCGCCGGACGAGTACGAGATCACGCGCGCGCCGTCGGCGAGCAGGTGGGCGACCCCGCCGACGAGCGCGAAGTGGCCGAGGTGGTTGGTGCCGAACTGAGACTCGAAGCCCTGGGCGGTGTGGCCGAACGGGGTCGCCATTATCCCCGCGACGTTCAGCACGAGGTCGATGGGACGGCCGTCTCTGCGCACGGTGTCGGTAAATGCGGCCACCGAGTCGAGGTCGCCCAGGTCGGCTCCGCGCACCTGCACCCCCGCGAGGCCCGCGAGAGCGTTCTCCGCCGTGTCGGGACGACGGGCCGGCACGATCACCTCCACCCCGGCATCCGAGAGAGCGCGCACCGTCTCGAGTCCGAGGCCGGAGTACCCGCCGGTGACGATCGCGGTGCGACCGGAGAGGTCGGCGTCGGCGATCACCTCGGCTGCGGTGCTGCGGTAGCCGAACTCGGAGGAGAGAGGCTGCTGGCGGGCGATCATGTCGAGAGGAGCGGTCATGCTCCGACCGTACGCCCGGCGGCTGTGCCCGGGGGCCGAGCGAAGCAGATCCCGCCCCCTGAACTCGCGCATAGACTGGAGAGGTGGCGAGACTGTTGATCGTAGGCGGGTTCCTGGCAGCCATCTTCTGGGTGTACAGCGTCGTCGATTGCGCCATTCAGCCGCCGTCGAGGCATCGCGGAGTCCCCAAGGCGGCCTGGGTCGCCATCGTCATCCTCATCCCGGTCATCGGCGGGATCCTCTGGTTCGCGATAGGCCGGCGACGCCGCAACGATCGCGAGACGATCCAGCTCCCGGCTCCGGACGACGATCCCACGTTCCTGCGCAGCATCAGCAAGAGCGAGCAGGATGCGCGCATCCGCCGTCTCGAGGAGGAGCTCGCGCGCCTCGATGACGAGACGGACGACGGGCCAGTGCCGGACGCGCGTCCGTGACCCGATCCCCGGCGACGGATGCCGCGGCATCGCTGATCGCCGAACTCGTGGCCAACGGCGTGCGAGACATCGTGATCTCTCCCGGATCGCGCTCGCAGGCTCTCGCGCTCGCCGCCGTGCACGCCGCGAACGACGGACATCTGCGGGTGCACGTGCGCATCGACGAGCGCGTCGCCGGCTTCACCGCCCTGGGGCTCGCCAGGGAGACCCGCGTGCCCGCCGTCGTGCTCTGCACCTCGGGCACCGCCGCCGCCAACCTGCTGCCCGCCGCCATGGAGGCGTTCCACTCCGGCGTGCCCCTGCTGCTGCTCACCGCCGATCGGCCTCCCGAGCTGCGAGGTGTGGGAGCGAATCAGGCCACGATCCAACCGGGCATGTTCGCGCAGTGGGTGCGCGAGCAGGTCGACGCGCCCGTGCCGGGGGACGGCGAGTGGAACGGCTTGGCCGCTCGCGCCGTCGCCGTCGCCATGGGCGCGGACTCCCCCCACGGTCGACCGGGAGTCGCGGGTCCCGTGCACCTCAATCTGCCGACGCGCGAGCCGCTCTCCGGCGCGGTCCCTGACGTGGCGATCGCCTCGGGTGATGCGCCGCGTCCGCCGCGCGAAGAGCCCCTCGTGCTCGATCGCGGTCCTCGGACCGTCGTGATCGCCGGAGCCGATGCGGGGCCGGACGCCGAGCAGATCGCGCATGACGGGTCATGGCCTCTGATCGCCGAGATCGTCAGCGGATCGCGATTCGGGCGACACGTCGTGCACGGCTATCGTGCGCTTCTCGGCGATCCCGCTCTCGGCGGACGCATCGAGCGCGCCGTGGTGCTCGGGCACCCCACGCTCTCGCGTGAGGTCGCGCGGCTCCTGGCTCGCGCAGACGTCGAGGTCGTCGCCGTCCGTCGCGGAGGGGAGCATCTCGATCTGAACGGGCGCACGATCGACGCGGGTTCCGTGTCTGTGGCCTCGGGCACGGCGGATCGCGAGTGGCTCGGCGCCTGGCTCACGGCATCGGCCGCACGGATCGTCGACCTGAGCGAGCAGGCGCCCGACCCCGAAGGCCTCGCCTCGAAGGACCCCCACGCGCGCAGAGACGCGGTCAGGACCGAGCTCGCCGCCGTGCGGCGCCCGCTCGATCGCGAGCTCCTCGTCGATGCGGTGTGGCGCGCGACCTGGCCGCACGACCGACTGATGTTCGGCTCCTCGCGTCTCGTGCGCGTGGCCGATGCCGTGCTCGGCGGCAAGAAGGTGCCGGTCCACGCCAATCGTGGACTCGCGGGCATCGACGGCACCCTCGCGACGGCATCCGGCATCGCCATCGCCAGCCAGGCCGGCGGGGCTCCCGGGGTCACCAGGGTGCTGCTCGGCGACCTGGCGTTCCTGCACGATGTCGGCGCGCTGCTGCTTCCGGCCGACGAGGTCGAGCCGCGACTTCAGGTGATCGTCGGCAACGACGGCGGGGGAACGATCTTCGACGGACTCGAGGTCGGGGGCACGGCGCCTCGCGCCGATCTCGACCGTGCGTTCTACACGCCCCACACGGTGCGCCTCGAGCACCTCGCGCGCGCGTACGGGTGGGAGTACCAGCGGGTCACCACGCGCACGGCGCTCGACCAGGCGCTGACCACTCCGAAAAGCGGTCGGCAGCTGATCGAGGTTCCGCTCAGTCGCTGAGAGTGGCACCGAACGGTGTCCGCGGGCAGGATGAGGGGATGAACGCGCATACGTGGTCTCGCACCCTGCAGGTGAACCAGGGCTTCCGCCTCGCGGACGTCGACGCCGAGAGCACTCCCGGCTATCACGGGGCCAAGGCGGACGGCGCGCGAGATCTCGCCGCCGGGCTCGAAGAGCTGAACCAGCTGCAGGAGCGGCTCTTCGCCGAGAGCCGCGTGGGGGTCGCCGAGGATTCCGTGCTGCTGATCCTGCAGGCGATGGACTCCGCGGGCAAGGGCGGGATCGTCAGACATGTCGTCGGCGGCGTCGACCCGCAGGGCGTCGCTCTGGCCGCGTTCAAGGCTCCGACCCCGGAGGAGAGGGAGCACGACTTCCTCTGGCGCGTGCAGAAGCGACTGCCGGTACCGGGTTTCATCGGGGTCTTCGATCGGTCGCACTACGAGGACGTGCTCATCGGGCGCGTCCGCGAGCTCGCTCCGGCGGACGAGATCGAGCGCCGCTACGACGCCATCAACGACTTCGAGGCGTCGGCGGCCGCGTCCGGCATCCGCATCGTTAAGGTCATGCTGCACATCTCTCGGGATGAGCAGAAGAAGCGGCTGATGGAGCGACTCGAGAGGCCGGACAAGTACTGGAAGTACAACCCCGGTGACGTCGACGAGCGCCTGCTCTGGGACGAGTACATGCAGGCGTATCAGGCCGTCTTCGACAGGACCTCGACCGAGATCGCGCCGTGGCACGTGGTGCCGGCGAATCGCAAGTGGTACGCCAGGCTCGCGGTGCAGGAGCTGCTGCTCGACGCTCTGCAGGACATCGATCCGCAGTGGCCGTCCGCGGATTTCGACGTCGAGGCTGAGAAGAAGCGGCTCGCCGCGAGCTGATCCGCCGCCGGACGCCGCGCCTCAGCCGCCTCAGGCGAGCGCGTCGACGAGGGGGCGGAACTTGACCCTGGTCTCCAGCAGCTCCGACTCCGGGTCCGATCCCGCGACGATCCCGGCGCCGGCGTACGCCGTCACGGCGATCTCCGTGGCCGCCGGCGAGAACTGCGCGCATCGCAGCGCGATCGCCCACTCCCCGTTGCCTGCGGCATCCACCCAGCCCACGGGCCCGGCATAGCGTCCTCTGTCGAACGGCTCGAGCTCTCTGATCGCGGCGATCGCGGCCGTGGTCGGGGTGCCGGCGACCGCCGCCGTGGGGTGCAGCGCACCCAGCAGATCGAGTGACGAGCCGCCGTCGGCCAGCTCCCCCTCGACATCGGTTGCCAGGTGGAACAGATTCGGCAGCTTCAGCAGGAAGGGCTGCTCGCTCGCCGCGAGCGCGCGGGTGTGCGGTCGCAGCGACTTCAGCACGCTCTGCACCGCGTACTGGTGCTCGTCCAGATCCTTGGGACTCGAGGCGAGGTGCGCGGATGCCTCGGTGTCGGCATCGGCATCCGCTCCGCGTCCGATCGTTCCCGCGAGCACGCGGGCCGTCACGGTGCGCTGCTGCACGGTGACCAGCGTCTCGGGGCTCGCTCCGATGAGCCCGTCGACGGCGAAGGCCCAGGTGTCGGGGTAGCCGGTCGACAGGGCACGCACCAGTCGTCGCAGATCGGACCCGGTGGGGATGCTGCCGGTGAGGTCGCGGGCGAGCACGACCTTGCTCACCTCGCCGTCGGCGATGCGATCGAGAGCCTGCCGCACCGAATCCTGGTAGCCCTGCGGGCTCTGGGCGCCGGGGCCGACGGTGCCTGCCCAGTGCGGTCGGTACTGCGTCGTCGTCGCCTCGAACGTCGTGGCATCGGGCTCCGGCGCCTCGTCGGACGACCGGATGCGGGTGACCCAGCTGCGCCCGCGATGGCGGCCGATCACGAGCGAGGGCACGATCAGCACGCTGTCCGCCGTCGAGTCCTCATCGAAGGTGAGAGCGCCGAAGCCCACCAGCCCCGTGCCGGGGAGGCCGACCGTGTCGGTGACGCGGGCGCGCAGCGCGAGCTCCCGCCAGGCCGCGGCGATCGCGGCAGAGCGCAGCGGCGCCGTGCCCGGTGCCACGCGCAGGGTCTCGACGATGGAGTCGCCCACGGCCACGATGCCGTCTCCTCGGCGCAGCCAGGCGAGCGGCCTGTCGGGGTCGGCGTAGGCCAGGAGATCCTCGACCGGATCGATCTCTCGGGTCTCCACGACCAGCGTGCTGCTCACGGATCAAGCCTAGTTCGTCACCCATCCTCGAGCGCCGAGACCCGCGATCGCCCCCGAGACCCTCCATCGCCCCCGAGACCCACGTGGTGCAGGCGGGTCTCGAGGGCGATGCAGGGTCTCGCGCATCGTCGGCCGCGCATCGACGCTCCGCCTACGCTGAATGCATGAGCGAAGCACGCCCCGCGGTCGGCGCCGAGATGATCTTCCAGTGGCGCAAGTGGGACGGCTCGCCGCATTGGCGTCATGAATGCGTCTACCTCGGCGCGGACGAGTGGGGCGACTGGGTGGGCCAGCCCGCGGGCTGGCACAGCGCCAGGCCGGGCGCGGCCTTCGTCGCCGCGGGGCCGAACGTGACGCTCGTGCCGCCGCAGGCGGACTACGCGCTGACGGTGAACAGGGATCATCCGAACGGGATGCGCATCTACATCGACCTCGGGTGGGATGTGCGGTGGTCGGACGACCCGCTGCTCGCCCTGGGCATCGACATGGATCTCGACGTCGTGCGCGTCGACGGCGAGCGGGGCACCTGGGTCGACGACCGCGACGAGTGGGCCGAGCACAGCGTGCGGTTCGGATACCCGGCCGACGTCATGGAGAGGCTCGAGGCTCTGGCGCTCGATCTCGAGCACCGCGTGCGCGCCGAGGTCGCGCCTTTCGATCTCGCCACCTCGGATGCCTGGCTCGATCGCCTCGTCGCGCTGGATCTCGCGCCTAGACTGGACTCGTGACCTCGAACGAATCGAACCGCGCCGACCTCGGCAAGGACCCCGCCCGCGTCAGCGGCATGTTCGACCAGGTCGCGGCAGGATACGACCGCACGAACACCGCGATGACCGTGGGCAATGACGCGCTGTGGCGCGCCGCCACCACGCGCGCCGTCGCCCCCAAGCCGGGGGAGCGCATCCTCGATCTCGGCGCGGGCACGGCCTCGTCGTCCGCCTCCCTCGCCCGCAGCGGAGCCGACGTGGTCGCCGCGGACTTCTCGCCGGGCATGCTCGCCGAAGGTCAGCGCCGCCATGGCAGCATCCGCAATCTCTCGTTCGTCCAGGCGGATGCCACGGATCTGCCCTTCGGCGACGCGGAGTTCGACGCCGTCACGATGTCGTACGCGCTGCGCAACGTCAACGACCCGAAGAAGGCGCTGCGGGAGCTGCTGCGGGTCACCAAGCCCGGCGGTCGTCTGGTGATCAACGAGTTCTCCACGCCGCCCGGTGCGCTCTTCCGCAACGCCTACCGGTTCTACAACTCCCAGGTGCTGCCGCGGGTGGCACGCGTCGCCGGCACCAACGGCGAGGCGTACGACTACCTGAACGAGTCGATCCGCGACTGGCCGGACCAGAAGAAGCTCGCGGCGTGGATCCGCGAGGCGGGGTGGACCGACGTCGCCTATCGCAATCTCTCGTTCGGGATCGTGGCGCTGCACCGTGCGCGCAAGTCCGCCTGAGCGACCGGCGCGAACCGATATGTCTGACGACGGTAGGCTGAGGACGTGACTTCGAGCCGCGTAGCCCCGGGTTCGCGACTGGCGAGCCGTCTCGGTTTCAGCGACCGTGTCTTCATCGGCACCGCCGGCCGACGCATCGCGCAGGCCATCGAAGACGGCCTCGAGCGTGTCGAGACGGGACTCGCGGACGACGTCAGGGTCGCCGATCCGCTCGCCGACGCGGCGAGCCGCTACCTCTACGAGGCCGGTGGCAAGCGCATCCGGCCCGTCCTCACGCTTCTCGCGGCGCAGCTCGGCGACGGCAACACCGATCGGGTGATCGACGTGGCGAAGGCGCTGGAGATCACCCATCTCGGGTCGCTCTACCACGATGACGTCATGGACGGTGCGGATCGTCGACGCGGCGTTCCGGCCGCGCAGACCGTGTGGGGCAACAACATCGCCATCCTCACCGGAGACATCCTGTTCTCCCGGGCGAGCCAGCTGATGTCGCGACTGGGGGAGCGGGCGATCCGCCTGCAGGCCGACACCTTCGAGCGCCTCGTCCTCGGCCAGATGCACG
The DNA here is from genome assembly GCA_963518515.1 of uncultured Microbacterium sp. Lineage (GTDB taxonomy): Bacteria > Actinomycetota > Actinomycetes > Actinomycetales > Microbacteriaceae > Microbacterium. The sequence goes on from CAUQIW010000001.1 coordinate 439,735, forward strand.
AGACGATCGGCGTGCAGCCGGGCGACGACCCCATCGAGTTCTACATCCAGGTGCTGGCGGACAAGACCGGTTCGCTGATCGCCGCCGCGACGCAGGGCGGTGTGATCTTCTCCAACGCCCCGAGCGAGTACGAGGAGCCGCTGCGCGTCTACGGCGAGAAGATCGGCGTCGCGTTCCAGCTGCTCGACGACGTCATCGACCTCTCGGCCAAGCCCGAGGACACGGGAAAGGTGCCCGGCACCGATCTGCGAGCCGGCGTGCCCACGATGCCGTACCTGCTGCTCAAGGCCGAGACCGACGAGGCCTCCGTCGACCTGGCCGCGCGCATCGACGAGGGTGTCGCACTCATCGCCGACGGCGCCGACCCCTCGATCCTCGACGGCCCGCTCACCGAGCTGCGCGACCACGCGGGGACGCAGAAGACCCTGGCGCTCGCGCACACGTGGACCCGAGACGCGATCGCCGCGCTCACCGCTCTGCCTCGGGGCACCGTGCGTGAGGCGCTGACGCGCTTCGCCGAGACCCTCGTCGAACGCTCCAGCTGACAGCGGCGCGGCCTCGAGCCGCGCCCCGCCGGACGTGACGCCTTACGAAAGGACCCCCTATGACCAAGCTCAGACTGGCCATCGTCGGTGCCGGACCCGCCGGCATCTACGCCGCGGACATCCTGCTGAAGGCCGAGCGCAAGTTCGACGTCTCGATCGACCTCTTCGAGCAGCTTCCCGCGCCGTACGGCCTCGTGCGCTACGGCGTCGCTCCTGACCACCCCCGCATCAAGGGCATCATCACCGCGTTGCGCGACGTGCTCGATCGCGGCGACATCCGCCTGTTCGGCAACGTGCGGTTCGGCGAGGACATCACGCTCGATGACCTCAAGAAGCACTACAACGCGGTGATCTTCGCCACCGGCGCGATCCGCGACACGGCCATGGAGATCCCTGGCGTCGACGCGGTGTCCTCCTACGGTGCCGCCGACTTCGTGAGCTGGTTCGACGGACACCCCGACGTGCCGCGCGAGTGGCCGCTGGACGCGGAGTCGGTGGGCGTCCTCGGCAACGGCAACGTGGCTCTCGACGTCGCTCGAATGCTGGCCAAGCACGCCGAGGACCTTCTCGTCACCGAGGTGCCGCAGAACGTCTACGAGGGTCTTCAGGCGAGCGAGATCACCGATGTGCACGTGTTCGGCCGTCGCGGCCCCGCGCAGGTCAAGTTCACGCCCCTCGAGCTGCGCGAGCTCGGCGAGCTGCGCGATGTCGACATGGTCGTCTACGACGAGGACTTCGACTACGACGAGGCGTCGAAGGACGCGGTCGCCAGCAACAAGCAGGTCATGGTCATCGACCGCATCCTGCAGTCGTGGCGCACGCGCGACTCGGTGAACAACGCGGGCGGCACCGCCTCCCGACGCCTGCACCTGCACTTCTGGGCGCGTCCGGTCGAGATCCGCACGGACGAGACCGGCCGGGTCGCGGCGCTCGTCTACGAGCGCACCGCCCCCGACGGCCAGGGAGGGGCGGTCGGCACGGGAGAGATGCGCGAGGTCCCGATGCAGTCGCTCTACCGCGCCATCGGCTACTTCGGTTCGCCCCTGCCCGGCGTGCCCTTCGACAAGAAGCACGGCGTGATCCCGAACCGCGAGGGACAGGTGCTCGCCAAGGACTCGAATCAGCAGGTCCCCGGCATCTACGCGACCGGATGGATCAAGCGCGGTCCCGTTGGGCTCATCGGCCACACGAAGTCGGATGCCATGGAGACCGTGCGTCACATCATCAACGATCAGGGATCGTGGTGGCACCCGGAGGATCCCTCCGAGGAGGCGATCGTGACCCTGCTGCAGGAACGCGGCGTGCAGTGGACCGACCTCGAGGGCTGGCACCGTCTCGACGAGCATGAGATCGGCCTGGGCGCGCCTCACGAGCGTGCCAGGGTGAAGGTCGTCCCTCGCGACGAGATGGTGCGGGTCTCGCGCGGAGAGTGACCGACGCCGGATCGTTGTCCGGCGCTCGTGGATCGATGCGCGGCCTTCCCTAGGCTGGTCGCATGAGACTGCGATCCTCCTTCGTGCTCGTCGCCACGGCGGCGCTCCTGCTCTCGGGGTGCACATCCACCCCCGCACCGTCGGAGTCGCCGACACCGACACCCTCGGCCACCGTGACATCGACGCCGACTCCGACCGTCGAGCCGATCGTCGAGCCGCGAGCCGCCTTCGACGTGACGTGCGACGACGTGGCGGCGGAGATGCGGTCGCTCCTCGGCGAGCCGTCGACGCCCGTCGAGCCGGTGCTGACGACGGTGTCGACGATGAGCTGGATCCCCGGTCCCGCGCAGCACATGTTCCAGCGGGCCGGTGGGATCGCCTGCTCGGCCGGCGATGACTCGAGCAACTGGGAGGTCACGATCGTCCCCGACGCGCAGGTCGTGATCGCGGGGGCGACCGAGCGTCAGGGGTACTGGGGAGAGCAGGCGAGCTGCGAGGGCGGCTACTGCTCGTTCGAGGTCCCCGACGGTGACGTGCTCGTGTCCGCCATCGTGCGGGTGCCCGGCCTCGAGGCCGAAGACGCCGCGGGACTCGAAGAGGCCATGCGTCGGCTGGCCGTATCGGCGGCCGGTTCGCTGCGCGAGGTCGAGCTCGCCGACAGCGACATCGTGGGGGCTCCCTGCGAGCGCTTCGTCACGGCGCAGGAGGTGAACGAGCTGGCCGGTGCGTCGGATGCGACTCTCTACACCGAGTTCGGTGGATGGGGGATACCCGCCGAGGTGTACGAGTACGTGAACGGATCGCGGATCTGCTACTTCACCTCGTCCGGCGGCGAGTACGAGGGCCCGAGCTACCTCATGATCACGACTCTGCCCGCCGGAGCCTGGGCGTTCGAGCGTCAGCCGGGAGCGGAGGCCGAGGTCGAGGGAGCGGATGCGGCGAAGACCAGCGGTGGCGCCAACGGGGAGAATGTCCTCGATCTGCGCATCGGTCACGACTGGGTGCGGATCGTGACGTACGACAACGGGGGCGGTGCCGCCGACCCTCGACCGTTCGCCGAGAAGGTCGCGCGCAACCTCACGGTCGGACACACGGCTCCCGAGTAGTCCGCCGTCGGTCGGATAGCCTGGCGGCATGGCTGAGTGGACTCCTGACGTGCTCGGGGAGGAGTTCGAGCAGCTCGCACTCGATCTCGGCGAGGACGACGAGGGAGCGGTCAGCGCCACCCTGGTGCGCGCCCTGCCGGCCGACGAGAGCATCTGGGATCGACTTCGAAGGCGACGTCGAGCTCTCGATGACGTGGACGTGCTCTACGTGCACGGGTGGTCGGACTATTTCTTCCAGAAGCGTCTCGCGCGCTTCTGGACGTCGCGAGGGGCGAGGTTCTTCGCGCTGGATCTGCGCAAGTACGGACGCAGCCTTCACGAGGGGCAGACCCCGGGCTACATCACGGATCTCTCCACGTACGACGAGGACATCTCGGCGGCGCTGACGGCGATGGGACGTGGGCCAAAGGGTGCGGACTCCCCGCGCCGCCTCGTGCTCTTCGGGCACTCGACGGGCGGACTCATCCTGAGTCTGTGGGCGTCGCGGCATCGGAGCACGGTCGACGCACTGATCCTCAACAGTCCGTGGCTGGAGTTCCAGGTCGCGGCGGTGCGCCCGCTGATCGCACAGGTGGCAGAGCTCCAGGCGCGCTGGGCGCCGCGCGAGGTGGGGCCGCAGGTCGACCTCGGCTTCTACGCCAGGGCGCAGCACGAGGTCGCCGATCCCGACGATCCGATCGAGGCGAACCTGCTGTGGCGACCGGCTCAGGCCATGGCCGTGCACGCCGGGTGGTTCCACGCGATCCTCAGCGGTCACGCGACCGTGGCCGCCGGTCTCGACATCGATGCGCCGGTGTGCGTCCTGCTGTCCGCGCGATCAGCCACCCCCACGCGCTGGTCGGAGGAGCTCACGAGAGCCGACTCCGTTCTCGTGGTCGACACGATCGCACGGGCGGCGCTGAAGCTCGGCTCCACCGTCACGGTCGAGCGCATCGACGGCGCGCTGCACGACGTCTTCCTCTCTCGCCGTGAGGCGAGAGAGGAAGCGTACGAGCGGTTGGAGCGCTGGGTCCGAGGATGGACCGCGGCGCGTCGACCGACTCAGACGTAGTACATCGCGCGGGTCAGGCGTTCCGCTTCGTCGGGATCGCCGTCGACGACGGCATCGTGGAAGTCGCGATAGACCTGCAGCATCCGCTCTCGGTCGTCGACAGCCACCGTCCAGCCGCGCAGGTTGCGCAGCAGGGCCATGCCCCAATCGGCGATCAGAGCGTGGTGCTGCTCGTTGCCGCTCCGCGCGCTCGCGAACGAGAACACGGCCCATCGGCTGTCCGAGAGTGCTCTCGCGTCATCGAGAGCCGTGTACATGTGCTCCGCGAGCGTCGCGAGCATCGCCCGCTCCGCACCCGTCATCCGCTGCAGACCCATGCGCGTCGCCAGTCCCCACTGGTAACCCGCGAACTCGAGCGTCTGCTGCACCACATCCGGTGTGACCTCGGTCACCTCGGTGTACCGGCTCGGATACATCACCACGAGCCCCAGACGCTCCAGCCTCTGCAATGCCTCACGCACGGGCGTGCGCGACACATGCAGCTCCTCGGCCACGTCGACATCGCGGATGCGATGTCCCGGTTCCAGCACGCCGTCGACGATCTTGGCGCCGATGTGCTGGAACACCTCCTCGGCCAAAAGCTGCTTGCTCTCTCTCCCACTCGCATTCGAGTTCTTGCTGTTCATGGATTGCCCCCAGTTGCGTTCCCAGATCCGGGCCCCATGATGTTCCCGGACGGTAACTACATCACGAACTCGACCGCCGTGCCAATAATCCACAGGTCGATTCATGGACGCCGGTCATCAGCGGGTCAGAGCGACAGGTGCGCGCTCGGATTCTGTGGCCGACGAGCGTTGGGACACTCGTCGGCCACAGGCGATGTCGCACACGGAACCGCTTGTCGCTCAGTCCCCACGTAGCTGCGACCACGGCTCCTGAGAAGGGGGAGCCGAGATCCAGCGGTGCATCATGTGCGTGGACATCGTCTGTCGCATCGGATGCGACTCACACCAGTCTTGGGCACCGGCGCCCGTATATCGGAATGCGATCGGAGAGGCAGGGTCTCGGGAGGGGGATGCGGGACATGAAGAAGGGGGCGGATGCCGTGCATCCGCCCCCTTCTTCGTCACCGCTCAGCGGTAGTTGAGGAACTGCAGATCGATGTCGAGATCCGACCCCTTGAGCAGGGCGATCACGGACTGGAGGTCGTCGCGGCTCTTGGACTGCACGCGCAGCTCGTCGCCCTGGATCTGGCTCTTCACGCCCTTGGGACCCTCGTCGCGGATGAGCTTGTTGATCTTCTTGGCATTCTCCGACGAGATGCCGTCCTTCATCGTGGAGACGATCCGGAACTCCTTGCCGCTGGCGAACGGCTCTCCGGACTCGAGGCTCTTGAGCGAGATGCCGCGCTTGATGAGCTTGGTCTGGAAGACGTCGAGCACCGCCTTCGCGCGCTCCTCCGTGTTGGCGATGATGAGGATCTGCTCGCCGCTCCAGGCGATCGATGCGCCGGTGCCCTTGAAGTCGTAGCGCTGCTCGACCTCCTTGCGCGCCTGGTTGAGGGCGTTCTCGGCCTCTTGGTGATCGACTTTCGAGACGATGTCAAAGGAACTGTCAGCCATACCCCGAGTGTATCGACACCACCGCGACGGCGTCCGGCGGAGTTGCACGACGGCTCCCGGCGTTGCGATTCCGAGACGGCAAGCGCCGGTCGATACGGTGGAGACATGGCACGGGTCGGGGGACGCAATCTGGCGATCAGCTGGATCGCCGGCCTCCTGTGCGCGGGTGTCATCGCGGGACTCGTCTGGTTCGCGCTGCCGATCATGCCCGCCATGGCGTCGTTCGTCGGCGACACGCTGCGCTCCGTGCTGCCCTGACCCGCGCGATCATCCGCGGGCATTCCTCAGGATCGGCTCCACGACACGTCGGCACGCCTCCGGGGCCGCGCGGGCGGGCGGCGGTAACCTCGCAGAGCACGTATCCGATGAGAGGCGCACCCCATGACTGACCCCGAGGTTCCCCGGTCCGAGCGGCCGAAGGACGTCGATGACGTCGTCGACAGCGCGAACGCCGGTCTCGACGCCGCTGCGGCAGCGCGCGGTGACGGCCCCGTCACGCCGGTCGCGACAACCGACGACTCGATCTCGCAGCCCGCGACCCCGGCGGTCGACCCCGATGTCGCCGCGTTCGAGGCAGCGGAACGCGATCACCCCGGCACCTTCGCGACACCGGAGCTCAACGCGATGGCCGATGCGGATTCGGGCCGTGAGTCGGCGCTCGACGGAACCCGCTCGTACGAGACCACTCCGTACGAGTCGGCGTCCTCGGACTCCGCTCTTCGTGACTCGAAGCCCTCGACCCCGGCATGGGAGGCCGACGAGACCGCCGCGTACACGCCTCCGGCCGCAGGCGCCTCGGCCATGGCCGGCGCGGCCTATGCCTCCCGCGACGACACCGAGACCAAGATCGTCCCCTCCGAGCCGCTGCGTTCGGAGACGTCCGCGGAGTCCGGGAGCTCGTCCGTCCTGCAGCAGCCGATCTTCGTGCAGGCTCCTGAGCCGCCCCGCGAACGCGGCAACCGCGGCACGGCAGGGGCCATCGGATTGCTGGCGACCCTCGCGTTCGCGATCCTCTACCTCGGCACCACGCTCGGCCTCGGCGCGATCATGGGCGATGTCACCACGGAGAACATCGCCGATTCCGCTCTCGCGCCGCTGATGACCTGGGGCTTCTGGGTGCCCGTGGTCGTCTTCTTCATCGGCTTCTGGCTGCTCGGCGCGTTCATCAACCGCGGCCGCTGGGGCCTCTGGGTGGTCTTCGGCATCATCGTGGGCGTCTTCGCCTACGGCGGTCACATCCTCGGGCAGCTGTTTGAGGCTCCGTTCTGGGGTCTCCGCGCATCCGAGGCCAACGAACTCGTCACCGAGCAGATGCTCGCGCCGCTCGCGATCGCGGCGTTCGTCTTCGCCCGCGAGCTCACCATCTGGTTCGGCGCGTGGGTCGCTCGCAGCGGCGCACGCAAGACCGAGCTCAACGCCGAGGCGCAGCGTGAGTACGAGCGCACCCTCGAAGCGGGCCCGACTCTCTCGAGGTAATCACCGACATGTCATCGCCGAACCCCCGCGGGCCCGAGTCAGCGGGGGTTTCGGCTGTCCTGGCGCTGGTGCTGGCGACGATCAGCTTCTTCGCGCTCGCCGTGTTCGGGCTCGGCGCCCTCAGCTTCGCGACGGATGCCGACATCATCGCCGTGCCGGGTCTCGGGCAGATCCCGGGAGCATTCGGAATGCTGGTCGCTGCTGCCGTCATGGCAGCGCTGCTGTGGTCGGCACTCCGTCGCCCGCGCGCGACGTTCCGGTCGGCCCCGGTGATCGCCGTCGGGACGGCGCTCGGTCATCTGATCGCCGTCTGGGTGGCCGTCGCGCTGGTGCGGGGCGATCTGATCGTCGCGACGGCGGTGGCAGGGCACCTCATCGGCGGGGGAGCGAGCATCGTGATCCTGGCCGCCGCGGCCGTCGCCGCGTGGGGCGGCATAGCCCTCCGTCGCACGAGGGCGCAGCATCCGCAGTGGCCGTGGGAGCGCGATGACGATGAATGACGCCCCGCCGAGGTGCCGCGAATCGGGGCCGAACGGTCGCCCTGGTCGTACTCTCTAAGAGTGGAGCGCTCGTTGGAGACCCAGGTGGGCCAGGCCGTCGACGCCTGGTTGCGCTGGGTGCCTCGGTGGGAGCCGGCCACGCACCGCGGTCGCGTGGCTCCGTGCAGACGGTGCCTCGGATCGCCCATCCTCTCTGCCGCGGGTATCGCCGGCAACACCCCCCACGGGGTGCAGCACGGTCTGTCGACGCGGATCAAGACCATCGTCGATCACGCGGTGGCCGAGTACACCTCGCGGAACCTGCCGATGCTGCAGCGGGAGCTCGATCAGCAGGCGGCGCGCAACCGAGCGCGCAGCTATCGCCCCACGGACGGACTCGATCCGGAGTTCGACGGCCTGCCGCTCGATCCGGAGCCCGTGCCCGGTGCGCCCTTCCTGTTCACCATCGCCGGGATGGCAGACGACGCCACCGCCGAGCTGCCGCCGCTGCCTCCGTTGAGCGACGAGGCGAAGTCCGCCCTCCGGCAGGAGGTCGGTCTGGCCGACGAGTACGCGAACATGGTCGGACGCGAGATCTGCGGCATCCTGCTGCGCCACCGCATCCACATCCAGGCGGCGATCTCGCAGCACGTCGAACCGCAGATCGAGGCGCTGCTCGCCGAGCTGACCGATTCGCTGGATTCGCCCTTCGATCCCGACGTGCCCTGACGCCGCGCGAGCGGCCCCCATTTGACCGTCAGGTTACGCGGCATTACACTTGATCAGGTGTGTGCACGTCTTCACGTGTGCGCTGGGCGTCGATCACTCGATCGATCCGCTCCCACGGCATACCCACCACACCGAAAGCGCGTCGATTCCGGCGTGCCGGTGGGTCATGATGTGAAACCCATCACGCTGTCACCGTGCAGCACTATGAGGAGAGAACGTGCCAACCATTCAGCAGTTGGTTCGCAAGGGTCGCTCGCCCAAGGTCTCGAAGACCAAGGCGCCCGCACTCAAGTCGAACCCGCAGCAGGCCGGGGTCTGCACCCGCGTCTACACCACCACCCCCAAGAAGCCGAACTCGGCGATGCGCAAGGTCGCTCGTGTGAAGCTCCGCAACGGCGCCGAGGTCACGGCGTACATCCCCGGTGAGGGACACAACCTGCAGGAGCACTCTCTCGTGCTCGTGCGCGGTGGTCGTGTCAAGGACCTCCCCGGTGTCCGTTACAAGATCGTCCGTGGCGCCCTGGACACCCAGGCCGTCAAGAACCGTAAGCAGGCTCGCAGCCGCTACGGCGCGAAGAAGGGCTGAGTCCGATGCCTCGTAAAGGTCCCGCACCCAAGCGTCCCGTCGTCAACGACCCGGTATACGGCGCTCCGATCGTCAGCCAGCTCGTCAACAAGATCCTCGTCGACGGCAAGAAGTCGCTCGCCGAGGCCATCGTCTACGGCGCCCTCCGCGGCGTCGAGGCGAAGAACAGCCAGGATGCCGTCGCCACGCTGAAGAAGGCGCTCGACAACGTGCGCCCCACCCTCGAGGTCAAGAGCCGCCGCGTCGGTGGCTCGACCTACCAGGTGCCGATCGAAGTCAAGCCGCACCGCGCGAACACCCTCGCGCTGCGCTGGCTCGTCAGCTACGCCAAGGGTCGTCGTGAGAAGACGATGACCGAGCGTCTGCAGAACGAGATCCTGGACGCGTCCAACGGTCTCGGCGCAGCGGTCAAGCGTCGTGAGGACACTCACAAGATGGCGGAGTCGAACCGCGCGTTCGCCCACTACCGCTGGTAAACCCTTCGGCGGGCCCGGAAGCCCATCCGCGTTACCGGGCCCGCCACCCCCTCTGTGCAGTACGACTGCCAAAAAGATTAAGGACACTCCTGTGGCACAAGACGTGCTCACCGACCTGAGCAAGGTTCGGAACATCGGCATCATGGCTCACATCGATGCTGGCAAGACCACCACGACCGAGCGCATCCTGTTCTACACGGGCGTCAACCACAAGCTCGGCGAGACCCACGACGGTGCATCGACCACCGACTGGATGGAGCAGGAGAAGGAGCGCGGCATCACGATCACGTCTGCCGCCGTGACCTGCTACTGGAACAAGAACCAGATCAACATCATCGACACCCCCGGTCACGTGGACTTCACGGTCGAGGTGGAGCGCTCGCTCCGCGTCCTCGACGGCGCGGTCGCCGTGTTCGACGGCAAGGAGGGCGTCGAGCCCCAGTCCGAGACCGTGTGGCGTCAGGCCGACAAGTACAACGTCCCCCGCATCTGCTTCGTCAACAAGATGGACAAGCTGGGCGCCGACTTCTACTTCACCGTCGACACGATCATCAACCGTCTCGGTGCCAAGCCGCTGGTCATCCAGCTGCCCATCGGCGCGGAGAACGACTTCATCGGTGTCGTCGACCTCGTCGAGATGCGTGCACTCGTCTGGGCCGGAGACTCCAAGGGTGACGTCACCATGGGTGCCTCCTACGAGATCCAGGAGATCCCGGCCGACCTCAAGGAGAAGGCTGACGAGTACCGTCAGACCCTCCTCGAGACCGTCGCCGAGACCGACGACGCGCTGCTCGAGAAGTTCTTCGGCGGCGAGGAGCTCTCCGTCGCCGAGATCAAGGGCGCGATCCGCAAGCTGACCGTCGCCTCCGAGATCTACCCGGTGCTCTGCGGCTCGGCGTTCAAGAACCGCGGCGTCCAGCCGATGCTCGACGCGGTCGTCGACTACCTGCCGAACCCGCTCGACGTGGGCTCGATCGAGGCGCACGACCCCAAGGACTACGACACGATCATCGAGCGTCACCCCGACGCGAAGGACCCGTTCGCAGCTCTCGCGTTCAAGGTCGCCGTGCACCCGTTCTTCGGTCGCCTCACCTACGTCCGCGTCTACTCGGGTCAGCTCGACTCGGGTGCGGCCGTGATCAACTCGACCAAGGGCAAGAAGGAGCGCATCGGGAAGATCTTCCAGATGCACGCCAACAAGGAGATCCCGGTTCCCTCCGTGACCGCCGGCAACATCTACGCCGTCATCGGTCTGAAGGACACCACCACGGGTGACACGCTCACCGACCCGACGTCGCCTGTCGTCCTCGAGTCGATGACCTTCCCCGAGCCCGTCATCGAGGTCGCGATCGAGCCGAAGACCAAGGCCGACCAGGAGAAGCTGGGTGTCGCCATCCAGAAGCTCGCTGAGGAGGACCCGACCTTCCGCACGGAGCTCAACCCCGAGACCGGTCAGACGACCATCAAGGGCATGGGCGAGCTGCACCTCGACATCCTCGTCGACCGCATGAAGCGCGAGTTCAACGTCGAGGCCAACGTCGGAAAGCCTCAGGTCGCGTACCGCGAGACGATCCGCAAGGCCGTCGAGAAGTACGACTACACCCACAAGAAGCAGACGGGTGGATCGGGACAGTTCGCGAAGATCCAGTTCAACATCGAGCCGCTCGACCTCGACGACGACAAGACGTACGAATTCGTCAACTCCGTCACCGGTGGTCGCATCCCGCGCGAGTACATCGGCTCGATCGACGCCGGTTTCCAGGACGCGATGAACGTCGGAGTCCTCGCGGGCTACCCGATCGTCGGCGTCAAGGCGACCATCGTCGATGGTGCAGCCCACGATGTCGACTCCTCGGAGATGGCGTTCAAGATCGCGGGCTCGATGGGTATGAAGGAAGCCCTTCGTCGCGCGAACCCTGCGCTTCTCGAGCCGCTGATGGCGGTCGAGGTGCGTACTCCCGAGGAGTACATGGGCGACGTCATCGGCGACCTGAACTCGCGTCGTGGCCAGATCCAGTCGATGGAGGACGCCGCAGGCGTCAAGGTCGTCCGTGCACACGTCCCGCTGTCCGAGATGTTCGGATACATCGGAGACCTGCGCTCGAAGACTTCGGGTCGCGCCGTCTACTCGATGGAGTTCAACAGCTACGCTGAGGTTCCCCGCGCTGTGGCCGACGAGATCGTCCAGAAGAACGCGGGCGAGTAACACTTCCTGGGAGCCGGACTCCCTGAGCCTGGCGAAGGACCGGCTCCCAGGTCACCTACAACTTCACATTCCCTCTCTACTAAACTGAGATTCACACCCGTAGAGAACCGGTCGCAAACCAGTGCCCGGTCACCTCTACAACGACGTCCTGAGGAGGACCCAGTGGCTAAGGCCAAGTTCGAGCGGACCAAGCCGCACGTCAACATCGGAACCATCGGTCACGTTGACCACGGCAAGACCACGCTCTCCGCAGCGATCTCGAAGGTGCTTGCTGACAAGTTCCCGTCTGACACCAACGTGCAGCGCGACTTCGCTTCCATCGACTCGGCGCCGGAAGAGCGCCAGCGTGGAATCACCATCAACATCTCGCACATCGAGTACGAGACCCCCAAGCGCCACTATGCGCACGTCGACGCCCCCGGCCACGCCGACTACGTCAAGAACATGATCACCGGTGCCGCTCAGATGGACGGCGCGATCCTCGTGGTCGCCGCCACCGACGGCCCGATGGCTCAGACGCGTGAGCACGTGCTGCTCGCCAAGCAGGTCGGCGTTCCGTACCTGCTCGTCGCGCTGAACAAGTCCGACATGGTCGACGACGAGGAGATCCTGGAGCTCGTCGAGCTCGAGGTCTCCGAGCTGCTCGCATCGCAGGGCTTCGCGGAGGACGCTCCTGTCGTCCGCGTCTCCGCTCTCAAGGCCCTCGAGGGCGACGAGAAGTGGACGCAGTCGATCCTCGACCTCATGGAGGCCGTCGACGAGCACGTTCCGGACCCCGTGCGCGACAAGGACAAGCCGTTCCTGATGCCCGTCGAGGACGTCTTCACGATCACCGGTCGTGGAACCGTCGTCACCGGCCGCGCCGAGCGTGGCACGCTCGCCATCAACTCCGAGGTCGAGATCGTCGGACTCCGTCCGACCGTCAAGACCACGGTCACGGGTATCGAGATGTTCCACAAGCAGCTCGACGAGGCATGGGCCGGCGAGAACTGCGGTCTCCTGCTCCGTGGCACGAAGCGTGAGGACGTCGAGCGCGGTCAGGTCATCGTCAAGCCGGGTTCGGTCACGCCGCACACCGACTTCGCGGGCACCGCGTACATCCTGTCGAAGGACGAGGGTGGGCGTCACAACCCCTTCTACACGAACTACCGCCCGCAGTTCTACTTCCGCACCACCGACGTCACCGGCGTCATCACGCTGCCTGAGGGCACCGAGATGGTCATGCCCGGCGACACCACCGACGTGACGGTCGAGCTGATCCAGCCGATCGCCATGGAGGAGGGCCTCGGCTTCGCCATCCGTGAGGGTGGACGCACCGTCGGCGCCGGTACGGTCACGAAGATCATCAAGTAAGCATCTGCTTTCAGGCACAGGGGTCGGACCTTCGGGTCCGGCCCCTTCGTCGTGCGTGGGCGGTCTTTCGCCGACTCGTGCTTCCGCGCGCGGGCGGGGGAGTGCAGCCTGCGCAGACGCCCGTGTGTCTCCGTCACCAGCTGACCAAACGTTATGACGAGGCTGATGCGAAATATCGCATCCACTAGGATGAAATATCGCGAGGCCACGTCGGGTTCGTTCCACGAACCGACAGTGCGGCTTGGACCGATTCAGACGCAACCGAAGGCCGGGTCGAACGTAGTCGTTCCGCGTACATGCGGCACTAGGAGGAGAAGCATGTCCCCGGGGGAATGGGTGGGAGCGGTCAGGCGCGCATGGATGGGAATGGCGACCACATTTCTGCTGATCATGGCGGGTGCAGGTGCTCTGCTGCTCGTGGTCCCTCCCACCTACGAGGCCGAGGCGGAGATCGTGTTCAGCGCCGAGACCGATGCTGCAGCGTTCGTGCCCCGCACCGTCGCCACCAATGCCGCAGTGCGCGCTCGTTCAGACAGCGTTCTCGCGGCGGTCGCCGCCGACGTCGACATGCGCCCGGATGAGCTCTCCGACGCGGTCTCCGCGACGTGGCGTATCGACACGTCGATCACGGCTGTGACAGTGGCCCACAGCGACCCGCGCGCAGCGTCGGACGCCGCGACCGCGATTGCCGACACAGTGGCCGAGCAGGTCGGCGTCGGCGTCCGGGCTGAGGTCTACGAGGCTGCCGTGCCGGAGGCCCCGGTCCGACCTCGCGTAGAAACCACCCTCGCTGTCGGTGCACTGGTTGGGCTCGTGGGGGCCGTGATCTACGCAGCCTCGCGATTCGCGTTCTCCCGACGCCTTCGCTCCGTCGAGGATGCCGCCGATCTGACTCGTCTCCCCGCATACGGATGGCCGCGGGACGAGCCGACGCCTGAACAGATGCTCGAGCTCCAGTTACTGACCGGCGCGTGGGCAGAGGACGGAAGGATCATCTCCCTGGTTCCCGTGGAGACGGCCATCGATGTGTCGTCCCTGGCCGGTGTGCTCGAGTCGGGGCCGGCGGGGGTGCGTGTCGTCCGACGGCCGGCCCTCCAGGACAGCGCTCCCGACACATGGGCGCTGCCGGAGGGGCCGACGGTTCTCGTCATGCAGATCGGCGAGACGCGCAGGCGGATCGTCGGACTGCTCGGGAAGGTCCACAGCGCGGACGCCTCGCGGATGCGCGGAGTGATCGTCCTCGAGGGCGGGAAGAGACGACGACCAGCGAGTGCGATGAGCGCACCTGTGAATGGAGAGCGCACATGAGCACGACGAACGATGCGGGACGTCAGAAAGTCAGTCGCTTCGCGCTCGATGGGCTGGCATGGAGTATCGCCGGTCTTCTCGTGGTGCTCCTGCGCTATGACTTCGTCGTGCCGAGTGGAGTGTGGCGGCTCGCGGCGATCGTCGTAATCGGTCTGATCGCCGCACATTTCGCTGCCGGTATGCTGCTGCACCTGTACCGCGGGCGGTATCCGAATGGCTCGATCGAGGAGGTGCGCGCCGTCGGACTCACCGCGCTGGTCGTGGGAATCCTGCTGGGCGCTGCCCTTCTTGTGTGGACGCGACAGCCGGCCGAGGCCCTTCGAGGCGCACTCTCGGCCACGGCGATCGCGTTGATTCTGATGCTGGTCTTCCGCTACGTGAGCCTCGTGTTCAATCGGAGCGCCAAGGAGGCGACTGGGGGATCCCGTAAAGTCCTCGTCTTCGGTGCAGGGTGGGTGGGTCAGCAGCTCATCAGCCGGATGCTCAATGAGACGCGTGATCCGGTCTTCAGCCCCGTCGGATTGATCGACGATGACATCAAGAAGCGGAATCTGCGTGTCAAGGGGATTCCGGTTCTCGGGACGCTGTCGCAGCTGAAGGCTGCCGTCGAGGTCAGCGGCGCGAAAGAGCTGGTCATCGCCGTCGGGCGAGCCGACGCCGTGCTGTTGCGCCGTGCCACCGATGCAGGCAACGCCGCCGGTCTCAACGTTCTCGTCCTCCCCGAGCTCGACAAGGTCCTGCAGGGCGCGAGTCGAATCCGTGACCTGCGAGACGTGAGCATCGAGGACCTCATCGGACGCCAGCCCGTCGATACGGACGTCAGGTCGATTGCCGGGTATGTGACGGGAAAGCGTGTTCTCGTCACCGGAGCAGGCGGCTCGATCGGCGGCGAGCTGTGCCGCCAGCTCGCGCAGTTCGGACCGGAGACGCTCATCATGCTCGACCGCGATGAGAGCGGCCTCCAGGGAAGTCAGCTCAGCATCGCGGGGCATGGCCTGCTCGACACCGAAGACGTGGTGCTCGTCGACATCCGGGATGTGGAATCGCTCCGCGCGATCTTCGATCGCCACAGGCCGCAGGTCGTCTTCCATGCGGCCGCACTGAAGCACCTGCCCATGCTCGAGCAGTACCCGGAGGAGGCGTGGAAGACCAACGTTCTCGGCACCCGGAACGTACTAGAGGCTGCTCTGGATGTCGACGTCGACACCTTCGTGAACATCTCCACCGACAAGGCGGCCAACCCGTCGAGCGTCCTCGGACATTCCAAGAGGGTGGCTGAGAAGCTCACCGTGTGGGCGGCGAACACGTCGGGCCGGCGCTATCTCTCGGTGCGCTTCGGCAACGTCATCGGAAGCAGGGGGTCCATGCTCCCGATGTTCCGCACACTGATCGAAGCCGGGGGACCGGTGACGGTGACCCATCCGGACGTCACCCGCTACTTCATGACCATCTCCGAGGCGTGTCAACTGGTGGTCCAGGCCGGCGGCATCGGAAGGCCGGGTGAGGTTCTGATCCTCGACATGGGTGAGCCGGTGAGGATCCTCGAGATCGCGAAGCGGATGATCGCGATGTCCGGTGAGTTCATCGAGATCGTCTACACCGGCCTGCGACCAGGTGAGAAGCTGCACGAAGAGCTGATCGGCGACGACGAGGTCGTCGAGCGCCCGTTCCATCCCCAGATCCAGCACACCTCCATCGGAAGCATCACTCCGACGGCGCTGGATCTCCGGGGGTGGATGAGCAGGTTGCGTGTCGCGGACTCCGCGCCGCGGACCGAAGGTCGAGAAGGAGAACTCCAGCGATGAGCGACCGTATCTACATGTCCTCCCCTGATGTCGGCGAGCTCGAGGAGAGAGCGATCGTCGCGGCCCTGCGATCGGGATGGGTGGCGCCCCTCGGCCCGGATGTCGACGCATTCGAGCGCGAGGTCAGGGCTCGCGTCGGTGTTGACCATGCGGTAGCGCTGAGTTCCGGGACCGCGGCGCTCCACCTGGGCCTTCTCGCACTCGATGTCGGTGCCGGTGACATCGTTCTCACATCGAGTTTCACTTTCGTGGCCACGGCAAACGCGATCACGTACACCGGAGCGGTGCCGTTCTTCATCGACGCGGACCCCACCACCGGCAACATGGACGTGTCCCTGCTGCGTGACGTCATCGCCGACCTCGAGTCGAAGGGCACCCCTGCGAAGGCGATCGTCCCCGTCGACCTCCTCGGCAAGGTGGCCGATCTCGAAGCGATCGAGCGCATCGCGGGTCTTCACGATATCCCGGTGCTCAGCGATGCTGCGGAGTCGCTCGGTGCGAGCCGCCGCGGACGAGCTGCGGGTAGCTTCGGGAACGCCTCCGTCTTCTCCTTCAACGGCAATAAGATCATGACGACATCCGGGGGCGGGATGCTGGTGACCGACGACGCGAGGATCGCGGCGCAGGTGCGCCACCTCGCGACGCAGGCGCGTCAGCCGGTCGCGCATTACGAGCACACCGAGATCGGGTACAACTACCGGCTGAGCAATCTTCTTGCTGCCCTCGGACGCGCGCAGCTGTCCCGGCTCGACGAGATGATCCGCCGACGCCGACGCTGGCGCGCCGAGTACCGCTCTCTCTTCGCCGACGTCGAGGGCGTTTCTATCTTCGGTGGCGATGACGACGCGGAGGATAACGCGTGGCTCACGGCGGTGCTGGTCGATGAGGCCGTGACGGGCTGGCGCGCAGCCGAGCTCTCCGAACACCTGGGTGCGCACGACATCGAGTCCCGCCCGTTGTGGAAGCCGATGCACCTGCAGCCGGTCTTCGTCGAGGCGCCCGCTGCCGTCACCGGAGTCTCCGAGCGCTTCTTCTCCTCGGGTATCACGTTGCCGTCAGGGTCCGCCCTCTCCGACGGGCAGATGCACCGAGTGCAGACGCTGATCCGCGGCTTCCTTGCGGAGCGCGCGTGATCAGGCGCGTGTCCGATGCGGTGAAGCGCGCGCTCGACATGCTCGCCGCCGCGGTCGTCCTGATCATCTCGCTGCCCGTGCAGATCTTCCTCGCCCTGGTGATCGCGGTCAAGCTGGGGCGTCCGGTAATATTCCGTCAGCCTCGCCCAGGCCTTCACGGACGAGTCTTCACTCTCTACAAGTTCCGGTCGATGCGCCCTGTCGACGCGGATCGTGGTCTCGTCCGCGACGAGGACCGGCTCACTCGCTTCGGTCGAATGCTCCGGGGCGCGAGCCTCGACGAGCTGCCCACCTTCTGGAACGTGCTTCTCGGCGACATGAGCCTGGTCGGGCCTCGCCCCCTCCTGGTGTCGTACCTCGACCGTTACACACCCGCGCAGGCGCGCCGCCATGAGGTCCGTCCTGGGGTGACGGGTCTGTCGCAGGTGAACGGGCGCAACTCGGTGGATTGGGACGAGCGCCTGATGCTGGACGTGAAGTATGTCGACGAACGTTCCCTCGCTCTGGACCTCCGGATCCTCTGGCGTACGATCGCGGTCGTCATCCGCCGCGAGGGGGTCAGCGCGAAAGGGCACGCGACGATGCCCGAATTCCGTCCCGACCTGCGAGATGCCGATGCCTGATCTCATTATCCTCGGCGCCGGGGGCTTCGCGCGCGAGACCCTGGATATCGTGGAGGCCATCAATGCCGTCTCGCCGGCATTCGTCGTACGCGGGTTCGCAGACGACGCCCCCAGTGAGAGCGCCCTGCAGCGTCTGGCCGATCGCGGGCATAGGCACCTCGGTTCCATCGACGATGTGCTCGCCGTCGATCGGGACTCGCGTCTGGTCATCGCCGTCGGCTCACCGGAGCATCGCGCCGCGATCGCCCGGCGAGTGGGCAGCGATCGCTTCATGACACTCGTGCATCCCGCCGCGACGGTCGGCTCCCGCACCGCACTGGGCGTGGGCACGGTCATCTGCGCGGGCGTCCTGATCTCGACCAACGTCACGATCGGACGACACGGGCATCTGAACCCGGGGGCGATCGTCGGGCATGACAGCGTGCTGGCGGACGCGGTGTCGCTGAACCCCGGAGCGGTGATCTCCGGTGACGTGCGCATCGACGAGCGGGTGCTCATCGGTGCCGGGGCCGTGGTGCTTCAGGGATTGCGCATCCGCGAGGGAGCGACGATCGGCGCCGCCGCCTGCGTGACGAGAGATGCCCCGGCTGGGGAGACGCTGGTGGGTGTGCCTGCTCGCGGCCATCGAACAACAGGAAAGAGTCACAGTTCGTGAAGGTAGTCATCACCGGCGGAGCCGGATTCATCGGGTCCAACCTCGTCCGGCGGTTCAACGAGGAAGCTCCCGATGTCGACGTCCACGTGCTCGACGACTTCAGCACAGGACGCGACTCGAACTTGAACGGCACGAGGATGACCTTGCACCGCGGGTCCGTGGCGGACGCCGCAGCGGTCGCGGACGCGACGGCTGACGCGGACGCGATCGTCCATCTCGGTGCGCTCGGCAGTGTTCCGCGGTCCATCGACAATCCGATGGCCTCTCACATCGCCAACCTCACCGGGACGCTGGCCGTGCTCGAGGCGGCCCGTCGAGAGAACGCCTACGTGGTCAAGGCGTCATCAAGCTCCGTTTATGGCGCGAATCCTGCCCTGCCGAAGTCCGAATTCGACTGGACGAGGCCGATGAGCCCTTACGCCGCGACGAAGCTGGGTGCTGAGGCTTACGTGCTCGCCTACGGCTTCTCGTACGGTCTGCCGACGCTCGCCTTTCGTTTCTTCAACGTCTACGGACCCTATCAGCCGGCGGATCATGCGTACGCTGCGGTGATCCCGAGGTTCATCGATGCCGCTCTGGCCGGGCGACCCCTCACCGTGCACGGTGACGGATTGCAGTCTCGGGACTTCACGAACGTCGATACCGTGACCTCTGCGCTGATGACTGCGGTGCGGGGCAGGGTCACGTCGGAGCATCCTGTGAATCTCGCTTTCGGCACGAACACGACGCTGCGTGATCTTATCGCCGTGATCGAAGAGCAGGTGGGGTCGTCTATCGCGGTGGAGCATGTCGATCCGCGAGCCGGTGATGTGCGCGCATCGCAGTCCGATGGAGTGCGGCTGCGCGAGCTCTTCCCGGATGTCCGCCCCGTCCCCCTCGAGACCGGCATCGCGAAGACGGTCGCGTGGTTCCGGAGCAAGGAGTCATGAGCTCGGCCGATCCGGCGCGAATACTGATCGGAGTGACGGCGGACGTCTCCGTCGGCCTGTTGGCGGGCCTGCCGCAGCGACTCGTCGCCGACCGGTGGGACGTGCACGTCGTGAGCGCGCCTGGAGAGAGGCTCGAGGCGATGGGCACTAAGCCCGGTATCACCGCCCATGCGCTCGCCATGGCCCGCGAGATCGACCTCGTTCGTGATCTCCGCGGCTTCGTCGCCTGGATGCGCCTGATTCGTCGCCTGCGACCGGACGTCGTGTTCGTCGGCACGCCGAAAGCAGGACTGCTGGGCATCGCTGCGGCGCGGCTCCTCGGCGTGCGAACCCGTATCTACCATCTCAGGGGGCTGCGCCTGGAGACGGCGACGGGGTCGGTGCGCCGTGTCCTGACGGCGATGGAGCGCCTGACGATCAGGCTCTCGACGACGACGCTGGCGGTGAGCCCGAGCCTCAGGCGACGGGTCGTGGCGTTGGGACTCGCATCCGAATCCCGAATAGCGGTGCTGGGGCGCGGCAGTTCCAACGGAGTGGATGTGGAACGCTTCGTTCCGGACACCCCCACGGCGAAGGTCGAGGGGCTGACGGCAGACGAGCCGATCATCGGCTTCGTTGGTCGGCTGAATCACGACAAGGGCCTGGAGGTTCTCGCACAGGCCTGTCGCATCCTCGATGATGAGCAGGTCGACTACCGGCTGCTGATCGTCGGTGGCGTGGATGGCGCAGAGCTGACGGCGTTCTCGCGACTTCGACGAGCGCCGATCGTGCTCGGCGCGGTGGCGGACACCTCGATGTACTATCCCCTGATGCGCACCCTCTGTCTCCCCACCCTGCGTGAAGGGTTCCCGAACGTGGTGCTGGAGGCAGGCGCCGCAGGCGTCGCGGTCGTCACGACCGATGCGACAGGTGCGGTGGACTCGGTTGTGCCCGGACGAACGGGACTCATCGTGCCTGTGGGGGACCCGCATGCACTGGCAGTTGCCTTGAGGCGCGTGATCGAGGAGCCGGGGCTTGCGGCAGATCTCGGTGGGGCGGCGCGTGACTTCGTGGTCGAGCATTTCCGGCGTGATGCGGTCCAGGCTTCGGTGTCCGCCTTCCTCCGCAGTGAGATGACGCGAGCCGGACGATGAACGACGTCTCCAACGGCATCGGGGCGCTCGTCGTGGTCGCTCTGCTGATCGGAATCAGTGTGTTGACGTGGTTCGTCGCGCGTCGCGCGTTCCTTCCGGTAGCGGTGCACAACGGGGTGTGGGCGGTGACGCTGACCCTCGTAGGGTCAGGTCTCCTCGCCTACAACGGCGCGTCGCTCACGGCGTGGGGTGTGCTCGTAGTCGGACTGGCGTTCTTCTCCGTAGGAGCCTGGGGAGGGGTGGCTGTCGCGACCCACACGGTGGAGAGGGCGGAACTCCCCGGGCGGGAGCGCTCGCTGCTGAGCCGACGGACGCTGCTGATCGCGTCGGTGGCGTATGTCGTCGGGTTCTGTGTATATCTCTGGACGATCCTCCAGCGGTTCGGGGTGGAGACGTTCCTCTTCCGCCCCGAGCTCGTCCGCGGGGCTGCCGAGTCGTATCTGGCGGATGTCCCGATGTGGGCGCGACTGCTGATGTATGTGGGACCGCTCCTTCTCGCGATCCTCCTGGTACCCGGCTCGGTGCACGACGGGCTGGCGTGGTGGTGGCGCGTTCCCGGAGTGGTTCTGCTCGCCGTCTCGATGCTCGCCCTGCTGCAGCGGACCAACCTCTTCGCGGGCGTGCTGCTCGCGATCGGTGCGCTTCTGCTCATGTACGGAAGGACTTCCGTCCCTGACGGGGCGCGCCCGTGGCACCGGCGCCCGTGGGTGCCCGTCGCGGTGATCGGGGCGATCGGGCTGGCGGCGCTCGTCGCGTTCCAACTGCTGGCGGGAGCACTGGGGAAGACCGGCGATGTCGGCAGCAACGTGTCGCCTGCGCTGAGCGCGACGGGTCTGTCCAGTCCCTTCATCTACCTGACCGGCGGTGTGCCCGCGTTCCTGTCGCTGGTCGATTCCACCAACGGAGCCTGGCCGCCGACCGGAGGTGCACGCCTGGTCTACGGCGACTACAACCCGCAGACCTTCGGTGCGGCCTTCTTCGAGCCGGTGCTCAGCCTTGTCCCGGGCCAGCGCACCTGGAACCCGCTGGCGCCCTTTGCCGACGTCGGCACGCTGACGAACGTGTACACCTGGCTGGAGCCCTTCTACCGCGACTGGCGGGTCGTCGGCGTCGCGCTGGGAGCGGCGGGCATCGGCACCCTCGTCGCGTACCTGTATGCCACGAGGAGAACATCCCCCACCCGCTGGTGGCTGGCGGCGCTGCTCGTCTCGACCCTCTTCCTCGCCACTTTCGTGCAGAAGACCAACAACACGCTGTATCTCGTCACGGCGGCCATCATCCTGGTGCTCGGCGCCGTGGACGCTCGGACTCGGACTCGGAACCCGGAATGAGTATGCTCCACACCTACACCAGCTATGGGCGCTCGGCGGGAAGTGCAAGGGTCCGGGTCTTCGACTGGCTCGATCGGGTGGGTATACCCGCCGTCTCTCACTGCTACCTCGATGGAGCGACAAATTCCGCTCGCTCCCTGCTGAAGTCACCCCGTAGGTTGCTGCAGGCGGAGTGGAACCTGCGTCGCGCACCCTCCCGCGACGCGACCGTCCTCGTCGCCCGGCAGGCGAGTCCGCTGAGTCGCGGCGGTGTGGAGAGGGCACTCCTCCGCCGAACGAGATCCGGCGTCTACGACTTCGACGACGCTCTGTACCTCGACCGCCGAGGTCCTTTTCCCAAAGCAGCTATCTGGCGCTCCGCTGTGGCGGCGGCGGACCGAGTCATCGCGGGCAACGAGATGTTGGCCGAACACGCGAGCAGCGTGAATCGCAACGTGGTCGTCATCCCGAGCTGCGTCGAGCCGGCGCAGTACTCGCGAAAGGGCGATTTCACGATCGGGGAGACGCCGCGCGCGGTGTGGATCGGGTCGCCCGCGACAGAGCGCTATCTCCGGGACATCGAATCGGCGCTTCTGCGTGCGCACAGAGAGACCGGCATGCGGCTCAGCGTCGTCAGCGCCGGAAGAGCGACGCTCGGGGCCCTCGATGACATGGTGGACCGGATCGAGTGGTCGCCGCAGACCTTCGGGGCGACGCTCGCCGACGCAGACCTGGGTCTGATGCCGACACCGGACTCCGCATGGACTCGCGGCAAGTGCGGGTACAAGCTGCTGCAGTACGGAGCGGCAGGGCTGCCGATGATGGGCGATCCGATCGGCGTCAACGCCGAGATCCTCCGTAGAGGCGACGGGCTCGCGCCCCGGACCGAGAGGGATTGGGCGGATGCTCTCGTGGGGTTCTTCTCGGAGAGCGCGAAGCGACGTCACGACCGCGGGGAGGCGGGCCATCGGGCCGTGCTCGACCACTACAGCTTCTCGGCGTGGGAGTCCGTGTGGCGTCAGACCGTCGAGGGCGTCTGACCGGATCGCCGAGCGACGACGAGCCAGAACAGGGACGACAGCAGCGTGGAGAGGGCATAGGCCCAGATCGCGCCGCTCAGTCCCGCGAGCAGAGCGCCCAGCAGGGGCCCGATGACGCCCAGTGCCGTCTGGACGAGCCGCGCTGAGAGCAGTCCGCGCCGCGAGGCCCGCAGTCGGGACACGATGTAGAACGTGTGCCCAACGATGTTCGCCATGACGAAGACGGCGGTCGGCACGGCGAACGGCACGAGGCCTCGGAGCGTCCCCAGCGGCCATGACGTCGCCCCGATGAGAAGCAGCGCGCCGGCAGCGAGGCCGCCGAGAAGCACGCCGCAGGCGAGCACGAGGCCGATCGTTCGGGCAGACATCGACAGTCGCGCGATACGTGGCCGGATGGGGTTGAGCAGCAGCCGCACCGGCGCGGCGACGTTCGATACCGCCCGATACACGCCGAAGGGGCCGACACCCAGCATCGGCGCGATCGCATACGGCGTGCCGATCGACGATGCGTCCATGATCAGCGAGTCGCGCACGAGCGGAGCTATGGCAGCCCTGCGCTGCCGGATCCAGCGCAGGAGCACGCCGGGGCGGCTCGGCACCGGCCATCGCGAGAACGCGGCGGCGATGACGCTCGATGCCGCCCAGGTGGCGAGGACCCACGCGAGCTCTCCGCTGTGGAGCAGCAACGTCACTGCGCACAGCGTCACCGCGACGACGGCGCCCAGCGCATCGCCGAGGACGGCTCCACGGGTGTCTCCGCGCTCCACGGCGTAGAAGCGCGCGCTCGCACGGAAGGCGCTGGCACCCACGGCGAGCGCCACCAACCACCAGTAGGGCGTCAGGGACGATTCGGTCGCAGCGATTACGATCCCGATGGTGGCGCCGAAGACCAGTGCGAATTCAACAGAGGCGCCGCCAAAGTCCTTCCATGTCGCGAGTGCGTCTTCTCGGGAACGCGTCGCCGCCTCGCAGATGAGGGAGAGCGCGAGGGACAGAGCGAAGGCCCCAGCGAGGTAGACGATGGAGAAGAGCCCGAAATCGACGGGAGTGAGAGTGATGAGACCGAGGACCTGAACGGAGAGCGTCGCGACCGCGGCAGCCGAGGATGTGAGGATCAGCCGAAGGGAGCTCACAAACGGCAGACCCGTGGTCCCACGAGCCTGCCCTTGGTGTCGAGCACAGGCGTCGGCGACTCGTTGAGCAGCGCCAGGTCGAAATCGGAGTGATCGGTCACGAGGATGACCAGATCGGCGGCGTCGATCTCCTCCGCGGAGAACTCCACCCGCTCGACGCCCGACGGCCAGCGGTGCGTCTCCACGTGGCGATCAGCACCCCGGATGGAGGCGCCGAACGATGTGAGCAGCTCGATGAGCCGCAGGGAAGGAGACTCACGGATGTCAGCGGTGTCCCGCTTGTAGGCGAGACCGACGAGCAGGATCGTCGATCCGTTCAAGGAGCGCTGGTCTTCGTTGAGGAGCTCCATGGATCTCTGGGCCACATAGTCGGGCATATGGTCGTTGACGTCGTTGGCGAGCTCGACGAACCGGAAGCTGCGTCCGAGCTTTCGTCGCACCTGCCACGAGAGGTAGCTGGGGTCCACGGGGAGGCAGTGACCGCCGACACCGGGGCCGGGTGTGAACTTCATGTATCCGAAGGGCTTCGTCGCCGCCGCATCGATCGACTCCCAGATGTCGACTCCGAGGTCGTGCGCGAAGACCGCCAACTCGTTCACGAGTGCGATGTTGACGTGGCGGAAGGTGTTCTCGAGCAGCTTGGTGAGCTCCGCCTCCTTGGGTGTGGTCACGGCGACCGTCTCGTCGACCAGCAGGTCGTAGAAGGCTTTGACCTTGCCGAGCGACTGCTCGTCGATGCCGGAGACCACCTTCGGAGTGTTGACGAAGCCCCACGTCGGGTTGCCGGGATCGATGCGCTCGGGGCTGTAGCCGACGGCGAAATCGCGACCCGCCACGAGTCCCGACCCGGCTTCGAGGAGGGGGACGAGGATCTCCTCGGTCGTCCCCGGATACGTCGTGGATTCGAGCACGACCGTAGCGCCCCGAGTCAGTCGGGTCGCCAGAGACGCCCCTGCCGACTCGATGTAGGAGATGTCGGGGAGGCCTTCCCTGAGGGGAGTGGGAACGGTGATCACGGCGACGTCGAATCCCTCTGCGTCGTCGTAATCGGCCGAGGCAAGATAGCGTCCGGTCTCGATCGCGGCGGTCAACTGCTCCGTCGAGATGTCATCGACGTAGGACTCGCCGTTGCGGAGAGCTGCGATTCGCACGGCGTCGACGTCGAGGCCGACGACCGTCATCCCCACGTGCACGGCTCGCATCGCCACCGGGAGCCCGACGTAACCCTGACCGACGACAATTGCTTTCACGAACGTTCCTCCATGGTGGTCGAACCCTGCCATGGGCGTGCGACGTCGTGCGCGTCACTGCTCAGGTTCACTTCGGTAGTATATGGCGGTGACCCGAGAAACCCGGCGTGCCCGCCGAGCCCATAGCCAGCAGAAGACTCGCAGACGACGGGCAACCCGGATCACGCTGTGGGTTGTGGGTGTGCTGCTGGCGCTCATCGTCGCCGCGGGGATCATCGCCGCACTCATCGTGCCTCGGGCGCTGGACGCCAGGGACAAGCTCGAGGCTGCCGTGCCCCTCGCCGAGAGCATCCCCGGTCTGATCGCCTCGGGAGACACCGCGGCTGCTCAGTCGGCTGCCGAGGAGCTGGCTGACACCGCCGATTCCGCCCACGACCAGACGAGTGGGATCCTGTGGGAATCGCTCGAGTGGGTTCCCGTCGTCGGTCCGAATCTCCATGGAGTCCGCATGGCCACCGGCGCGATCGACGAGCTCGCGCGGGATGCTCTCCTTCCCGCCGCAGGAATCGACATCGCCGCCTTGCGGCCCGCATCCGGTGGCTTCGACCTGGAGGTCATCCGCACCGTCGGAAGCGTGGCGCGAACGGCCGGAGAAGCGGTGCAGTCCGCGACCGCCATGCTCGACAGCGTCGACCGCGGATCACTTCTGGGACCGGTGGCGGCGGGCATCGATCGCATCGAGAAGGTCCTGAAGCCTGCGGCCGAGACGCTTGAGGGCGCCCTGCCGCTGATCGATGCCCTGCCTGAGATCCTGGGCGAGGGAGGCCCGCGTGATGTCCTCGTCATCTTCCAGAACAACGGTGAGGTGATGCCCGGCGGGGGGACCATCGGCTCTCTCGCGCAGGTGCACATCGACAACGGCGTGATCTCGATCGTGGATCAGTCCTCGGCATCCGGGCGCGACTTCCCCGGTTTCAGCCCGCCTGTAGGGGGGGTCACGGGGGAGGAGTCGGCGCTGTACGGCGAACTCTTCGGGTCTCGAGTGCAGTCGCTCACGCGCTCGCCACGGTTCGATCGCACATTCGAAGTCGCGCGACAGATGTGGCTCGAGGCGAAGGGAGTCGACGTCGACGCCGTCGTGGCGCTCGACACCGTCGCACTGAGTTACCTTCTCGTAGCGACGGGACCCGTCGTCGTACCGGGCGGGTTGGAGATCTCGAACTCCAACGCGGTGGGGATGCTGCTCGGAGACCTGTACAACCAGTTCGAGCCCGCGCAGGTCGACCTGATCAATCAGGCGTTCGCGGGACTCGCTCTCCAGAAGCTGATGCAAGGCGAGGCCGACCTCGCGAAGCTCTCATCCGTTCTCGGACTCGCGGCGGAGGAGGGCCGCATCGCGATCTGGAGTTCGCGCGAGACCGAGCAGGACCTCATCGCCGGCACCGACCTCGACCGCCGCGGACCGTACGCCGCCGACGGTGCCGAAGCCTTCGGCGTGTATTTCGTCGATCGCACTCCGGGCAAGATGCAGAGGTACATGACGCAGGCGATCGATGTGAGTCAGCCGATCTGCTCAGCGGACGGGCGCCGCCACGTGTTCGTGACGGTCACCCTCGCCAACACGGTGGATCCTGCCGCTGTGCGGAACCTCCCGGAGTACGTCACCGGAAACGGCCAGGCGACGGTCAAGGGGTACATGCAGCTCGAGACGCTCGCATTCGCCCCTCCCGGATATGCGCCGGTCGGTCAGAGCGCAGATGCGGAACTCTCCAGGGACGAGGTGCACCGCGACGGCGAGTTCTCGGTCGGAACGATGGCTCTGGCCATCGGCCCTGGTGAGACCCGGACCCTCACGTTCGAATTCGTCGCCGACTCCGATGACGAGACGGTGATCGAGATCGACACCACTCCGGTCGTCACGCCGACCGTCCTCAGTCACGACACGGTCACCTGTCAGTGATGCTGCGTTGAAGAGCGGAGGACGTTCGATCGGCGGTCGCGTGGACGCGACCGCCGATCTGCTCGCCGCAGCTGCGCTGGCCTACCTGATCCTGCTTCCCGTCGGGCACACCCCCGTCCTGCTCGCCGTCCTGTCGGCGCTGGGCTTGTGGTGTGTCTGGAGACTGGTCCGGAGCCCGCGCCGGCTGTCGCCTCTTCTTCTCGCTGCGGCGGGGTGCGCTGCAGCGGCGATGCTCATCGGCGGCTTCGCGGGCATCGGCAATCCGGGCTTCGGTCATTCTCTGATCAGCTGGGTGGCTGCGCCCCTGCTCTTCTGGGTGTGGGCGAGCCAGATCGATGTCGACGTGCTCGCTCTGCTGCTTCGAGCGGCCGCGTGGGCCACCGTCGTGCTCGCGGTGGCCATCCTGTCTTTCTGGGTCGTCGGTGCGGTCGGCGCTGAACCTTCCGGCTGGCTGCGCGTCGTCCTCGACGTCGATGTCTCGGGGCGGTGGCCGAACGTCGTCGTCGGCGTCTACGGGGCCTCATCGCTCATCTCGGTGGCGCCGCTGTGGATCGTTGCACTGTTCTTCCGGGGTCGGGCGATTCCGTCCCGCGGTCTCATCGCGGCAGCGGCGATCCTTGCAACGCTGGCGGCCGTGGTCAGCACGCGTCGAGCTGCTCTCGCTCTCGAGCTGGTCGTCCCCGCTGTCCTCTTCCTCGTGTACCTCCTGATGGTCGGACGGACCTGGTTCACGCGCAGGAACATACGGGCGCTCATCGCTGTGGCTGTCGCCGCTGTCGCTCTGGGGATCGCCGTCCTCGCCACTCCCGCGGGGCAGCGGATGAGCGCCGGGGTCATCGCGCTCGTATCGGGTCAGGGTGGCACGCCCGATGAGGACCTCCGGCTCGAACAGGTGGACCGGCTGTGGTCCGCCTTCCTGACGTCTCCCCTGTTCGGCCACGGGATCGGCGCGGTGATCCCTGGGTACTCGAGAAACGAAGACCGTCCCTGGGCTTTCGAGATGCAGTACAACCTGCTGCTGTTCCAGGTGGGAATGGTCGGAGCCCTGCTCCTCGCTGTCAGTGCGACGCTGGTCGTGTGCGCGGCGGTGCGCGTGATGGCCCACCGTCCCGAGGCGCGCCCGGCGGTCTTCGTGACCGCCGCCGGAGCCTCCGCCGCCCTGCTCGCCAACGCGCTCAACCCGATCCTGCAAGCGCCGGGGCACTTCTGGGCAGTGTTCCTCGTAGTCGGCGCGGTCAATGCCTTCGGGCACGGTCCTGACACCGCGATCTCCGCATCGGCCGCTCCGGAATCCAGTGGCGATGACGCGACCGCTCGGGCAGACTAGCTCCACATCGCACATCTCCAGCAAGGGGGCCCGAATGGGTATCGAGGAAACCGTCAACAAGGGCAAGGATCTCTACGAGCAGAACAAGGAGAAGATCGCCGAGGCCGTCAAGAGCGATCAAGCCGAGGACATCAGTGACAAGGTGCTCGACGGTGTCGCCGACTTCGCCAAGAAGATCGCTCCCGGCGCCGCAGACAAGATCGACGAGATCAGGGACACCGCAGACAAGGCCGTCGGCAACGAGTGACCCGCATCGCGTGATCGGGCGGCGGCCTTCCGAGAGGAGGTCGCCGCCTCTCTGTATCGTCGACCAGAATTCCGGCGGGTGCTACCGCATTCGGCGCAGGTTCGCGTAGACTGTCGGATGACCGCCTGGGGATCTTGCGGTCGGAGACGTCGAAGGGGTTCGACTTCTCGAAACATGCGGTTCGCCGCGTCAAACTGGGGAAACGATTTTGGGGATCATCGTGCGATGCGCGCACTCTGTGCGCCCGAGCATCTTCCCGCCCGCGCGGCGGTCATTCCGCCGCGCCCTCGGTCGAGGATCCCGGCGTCCCTTCACGCCGGATTCCTCGCGTTCGGTGTGCCCCCTCGCGCCGAACGCCCTCCCCAAGCGGGGCGAGGCATGGGGATGCCTCGCCCCGCTCTCCGGAGCTCTCTGAGCCCTCGCCGCACGGGTCGGGCGAGGCTGCTCGACGGTCATCGCGCGACGGCTCGGAGCAGATGCTCAGCGAATGCGACACGCCCGGGTTTGCACAAGTGAAATCGGCCGTGGCAGAATAGACAGGTTCGACATTTCGGCGCGTTCAGCGTGAGCCGGATCACCACCATGACAGTGCATAGGCGGCGCGGAAGCGCAGGGACCTAGGCCGCAGGTGGCAGGACGATCCCGACATCTCCCTCCCGAGGGCTTCGCCATGTGCGGCGGAGGTCGGAGTCCCACGTCGCAAGGCGTGCGGATTGACAGCAGAACAGTGGTGCAGCCCCTTCGACAGGCTCAGGGATCCAGGTCTCCGAGTCCGAGAAGCGAAGTGCCGAGGCGTGAACAGCGCCGACGTGCGTCCAATGCCCCAGGGTCATCCGGCCCAGGACGGTAAGACGCTTAAAGAGAGTGAGCAGACAATGGCGGGACAGAAAATCCGCATTCGCCTGAAGTCGTATGACCACGAGGTCATCGACTCGTCGGCACGCAAGATCGTCGACACCGTGACCCGTGCGGGCGCGACCGTCGTCGGCCCCGTGCCGCTTCCGACCGAGAAGAACGTCGTGTGCGTCATCCGGTCGCCCCACAAGTACAAGGACAGCCGCGAGCACTTCGAGATGCGCACCCACAAGCGTCTGATCGACATCGTCGACCCGACGCCCAAGGCTGTCGACTCGCTGATGCGTCTCGACCTCCCGGCCGATGTCAACATCGAGATCAAGCTCTGAGGTCCGACATGGCTGATATCAACGCAAAGATTTCCAAGGGAATGCTGGGCACCAAGCTCGGCATGACCCAGGTCTGGAACGAGAGCGGCAAGCTCGTTCCCGTCACCGTCATCGAGCTCGCCTCGAACGTGGTCACCCAGATCCGCACGCCCGAGGTCGACGGCTACAACGCCGTGCAGATCGCGTACGGCCAGATCGACCCGCGCAAGGTGAACAAGCCCCTGACCGCTCACTTCGAAGCCGCCGGCGTCACGCCGCGTCGTCACGTCACCGAGATCCGCACCGCGGATGCCGGCGACTACACGCTCGGCCAGGAGCTGACCGTCGACGGAACCTTCGAGGCAGGCCAGCTCGTCGACGTCGTCGGCACCAGCAAGGGCAAGGGCTTCGCCGGTGTCATGAAGCGTCACAACTTCAAGGGCGTCTCGGCTTCGCACGGTTCGCACCGCAACCACCGCAAGCCCGGCTCGATCGGCGCATCGTCGACCCCGAGCCGCGTCTTCAAGGGAATGCGCATGGCCGGCCGTATGGGTGGCGAGCGCGTGACCGTCCTCAACCTCACGGTGCACGCCGTCGACATCGAGAAGGGTCTGCTGCTCGTCAAGGGCGCCGTCCCCGGTGCTCGTGGCCGCATCGTCTACGTCCGTAACGCAGTGAAGGGTGCCTGATCATGGCTGACTCCACTCTCGCGCTCGACGTCCTCAAGGCAGACGGCAAGAAGGCAGGCTCGATCGAGCTTCCCGCCGCTCTGTTCGACGTCAAGACGAACATCCCGCTCATCCACCAGGTCGTCGTCGCGCAGCTCGCGGCGGCTCGCCAGGGCACGCACTCGACCAAGCGTCGTGGCGAGGTCTCGGGTGCCGGCCGCAAGCCCTTCAAGCAGAAGGGCACGGGTAACGCCCGTCAGGGCTCCATCCGCGCGCCGCACATGACCGGTGGTGGAATCGTGCACGGCCCCAAGCCGCGCGACTACTCGCAGCGCACCCCCAAGAAGATGATCGCGGCCGCCCTGCTGGGTGCGCTGAGCGACCGCTTCCGGGGCGACCGCATCCACGTCATCGAGTCCTTCGGGATCGACGGTGCGCCTTCGACCAAGACCGCGGTGAGCTTCCTGTCCACCGTCGCCTCGTCGAAGAACGTGCTCGTCGTGATCGAGCGCAACGACGACGTGACGCTGAAGAGCATCCGCAACCTGGACAACCTCCACGTGCTGACGTTCGACCAGCTCAACGCCTACGACGTGCTCGTCTCCGACGACATCGTCTTCACCCAGGCCGCACTCGAGGGCTTCATCGCCTGGAAGTCGGGCGCCAACCAGGAGGTCTCCGCATGAGCGAGCAGGCATCTGTTCTCCAGACGGCCCTGAACAAGGACCCGCGCGACATCATCCTGAAGCCGGTCGTGTCCGAGAAGAGCTACAGTCTGATCGACGAAGGCAAGTACACCTTCCTCGTCGACCCGCGCGCTTCGAAGACCGAGGTCAAGCTCGCCATCGAGAAGATCTTCGGTGTCAAGGTCGCGTCCGTCAACACGCTCAACCGCGTCGGCAAGGCACGCCGCACCCGCTTCGGCACGGGCAAGCGCAAGGACACCAAGCGCGCCATCGTGACCCTGAAGTCGGGCACCATCGACATCTTCACGGCAATCGGCTGATCCGGGGGATAAGGACAATCATGGCAATTCGCAAGTACAAGCCCACGACCCCGGGCCGTCGCGGCTCGTCGGTGGCTGACTTCGCCGAGATCACTCGATCGACGCCGGAGAAGTCGCTGCTGCGCCCGCTCTCGAAGACCGGTGGTCGCAACAACCAGGGACGCATCACGACCCGTCACATCGGTGGTGGCCACAAGCGCCAGTACCGTGTCATCGACTTCCGTCGCAATGACAAGGACGGCGTGGACGCCCGTGTCGCTCACATCGAGTACGACCCCAACCGCACCGCTCGCATCGCGCTGCTGCACTACTTCGACGGCGAGAAGCGCTACATCCTCGCGCCGGCGAAGCTGAAGCAGGGCGACGTCGTCGAGTCCGGAGCCGGGGCCGACATCAAGCCGGGTAACAACCTGCCGCTGAAGAACATCCCGACGGGTACCGTCATCCACGCGATCGAGCTCCGCCCCGGTGGCGGCGCGAAGATGGCACGTTCGGCCGGAGCATCCGTCCGTCTCGTGGCCAAGGATGGCAACTTCGCTCAGCTGCGTCTGCCCTCGGGCGAGATCCGCAACGTCGATGCGCGCTGCCGCGCGACCATCGGCGAGGTCGGCAACGCCGAGCAGTCGAACATCAACTGGGGCAAGGCCGGCCGCATGCGCTGGAAGGGCGTCCGCCCGACCGTCCGTGGTGTCGCGATGAACCCCGTCGATCACCCGCACGGTGGTGGTGAGGGTAAGACCTCCGGTGGACGTCACCCGGTCTCCCCTTGGGGTCAGTCCGAGGGACGCACCCGTCACGCCAACAAGGAAAGCGACAAGTACATCGTGCGTCGTCGCAACGCCGGCAAGAAGCGCAAGTAGGAGTAAGAGAAGATGCCTCGCAGTCTTAAGAAGGGCCCCTTCGTCGACGATCACCTGCTTCGCAAGGTGGTCGTGCAGAACGAAGCCGGCACCAAGAACGTCATCAAGACCTGGTCTCGCCGGTCCATGATCATCCCGGCCATGCTGGGTCACACGATCGCGGTCCACGACGGTCGCAAGCACATCCCTGTGTTTGTGTCCGAGACCATGGTCGGCCACAAGCTGGGCGAGTTCGCGCCCACCCGCACCTTCCGCGGCCACGAGAAGGACGACAAGAAGGGCCGCCGCCGCTGACGCGGTGGCGATAGAGGAGAGAGAAATGGTGGAGTCCATCGCACGCGTGCGACACATCCGCGTGACCCCTCAGAAGGCTCGTCGTGTCGTCGCGCTCATCAAGGGCAAGCAGGCCCAGGAGGCTCTGGCGATCCTGAAGTTCGCACAGCAGAGCGCCAGTGAGCCGATCTACAAGCTTGTCGCGTCGGCCATGGCCAACGCGCAGGTCAAGGCGGATCGTGACGGCGAATACCTCGACGAGCAGGACCTGTACGTGGCTAACGCCTACGTAGACGAGGGCACGACGCTGAAGCGTTTCCAGCCCCGTGCACAGGGTCGCGCTTTCCAGATCAAGAAGCGCACGAGCCACATCACGGTCGTGCTCTCGACCCCGGAGGCGGCTCCGGCCGTCAAGGGCGACAGCAACAAGAAGGCGAGCAAGTAATGGGACAGAAAGTAAACCCGTACGGCTTCCGCCTCGGAATCACCACGGACCACGTGTCGCGTTGGTTCTCGGACTCGACCAAGCCGGGTCAGCGCTACGCCGACTACGTGGCCGAGGACATCAAGATCCGTCACCTGCTGCAGACGCAGCTCGACCGTGCCGGCGTCTCGAACATCGAGATCGAGCGCACCCGTGACCGCGTCCGCGTCGACATCCACACCGCCCGTCCGGGCATCGTGATCGGTCGTCGTGGCGCCGAGGCCGAGCGCATCCGCGGCGACCTCGAGAAGCTCTCGGGCAAGCAGATCCAGCTGAACATCCTCGAGGTCAAGAACCCCGAGGCCGACGCTCAGCTCGTGGCACAGGGCATCGCCGAGCAGCTTTCTGCTCGTGTGGCGTTCCGCCGTGCGATGCGCAAGGGTCTCCAGGGCGCGCAGCGCGCTGGCGCCAAGGGCATCCGCATCCAGGTCTCCGGCCGCCTCGGCGGCGCCGAGATGAGCCGCTCGGAGTTCTACCGCGAAGGTCGTGTGCCGCTGCACACGCTGCGCGCGAACATCGACTACGGCTTCTACGAGGCGAAGACCACCTTCGGCCGCATCGGCGTGAAGGTCTGGATCTACAAGGGTGACCTGACCAACAAGGAGCTTGCTCGCGAGCAGGCCAACGCACCGAAGGCTCGTCGTGACGACCGTGGTGGCGACCGCCGCCGCGCGCCGCGCAACGAGGCTCCCGTCGCAGAAGGAGCGTCTGCCTGATGCTTATCCCCCGCAAGGTCAAGTTCCGTAAGCAGCACCACCCCGGTCGCAGCGGCCAGGCGACCGGTGGCACGAAGGTCTCCTTCGGTGACTACGGCATCCAGGCGCTCACGCCTGCCTACGTGACGAACCGTCAGATCGAGTCCGCTCGTATCGCGATGACGCGTCACATCAAGCGTGGCGGAAAGGTGTGGATCAACATCTACCCCGACCGTCCGCTCACCAAGAAGCCTGCGGAGACCCGCATGGGTTCCGGTAAGGGTTCGCCCGAGTGGTGGGTCGCCAACGTCAAGCCGGGTCGCGTCCTCTTCGAGGTCGCCGGTGTGAGCGAGGAACTCGCTCGCGAGGCACTCACACGAGCAATTCACAAGCTGCCTCTCAAGGCACGCATCATCAAGCGCGAGGAGGGCGACGCGTAATGGCGATCGGCACCAAGGAGCTAGCTCCGGCAGAGCTCGACACGTTCGAAGACCAGCGCCTCGTTGAGGAGCTGCGCAAGGCCAAGGAGGAGCTGTTCAACCTCCGTTTCCAGTCGGCCACCGGCCAGCTGGAGAGCCACGGCCGCATCCGCGCCGTCAAGCGCGACATCGCGCGCCTCTACACCGTGATCCGCGAGCGCGAGCTGGGCATCCGTGCGACGCCCGCTCCCGTCGAGGTTCCGGCGAAGAAGGCGTCCAAGTCGAAGGCGAAGAAGGCGGACTCCGCCGACGACGCCGCAAAGGAAGAGGCTGAGTGATGGCCACCAAGAAGGAAGCCGCCGTCGAGGCTGAGCACGCCGCACACGACGTCCGCGATGCGGATGCCCGTGGGTACCGCAAGTCGCGTCGTGGCTACGTCGTCAGCGACAAGATGGACAAGACCATCGTGGTCGAGGTCGAGGACCGCGTGAAGCACCCGCTCTACGGCAAGGTCATCCGCCGCACCTCGAAGGTCAAGGCGCACGATGAGGCGAACTCCGCCGGCATCGGCGACCTCGTCCTGATCAACGAGACCCGCCCGCTGAGCGCCACCAAGCGCTGGCGTCTGGTGGAGATTCTGGAGAAGGCCAAGTGATTCAGCAGGAATCTCGCGTCAAGGTCGCCGACAACACCGGTGCGAAGGAGCTGCTCACCATCCGTGTGCTCGGCGGTTCCAAGCGTCGCTACGCCGGCGTCGGTGACACCATCGTCGCGACCGTCAAGGACGCGATCCCCGGTGGAAACGTCAAGAAGGGCGATGTGGTCAAGGCCGTCATCGTCCGCACGGTCAAGTCCACGCGCCGTCCCGACGGCTCGTACATCAAGTTCGACGAGAACGCCGCCGTGATCCTGAAGAACGACGGGGAGCCCCGCGGCACCCGTATCTTCGGACCGGTCGGTCGCGAGCTTCGTGACAAGAAGTTCATGAAGATCGTCTCGCTGGCGCCGGAGGTTATTTAAGTCATGGCGAAGATCAAGAAGGGTGACCTGGTCCAGGTCATCACCGGAGCCACGCAGGAGCGTGGCGGCGATCGCGGCAAGCAGGGCAAGGTCCTCGAGATCCTGGCCGACAAGAACCGCGTCATCGTCGAAGGCGTGAACTACGTCACCAAGCACACGCGCGTCGGACAGACGCAGCGTGGCACCAAGACGGGAGGCATCGAGACTGTCGAGGCCTCCATCCACATGTCGAACGTCGCACTCGTCGACCCGTCGACCAAGAAGCCGACCAAGGTCGGCCACCGGGTCGAGGAGCAGACCAAGGACGGCGTCAAGCGCACCGTCCGTGTGCGGTACGCGAAGAAGAGCGGTAAGGACCTCTGATGGCATCGACCGACGCTGCGGTGGCTGGCAAGATCCAGCCCCGCCTGAAGGCGAAGTACAACGCCGAGATCAAGAAGGCGCTGCAGGAAGAGTTCGGCTACTCGAACGTCATGCAGATCCCCGGACTGGTCAAGGTCGTCGTGAACACCGGTGTCGGCGAGGCAGCTCGTGACAGCAAGGTGATCGATGGCGCGGTCGACGATCTCACCAAGATCACCGGTCAGAAGCCCCTCGTCACGAAGGCCCGCAAGTCGATCGCGCAGTTCAAGCTGCGTGAAGGACAGCCCATCGGCGCACACGTCACCCTCCGTGGTGACCGTGCCTGGGAGTTCATCGACCGTCTCGTGTCGCTCGCACTGCCCCGCATCCGCGACTTCCGCGGACTGTCGGGCAAGCAGTTCGACGGCAACGGCAACTACACCTTCGGTCTCCAGGAGCAGAGTGTGTTCCACGAGATCGATCAGGACAAGATCGACCGGGTTCGCGGTTTCGACATCACCGTCGTCACCACCGCGAAGACGGATGACGAGGGACGCGCCCTGCTGCGCCACCTCGGCTTCCCGTTCCGCTCGGAAGACGCCAAGGCGTGACTCTTCGACAGGCTCAGTGACCCGGACAGGGACACTGAGCCTGTCGGCCTGGGGTCGCACATCGGCCGGAGACGGCCGGTGAGTTCTCGGCACCGAACACCGAGCTTCGAAGAACCGGTCACTGCGCTCGTCGAAGTGCCCGTACAATTGAAGATTGCGTGCTCATCGCAGGCCGTCTGTCGTGTAACGGCAGCCGGAACCTCATGAACAAAGGAAAACAACAATGACAATGACAGACCCGGTCGCAGATCTGCTGACCCGTCTGCGCAACGCGAACTCGGCGCATCACGACTCCGTGACCCTGCCGTCGAGCAAGCTCAAGACGCACATCGCCGAGATCCTCCAGCAGGAGGGCTACATCGCCGGCTGGGAGACCTCTGACGCTCGCGTCGGGACGAACCTGACCCTGCAGCTCAAGTACGGCCCCAACCGGGAGCGTTCGATCGCGGGCATCAAGCGCGTTTCGAAGCCCGGCCTCCGCGTGTACGCGAAGTCGACGGAGCTCCCCAAGGTGCTCGGCGGCCTCGGCGTTGCCATCCTGTCCACCTCCTCCGGTCTTCTCACCGACCGTCAGGCAGAGCAGAAGGGCGTGGGCGGAGAAGTTCTCGCCTACGTGTGGTAATTCATCATGTCGCGTATTGGACGACTTCCCATCGACGTTCCCGCGGGCGTGACCATCTCGGTCGACGGCCGTGAGGTCGCGGTGAAGGGCCCCAAGGGTGAGCTCACCCTGACGGTCGCCAGCCCCATCGAGGTCGCGGTCGAGGAGAACCAGGTTCTCGTCACTCGCCCCGACGACGAGCGCGAGTCCCGGTCGCTTCACGGCCTGACCCGCACGCTCATCAACAACAACATCATCGGCGTGACCCAGGGATACACCAAGGGTCTCGAGGTCGTCGGAACCGGTTACCGCGTGGCTCAGAAGGGCAGCTCGGTCGAGTTCGCCCTGGGCTTCTCGCACCCGGTGCTCATCGACCCGCCCGCCGGGATCACGCTCACGGTCGAGGGCACGAACAAGCTCACCGTCAGCGGAATCGACAAGCAGGCTGTCGGCGAGGCAGCTGCAAACATCCGCAAGATCCGCAAGCCCGAGCCGTACAAGGGCAAGGGTGTTCGCTACGCCGGCGAGGTCGTGCGTCGCAAGGCCGGAAAGAGTGGTAAGTAACCATGGCTCTCAAGTCAAAGTCCGACGCCCGCGCGCGTCGTCATGCCCGCCTTCGCAAGAAGGTCGTCGGCACCGAGGCCCGTCCGCGCCTCGTCGTCAACCGCTCGGCCCGCCACGTCTTCGTGCAGCTGGTCGACGACAGCAAGGGTCACACCGTGGCGTCGGCATCGACGCTCGAGACCGACCTGCGCTCGCTCGAGGGTGACAAGACCGCCAAGGCACGCAAGGTCGGCGAGCTTCTCGCCGAGCGCGCGAAGGCCGCAGGCGTTTCCGAGGCAGTGTTCGACCGTGGCGGCAACCGCTACGCCGGTCGTGTCGCCGCCATCGCCGACGGCGCCCGCGAAGGGGGTCTGGCACTGTGAGTGACAACAAGGAGAACGAAGTGACCGAAGCGGCAGCTGCCACTTCCGAGACTGCCACCGGCACCACGCAGGCAGAGCCGTCTCAGCGCGACAACCGCCGCGGCGGTGGCCGTGGCGACCGCAACCAGGGTGGCCGCGACCGCAACTCGCGCGACCGTGGAGACAACCAGTTCCTCGAGCGCGTCGTCACCATCAACCGCGTGTCCAAGGTCGTGAAGGGTGGTCGTCGCTTCAGCTTCACCGCTCTCGTGGTCGTCGGAGACGGCAACGGTCTGGTGGGCGTCGGCTACGGCAAGGCCCGCGAGGTGCCTCTGGCCATCTCGAAGGGTGTCGAAGAGGCCAAGCGCAACTTCTTCCGCGTTCCGCGCGTCGGCAGCACCATCCCGCACCCCGTGCAGGGTGAGGCGGCCGCCGGTGTGGTCCTGCTCCGTCCGGCCGCTGCCGGTACCGGTGTCATCGCGGGTGGTCCGGTTCGCGCCGTGCTCGAGTGCGCCGGCATCCACGACGTGCTGTCGAAGTCGCTCGGTTCGTCGAACACGATCAACATCGTGCACGCGACGGTGGCTGCCCTGAAGCAGCTCGAGGAGCCCCGTGCGGTCGCCGCGCGTCGTGGCCTCGAGTTCGACCAGGTCGCCCCCGCGCGTCTTGTCCGCGCCGAGGCCGAGGCCATCGCCGCACAGAAGGTAGGTGCCTGATGGCCTCCCGGCTCAAGGTCACGCAGATCAAGTCCAAGGTGAGCGAGAAGCAGAACCAGCGTGACACGCTGCGCAGCCTCGGTCTCAAGCGCATCGGTGACAGCACCGTTCGCCCCGACGACTCGCAGACCCGCGGGTACGTCAAGACCGTCGCACACCTCGTCAAGGTTGAGGAGATCGACTAATGGCTGAGAAGAACGAAGCCGCAGAGGCCGCAAAGGCCCCGAAGAAGGCCGCTGCTCCCAAGGCCGCTGCCGAGAAGAAGCCCGCCGCGAAGAAGGCTCCGGCCGCTGCGGCAGCGACCAAGTCGGAGGGTGTCAAGAAGCCCGCCGCCAAGAAGGATGCTCCGAAGAAGGATGTCGCGGCATCGCGTCCCGGCGTCCTGAAGGTCCATCACCTGCGCCCGGTCCCCGGATCCAACACCGCGAAGACCCGTGTCGGTCGCGGTGAGGGCTCCAAGGGAAAGACTGCGGGCCGTGGTACCAAGGGCACCAGGGCACGCAACACCGTCCGCGTCGGATTCGAGGGTGGGCAGATGCCTCTGCACATGCGCACCCCGAAGCTGCGCGGGTTCAAGAACCCGTTCCGCGTCGAGTACCAGGTCGTCAACCTGGAGAAGCTCGCGGAGCTGTACCCCTCCGGTGGCGACGTCACCGTCAGCGACCTGGTCGCGAAGGGTGCCGTTCGCAAGAACGAGAAGGTCAAGGTTCTCGGAGACGGCGACATCGCCGTCAAGCTCACCGTCGCGGTCGACAAGGTCTCGGGTTCTGCCGAGCAGAAGATCGTGGCTGCAGGCGGATCCGTCAAGTAACCACTTCATGAGAGGGGCCGGAGATTTCTCCGGCCCCTCTTATGGGTTAGCCTGTTCTTTCAGCCGTCCTTCAGGGACGGCACCCCTTTTCAGGAGGAACGTCCTTGTTTAGCGCCATCGCGCGGATCTTCCGCACTCCCGACCTCCGTCGGAAGATCGGTTTCACCCTCGCCATCATCGCGATCTATCGGCTCGGGTCGAACGTCCCCGCTCCGTTCGTGAACTTCCCGAACGTCGAGCAGTGCCTCGCGCAGAACCAGGGGACCGACGGTCTGCTGGGACTCGTCAACCTGTTCTCCGGCGGCGCGCTGCTGCAGCTGTCGATCTTCGCGCTCGGCGTCATGCCGTACATCACCGCGACGATCATCACGCAGCTCCTCCGCGTCGTCATCCCGCACTTCGAGGCCCTGCACAAGGAAGGCCAGGCCGGTCAGGCCCGCCTCACCCAGTACACGCGGTACCTCACGATCGCCCTCGCGCTGCTGCAGTCGACGACTCTCGTCACGGTGGCCCGCAGCGGTCAGCTCTTCGGCACCAGCGATCTCGCCGCCTGCCAGAACCTGCTCACGAACGACGTGTGGTGGGCGCAGCTGCTCATCATCATGGCGATGACGGCCGGTACCGGTCTCATCATGTGGTTCGCCGAGCTCGTCACCGAGCGCGGCATCGGCAACGGCATGTCGCTCCTCATCTTCACCTCGATCTCCGCCACCTTCCCCGGCGCCATGTGGCTCATCTGGGAGAGCCGCGGATTCGAGGTCTTCCTCCTCGTGCTGCTGGTGGGCATCGTGGTCATGGGCCTCGTCGTCTTCGTCGAGCAGTCGCAGCGACGCATCCCCGTGCAGTACGCCAAGCGAATGGTCGGGCGTCGCACCTACGGCGGAACCAACACGTACATCCCGATCAAGGTGAACATGGCGGGTGTGATCCCCGTGATCTTCGCGTCGTCGCTGCTGTACATCCCCGCCCTGCTCGCGCAGTTCAACACCCCGCAGGACGGCTCTCAGCCGGCAGCCTGGGTCACCTGGATCAGCGCGAACTTCACCACGGGAAACCACCCGGTGTACATGGCGGCTTACTTCCTGCTGATCATCGGCTTCACCTACTTCTACGTGGCGATCACGTTCAACCCGGTCGAGGTCGCGGACAACATGAAGAAGTACGGCGGGTTCATCCCCGGCATCCGTGCCGGTCGTCCGACCGCCGAGTACCTCGACTACGTGCTGACGCGCATCACGCTGCCCGGCTCCATCTATCTCGGTCTCATCGCTCTGATCCCGCTCATCGCCCTCGCGACGGTCGGTGCCAACCAGAACTTCCCGTTCGGTGGAGCATCGATCCTCATCATCGTCGGCGTCGGTCTCGAGACGGTGAAGCAGATCGACGCGCAGCTGCAGCAGCGCCATTACGAAGGGCTCCTCCGATGATGGTCCGACAGGCTCACCAGGCCCCCGCGCGGCTTCTCATCGTCGGGCCCCAGGGTTCGGGCAAGGGCACGCAGGGAGTGCGTATCGCGGAGTCGTACGGCATCCCCGTGGTCTCCACCGGCGACATCTTCCGCGCGAACATCAAAGAGGGCACACCCCTCGGGCAGCAGGTCACCGAGGTCCTCGACCGCGGAGATCTCGTACCCGATGAGCTGACGAGCGAGATCGTGCGCGACCGGCTGTCGCAGGACGATGCCGCGAACGGATTCCTCCTCGACGGATACCCGCGCAACACCGCTCAGGTCGCGCACCTCGAGGCCTTCCTGTCGGCTCGTGGTGAGTCTCTGGACGCCGTGCTGCTGCTCGACGTGCCGCGCGAGGAGAGCATCGAGCGTCTCAAGCTGCGTGCTGCCGAGCAGGGGCGCTCTGACGACACCGACGAGGCCATCGCGCACCGTCTCGACATCTACGAGCACGAGACGGCGCCCATCCTGCAGGAGTATGGCGCCCGAGACATCGTCGACCGCATCGACGGAGTCGGCTCCCTCGACGAGATCACCGAGCGCGTGTTCGCGGCTCTCGCCGCGCGCGGGCTGCGTCTCGCCGCCTGAACCGCGCCTCGCACATCATGTTCCGCAAGTCGATCTACAAGACCCCCGCCCAGCTGCGGGCGATGGTGGAGCCCGGCCTGATCACGGCCGCGGCTCTCGACGCGGTGCGGCCACTGATCCGCCCCGGAGTGACGACGCTCGAACTCGACGCCGAGGCGAACCGGGTGATCCTCGCGCGTGGTGCGGAATCGAACTTCCAGCTCGTGCGCGGATATGCGCACACCACCTGCATTTCCGTGAATGAAGAGGTCGTGCACGGCATCCCGGGCGAGCGCGTCCTCGAGGCCGGCGACATCGTCTCGATCGACTGCGGTGCGCAGTTCGAGGGATGGAACGGCGACAGCGCGATCACGGTCGTGGTACCGGACGACAGCCGTCCAGAGGTGGTCGCGCATCGCGAGGAGCTCTCGCGCGTGACCGAGGGATCGATGTGGGCAGGCATCGCCGCCATGGCCTCGGTCTCGCATCTCGGAGACATCGGCGCGGCCATCCAGGGCTACATCGAAGCGCAGGGACCGTCAGCCGTGTCCGGCCGGACCTACGGCATCTTGCGCGAGTACGTGGGACACGGCATCGGACGCAAGATGCACGAAGCGCCCAGCGTCTTCAATTACCGCACCCCGGACGCGGGGCCGGAGATCAAGCCTGGCCTCGTGCTCGCCATCGAGCCGATGGTGACCGCAGGCGGCGAGGAGACGTTCGTCGAGGATGACGACTGGACCGTCTCGACCGTCGACGGAACGGACGGCTCGCACTGGGAGCACAGCGTCGCCGTGCACGCCGGAGGCATCTGGGTGCTCACGGCTCCCGACGGGGGAGCAGCAGGCCTCGCGCCCTTTGGAGTCACTCCGGTGCCGATCGCCTGAGCGGAGCGCGCTGAGCGGGGCGCACTGAGCGGGGCGCGCTGAGCGGGGCGCACTGAGCGGGGCGCGCTGAGCCGGGCGCGGCTCTGTGCGTGTGCGTGCGCTCCGGTCGGGGCCAACGCGATCAGTTGACGAGACCCCGAATGATTCGCGAGACCGCGATCTGTTCGCCAGACCCACGATGTGCGGGTGGGTCTCGTGGGGATTGAGCGGTTTCGTGACTTCATGCGGGGCATGGATGCTTCGGTTCAGCCGTGCTGAGGGTCGGATCGGCGTGTGCGGGAACGGAACGGGATCTCTCGGGGGCTCGCAGTCATCGTGGCCAGCAGGTGGGATTGTGTGGGGCGAGCCGGCCGCACGCCCGCGGCGGACAGCGCTCTGCACAATGGCTCGATGCGCAACGCGTCGCTCAGATCCCAACGCGCGATCGGGTGCCCGTGGCGTCTCAGCCGGTCCTCGCGTCGTTTCTCCTCTGTGAGTCGACGCGCCGCGATCTCCGGGTCGTCTAACGCGTACTTGCCCCATCCATCGGCTTCGCCGATCGTGCCGTTCGAAGAGAAGAGGAAGTCGCCGCGATCGAGGTGCCCCTCGTAACGGAACTCGGGTTGCAGCTCGGGGATCTCGTACCCGCTCCAGGCCATCACCATCCGGCTGATGCTCTCGCCCGGTGACTCCGAGCGCTCATCGGCGTTCGCCCACGCCCAGCGCGCGCGTTTCACGCCTCGTCGACCACCCGCGGACGCCAGGCTGTCGTCGATCGCGCTGCGCTGCAGCAGCCCGCCCTGGAAACGGGACAGCGCGGCATCAGCGACCGTGACGGCTTTGGCCGGGGGAAGCACGGACGTGAGGTCGAGCGCGGTTGCAAGAAGGTCGGTGGTGAGGATGCCGTCGCGCTCGGCGACCGGACGCGAGTCGTTCGACGCGTGGACGCACACATCTCCGAAGCGACGTGACTTCTCGCCCTGATCGGCGAGCACATGGATGTCGCGAGTTTCCCCGAACAGGGGCAGGCCCAGGACGACCGCCGCGGACTCGAGACATAGCACGGCGTTCGGATGTGTACGCAGGAACGCATGGACCCTCAAGGCGTATCGCTGCCAGTTGACGAGCGAGCCGTACGGGTCGCGGTCGACGTAGACGTTCGGGCGGATTCGGAGCCAGGAGCGGGAAGACAGACGGACGCCGGCCACGGCAGCATCCGTGCCCGTGAGCAGAGGCAGCGGTGACCGCGTCGACGCGCGTTCCGCGAGAGTCATCGGCATCCGACCATCGTCTCGATGACGGATCGTGGTGGGAGGCCGGTGCTCTTCTCGCTTCGGTCCGTGTGCGGAATCCGTCACACCGAAGGGATGTGCAGGAAACCAGGGGAGTGCGCCCGGCAGGTGATGCTCGCGAGACCGCGTTCCGCTCGCGAGACCGCGTTCCGCTCGCGAGACCCG
This sequence comes from uncultured Microbacterium sp., assembly GCA_963518515.1. Classification (GTDB taxonomy): domain Bacteria; phylum Actinomycetota; class Actinomycetes; order Actinomycetales; family Microbacteriaceae; genus Microbacterium. Next base: position 483,444 of record CAUQIW010000001.1, read on the forward strand.
CGCGGAGCGGGTGGGTCTGGTGAGCGTGGGTGGGTCTCGCGAGCATGCGCGGGTCTCGTGAGCCTAGGTGGCTCTGGCGAGCACCCCCGCACGCACAGCGACAGCCTGAACCGGGCCTGGAAGCACTGCCGCGACGTCATCACAACCCGCGCATAGGTTTCTCCGGGCAGAATGGTGGCATGGGTGCGCGTGCGCCCAGAAGACTTCACGCCGGACCCGCCGTCTGCGGGCCTCGACAGAAACGGAAAGCAATGGCAGCCGCGAAGAGCAACACCAACTGGTTCGTGATCGGCGTCTCGGCGGCAGTGGTGGTCGTTCTGGCCGTCCTCGCGTTCGTCGTGGTGATGCTGAACAACCAGGCCACGGATCCCGGCACCGCCCCGAAGAGCGCGATCATCAACGAGGAGACCGGCGCGATATCGTTCGGCTCCGGCGAGGATGAGATCGACACCTACATCGACTTCATGTGCCCCGTGTGCGGTCAGTTCGAGGACGTGTACGGCGAGCAGCTGCAGACGGCCGCGGCAGACGACAAGATCACCCTGAACGTGCACCCCGTGTCGATCCTCAACCGCCAGTCGTCGACGGGACAGTTCTCCTCGCTGTCCGCCAGTGCGATGTACTGCGTCGCGGAGGAGGCTCCCGACTCGGCCCTCGACTTCTTCAACCTGATGTTCGCCAACCAGCCCCAGGAGGGCTCGGCCGGTCTGAGCGCTGCGGAGATGAGCGCCCTCGCCGAACAGGCCGGTGCAGGAGCGGCCGCAGACTGCATCGCCGACGGCACGTACATGAAGTTCGCCGACTCGCAGACCAAGGTCCACGAGGTCGCCGGCACGCCGACCGTCGAGATCAACGGCGAGCGGATCGACAACGGCCAGATCGCCGCGGAGTTCGCGAAGATCCTCGGCTGATCCCCGCAGACGGGGCATGCGGCGAATCGACGCGCTCGAGTTGCCGCATGGTCCATTGTCGGATAACATAGATCCTTGGTGCTGTGCGCCTTGATTCGGCGTGTCTGAATCGGCGGAGCATCGAAGTTCCCATCACCCACCGCAGATCGACCGGTCTGCAGAAGCGTCAGCGAGGCTATGGCTAAGAAAGACGGTGTCATCGAGATCGAGGGCGTGATCTCCGAGGCTCTTCCCAACGCGATGTTCCGCGTTGAGCTCAGCAACGGACACAAGGTCCTGGCAACGATCTCAGGCAAGATGCGGCAGAACTACATCCGCATCATCCCCGAAGACCGCGTGGTCGTGGAGCTCAGCCCCTACGACCTCACCCGCGGCCGTATCGTCTACCGCTACCGCTGATCGGTCGAGAAGTAACGGCCTGCCCCGGTTCGGGGCGGTACGAAGACAGCGAACAGGAAACATCATGAAGGTCAACCCCAGCGTCAAGCCCATCTGCGATCACTGCAAGGTGATCCGCCGTCACGGCCGCGTCATGGTCATCTGCAAGAGCAACCCGCGCCACAAGCAGCGCCAGGGCTGATCCCTTCCAGGTCTGACTCACAACTGAACACACACAACGGCAGGATCAGACGCTTCGACAGCCCTTCGACAAGCTCAGGGGCCCAGACGCTGACACCTCGGGCGGAGGCCCGAGCACCGATCCTGCTCCACACCTCCACAACATCCAGGAGAACCGCATGGCACGTCTTGCCGGCGTTGACATCCCGCGCGACAAGCGCGTGGTGATCGCCCTTACCTACATCTACGGCATCGGCCGTACCCGTTCCGTCGAGATCCTCAAGGCGACGGACATCGACGAGAGCATCCGCGTGAAGGACCTCAGCGACGACCAGCTGATCCTTCTCCGCGACCACATCGAAGGCACCTACAAGGTGGAGGGTGACCTGCGCCGCGAGGTCGCCGCAGACATCCGCCGCAAGGTCGAGATCGGCTCCTACGAGGGCATCCGCCACCGTCGTGGTCTCCCGGTCCGCGGTCAGCGCACCAAGACCAACGCCCGTACCCGCAAGGGCCCGAAGCGCACCGTCGCAGGCAAGAAGAAGGCCCGCTAAGCAGCGGCCCCAGGGACTAGGAGAACACTTTCATGGCTGCACCCAAGGCCGCCGCGCGCAAGCCGCGCCGCAAGGAAAAGAAGAACATCGCGCTGGGCCAGGCCCACATCAAGTCGACGTTCAACAACACGATCGTTTCGATCACCGACCCGTCCGGAGCTGTCATCAGCTGGGCGTCGTCGGGTGGCGTGGGCTTCAAGGGCTCGCGCAAGTCGACTCCGTACGCCGCCGGCCTCGCCGCCGAGTCTGCTGCGCGTCAGGCGCAGGAGCACGGCGTCAAGAAGGTCGACGTCCTCGTGAAGGGTCCGGGCTCCGGCCGCGAGACCGCGATCCGCTCGCTTCAGGCCGCAGGCCTCGAGGTCGGCTCGATCCAGGACGTCACCCCGCAGGCGCACAACGGATGCCGCCCGCCGAAGCGCCGCCGCGTCTGACACGGCCCGTTGAGCCGCTCGACCCCTCGGGGCTCGGGCGGCTCGACGCCCGCGTGCGGGCATCGACTTCCACAATTGAAGACCTCACCACACCACATGTCATATAGCGGACATGTGATCGAAAGGAACACAGAGTGCTTATTGCACAGCGTCCCACACTGACCGAGGAAAAGATCGTCGAGAACCGTAGCCGGTTCATCATCGAGCCTCTGGAGCCCGGCTTCGGATACACGATCGGCAACGCGCTTCGTCGCAGCCTGCTGTCGTCGATCCCCGGTGCCGCGGTCACGAGCGTTCGCATCGACGGCGTGCTGCACGAGTTCAGCACCATTCCCGGCGTGAAGGAGGATGTCACCGAGATCATCCTCAACATCAAGCAGCTCGTCGTCTCGTCGGAGCGCGACGAGCCCATCACGGCGTACCTGCGCAAGACCGGTGCGGGCGAAGTCACCGCCGCCGACATCTCGGCTCCGGCCGGTGTCGAGGTGCACAACCCCGAGCTCGTCATCGCGACGCTCAACGAGACCGCGAAGTTCGAGCTCGAGCTCACCATCGAGCGTGGCCGTGGCTACGTCTCGGCGACGCAGAACCGCAACGAGTACGCCGAGGCCGGTCAGATCCCGATCGACTCGATCTACTCGCCCGTGCTCAAGGTCAGCTACCGCGTCGACGCCACTCGCGCCGGCGAGCGCACCGACTTCGACAAGCTCGTCCTCGACGTCGAGACCAAGTCGTCGATCAGCCCCCGCGACGCGGTGGCCTCTGCGGCCAAGACGCTGACCGAGCTGTTCGGCCTCGCCCGCGAGCTGAACGTCGAGGCCGAGGGCATCGAGATCGGCCCGGCACCGGTGGAGGCAGTGAACTCCAGCGAGCTGTCGATGCCGATCGAGGACCTCGACCTGTCGGTCCGCTCGTACAACTGCCTGAAGCGTGAGGGCATCAACACCGTTTCGGAGCTCGTCGCCCTCTCGGAGACGCAGCTCATGAACATCCGCAATTTCGGCCAGAAGTCGGTCGACGAGGTGCGCGACAAGCTCATCTCGCTCGGTCTGTCGCTCAAGGATTCGGTGCCCGGTTTCGACGGCGCCCACTTCTACGGCGGCAGCGAAGACGAGTCCTTCTGAAACCCGACCTTTCTGACCAGGAGTTAGACGATTATGCCCAAGCCCACTAAGGGTCCCCGCCTCGGAGGCGGCCCCGCACACGAGCGCCTGCTGCTTGCCAACCTCGCGGCGGCTCTGTACACCCACAAGTCGATCAAGACGACCGAGACCAAGGCCAAGCGCCTTCGTCCGCTCGCCGAGCGACTGATCACGTTCGCGAAGCGCGGCGACCTGCACGCACGCCGTCGCGTGCTGTCGGTCATCGGTGACAAGAACGTGGTCCACACGCTCTTCGCCGAGATCGCACCGCTCGTCGCAGACCGCGAGGGTGGCTACACCCGCATCACGAAGGTCGGCAACCGCAAGGGCGACAACGCCCCGATGGCCGTCATCGAGCTGGTCCTCGAGCCCGTCACCCCCAAGGTGAAGTCGACCAAGAAGTCGGCAGCTCCCGCCAAGGCGGAGAAGCCGGCCGAGGTCGTCGAGGAGGCCCCCGCTGAGGAGGCTCCCGCCGAGGACACCGCCGCCGAGGACACGACCGACGCCGGTGCAGAGTCGCAGGCCGAGGGCGAGGCCGCTGAGGCCGTTGCCGAGGACGCCGTCAAGGACAAGTCCGAGTAAGCACCTTGTTCACAGAGAAGCGCGCCGCCCCGAAAGGGACGGCGGGCTTCTCTGCGTCGTCGGCCCTCCCCGTCGCACGTCGGCGATCGGAGCGGTCAGCGGGCGCGGAGATCCTTGCGGAGAATCTTGCCGGACGCCGACTTCGGGATCGCATCGATGAACTCGACCTGACGCACCTTCTCGTGCGGGGCGACGTGCGCGGCGACGTGCGCCATCACCGCATCCGCATCGAGTTCCGTACCCGACTGGCGAACGACGAACGCCTTCGGCACCTCCTGCCCATCGTCGTCGGGTGCGCCGATGACGGCGGCATCGGCGATGGAGGGATGCTCGAGCAGCACCGCCTCGAGCACGGCGGGGGCCACCTGGTAGCCCTTGTACTTGATGAGCTCCTTGAGGCGATCGACGATACGGAAGATGCCGTCGGACGTGACGGTCGCGACATCGCCGGTGCGCAGCCACCCGTCGGAGTCGAGCATCTCCGCTGTGGCATCCGGCCTGTTCAGATATCCCGTCATGACCTGTGGACCGCGGATGAGCAGCTCGCCCGGAGCGCTCGCCCCGTCGGCAGGGGCCTCGACATCGGTGCCGTCCTCGGCGATGAGCCTGGCCTCGGTGTTCGCCAGCAGGAGGCCGACCGAGGAGCGGTCGATGTCTGCGCGGTCGTAGGGGATCGCATGCGTGACAGGACTGGTCTCGGTCATGCCGTATCCCTGGCAGACGATGCAGTCGAGGCGCTTCGCGACCGCCGACGCCAGTGCGCCGTCGAGGGGAGCGGCCCCGGAGAAGATCACCGCGATCGCAGAGGTGTCGTACTGATCGATGAGCGGATGCTTCGCCAGGGCGACCGCGATGGGCGGCGCGATGAACACCCAGGTCGTGCGGTGCTCCTGCACGACGCGGAGAAATTCGGCGAGATCGAACTTGGGCATCGTGACCAGCGCTGCGCGCTGCCGCAGCGCGAAGTTCAGCAGCACGGTCATGCCGTAGATGTGGAAGAACGGCAGCACGGCGAGCACCCGGTCGTCCTCGCCGAGCGAGATGGTGGACCGGCACTGGCTCACGTTCGCGATCAGATTGCGGTGCGTGAGCATGACGCCCTTGGGTCGCCCCGTGGTGCCGGAGGAGTACGGCAGCACGGCGAGGTGCGTCGACGGATCGAACGCGACCTCGGGCGCTGGGTGCCCTTCGCCGAGCAGCGCGGCAAGCGACGGATGTCCGTCGGCGCCGTCGAGGACGATCACGTGGTCGTCGTCGACGCCGAGCGCGCGCGCCGCGGCCTTCGCCGCGGGGAGGAGGGGTGAGACGGTGACGAGCCAGGTGGCCTCGGCATCGGTCAGCTGGGCGGCGATCTCGTCTGAGGTGTAGAGGGAGTTGATGGTCGTCGCGGTGGCGCCCGAGCGGAGGATGCCGTGGAAGACGGTGGCGAAGGCCGGAATGTTCGGGCAAAGCACCCCGACCGTGGTTCCCACTCCGACCCCCCGGGCCGCGAGAGCGCCCGCGAAGAGGTCGATCTGTGCGATCAGCTGCCGATAGGTCGTGGTGGCGCCGCTGACACCGTCGACGATCGCGACCGCATCGAGCCGATCCTCCTCGACGTCTCCGAACAGGAACTCGTGTATCGACACCATCGGTATCTCGACATCGGGATAGGGACTGCGCACCATGAGATCTCCTTCGATCCGGTGCCGGACGACGCCGTCCGACGCGATCCAGTGTCGCACAGTCCGACACCGCGTCCCAGGGCGTGCGCGACGCGTCGCCCGGCAGTGAGACCCGGGAGTAGGCTGAACCGGTGACTGACGCAGCGACCCTGAGCAGAGGGCCTCGCGCCTACGCCACCTTCATCGGCATCGGCCTCACGGCGGGACTGCTCTCCGGACTGTTCGGCGTCGGTGGGGGCACCGTGATCGTGCCGCTCCTCGTGCTCTTCCTGCACTTCAACCAGCGCCTCGGTGCGGGCACCTCGTTGGCGGCGATCGTGCCGACGGCGACGGTCGGCGTGATCTCCTACGCCCTGACGGACTCGGTCGCCTGGATACCCGCGCTGATCCTCGCGGCGGGCGCGGTCGTCGGAGCGCAGATCGGCACGCGACTGCTGCCGAGGATCTCGCAGACCGTGCTGCGGTGGTTCTTCGTGGGATTCCTCGTCGTCGTGATCGTGAGCCTGTTCCTCGTGATCCCCTCGAGAGATGCCGAGTTCGACCTCCAGCTGCTCAGCGGGATCGCGCTCGTCGTGGTCGGCGTGATCACCGGGATCCTCGCCGGCCTCATCGGGGTGGGCGGCGGAGTGATCATCGTGCCGATCCTGATGCTCGCCTTCGGCACCAGCGACCTCATCGCCAAGGGCACGTCGCTGCTGATGATGATCCCGACCGCCATCTCGGGAACCATCGGGAACCTGCGCAACCGGAACGTCGACCTGCTCGCCGCCGGGCTCGTCGGAGTCTCGGCCTGCACGACCACGGCGCTGGGCGCCTGGCTCGCCACGCTCATCGACCCGCTCGTCGGCAACATGCTGTTCGCGGCATATCTCGTGATCATCGCCGTCCAGATGGCGATCAAGGCGGTCCGGGGCCGCGCGAAGGACTGACCGGCCTCCCCTCGGTAGGATCGAGGGGTGGCAGTGAACCAAGATCTCGTCGGCCGGGAGTTCCCCCCGACAGCCCCGTACCTCGTCGGTCGTGAGAAGGTGCGCGAGTTCGCGCGTGCCGTCTTCGCGGATGCGCCGCAGCACACGGATGTCGATGCGGCGCGTGCGGCCGGCTTCAGCGATGTCGTCGCGCCACCGACCTTCGCGATGGTCATCCAGGACCAGACCCTGCAGCAGCTGCTGAGTCAGTCGGACTCGGGCATCGTGCTCGCGCGCACGATCCACGCCGAGCAGCGCTTCGCGTACACGCGTCCGATCGTGGCGGGTGACGAGCTCTCGGCGCAGCTGCGGGTGACCGGCATCAGGATGATGGGCGGCAACGCCATGATCACGAGCGAGGCCGAGATCTCCGATGCCGCGGGCGAGCACGTCGTCACCGCGACCAGCGTGCTGCTCGTCGGGGCAGAAGAGGCAGGGGAGGAGAAGTGATGTCGTACTCCGTCGGCGATGTGCTCGCAGAGCGCACAGTGCACCTCACTCGAGAATCCCTCGTCCGCTATGCCGGGGCATCGGGCGACTTCAACCCGATCCACTACCGCGACGACGTCGCGGCATCCGTCGGGCTTCCCGGAGTGCTGGCACACGGGATGCTCACGATGGGGATCGCTTCATCGGTGGTGCTGGCAGCCCTCGACCCCGGTGCGCGCATCATCGACTACGGCGTGCGCTTCACCAAGCCCGTCGTGGTCGACCCCGTCGACGGAGCCGACCTCCACGTGGTCGCCACCGTGGGCGTCGCCGACGAGGCCTCGACGCGCGTCGACCTCACGGTCAAGTTCGGTGGGGCGACCGTGCTCGTCAAGGCGCAGCTGCGCATCGCGTCGTGATGGCTGCCGATCACGTGCACGAGGTCGCGCCGATGGCGCTCTCCACCCTGACCACGCTCCGCACGGGCGGGGCTCCCGATCGCATGCTCGAGGCGCGGACGACCGACGAACTCGTGACGGCTCTGCGCGACGTCTGGAGCACCGGCGACGAATGGCTCGTGCTGGGCGGGGGGTCGAACCTCTTCGTCGGCGATGAGCCCTTCGACGGCACCGTCATCCGCTTGCTCACGACCGGGATCGAAGAGATCCCTTCGCCTCACGAGGGGCGCATCCGACTGCGGGTGCAGGCCGGTCACGGCTGGGACGACCTGGTCGCGTACGCGGTCGAGCACGGTTATGCGGGCCTCGAGGCGATGAGCGGCATCCCCGGCACGGTCGGAGCCTCGCCCGTGCAGAACATCGGTGCCTACGGGCAGGAGATCCAGGAGACGCTGGTCGAGGTCGAGCTGATCGACGAGGCCACCGGCGAGGTCGCGACGGTTCCGGCGGCGGATCTCGGCCTGGGCTTTCGCACGTCGGTCCTCAAGCACCACTACGGCAGCGTGCCGGATCGTCGCGCGGTCATCCTCTCGGTCACCGTCGACCTCGTGGTCGCGCAGGAGCGCGTCGTGCGCGGCGAGCAGCTGCGCAGAGCGCTCGGCCTCGACTCCGATGCCCCGGTGCCGCTCTCGTGGGTGCGAGAGCGCATCCTCGCGACCAGAGCCGCCAAGGGGATGCTGCTCGACGACGCCGACCCGGACACCCACGGCGTCGGATCCTTCTTCCAGAACGCGATCGTCTCGGAGTCGGTGGCGCGCACGCTGCCGCCCGAATGCCCGCGATGGCCCGTCGCTCCCGACCTCGATGCCGTGACCGTCATCCCGCTCGCGGCCTACGACGGCCTGGTGCCGCAGACGAAGACCCCGGTTCCCGACGTCAAGGTGAGTGCCGCATGGCTCATCGAGCAGGCCGGTATCCGCAAGGGTTTCAGGCTTCCGCGCTCGCGCGCCTCGGTGTCGACGAAGCATGCGCTGGCGCTGACCAACCGGGGCGGCGCGACCGCCGCCGAGGTCTCGGAGCTCGCCCGCTTCATCCAGAGTCGCGTGCACTCCGAGTTCGGACTCGTGCTGCAGCCCGAACCGGTGCTGCTCGGCGTCGAGCTGTAGGTCGTCCGTGCTGGAATGGCTTCAGGCCGAGTGGCCGCAGGTGCTCGGATTCGCGACGGGCGCGGTGTGCGTGTGGCTCGCCGGGCGGCGGCACGTCGCGAACTACCCCATCGGCATCGCGAACAACGTGGTGCTCTTCATCGTGTTCATCGGTGCGGGCCTCTACGCCACCGCGGCGCTGCAGGTGGTCTACCTGCTCATGGGTGCGCACGGGTGGTGGCGCTGGACGCACGGGGTCGAGCAGAGCCGCACCTACGTCGTGCGCACACCCCGCCGTGCCTGGCCATGGCTGGCGCTCGCCGCGGTCGTCGGCACCCTGGTCCTGATCTGGGTGCTCACGACGTTCACCGATTCACAGGTCGCGGTGCCGGACGCCGCCACCACCGCGGCGAGCCTCGTGGCCCAGTACATGCTGAACCGCAAGTGGATCGAGAACTGGTTCGTCTGGATCTGCGTCGACATCGCCTTCGTCGGCCTCTCGATCGTCGCGGGGCTGTGGGTCATCGCCGCGCTGTATCTCCTCTTCATCGGTCTCTGCGTGATCGGCTACCGCTCGTGGCGCCGCGCTGCCGCGACCGATCGCGACACCGCGGTGCTGTCGAGCGGCTCGGCCTCGATCCGCGCATGAGAGCGACCGCATGAGCGGGCACGGGCTCGTCCTCGGCAAGTTCTATCCCTTCCATGCCGGGCACTCGCACCTGATCCGCCGTGCACAGCGCGACAGCGACCGCGTCACGGTGCAGGTGCTCGGAGCCTCGGTGGAATCCGTCCCCCTCGATGTGCGCGCGCAGTGGATACGGGAATCCCACCCGGGCGTGGGGGTCGTCGCCGCCATGGACGATGCTCCGGTGGACTTCGACTCGACGGCGGCTTGGGACGAGCACATGGCGTTGATCGGCTCTCTGCTCGACGCCCCCGTCGACACCGTCTTCTCGTGCGACGCGTATGGCGGAGAGCTGGCCAGGCGACTCGGAGCCGCATGGGTGCAGGTCGACGAGGGACGCCGCGTGAACCCCGTGTCCGGCACGGCGATCCGCGCCGACGTCGCCGGTCACTGGCACGAGCTGGCGCCCGCCGTGCGGGCATGGCTCACCGCACGCGTCGTGATGCTCGGCGCGGAGTCCACGGGTTCGACCACGCTCGCCCGCGCGCTCGCCGACCACCTCGGCACGCTGTGGGTGCGGGAGTACGGTCGGGAGCACTCCGCGATCCGCGACGGAGGACTCACGGCGCCGTGGCGCAGCGACGAGTTCGATCTCATCGTCGACCGCCAGATCGCGCTCGAGCAGCAGGCGCGTCGCGAGGTGCCTCTTCCGGTGCTGGTGTGCGACACCGACGTGCTGGCGACGGCGCTCTGGCATGAACGCTATGTCGGCTCGGTCGCTCCGCGCCTGCACGACGCGGCCACCGCGCATCCGCCGCTCCTCTACGTCCTCACGGGAGACGAGATCCCGTTCGAGCAGGACGGGATGCGCGACGGCGAGCACATCCGCCATGACATGCAGCAGCGCTTCCGCGACGTGCTCGCGGCGCAGGCGGTGCCGTGGATCGAGGTGCGGGGCGATGTGGCGACACGGGTCGCCGCCGCGGCATCCGCTCTGTCGCCGCTGCTCGAGAAGCATCTGAGCTTCGCCGTTCCGCTCGAAGCGCGGCCGCTCGACGAGCAGCGTGCGCTCCAGAGGGACGCTCGGTCCGCCTCGTTAGGATGATCGCATGCCCGACCGCTGGAACCGAGTGTCCGCATCTCCCACGAATCCCGGCAGCGGCCACGGTGTCGAGGCGCTGACCGCCGAAGACCTGTTCCGTCCCGCCGTGCAGGCCGCAGTGCCACTCGACGAGAAGCTGCGCCAGGTCTACTACTGGATCGTCAACCGCGCGGTCATCTCGCCCTACTACGACATGGAGTTCTCGCACGGCGAGCCGCTGACGATCGCGCTGGGCGACTCGGATGCTGCGGTGTCGCTGCCGACGCAGGCGTCGTTCTCGTCGAACGTGCTCGTACCCCTGCTGACCTTCGCGGTCGGCGGCAAGTGCCTGCTGATCGGCGGGCCGGGGCGGGGCAAGACGACGGTGGCCGTGCTCATGGGCGTTCTCGCCGGCACCTCCTCCGCCGATGTGCGGCGCGCCGTGCAGCAGGGACAGCCGCAGCTCACGGTCAGCGATCTGGTCGGGATCCCGCTTCCTCGCGATCTCGTGTCGGCGGAGAGCCTGTCCGACATTCGCATCGCGTGGCGCGACTGGCTGGGGCTGCCCGTCAAGATCATCGACGAGTACAACCGGATTCCCACCAAGACGCAGTCGGCGCTGCTGACCATGGTCGCGGAGGGATACGTCGAGAGCCACGACCAGATGCGGCGCACCGCGCCGGACGGTGGAGTGGAGAGCTGGTTCTTCACGGCGAACGACGACGCGGGCGGGGGGACGTTCCCGGTCATCCAGGCACTGCGCGACCGCATGGACGTCACGGTGCAGGCCGCCGGATTCAACAGCCGGTTCTTCTACGAGCTGATCACCCGCGTCGAAGCGGGGGAGAAGCCGGAGGAGCACGTGCCGAGCGGGCTGCTCTTCGACGCCGCTCAGCAGGCCGAGATGCGGGCGCAGATCAGGGCGACTCCCATTCCGGAGGCGGTGCGCGAGCGCCTGCGGTTCTTCCTCAGCCACTTCGAGTTCGTGCAGCACGGCGGGCGCCGGTTCGAGTACCGCACCAAGGATGTGGTGACGACCGCCGGAGGCCGGGTGGGGGAGGTCATCGAGGCGAACAGCGGGGCCGACCTCGAGATCGACCTCGGCGCCCAGACGCGCAACGGGCTGTCGGTGCGCGCTCTGCAGACGCTCATCATGTACGCCAAGGCGGTCGCCTGGTTCCGCGGCGTGGCGGCGGTGGAGCTCGACGACGTCGCGGCCGTGCTGCCTTTCGTGCTCAGGGGCAAGCTGCTGCCGAACGTCACCCACCCGCGTTTCGACGTGGGCGCGGAGCGCGAGCTGAGCACCGACACGGTCAGCTGGCTGGCCGACCTGTTCTCGCAGTCGTGCCGGCAGTACGACGCTCTGGGACGCGACGCCGACGACGCGGTCGCCGCGCTCCTGGACGAGTTCGATCGAGGGCTCGACGGCCTCTCCGCGCTCGAGGCGTCGCGCCGCATCACCGCCGTCGAGGCGCAGCTGCGCCGCATCGCCACGGTGGGCAAGCTCTACGGGCGCGACTTCGACGACGTGATCGCGCTGAAGTACCTGCACCAGCGCTACACCGCCTATGTGCGCTGGCAGGAGCTGCGAGGCTGATGCGGCTCCCCGTGCAGCTGGCCGATGCGTCGGCGCCCCTCGCCTCCGCCGCTCTGCCCGACCTGTCGGCGGCCGGCCTCGATGCAGGGGTCGCCGCGGCCACGGTCGAGCGGGCTCATGGTGATGCGCAGGTGTTCGCCGGCGCGCTCAGCGCGGGCATCGGGCACGACCCAGACGCGCCGAAAGACCGCGACCGCGCTCTCGACCTCGTCGCGATCGCCGCATGGCGGGCGGGAGCGCTCGCGCTGCGTGCTGATGCGCTCGCGCGCCTCGACGGTCTCGGCGATGCCGAGGCGAGGATGGCCGCCGCGGCGATCCTCGGGATCGGTGTCGATCGGCTCGACGAGTTCCGTCGGCGCCAGCGCACCGATCGGTACTGGTGGCCGGGGCGGGTCGACCAGCGCGGCTACGTGCTGTCCGTCGGCGGATTCCGAGGTATCGGCGGTGCGTGGATCCGCCCTCCGGACCATGCGCAGCGTCTGAGCGAGCAGGGAGCGTTCGCCCTCCGCGTGGCCGACCTCTGGTGGCGACTCGACTGCGATGTCTGGGGAGCGCAGCTCACACCCCTGCCCGACGCGCCGGACCCCGGCCGTGCGCCCGACGTCGATGCCGCACGCGATGACGGCGTGAGCATCGTCATCGGTCCCGACACGCATCTGGCGTGGGTGCACGTGCGGGAGTCGCAGTGACGCAACCGTCTGATCGCGTCCCCCTGACCGACGACGCGCGCATCGCATGGGAGCGTGCGCTCTCGCTCTGGCGGGTGCGGCTCGACGACCCTGCGGTGACCCCCGACGCTGCGGAGGGCCACGGCGCTCCCGCGTGGTTCTCCTTTCCCCCGTCGGTGACCGTCGACCCGCGGTATCTCGCCGACCGCGGTCTGTCAGACGAGCTCTGGAGCATGTTCGCCCATGAGATCGGACATCACGTGCTCGCACCGAGCACCCGAGTCGACTCGCTCAAGATCGACCATCAGATGGCCAAGGCGCTCGCCGCGGTCTCTCTTCGCCGCAACCGGCGAGAGGCAGCCAGACGCCTCTCGAACCTGTGGTGCGACCTGCTCGTGAACACGCGACTCGCTCACCTGCAGCGGGCGGAGGCGGGTGCTGCGGTCACGGGCGAGCTCGGGATTGTGCGCCTCGGACGCGCGCTCTACCCCGCTCCCGAGGGCAGCACCGACCGGTTGTGGTGGGTCTACTGCCGCGCGTATGAGCTGCTGTGGCGGCTGCCCGCAGCCACGCTCTGCGCGATCGAGCCGCCGCCGGCGCCGGTGCGCACGGTTCCGACGACCACGTTCGCACCCCTCAGCAGCATCCCCGAGAAACATCGCGAGAAGGAACGTCTGCTGCGACTCGCCGCCGAGGAGCGGGCTCGCGTCGCGGCGGAGCTCGCCGCCGCGACGGCGACGACTCCCGCGGTGGACGCGGCGCTGGTGGCGGACGCGGTGCGCACCTTCTCCAGCGACCCCGTCTCGGGAGCGGCTCTCTTCGGCGTGATCACCGCCCCCTACCTGGCCGAGCGCGAGGAGTCGCAGGATGCCGGTGATGCGGAGCCCCCGGCCGGATGCGGCGCCGACGATGCCCCCGTGACCGCAGAGGAGCTGGGCCGGATCCTCGCCGATCAGCGCCTGCGTGCCGATCTTCCGCCGCACCCCGGCGCCGTGCGAGACTCCGCCGCCGAGGAGTCGGACGACGACGAGGCGCAGGGCGATCGACGTGGCCAGCGTCTGACGATCGCGCGCACTCTGGAGCTGTACCGGTTGAGCGACGAGGATGCTGTTCTCGAAGCCTGGTATCGCACCGAGGCGGCGCGCTGGGTCCGGCCGTTCACGCGCGCAGCGCCCTCCACACCCACCGGGGGCATCCCCGGTCCTCCCGAGCTGTGGGAGGTGGGGGATTCGCTCGCCGATCTCGACTGGCCGCTGACGATGCGCTCCGGCTCGGTGATACCCGGCGTCACGACCCGTCGTCGCACCGAGCTCGACGATGAGCCGCAGGTGCGGGAGACAAGCATCGAACTCGATCTCTACATCGACTCGTCCGGATCGATGGCGGATCCGCACATCGGCTCGCCGGCCGTGCTCGCCGGCACGATACTGGCGCTCTCCATCCTCCGCGGCGGCGGTCGGGTCAGGGTCACCAGCTTCTCCGGCTCCGGCGAGGTGGGCGGCATGGACAGGTTCGGGCGCGACCCGCGGGAGATCATCGCGGCGATCTCGCTGTTCTTCGGTCGCTCGACATCGTTCCCTCTCGATCTGTACGCCGCGCGCTACGACCGGCTCCGCCCCGGTGACGATGAGACGCAGCGTCACGTCGTCGTGCTGTCGGACGACGGGCTCGTGTCGATGTTCGGGGTGGGCAACGAGGAGTTCTCCGACGTCGCTCGTCGGGTTCGCGGCGTGCTCACCACCGGTACGCTCGTGCTCATGGATCGCAGGCGCCAGGTCGCGGCTCTCGCCGAGCGCGACGGATACGACGTCGTCTACCTCCGTTCGATGGCCGATGCTCCGGCGGCGTGCGCTGCTCTGGCGGAGACCCTGCATGGCTGAGTCGGTGCCGACGGGGGCGTCCGATGGCTGAGGTCCCGATGGCGGAGACGGAAGAACTGCTCGCGGCATGGACGACGCGCTCCGGCGGAGAACCGGAGGCATGGGCGAGGACACGTCCTGGACCCTCGCTCGACGCCGTCGCCGCGCGGATCTCCGGCGTGCCGCAGGAGTTCCTCGACGAGAGGGTGTCGCTGCGCGCGCTCGCCGGCGACGTGCTCGGTGCGCAGATCGTCGCCACCGACTTCGACCACTATCCGCGGGTGCGCCAGGGTGCGGCGATCGGGCTCTGGGTGCTCGCCAGCGAGTCGATCATCGAGCCGCTGACGCCCGCTCTGTCGGGAGGGTGGGCGGCGCTCGCCGTCGACGCCCTCGCGCTGCGGGTCGCGCCGATCTCGCCGCCGTCCGCATGGACCTCCGACGACGAACGGCGTGAGGAAGCCGCAAGAACCCTGCTGCTGTGGTGCGGGTTCCTTCCGGCGGGGGAGGACGCGGCCACGGCCTCCTCGCTGCTCGCCGCGTGCGATTCGCTGGCTCGCGACCGGGCGCTCGCGGAGGCGTATGAGGGGCACCGGCACCGCGCGGACATCGCTCGCAAGCTCGATCAGGCGCGCCGCAGAGAGGCCGCGGCGCGGTACTCCAGTGAGTGACGGTCGAATGACGGATGCTGACCTGCAGGGGGCGCTCGCGCTCGCCGAGTACGCGCCGGGCGACGCCGCGGTGCTGCCGGACGTCGAACGCTGGCCCACGATCGATGCGCCGGGCAGGGCGCGACTGGCGCATTGGCGCTCGCACCCCGACGCCCCGCACTGGACGCACGCGACGGGCGACCGCCTCACGGCGGAACAGGTCGAGCGGGTGCGGCGTCCGCTTCCGGTCGACGGATGGCTCACCGCGCATCTCGACGCAGCCAGACGCACGCTGCGCTACCGGGCGATGCGGCCGGATGCGCGGCTCGAGGACTTCCCGACCATCCGGCGCGCCGATCTCGTCGACGACCTCGGTGCATTCGTGCCTCTGGACGCCGACCTCTCGCGGATGCTGCACGGCACCAGCTCAGGCTCGACCGGCGCGGCGCTCCTCATTCCCGACGACGTCGAGGAGGTGGCGCGCGGATTCCACCTGCTGGTGTCGCTCGCGGCATCCGTCGGCGTCGAGGTCGTCGACGAGGGGGAGCGCATGGCGGTGGCGAACCTCGTTTTCCAGCGCCAGGCCTTCACGTACGTGTCGGTGATCTCGAGCTTCTCCCATCGGGCCATGACGCGGCTGAACCTGCATCCCTCCGCGTGGGGTGACCAGGTGTCTCGGGCTGCCTTCCTCGGCGAGGCGGACCCGCAGATCCTCAGCGGCCACCCCACGAGCCTCGCCGAGCTGCTGGATTCCGGCCTCGACGCGGTGCTGCACCCTGAAGTGATCTTCTCCGGAGCGATGGCGCTCTCGGCCCCGCTGCGCGCGCGACTCGAGGCGGCCTTCGGGTGCCCGGTGATCGACGTGTACGGGCTCCACGAGACGCGGCCGATCGCCGCTCGGGCGGACGACGGCGCATTCCGCATCCTCGACCGGCGCGTGCATGTCGAGGTTCTCGACCCGCACCGCGATGTCGCCGTGGCGCCAGGGGCGATGGGGGAGATCGTGGTGACCGCGGGCGAGAACCCGCTGCTGCCGCTGGTGCGGTATCGCACGGGAGACCACGGGCGGCTGGTCGCCCTCCCCGACGGTTCGGCGGCCGTCGCCGACCTCGAAGGCCGCGAGAACACCCGCTTCCGCGCGGCCGACGGCACGCTCGTGCCGTGCGTCGAGCTGACGCAGCAGCTCCAGGCCCACGGTGCCGAGGGCTGGTCGATCGAGCAGGAGCCCGACGGATCGGTGCGGGCGGTGATCGCGTCGGGGAGCGAGAGCAGCATCCGCTCGGCTCTCGAGGCCCTGCTCCATCAGCCGATCGAGCTCCGGCGGGTGACGCGTCTGGTCGAGCTCGGAGACGGCAAGCCCCGACGCTACCGCAGCGCGGTCGTGGACTGACAGCGTCGGCCTGTGGCCGTACACTCGCGGGATGAGCGGACTGATTCCCTATCTGTTGTTCCCCGGCAACGCCGCTGAGGCGCTGGAGCACTATCGCTCGGTGTTCGGCGGCGACCTGCAGCTGGTCGACTACGCGCACGCCGGACGCCACGACGGACCCGGTGATGCGGTGGCGCACGGCCAGCTGTCCGGCCCTGTGGCGCTGGCCGGCGCCGATGCCGGAGCCGACGACGACGCCGTGCAGATGAGCGGGATGTTCCTGTCATTGCTGGGCACGGCCGATGCGCCGACCCTCACCCGATGGTTCGACGAGCTGTCGGCCGGCGGTCGCGTGACTGACCCGCTGCAGAAACGGCCCTGGGGCGACTACGACGGAACGCTGGTGGACCGCTACGGCATCCGCTGGCTGATCGGCTTCGCGGAGGAGGACTGACGTCGCGCCCCCGCCGCGCGGGTGAGGCGGCGGGCGTCAGGAGAACAGCTGCTGCAGCCGCTGCACGCCCTCGAGCAGCTGGTCGTCTCCCAGTGCGTACGAGAGTCGGAGGTAGCCGGAGGGACCGAACGCCTCTCCTGGAACCACCGCGACCTCTGCCTTCTCGAGGATGAGGTCGGCGAGCTCGAGTGAGGTGGTCGGCGTCACGCCGGCCCACGTGCGCCCCAGCAGGCCCTGCACATCGGGGTACACGTAGAACGCGCCGAGCGGGTCGGGCACGACGAGGCCGTCGATCTTCGAGAGCTCAGAGACGATGAGCCGGCGGCGGCGGTCGAAGGCCTCGCGGAACTGCTCGGCCTCGGTCTGCGGACCGTTGAGGGCGGCGATCGCGGCTTTCTGCGCGACGTTGTTCACGTTGCTCGACAGGTGCGACTGCAGGTTGCCGGCGATCTTGATCGCGTCGGCGGGACCGACCATCCAGCCCACGCGCCACCCGGTCATGGCGTAGGTCTTGGCCACACCGTTCACGAGGATCGTCTGACCGGCGACCTCGGGCACGGCCTCGACGATCGAGGTGGCCTTCGTGCGCGCGGTCCCCTCGCCTGCTGCGGGGTAGGTCAGGTTCTGGTAGATCTCGTCGGAGATCACCCAGATGCCGTGCTCGAGCGCCCACCGGCCGATCGCCGTGGTCTCTTCGAGGGTGTACACGGAGCCGGTGGGGTTCGAGGGAGAGACGAAGACGAGGGCCGTGGTGCGATCTGTGCGCGCCGCTTCGAGCTGCTCGACGGTGACCTTGTAGTCCTGGTCGGCGCCGGCGAAGACCTCGACCGGCACTCCGTCTGCGAGACGGATGGCCTCGGGGTAGGTGGTCCAGTACGGCGCGGGCAGAAGCACCTCGTCGCCCGGATTCACGACGGCCTGGAACGCCTGGTACACCGACTGCTTGCCGCCGTTCGTGACGATGACCTGGCTGGGCGACACCTCGAGGCCCGAGTCGCGGAGCGTCTTCGCCGCGATCGCCTCACGGAGCGCGGGAAGACCGGCCGCGGGCGTGTAGCGGTAGCTCGCCGGGTCGGCGAGAGCCTCAGCCGCGGCATCGACGATGAACTGCGGCGTCGCGAAGTCGGGTTCGCCGGCCGCATACGAGATGACGGGCTTGCCTTCGGCCTTGAGGGCCTTCGCCTTCGCATCGACTTTGAGGGTCGCTGACTCGGCGATCGCGGACAGTTTGCGGGAGAGAGGAGCGCGTTCGGTCACGTCTACGAGCGTACTCGGATAGGCCGGAGCGATGACGGGTCGGATGCCGTCAAGATCCGCTGTTCTTTCGGATCCGCCTCGGGCGAGCGCGGGTCAGCTCGTGAGCCCGTGCGCGCGAGCGACCGCTTCCAGTACGACGCGCCCACTCTGCACGTTGAGCCCCTTCGCGAGTGCGGGATCGTCCGACGCCGCACGCTCCCAGCCCTTGTTCGCGATCGCGGAGACATAGGGCAGGGTGGCGTTGGTCAGCGCTCGCGTCGCGGTCTCCGGCACGGCACCGGGCATGTTCGCGACGCAGTAGTAGATCGAGTCGTGCACGGCGAAGGTCGGGTCGTCATGAGTGGTGGGGCGCGAGCCCTCGAAGCATCCGCCCTGATCGATCGCGATGTCCACGAGCACCGATCCCGGCCGCATCGCGGCCACCATCTCGTCGGTCACGAGCTTCGGCGCCGCGGCGCCGGGGATCAGCACGGAGCCGATGACGAGATCCGCTCCTGCCAGCTCCTCGGCGATGTCGTACCGGCTGGACGCGCGGGTCTCGAGCGCACCGCCGTAGCGATGCTCGAGTTCGCGGAGCCGGGGGAGGGAGATGTCGATCACGGTCACCTTCGCGCCCAGGCCCAGTGCGTTCGCGGCCGCGTGCTCGCCCGCCACACCTCCGCCGATCACGACGGTCTTCGCGCGGGGTGTGCCGGCGATGCCGCCCATGAGCACTCCGCGGCCACCGGCCGACCTCATCAGCGAGTGCGAGCCCACCGTGACCGAGAGCCGTCCGGCGATCTCGCTCATCGGCACGAGCAGCGGAAGGCTGCGGTCGGGCAGCTGCACGGTCTCGTAGGCGACGGCGGTCGTGCCGGCGTCGACGAGCGCGGTCGTGAGCGGGCGATCGGCCGCGAGGTGCAGATACGTGAAGAGGGTGAGGTCAGAGCGCAGGAAGCCGTACTCCTGGGCGATCGGCTCCTTGACCTTGATGACCATCTCGGCCCGGCCCCAGGCCTCCTCGGCCGTGTCGACGATCTCGGCGCCCGCCGCACGGTAGGCGTCGTCGGAGATTCCCGAGCCGACTCCCGCACCGGACTGCACGAGCACTCGATGGCCCTCGTGGGTCAGACGGTCGGCACCCGCGGGTGTCAGTGAGGTGCGGTTCTCGTTGTTCTTGACCTCGGTGGGCACGCCGATCTTCATCGATCCTCCAGGTGACGGTTGCGCGGATGGTGTCCAGGGTCGCAGAATCGACGATCGATCGACAGATCACCTGAAGATCATTCGCCCTGGGGCCCGATCCTGCATAATCGTTCGCATGGAGAGCTCACCGGACAGCCCGCAGCCGAACACTGTTCGGGCCCCCGCCCTCGACCCGATCGATGCGCGGATAGTGCAGCTGCTCAGCGCTGACGGGCGCATGACCAACGCCGAGCTGGCCGGGCATCTGGGGGTGGCGCCATCGACCGCCCACGCACGGCTGCGGGCGCTCGTCGATCGCGGCGTCATCAGTGGATTCCACGCGAGCGTCGACGAGCGGATGCTGGGCGCCGGCCTGCAGGCGGTCATCGGCGTGACGCTGCGCCCGAGCGGTCGGCGCGAGAGCATCGTCGAGTTCGCCGATCGGGTGCGTGTGCTGCCGCAGGTCATCCAGGTGTTCTTCCTGGGCGGGGACGACGACTTCCTGCTGCACATCGCCGTCGCCGACTCCTCCGAGATGCGCGAGTTCGTGCTCGAGCACCTGTCGGCGCAGAGCAGCGTGGCGTCGACCAGGACGAGCATCGTCTTCGACTATCACCGCAATTCGGTCGCCGCGTCCTTCCGCTGAGCGGTCGCCGTCTCCTTCCGCTGAGCGGTCGCCGTCTCCTTCCGCTGAGCGGAGTGCGGCCGCGTCAGGATCCGAACGACGCGGGCAGGGCGCAGTAGTCGGCGAACCGACGCACCGGGTTCGCGGGATCCGTGACGTCGACGAGCGCGGACGCGACGCTGTGCGGAGGCTCGTCTCCCACGAGCTGCCAGAGCGTGAAGTTCCAGAGGCCTCGGGTGCCCTCGCTCATCAAGGCGGCCGGACCGGAGACGATCAGGACGCGCCCGTCCTGCGTCGACGAGCGGAACGGCGCGACGATGTCGGCGCGCAGCTGCTCCGCGAGGCCATCCGCCGTGTGCGCGCGCTCGACGAGCTGCCCGGCGGCGGTCAGTGCGGTCGCCAGGTCGTCCGCGGCTCGTCGGGATCGCTCCGGATCGACGCCGGCGACGGCCAGCAGCCGATTGCCCCTCGGGTAGAGGTGAAGGAACTCGGTGGCGATCTCGGTCCAGACGTCGGTCATGGTTCGAGCGTACGCCCGCGCCGTCGGGTGAGCGCCGGCCGATCACCAGAAGATCACCAGGGTGAGAAGCAGGCTCGCGACGAACAGGAAGACGGGCAGGAGGACGATCACGATGCTCACGCCGACCGAGAGGAGCGCGACGATCGCGAGCCGCAGCGGCAGCGCGGCGCGGGCGCCGCCGGAGTGCATGGTCCCCGCGGCGAGCAGGAGTGCGAAGGCACCGGCCACGATCGCGGTACTGACGCAGCCGAAGGCGAACTCGCGCACCTCGTCCGGAATCTCCGGGTGGTCTACGCCGGGCGCCAGCCCGTCGATCATCAGCATGCCGAGCGGCACAGAACCCAAGAGCGAGAGCGCCAGCGCCGAGATGCTCAGCCCGACGGATGCGGCACGGCGAACTCGAAGCGCCCATTCGAGCGGCAGGTGAGGTCTCGACATCCCGCGAGCGTAGGGGAGGGGCGGGCAGGGCGATCGCGTTGTCCACAGGTCGCACGACGGAGCCCTTCGAATGCTCGGAACGGCATCCGAAGGGCTCCGCGGTGCAGGAGAGGTCAGGCCTCGTCGACCAGGAAGCGACCGTAGGCGCCCAGTGTCAGGAATGCGGGGAACTCCTCCCGCAGGGCCACCT
This sequence comes from uncultured Microbacterium sp., assembly GCA_963518515.1. Lineage (GTDB taxonomy): Bacteria > Actinomycetota > Actinomycetes > Actinomycetales > Microbacteriaceae > Microbacterium. Next base: position 504,720 of record CAUQIW010000001.1, read on the forward strand.
CGCGGAAGATCGCTGCGGCGTCGTCGAAGCGGTCGTCCCCGCCGCGATCGACCTCGGCGAGGACGTCGTCGATCAGCGTCTCGATGTACTCCGACGTGATCGGTGTGCCGTCTTCCGTCGAGCGGTCCTGGTGGATCCACTGCCACACCTGCGAGCGACTGATCTCGGCCGTCGCGGCGTCTTCCATCAGGTTGTCGATCGCGACGGCACCGAGGCCCCGCAGCCACGCCTCGAGATAGCGGATCGCGACGGACACGTTGTCGCGCACGCCCCGAGCCGTGATGGGCCGGCCGATGTGCAGGTCGAGCAGATCGGCCGCCGTCACGTGCACCTCCGGTCGCTGGCGGTCGACCTGGTTCGGACGATCGCCCAGCACGGCATCGAACTCGGCCTGCGCGGTGGGGATGAGGTCGGGGTGCGCCACCCAGGTGCCGTCGAATCCGTCGCCCGCCTCGCGCCTCTTGTCCGCCGAGACCTTCTCGATGGCGCGTGCCGTCACCTCAGGGTCGCGTCGGTTGGGGATCGCCGCGCTCATGCCGCCGATCGCGTAGGCACCCCGCCTGTGGCAGGTCTTGACGAGCAGCTCGGTGTACGCCCGCATGAACGGCACCGTCATCGTGACCTCGCTGCGGTCGGGGAGCACGAACCGGGCACCGCGTCCTCGATAGTTCTTGATGATCGAGAAGATGTAGTCCCACCGTCCGGCGTTGAGCCCCGCGCAGTGCTCGCGCAGCTCGTACAGGATCTCCTCCATCTCGAAGGCCGCGGGCAGGGTCTCGATCAGCACGGTCGCACGGATGGTGCCGTGTGCGATGCCGAGGTACTCCTCACTGAAGGTGAAGACGTCGTCCCACAGCTTCGCCTCCTCGCTCGACTCGAGCTTGGCGATGTAGAAGTAGGGGCCTCGACCGCCGTCGATCAGCGCCTGGGCGTTGTGCAGGAAGTAGAGCCCGAAGTCCACGAGCGAGCCGGATGCGGCGGAGCGGCGCCCCGACCGGTCGACGAACTTGAGGTGCTTCTCCGGCAGGTGCCAGCCGCGCGGGCGCATCACGATCGTGGGAGTGCGCTCTGCGGTGACCCGGTACTCCTTCCCCTCGGGCGACCGGAACGACAGCTCGCCGCGGATGGCGTCGCGCAGTGAGAGCTGGCCCTCGATCACGTTGCGCCAGGTCGGGCTGGTCGCGTCCTCCTGGTCCGCCAGCCAGACGCGCGCGCCGGAGTTCAGCGCATTGATGGTCATCTTCGGGTCGGTCGGCCCGGTGATCTCGACGCGACGGTCTTCGAGGCCGGGCCCCGCTCCGGCGACCTGCCAGTCGGCATCGTCTCGGATGTGCGTCGTGTCGTCGCGGAACCGCGGGTCGTGGCCGTTGCCGATCTCGAAGCGGCGGCGCATGCGGTCGGCGAGCCGGTCGAGGCGTCGGGACGCGAAGCGGTGGTGCAGCTCGGTGAGGAAGGCGATCGCCTCTGGCGTGAGGATCTCGGCGTAGCGGTCTCGGAGCGGACCGGTCACCGCGATCGCGGGGCCCTGCTGAGTGGTGGTGGTCGGAGGTGCGGGGGGAGTGGTCATGGTCGTGTCCTCTGCGTGTGGGTGGTGCGTGTCGTCTCGGTCGGCTTCGCCGGCCTCGCTCAACGAGCGGGGGCGGTGGGTGGTGCGTTTCGTCTCGGTCGGCTCCGCCGGCCTCGCTCAACGAACGGTGGCGGGTGCGGGTCGGGTCAGTGGAACTGCGCCCTCTCCGTCGAGCCGGCGAGGGCGAGGGTGGCGCTGTCGGGGTTGAGCGCCGTGGAGATCACGTCGAAGTAGCCGGTGCCCGCCTCGCGCTGGTGCTTCGTGGCGGTGTATCCGTCTGCCTCTGCCGCGAACTCGGCCTCCTGCAGCTCGACGTAGGCGCTCATGGCGCGATCGGCGTAGCCGCGGGCGAGGTCGAACATCGAGTGGTTGAGGGCGTGGAAGCCCGCGAGGGTGATGAACTGGAACCGGTACCCGAGGTCGGCGAGCTCCTGCTGGAAGGTCGCGATCTCGGCATCCGAGAGGTGACGCTTCCAGTTGAAGCTCGGCGAGCAGTTGTACGCGAGCATCTTGCCCGGGAACTCGGCATGGATGGCCGTGGCGAACTCGCGGGCGAGGGTGATGTCCGGTTCGCCCGTCTCGACCCAGAGCAGGTCGGCGTAGGGGGCGAAGGCCAGGCCCCTGCTGATCACCGAGTCGATGCCCGCGCTGATGCGGTAGAAGCCCTCTGCCGTGCGCTCGCCGGTGGTGAACTGCTGGTCGCGGGGGTCGACGTCGCTGGTGAGCAGGTCGGCCGCGAGAGCATCCGTCCTGGCGATGATGACCGTGGGGACGCCCGCCACATCGGCCGCGAGGCGTGCGGCGTTCAACGTGCGGATGTGCTGCTGCGTGGGCACCAGGACCTTGCCGCCGAGGTGACCGCACTTCTTCTCGCTCGCGAGCTGGTCCTCCCAGTGGATCGCCGCCGCTCCGGCCTGGATCAGCGATTGGGCCAGTTCATAGGCGTTCAGAGGTCCGCCGAAACCCGCCTCGGCGTCAGCGACGATCGGGGCGAGCCAGTCGCGGGTGACGTGGCCCTCGGCATGCTCGAGCTGGTCCTGCCGGATCAGGGCGTTGTTGATGCGGCGCACGACCGCGGGGACCGAGTTCGCGGGATACAGCGACTGGTCGGGATAGGTCTGGCCCGCGAGGTTGCCGTCTGCGGCGACCTGCCACCCCGAGAGGTAGATGGCCTTGAGGCCGGCACGCACCTGCTGCACGGCCTGTCCGCCGGTGTAGGCGCCCAGCGCTCGCACATAGTCCTCGGTGTGCAGCAGGTTCCAGAGGTTCTCGGCTCCGCGGTGGGCGAGCGTCGAATCCTCGCGAACCGATCCTCGGATGCGGATGACGTCGTCTGCCGAGAACGTGCGCTCGACGCCGTCCCAGCGGGGGTCGGTCGCCCAGATCTCCTCGAGCTCGGCCGCGGTCTGCACCTGATCTCCGGCGCGCAGGCCGGCCGGTCGAGGGGCGGGGGTCGATGCGGTGTTCGTCATGGTGTCTCCTCCGTGAGATGCCCGGCGGTGAGGCCGGGTGGCGTGCTTCCACTGTGAGTGAAGAATCCTCCCGTTCACGGCTCCTTGCGGGGTGAAGATCACTCGAAATTCTGTTTCTGTGACAGAATCTGTCGCATGAACCCCTCACTCCCGTCGGGAACGCCGGCGCCGGACGCCGACGCGCTGACCATCGGGCGTCGCATCCGCCAGCTCCGGACCACCGCCGGGATGACCCTGGATGCTCTCGCCGCCGCCGTCGACCGCGCTCCCAGCCAGCTCTCGATGATCGAGACCGGCAAGCGCGAGCCCAAGCTCACGCTGCTGCAGGCGATCGCCAGGGCGCTCGGCGTGACGATCGACGCGCTGCTCGAAGGAGAGCCGCTCGATGAACGCAGCTCCGTCGAGATCGCCCTGGAGCGCGCGATGAGGAGTCAGACGTTCCGCGCGTTGGGAATCGAGCCGTTCCGAATCGCCAAGACCGTTCCGACCGACGCTCTCCGAGCCATGCTCGCGCTGCACGGCGAGATCGACCGGCTCAAGGACGAGCGCGCCGCGACTCCCGAGGAGGCTCGACGCGCGAACGTCGAGCTGCGCCACCTGATGCGCACCCAGGACAATCACTTCCCCGATCTCGAGGGCAAGGCGTCGGAGATCCTCGCCGCGGTCGACCATCCCGGTGGGCCGCTGACCCAGCGCGCGGCGTCGGAGATCGCGGCGTACCTGGGGTTCACGCTGCACTACGCCCCCGATCTGCCGCAGACGACGCGCAGTGTCGTCGACCTCGCCAACGGTCGTCTCTACCTGTCGAGTCGCGTCCCGGCGAAAGGCGACGCGCGGACCGCGGTGCTGCAGGCGCTGTCGAGTCGCATCCTCGGGCATGCCGAGCCCCGCAGCTATGCCGAGTTCCTGCGACAGCGCGTCGAGACGAACTACCTCACCGGCGCGCTGCTGATGCCCGAGGCGCACGTCGTGCCTGCCCTCCGAGAGGCGAAGGCGCGCCGGGCCATCTCGATCGAGGATCTGAGAGACGCCTACTCGGTCTCCTACGAGACGGCGGCGCACCGCTTCACGAATCTCGCGACGACGCACCTCGGCATCCCCGTGCACTTCCTCAAGGTGCATGAGTCGGGAACCATCACGAAGGCCTATGAGAACGACGACGTGAACTTCCCGACCGATCGCCTCGGCTCGATCGAGGGGCAGATGTGCTGCCGGCGGTGGACGTCGCGAGTGGTGTTCGACGAGGACGACCGCTTCAACCCCTACTACCAGTACACCGACACCGGCAACGGGACCTACTGGTGCACCGCCAGGGTCGAGGCGTCGAGCGAGGGCCTCCACTCGGTGAGCGTGGGCGTGCGATTCGATGACACGAAGTGGTTCGTCGGGCGCGACACTCCCCATCGAGGGGTGTCGAAGCACTCGGTCGAGGTGTGCTGCCGCCGTGCACCCGTCGAGCTCGAGGACCGTTGGCGCGAGAACTCCTGGCCCAACGTCAAGACTCCTCGCACGCTGCTCGCGACCCTGCCGACCGGGTCGTTCCCCGGCGTCGACTCGACCGACGTGTACGAGTTCCTCGAGGCGCACGCGCCCCGCTGACCCGAGGTCGTTCGGCGTGAACGGAGGTGTTCTGCGCAGGGGAGGGCGCTTCGGGCCCAGGCTCCCTCCGTATCGCAGATCCCCTCCGCACTGAGGGCAGGCGTCTGCGGATGCCGGCCTCAGTCGCGTGCGGTCTGCAGCAGGGTCCAGAGCTCGGCCCGCGCGGGGAAGGTCGAGAGGTCGGCGTCGAGCAGCTGCCCTGCCTGCGCGATGCGCGACCGGAGGGTGTGGCGGTGCACCCCGAGGGCGACCGCTGCCGGCTCGGCCTTGGCGTCGTGCTCCAGCCAGGTGCGCAGCGAGCGCTCCAGCTCGCCGCCCGTGCGTGCGTCGCTCTCGCGCAGCGGAGCCAGGCGCGCTTCGGCGACCATGCGCGCCTCGTCGGTCGCCAATGCGCTGAGGATGCTCGACCCGATGGTGTCGGCGTAGCGCGACACCCCGGGCACCGACCCCTGACGTGCAGCCACCACCGCCTGGGCGTGCGCACGGGAGAACGCCGCGTACGGTTCGGGTCCGGACGCTCCGATGCGGATGCCGAACCGCACGGCCACCTCGTCGAGCAGCGACTCATCGGTCGCCGACACGCAGATGGTGACGCCGTCTGCGGATTCGGCGACGAACACCGCGGTGCCGTGCTCGGCTCGCCGCCGATCCCACCAGTCGGCGAGCGGATCCAGAGCGGATCCCGCGGCCACCGCGACGACGATCGGGGCCTGCGGGATGCTGCCGAGAACCCTCCTCGTCAACGACGGATCGTCGTCCAGCAGCGAGCGCAGCAGCTGCGCGTGCAGACGGCGACGACTGCGTGCCAGCTGCTCACTCTGCTCGAGGGCGAGCCCCGCCATCGCGATCACCGACGTCACGACGGTGCGGGCCTCGGGGTCGAGGGCGTCGGTCGCCAGGGCGATCACGCCCCGCAGGTGACCGCCGCGGCCGACCGTGAAGAGCATGAACGCGCTGCCGTCGATGGCGAGCGACTGCGCGGTCTCGAGCCCGCGCGACAGGACCTCGCCGACTCGGTCGGCGAGCATCCCAAGGGTGTCGTCGTCGATCGCCGATCGGGGATGCGACATCAGCAGAGCACCGCCCGCGTCGTACATCCCGGCCCAGGCGTCGAGGCGCCTGCCCAGCTCCGCGAGGGTGGCATCGAGTCCGTGCGGGCGCAACGCCGCCAGAGCCAGTGCGCGCTGGGTGTCGAGAGCCCAGGAGCGGCGGGCGTAGGCCTGCGCGGCGATGGCCTCGGAGTGCGCCCGCGCGATCGCGATGAACGGCGTCCGATACGGCACCTCGAAGAGCGGCATCCCCCGACGTCCGCACGCCGCGATCAGCTCATCGGGGATGCCGGAGCGTCTGACCTCGGTTCCGAAGCCGAGACCCCGCACGCCCCGGTCGGCGAGCCGATCGACGTATCCGTCGATCTCCGAGCTCTCGTCGAACTGCGAGCCGGTGGTCAGCAGCACGAGGTCTTCGGCGAGGAAGGGGGTCGGATCGGCGAGATCGGAGCTGTGCACCCACCGCAGCGGACGATCGAGCGCACTGTCTGTCAGAGAGTCTTCGGCCGACACGAGAGTCAGTCCCAGATCGCGACGCTTCAGCAGCGAACTCAGCGTCGGCTCCTCGGGAGGAATCATCCGACCTCGATCCAGGGGTGGTTCGAACCGGCCAACGGTATACGAGATGGCAGGCATTCATCACAGATTGTACAGTCCGGCGAATGCACGCGCCCCGTGCCGCGCCATACGCTCGCGGCATGGCACTTCTCGACACCGCAGCAGTTGCAGTCCCTCTCGGCGGCCCCGGTCTTCCCCAGGAACGCCGCCTCGTCACCGAGCTCCCCGGCCCGCGGTCGGCCGAGATCCTCGCGCGCAAGGCCGCGGCGGTGCCGGCCGGAGTCGGCCACACCGTTCCCGTGGCCGCCGTCGCGGCGGGTGGAGGCGTCGTCGTCGACGCCGACGGCAACTCCCTGATCGATCTGGGCTCCGGCATCGCCGTGACGACCGTCGGCAACGCGCATCCGAAGATCGCCGAGGCTGTCGCGGCCCAGGCCGCCCAGTTCACCCACACCTGCTTCATGATCTCGCCCTACGAGTCGTACATCGAGGTGGCTGAGGCGCTGAACCGCCTCACCCCGGGTGACTTCGCCAAGAAGAGCGCGCTCTTCAACTCCGGCGCCGAGGCCGTCGAGAACGCGATCAAGATCGCTCGCAAGCACACCGGTCGCCAGGCGGTCGTGGCCTTCGATCACGGCTACCACGGCCGCACCAACCTCACGATGGCGCTGACCGCCAAGTCGATGCCTTACAAGAGCGGGTTCGGCCCGTTCGCCCCCGAGGTCTACCGGGCACCGATGTCGTACCCGTTCCGCGACGGACTCGAGGGAGGCGAGGCCGCGGCCCGCGTGATCCTGCAGCTCGAGAAGCAGATCGGCGCCGACAACCTCGCCGCCGTCATCATCGAGCCGATCCAGGGCGAGGGTGGCTTCATCGTGCCCGCCGACGGCTTCCTCCCCGCGATCCTCGCCTGGTGCCGCGCCAACGGGGTCGTGTTCATCGCCGACGAGGTGCAGACGGGCTTCGCCCGCACCGGGCACATGTTCGCCAGCGAGATCTTCGGCATCGAGCCCGACCTCATCACGACGGCCAAGGGCATCGCCGGCGGCCTTCCGCTCGCGGCGGTCACCGGGCGCGCGGAGATCATGGACGCATCGCACGCCGGCGGTCTGGGCGGCACCTACGGCGGCAACCCGATCGCATGCGCCGCGGCGCTCGCGGCCATCGACGTGTTCGAGAACGACGGGGTGATCGAGCGAGCACGAGAGATCGGCCGCATCCTCATCGACCGCCTGACCGCTCTGCAGCAGGACGACCCTCGCATCGGCGACGTCCGCGGACACGGCGCCATGATCGCGGCGGAGTTCGTCGATCCGGACACCCAGGCGCCGGACGCCGCGCTCACCGCGGCCGTCGCGAAGGCCGCGATCGCGCAGGGCGTGATCGTGCTGACCTGCGGCACGTACGGCAACGTCATCCGGTTCCTCCCGCCGCTGTCGATCGGTGACGATCTGCTCAACGAGGGGCTCGACGTCGTCGCCCAGGCGCTCGCCGCAGCGACCCGATGACCGTGGGCCGCGCCGCCCGCGGTCGACACCAGACGTCCGGTCGCGACACGTATCGGGGGATCCACGTCGCGACCGGCACGATTTTTTCCAATGAAGGAGATGCAGATGGCTGAGATCACTCGTGACGTGCTCATCGTCGGAGCCGGAGCCGCAGGGCTGACCGCGGCGAACGACCTGCGCAAGGCCGGACTGTCGGTCGTCGTGCTCGAGGCGCGCGACCGCGTCGGCGGGCGCCTGTGGACCGACGTCATCGACGGTGCCATGCTCGAACTCGGAGGCCAGTGGGTCTCTCCCGACCAGGAGGCGCTGCAGGACGCGGTCGAGGAACTCGGCCTCGAGACCTACAGCCGCTACCGAGAGGGCGACAGCGTCTACGTCGGTCCCGACGGCACCTCCAGCCGATTCACGGGCGAGATGTTCCCCGTGTCGGAATCGACCGAGGCGACGATCGCCGAGATCACCGAGCGCCTCGACGCCATGGTCGCCGAGATCGACCCCGATCGGCCGTGGGCGCATCCGCTCGCCGCGGAGTGGGACTCGGTCACCTGGGACGCGTGGCTCCGCATCCAGACCGATGACGACGAGGCCGTGCGCAACCTCGCCTTCGCGACGGGATCGGCGATGCTCACCAAGCCGACGCACACGTTCTCGCTGCTGCAGTCGCTGCTGATGGCGGCATCCGCCGGGTCGTACTCGAACCTCGTCGACGCCGACTTCATCCTCGACAAGCGCGTGGTCGGCGGGCTGCAGCAGGTGCCGATCCGACTCGCAGAGCGACTCGGCGACGACGTGCTGCTCGACCAGCCGGTTCGCACCCTGGCCTGGGGCGACGACGGCGTCGTGGCGACGACCGACGACATGACGGTGCGCGCACGCTTCGCGATCCTCGCCCACGCGCCGGTGCTCTACAACCGCATCTCGTTCATGCCGCCGATGCCGCGTCGCCAGCACCAGATGCATCAGCACATCTCGATGGGATTCGTCATCAAGGTGCACGCCGTCTACGACCGGCCGTTCTGGCGCGAGCAGGGACTCAGTGGCACCGCCTTCAGCCCCTATGAGCTGGTGCACGAGGCCTACGACAACACCAACCACGCCGATGAGCGGGGCACCCTCGTGGGCTTCGTGTCCGACGCCAACGCCGACGGGGTGTTCGAGCTCTCGGCCGACGAGCGCAAGGCGCGCATCCTCGAATCGCTCGCGCACTATTACGGGCCCGAGGCCGAGAACCCGGTCGTCTACTACGAGAGCGACTGGGGAACCGAGGAGTGGACGCGCGGCGCCTACGCCGCGAGCTTCGACATGGGCGGGCTGTACCGGTACGGTGCCGATCTGCGCACGCCGGTCGGCCCGATCCACTTCGCATCGAGCGACCTCGCCGGGGCCGGCTACCAGCACGTCGACGGTGCGATCCGCATGGGTCACCTGGTCGCCTCGAACATCGTCGACGCCGCTCGCGCCGCCGGCGACACCGTCGAGGGCGACTGATGACCGGCGCGGTCGTCGTCGGCTACACGGCGACGGATGCCGGGGCCGATGCCGCAGCGCTCGGTGCGCGCATCGCGCGCAGCCTCGGCGCCGTGCTGCACCTCGTGATCGTGCTCCCGTCGGAGGGAACCCGCAGCGCGGCCGTTCCCCCGGAGCGCGCGTATGAGGACCACATCCGGCGCCAGGCGAAGGAGTGGCTCGAGGATGCCGTCGTGCGTCTGCCGCAGGAGCTCACCCGCACGGGCCATGTGCGCTTCGGCGAGTCGTTCGCCGAGGGGCTCATCGCCGCGGGCGAGGAATTCGACGCTCGGCTGATCGTGGTCGGCACCGCCAACGGGAGCATCTTCGGACGCCACCGTCTGGGCAGCGTCGCCTCGGAGCTGCTCCACTCGTCGACGATCCCCGTGGCCCTGGCTCCGGCCGGCACCGCCGACGAGGACGACCACGTGCTGCCGCGCGTGACCGTCGCCGTCGGCAACCGCCCCGGTGCCGACAACCTGCTCGATGAGGCGGCCGCGATCGCCACCGAATCGCGCGTCGGTCTCCGGCTGGTGTCGCTCGTGCCGTTCGACGTGCCGCCGGGGCTCGACACCGGCGCGATCCGCATCGTCGGCGACGAGCACTCGCAGGAGGTGCTCGCCGTCGCGCAGGGACTCGTGCCCGAAGAGCTCGGCGCGGTGATCGAGCAGGCACCCGGCGACACGGTGGAGGATGCGGTCGCGAACCTCTCCTGGCTCCCCGGCGAGGTCGTGCTCGTCGGATCCAGCCGCCTCGCCCAGCCGCGCAGGCTGTTCCTGGGCTCGACCGCAGCGAAGATGCTGCACGAGCTGCCCGTTCCCATGATCGTCGTCCCGCGCACCCGCGCCGAAGCAGGAGTCCGCTGATGAGCAGCACGAACCGGGCGACGGAACCCGAATCCGGCGTGACGACGGGGATCTCGCAGAAGGGCCTGAGCGCCGGTGCGGTCGGCGTGCTGGGTGCCGTCGTCATCGGCGTCTCCACGATCGCCCCGGCCTACACGCTCACCGCCTCTCTCGGACCCACGGTGGCCGAGGTCGGCACGCAGGTGCCCGCGATCATCCTCGTCGGATTCATCCCCATGCTGCTCACGGCCTTCGGGTACCGGGAGCTCAACCGGATGATGCCGGACTCCGGCACCTCGTTCACCTGGGGAGTCAAGGCCTTCGGGCCGTGGATCGGGTGGATGACGGGCTGGGGCCTCATCGCCGCGACCGTCATCGTGCTCTCGAACCTCGCCGGCATCGCGGTGGAGTTCCTCTTCCTGCTGATCGCGCAGCTCAGCGGCAACGCCGAGATCGCGGACCTCGCCTTCAACCCGATCATCAACGTCGTCGTCTGCCTGCTCTTCATGCTGGGCGCCACGCTCGTGTCGTACCGCGACATGCAGACCACGCAGAAGTTCCAGTACATCCTCGTCGGCTTCCAGGTCGTCGTGCTCGTGGTGTTCGCCGTGGTGGCCGTCATCAAGGCCGTCTCCGGTGACGCGCCGGAGCCGACCGCGTTCTCCTGGTCGTGGTTCAACCCGTTCGAGGTCCCGTCGTTCAGCGCCTTCGCCGCCGGCCTCTCGCTGTCGATCTTCATCTTCTGGGGCTGGGACGTCGTCCTGACCATGAACGAGGAGACCAAGGACCCCGCGAAGACCCCCGGCCGAGCCGCCATGGTCACCGTGTTCGTCGTGGTGAGCCTCTATCTGCTGCTCGCGATCGGCCTGATCATGTTCGCCGGCGTGGGAGACGGCGACTACGGGCTCGCGAACGAGGGCATCTCTGCGAACGTCTTCTTCGCCCTGTCCGACCCGATCCTCGGGCCGCTCGCCTTCCTCGTCTCGCTCGCAGTGCTCTCCAGCTCTGCGGCGTCGCTGCAGTCCACCGCCGTCGGACCGGCGCGCACGCTGCTCGCGATGGGCCACTACGGTGCGCTGCCGAAGAAGTTCGCGAAGGTCAGCCCGCGGTTCTTCACGCCCGGCTATTCGACGATCGTCTCGGCGGTCGTGGCATCCGTCTTCTACGCAGTGATGCGCCTCCTCAGCGAGAACGTCCTCACCGACACCATCCTCTCGCTCGGCATGATGATCTGCTTCTACTACGGCCTGACGGCGTTCGCGTGCGTGTGGTACTTCCGTCGGCAGTGGTTCGATTCGGCCAGGAGCTTCTTCTTCACGTTCCTGTTCCCGCTCGTCGGCGGCGCGATCCTCGCCGTGCTGTTCGTGACCACTCTCATCGATTCGATGGACCCGGCGTACGGCAGCGGATCGAACATCGGCGGCCTCGGACTCGTCTTCGTCCTCGGCGTCGGCATCATCGGGATCGGCATCGTCATCATGATCTGGCAGGCCGTCAAGCGGCCCGCCTTCTTCCGCGGCGAGACCCTCGGCATGGACGCACCGCCGAGCATCCGTCGTCGCTGACCGCACATACTCAGAGAAGGAGAACGCATGAGCACTCAGACAGAGCACGCGCTGCTCGACAGCATCCCCACCGGCCTCTTCATCGGCGGCGAATGGATCGACGGCGAGACCGGCGGCACCTTCGATGTGCGGGATCCCTCGACCGGCTCGGTGATCCGCACGATCGCGGATGCCACCCCCGGCGACGGCATCCGCGCCCTGGATGCCGCTGTGGCCGCTCAGGAGTCGTGGGCGGCGACCGCTCCGCGCGTGCGCGGCGAGATCCTGCGGCGGGCCTTCGACCTCGTGCAGACGCACAAGGAGGACCTCGCGCTGCTCATGACGCTGGAGATGGGGAAGCCGCTCGCGGAGGCGCGTGGTGAGGTCGTCTACGGCGGCGAGTTCCTGCGGTGGTTCAGCGAGGAGGCGGTGCGCATCAGCGGCCGCTACGGCCTCAACCCCGAGGGCACGGGGCACATGATCGTGTCGCAGCGCCCCGTGGGACCGTCGTTCTTCGTCACGCCGTGGAACTTCCCGTTCGCCATGGCGACCCGCAAGATCGCGCCGGCGCTCGCCGCGGGCTGCACCGTGGTGATCAAGCCGCCGGCGCTCACCCCGCTCACGACGATGTACTTCACCACCCTGCTGCAGGAGGCGGGCCTTCCCGCCGGCGTCGTGAACGTCGTGCAGACCTCGAAGTCGAGCGCCCTGTCTGCGCCGATCATCGCGGACCCCCGCCTGCGCAAGCTCTCGTTCACCGGCTCGACCGAGGTGGGACGCAAGCTCATCGCGCAGGCGGCGGAGGGCGTGCTCCGCGTCTCGATGGAACTGGGCGGCAACGCCCCGTTCGTCGTGTTCGAGGATGCCGACCTCGACAAGGCCGTCGACGGCGCCCTGGCCGCCAAGTTCCGCAACATCGGCCAGGCCTGCACGGCGGCGAACCGCTTCATCGTGCACAAGGACGTGGCAGACGAGTTCGCGCGCCGGGTGACCGAGCGGGTGCAGTCGATGAAGATCGGTCGAGGCACCGAAGACGGCGTCGCGATCGGACCGCTGATCGACGAGGATGCCGTCGCCAAGGCCGGAGAGCTCGTCGGCGACGCCGTCGAGCGCGGAGCCACTCTGCTCGCCGGCGGCAAGGCCGTCGACGGCGTGGGGACGTTCTACGAGCCGACGGTGCTCACGGACGTCGTGCCCGGCAGCGCGATCCTGCGCGAGGAGATCTTCGGGCCGGTGCTCGCCATCGCGACCTTCGAGTCGGAGGAGGAGGCCGTGCGCCTCGCCAACGACACCGAGTACGGCCTGGTGTCGTACGTGTTCACCGAGAACCTGCAGCGCGGTCAGCGGATGATCGACGGGCTCGAGACCGGGATGATGGGTCTGAACGTGGGCGTCGTCTCGAACGCGGCGGCTCCCTTCGGCGGTGTCAAGCAGTCGGGCGTGGGCCGCGAGGGCGGCTTCGAGGGCATCCACGAATACCTGTCGACCAAGTACACGCTGATCCCCGTAGCCTGACCCGCACACCTCCGGTCGTCGAGCGAACGAAGTGAGACGAAACGCGTTTCGTCTCGGTGCTTCGCTCCTCGCTCGACGACCGGGAGCACACCTGGGTCCCTGAGCTCGTCGAAGGGCCTGCCGCACACCTGAGTTTCCTGGGTCCCTGAGCTGGTCGAAGGGCCTGCCGCACAACTGAAAGGACATGTCATGACCGACTACGCCGTCATCAACCCCGCCACCGGAGAGACGCTGGCGTCCTTCGACACGTTCACCGACGCCCAGATCGAGGAGGCGCTCGCCGCCGCCGACGCCGCGCACCGCGAGTGGTCGCGGTCGTCGACGGTCGCCGAGCGGGCGGCGCTCGTGCGTCGCGCCGCCGAGCTGCACCGCGAGCGTCGCGAGGAGCTCGCCGACGTCTTCGTCCGCGAGATGGGCAAGCCGCGCGAGGCGGCGCTGGGCGAGGTCGACTTCGCCGCCGACATCGCCGAGTACTACGCCGACCAGGCGGAGTCGATCATGGCCGATCAGCCCATCGCGATCCTGGGGGAGGGATCGGCGATCATCCGTCGCTCCTCGCTCGGGCCGCTGGTGGGCATCATGCCGTGGAACTTCCCCGCCTACCAGATCGTGCGGTTCGCCGCGCCGAACCTGATCGTCGGCAACACGATCCTGCTGAAGCCGGCGCCGCAGTGCCCTGAGTCGTCGACCGCGATCGCCGCCATCTATCACGACGCCGGGTTCCCTTCCGGTGCGTATCAGAACGTGCTCGCCACGAACGAGCAGATCGCGACGATGATCGCCGATCCGCGCGTGCAGGGCGTCTCGCTCACGGGTTCGGAGCGTGCGGGAGCGGCCGTCGCCGAGATCGCCGGACGCAACCTCAAGAAGGTCGCACTCGAGCTCGGCGGCTCCGACCCATTCATCGTGCTCTCCACCGACGACCTCGACGCCACCGTGCAAGCGGGTGTCGATGCGCGCCTCGACAACAACGGCCAGGCGTGCAACGGCGCGAAGCGCTTCATCATCACCGACGAGCTGTACGACTCCTTCGTCGAGAAGTTCACGGCGGCGATGGCGGCGGTCGAGGCGACCGATCCGATGCTCGACGACACGGTGCTCGGCCCTGTGTCGTCGGAGACGGCGGCGGAGAACCTGCAGAAGCAGATCGATCAGGCCGTCGAGCAGGGGGCCACGCTTCTGACGGGCGGAACGCGCAAGGGCACGTTCTTCGCCCCGACGGTGCTCGCCGACGTCACCCCCGAGATGAACGTCTATCGCGAGGAGCTCTTCGGCCCGGCGGCCGTCGTCTACCGCGTGGCGGACGAGGACGCGGCCGTCGCCCTCGCGAACGACACGACGTTCGGACTCGGCTCCTACGTCTTCACGACCGATGCCGAGCAGGCGGAGCGGGTGGCCGACCGCATCGAGGCCGGCATGGTCTACGTCAACCTCGTGCTGGCGGACAGCCCTGAGCTGCCCTTCGGCGGCGTCAAGCGCAGCGGCACGGCGCGTGAGCTCGGCCACCTCGCGGCAGACGAGTTCGTCAACAAGAAGCTGATCCGCATCGGCTGAGCCCGCGCGGCGTTCAACAGCAGGACCGATGAACGGATGCAGGATCGGAAAGCGCTCTTCGACCCTGCATCCGTTCGTTCGTCCTGCGGACGGACCGCTCGTCCGGTGCGGGAATCGGCTTCGACATCTGCACGGTCTTGCCCCGGACCCGCGGGCGTAGGGTCGAGGCATGGCTACTGTCGCAGAGAACATCGTCCGCAGTCTCCACGCCAACGGGATCGATCGTGTCTACGGTCTTCCCGGCGATTCGCTCAACGGATTCACCGACGCCCTGCGCAAGGACGGCACGATCCGCTGGGTGCACGTGCGCCACGAGGAGTCGGCCGCTTTCGCCGCAGCGGCGGATGCTGCGCTCACCGGTGACCTCGCGGTCGTCGCGGGGTCGTGCGGACCGGGCAACCTGCACCTGATCAACGGCCTGTACGACGCCAACAGGTCGCGGGTGCCCGTGCTGGCGATCGCCGCGCACATCCCCACGAACGAGATCGGCACAGGCTACTTCCAGGAGACCCGCCCACAGGATCTGTTCCGCGAGTGCAGCGTGTACGTCGAGTACGTCGCCGATCCGAAGCAGATGCCTCGTCTGCTCGAGATCGCGATGCGTGCCGCGATCGAGCAGCGCGGGGTCGCGGTGCTGGTCATCCCGGGTGACGTCCTGCTCTCCGAGGTCCACCGCGACCGAGCGGTCGTGATCGAGCGCTCACGGCCGGTCGTGGTGCCGAGCGGCGCAGAGCTCGAGCGCGCGGCGACGATGCTGAATGCGGCGAAGAAGGTCACGATCCTCGCCGGCGCGGGCGTCGAGGGAGCGCACGACGAGGTCGTCGCCCTGGCCGACACCCTGGGTGCCCCGATCGTCCACGCGCTGCGGGGCAAGGAGTTCATCGAGTACGACAACCCCTTCGACGTCGGCATGACGGGTCTGCTGGGCTTCGCCTCGGGATACCGAGCGATGGAGGCGGCCGATGCGCTGCTGGTGCTCGGCAGCGACTTCCCCTATGAGCAGTTCTACCCCGACAAGGCGACCACGATCCAAATCGACATCCGCGGCTCGCAACTCGGCAAGCGGCATCCCCTCGACCTCGGTCTCGTCGGCGACGTGCGCGACACCGTCGAGGCGCTGCTGCCCCGACTGGCGGCGAAGACCGATCGCGCTCACCTCGACGACTCCACAGCGCACTATCGCAGGACGCGGGCGAAGCTCGACGATCTCGCGACCCCGACCAAGGCCGGTCGCCCGATCCATCCGCAGTACCTCGCACGCATCCTGAACGAGCAGGCAGCCGACGACGTGATCTTCACCGCCGATGTCGGCTCTCCGACGGTCTGGGCCGCCCGGTACCTCAGGATGTCCGAGCGGCGCCGGCTCGTCGGCTCCTTCAACCACGGTTCGATGGCGAACGCGCTGCTGCACGGCATCGGCGCCCAGGTGTCGCACCCCGACCGCCAGGTCGTCGCGCTCGCCGGCGACGGCGGGCTCTCGATGATGCTCGGCGAACTGATCACCCTCACGCAGAACCGACTGCCTGTGAAGACGATCGTGGTGAACAACTCCTCTCTCAACTTCGTCGAGCTCGAGATGAAGGCGGGAGGATTCGTGACCTACGGCACGGATCTCGACAACCCGAGCTTCGCCGCCATCGCCGAGGCGATGGGCATCTTCGCGCGCCGCGTGGAGAACAGCGAGGACCTTCCCGACGCGATGCGAGAGGTGCTCGAGCACGACGGCCCCGCGCTGCTCGACGTCGTCACCGACCGTCAGGAGCTGTCGATGCCGCCGGCCATCGAGGCGGCGCAGGTCAAGGGATTCGCGCTCTACGCCATCCGCACGGTCATGTCGGGCAGGGGAGACGAGCTGCTCGATCTGGCCCGTTCCAACTGGCGGCAGTTCCTCTGAGCCGCGGTCGACGACGCGCCCGGGCGGGTCGTCGACCGGCGGCCCGGTTCGGTGCGAGCCGAGGGATGCCGTATGCTTGTCGAGCAGTTGTTGTCTGCATTCTTTCGCCGTGCCCCGGGTCGCAGGATCCGATTTCGGTGACAGGATGGAACGACACCCCGAGACCATCCGGTCTCTAGGGCGGTAGCTCAATTGGCAGAGCAGCGGTCTCCAAAACCGCAGGTTGCAGGTTCGATTCCTGTCCGCCCTGCGCGTCAGCGCTCGCTGACACACGAAAGGTACATTCAGGATGAGTCAGGACGAACCGCGCGGCGAGGTCGTCGCGGCCGGTGCCACGCGCGAGAAGAAGCGCGGTTTCTTCGCGGGCATCGCCCTGTTCTTCCGTCAGGTCATCGCAGAGCTCCGCAAGGTCGTCACCCCGACCCGCAAGGAACTGTTCAAGTTCACCGCGGTGGTGCTCGTCTTCGTTCTCATCGTCATGGGCATCGTCTACGGACTCGACACCGTGTTCGCGTGGTTGACGCACATCGTGTTCGGTGTTCCCGACGCCTGATGCTCTCGCGGCCACGGCCGCAGTGATTGGAAAGTGACAACGTGTCTGAACGATACACAGACGACGCCGACTGGGCGACAGCAGCCGAGCAGTCGAGCGAAGAGGACGAGGCCCAGACGGGCAACGTCCTCGCCGAGGAAGAGTTCTCCGTCACCTCTGCCGAGCACGTCGCCCTCCACATCGAGGACGTCGACGGCGACGACGAGGATGACTCGGCGGATGACACCGACATCGACATCGACGACCCGGAGGCGGATGCGATCGTGAACGACGCTCTCAACCTGGACGAAGCGGCTGAGTCTGAGGCTGCCGCTGAGGTCCTCAACGATTCTGTGGCCGAAGAGGCCGCTGAGCTCAAGGCCGCAGAGGACGACGAGGTCGCCCCCTACGACGGTCCGGACGTGAACGGCGATGAGGATGCTCCCGTGCTCGACCCCGACGAGGTCGCCGAGATCGACGCCGCCGCCGGAGTGATCGACGAGGCAGAGGCCGACGCCGACGCGGGTGTCGAGGCCGACGCCGAGATCGACTCGGACGACGATGCTGACGATGAGGACGCCGAAGAGGACCCGTACGAGTCCTTCCGCCTCGACCTGCGCATGATGCCGGGCAAGTGGTACGTCATCCACTCGTACGCCGGCTTCGAGCGCAAGGTCAAGGCGAACATCGAGCAGCGCAAGTCGACGCTCGAGGTCGAGGACGAGATCTACCAGGTCGAGGTCCCGATGGAGGACGTCGTCGAGATCAAGAACGGCCAGCGCAAGATGGTCACCCGCGTGCGCATCCCCGGCTACGTGCTGGTGCGCATGGAGCTCACCGAAGACACCTGGTCGGTCGTCCGCCACACCCCCGGTGTGACCGGCTTCGTGGGCAACGCCCACAACCCGACCCCGCTCCGCTTCGAAGAGGCCTTCAACATGCTGAAGTCGCTCGTCGAGGTCAAGGACATCCCGACCGCGAAGAACATCGCCTCGAAGGGCGGCGTCGCCGTCGCTCGGCCGCTTCCGGCAGAGGTCGACTTCGAGGTCGGCGAGACCATCACGATCAAGGAGGGCTCGTTCGCGGGTCTTCCCGGCTCCATCAGCGAGATCAAGCCCGAGAGCGGCAAGCTCACGGTCCTCGTCTCGCTGTTCGAGCGCGAGACCCCGGTCGAGCTGTCGTTCGACCAGGTCACCAAGATGGTCTGACCCCATGGGTCGCTGAGCCTGTCGAAGCGCACGAAGAACGGCCGCCCCTCGGGGCGGCCGTTCTCGTTTCGACAGGGGTCAGGCGCGATCGGCGGCGAACACCTCGGCGACGAACGTCGAGACATCGGCGGCATCGCCGTTCTCCACGCGGGAGAAGGCCCGCCCGATGGGGTCGATGAGCTCGCCGCGGGGACTCTGGACGACGACTCCGAGGGTCGCGCCGATGGCGCTGTCGCCGGCTGCCCCGATCCATCGATACCCCAGTCCGCGCACCAATGTCTCGCCGACGTAGAGCCCTGCGACGACGATGGACTCTGCGGGGTCATCGGTGCCGATGGGTTCGAGCTGACCGAGGATCGCGTCGATCGTGCGGATGCTCCCCACCGTGAAGTCGAGCGGCGCGAGGTCGTCGCCGGGGGCTTCTGTGACATCGACCGAATCGGCGAAGTCCTGCGCGAGCGTCGACGCCGAGTCGGTGTCGAGCGGCCTGGGGAGGGTCAGAGCCCGCCCCGCCCAGATCGGGGCGCCCATCGCGCTGAGTCGCGGGATGGCCGTCGTCGCAGGGGCGGCGTCGTGCCGCGCCGGCCTCGCGGACCCTTCAGGCTGCGGAGCCTCCTCGCGCTGAACGGCATTCTTCTTCGATCGACGTCCGAACCATCCCATACTCCGTGTGTCCTCTCATCTCGCATGCGGGCGCGCCACGGCGCCGGCATCCAGTCTTCCAGGAGGGACGGGCGCGTCTCTGATCAGTCCCCCCGAGTCGTGATGCCGGCTCGCCGTCGGGGGAGTGCACCCGAGACGTCGGTCATGGTGCGCGGGGCGCCGGGAGTCGGGTAGACTTATCTGGTTTGTGTGCCGCTTCGGCGTGCGCGCGAACATCACCGCTGTCCGGAATCGCCGGATCGCGGGAGAGCGGATGCAATCGGCATCCGTTCGAGGAAAGGAAGAGGATATGGCACCGAAGAAGAAGGTGACCGGCCTGATCAAGCTTCAGATCAACGCCGGTGCAGCCAACCCGGCGCCGCCGATCGGGCCCGCGCTCGGTCAGCATGGCGTCAACATCATGGAGTTCTGCAAGGCGTACAACGCCGCGACCGAGTCGCAGCGCGGCAACGTCATCCCCGTCGAGATCACCGTCTACGAGGACCGCAGCTTCACCTTCGTCCTGAAGACCCCGCCCGCGGCGGAGCTCATCAAGAAGGCCGCCGGCGTGCCGAAGGGGTCGTCGACCCCTCACACGGTCAAGGTCGCGAAGATCACCAAGGACCAGGTCCGTCAGATCGCCGAGACCAAGCAGGCCGACCTGAACGCGAACGACATCGAGGCCGCCTCGAAGATCATCGCCGGCACCGCCCGTTCCATGGGCATCACGGTCGAGGGCTGAGGAGAATAATCATGGCTACGAAGTCCAAGTCGTACAAGGCTGCCGCCGAGAAGATCGAGGCAGACCGTTTCTACACCCCGTCCGAGGCCGTCGCCCTCGCGAAGGAGACCGGCTCCGCGAAGTTCGACTCGACCGTCGAGGTCGCGCTGAAGCTCGCCGTCGACCCCCGCAAGGCCGACCAGATGGTGCGCGGCACCGTCATCCTGCCGCACGGCACCGGTAAGACCGCCCGCGTCATTGTGTTTGCCACCGGCCCCGCGGCCGAGGCAGCGATCGCCGCAGGGGCAGATGAGGTCGGCGGCGCCGAGCTCATCCAGAAGGTCGCCGATGGCTGGACCAACTTCGACGCAGCGGTCTCGACCCCTGAGCTCATGGGCCAGGTCGGTCGTCTCGGAAAGGTCCTGGGTCCGCGTGGACTCATGCCGAACCCGAAGACCGGCACCGTGACCCCCAACACGGCCAAGGCCGTCGAGGAGATCAAGGGCGGAAAGATCGAGTTCCGCGTCGACAAGCACGCCAACGTGCACTTCGTCGTGGGCAAGGCGTCGTTCAGCGCCGAGCAGCTCAACGAGAACATCGACGCGGCGCTCGAGGAGATCGTGCGCCTCAAGCCGTCGAGCTCGAAGGGCCGCTACATCCAGAAGGGTGCGGTGTCGACCACGTTCGGCCCCGGCATCCCGCTGGACGTCAACTCCATCTGAGTCTGACCTCGGAAAGGCCCCCGCACCGCGGGGGCCTTTCTGCGTCACGCAGGCGACATCCTGCGTCATCCGATGTGGGATGCTGAACCGAATCCACGTACTGTGAATGAGTTCAGCGCCACAGCACGCGCACGTCTCACCCCAGGAGGGTCCATGTCCCGTCGTCTCATCGCGGTCACCGCACTCGTCGTCGCCGCGGCGGCGCTCACCGCCTGCAGCGGATCCAGCGCACCCGAGAGCACCTCCGGCTCCGCCGAGGGGTCGGAGTCGTCGGAGTTCGGCCTGGTCCAGGACGGCACGCTCACGGTCGCCACCGAGGGGACCTACCGCCCGTTCAGCTTCCACGCCGACGGCGGTTCCGGCGACCTCACCGGCTACGACATCGAGATCATCCAGGCCGTGGCAGACAAGCTCGGCCTCGAGGTCAAGTTCCAGGAGACCCAGTGGGATGCGATCTTCGCGGGCCTCGATGCCGGCCGCTTCGACGTGATCGCCAATCAGGTCTCGATCAACGAGGAGCGCGAGGCCAAGTACCTCTTCAGCGAGCCCTACACGGTCTCGCCCGGAGTCATCGTGGTGGCGGACGACGACGACTCGATCTCCTCGTTCGACGACCTCGCAGGCAAGACGACGGCGCAGTCCCTCACCAGCAACTGGTACGAGCTGGCCACCGAGTCCGGCGCGAACGTCGAAGCCGTCGAGGGCTGGGCGCAGGCCGTCGAGCTGCTGCGTCAGGGACGCGTCGACGCCACGGTCAACGACAAGCTGACGTTCCTCGACTACGAGACCACGAACAGCCCCACCGGACTCAAGATCGCCGCAGAGACCGACGAGGCGGGTGAGCAGGCCTTCGTCTTCACCAAGGACAAGGAGGCGCTCGTCGCGGCGGTGGACGGGGCGCTCGACGAACTCCGCGCAGACGGAACGCTCGCAGAGATCAGCGACAAGTACTTCGGCGAAGACGTCACCCAGTAAGCGATGGAGAGCCCCTGGCAGCTTTTCCTCGACTCGCTCGGGCCCATCGCCCTGGCGGGTCTGACGGCGACGGTGCCGCTGGCGCTGGCGTCGTTCGTGCTGGGGCTCCTCCTCGCGGTCGGGGTGGCGCTGATGCGCATCTCGGTCAACCCGATCGTCTCGGGCATCGCCAGGTTCTACATCTCGGTGATCCGCGGAACGCCCTTGCTGGTGCAGCTCTTCGTGATCTTCTACGGCATGCCGTCGATCGGCATCACGATCGACCCGTGGCCCAGTGCGATCATCGCGCTCTCGCTCAACGTGGGCGGCTACGGCGCCGAGGTCGTGCGAGCCGCGATCCTCTCCGTGCCCCAGGGGCAGTGGGAGGCCGCGTACACGATCGGCATGAACCGCACGCGCACCCTGACCCGGATCATCCTGCCCCAGGCCGCGCGGGTGTCGGTGCCGCCGTTGTCGAACACCTTCATCTCGCTCGTCAAGGACACTTCCCTCGCATCTCTGATCCTCGTGACCGAGCTGTTCAAGGTGGCGCAGCAGATCGCCTCGACGACGTACGAGTTCATGGTGCTCTACCTGGCTGCGGCTCTGGTCTACTGGGTCCTCTGCCTGGGGCTGTCCTTCGGACAGAGCGCCCTCGAGAGGAGGCTCGACAGCCGTGTCGCTCACTGACCCGACTCCCGCCACGTCGCACCCCGACGCACTGCTCACCGCGCGTGGACTGCGAAAGAGCTTCGGCGACAACGAGGTGCTCCGCGGCATCGATCTGACGCTGCATCGCGGCGAAGTCGTCGTTCTCATCGGACCGAGCGGATCGGGCAAGACGACGGTCCTCCGCGCTCTCAACGGTCTCGAGACGCCGGATGCAGGCACGATCGACGTCGCGGGCGGGCCGGACATCGACTTCGCCCCCGAGGCGAAGCTCCGACCTCGGGCGCAGAAGCAGCGCAGACTGGCGCTGCGCGACCGGTCGGCGATGGTGTTCCAGCATCACAACCTGTTCCCGCATCTGACCGTGCTGGAGAACGTCATCGAGGGTCCGTACCGGGTGCAGGGGCGGCCGAAGACCGAAGTGGTCGCCGAGGCGCTGGCTCTGCTGGATCGGGTCGGCCTGGCGGACAAGGCGGATGCGCGGCCGCACCAGCTCTCGGGGGGTCAGCAGCAGCGCGTCGGGATCGTGCGCGCGCTCGCCCTCCGGCCCGATCTTCTGCTCTTCGACGAGCCGACCAGTGCGCTCGACCCCGAACTCGTGGGGGAGGTGCTGCTCGTGATCAAGGAGCTCGCCGACGAGGGATGGACGATGGCGGTCGTCACGCACGAACTGGGCTTCGCACGCGAGGCCGCCGACCACGTGCTCTTCATGGACGGCGGCGTCGTGGTCGAGCAGGGTGCGCCGGAGCAGCTCTTCAGCGCTCCGCAGCACGAGCGCACGAAGCGCTTCCTCACCCGCATCATGCGGCCGCTCGACGGCATCTAGGCGGTCAGCCGCCGAGCACGGGAAGGACCAGGCTCACGGCGAGGGTGATCATCACCACGGCGATGAGCCCGTCGAGGATGCGCCACGATCTCGGGGTGCGCAGCCAGCGTCCGAGGTGCCGTGCACCGAATCCGAGCGCGGTGAACCAGATGATGCTGGCCACGATGGCCCCGGTCGCGAAGAGCCAGCGCTCGTCGCCGTGCGTCGCCGCGATCGAGCCGAGCATCAGCACGGTGTCGAGGTAGACGTGGGGGTTCAGCCAGGTCAGGGCGAGGACCGTCAGCACCACGGGTGCGAGAGGAGTGCGTGAGCGCGTCGTCGTCGTCGGACGCAAGGCGACCGCTCCCTGTTCGGGCTGTGCGGCCGAGCCGGGCGGGGTGACGCTCGAGTCGTGCTCGCCATCCGCTGCGTCGCCGTCTGCGTCGTCGGCTGTGTCGTCCGCTGTGTCGACCGTGATCTGCTCGCCGCCGAGCCAGGCGCGTCGGGCCGCGAGGATCCCGTAGACGAACAGGAACAGCGCGCCCGCCCAGCGGGCGACGACGATGAGCCAGGGGGCCGAGGTGATCACGAACCCGAGGCCGGCGACACCGGCCGCGATGAGCAGGGCGTCGGAGACGGCGCAGATGATCACGACAGCGATCACGTGCTGGCGGCGGATCCCTTGGCGCAGCACGAAGACGTTCTGGGCGCCGATCGCGATGATCAGTGAGAGGCCGAGTCCGAGACCCGAGAAGACCGTGAGCATGATCTCACGCTAGGGTGCCGTCAGCATGATCTCCAGCGATGATCGCTTCCGAACCATTAGCGTGGCTAATGTGAAGATCGATCCCGAACTCGCGGCCACCGTCGCGGCGGTGGCCGATGAGGGCACGCTCGACGCGGCCTCGCGGCTGCTGAAGATCACGCCCTCCGCGGTGAGCCAGCGTCTCAAGACCCTCGAGCAGCAGCTCGGCCGCGTCCTCGTGGTGCGATCACGGCCCGCGACGCTGACGGAGGCGGGGGAGGCCGTCGTCCGGCTGGCGAGACAGATCGCGTTGATCGAGCACGACACGATCGGAGGGCTGGGACTCGGCGGAGAGGCGCCGCGCACCCGCATCCCGCTCGCGGTCAACGCCGACTCGATGGCCACCTGGTTCCTCGCGCCGCTCGCACGGCTCTCTGCCAGCCACGACATCGACTTCGACCTGCACCGAGACGACCAGAACTTCACGGCGCGGCTGCTCGAATCGGGCACCGTGATGGCGGCGGTGACCAGCGAGCGGACGCCCGTGGCCGGATGCTCCGTCTCGCGGCTCGGCACCCTGGAGTATCGCGCCTCGGCGGAACCCGGATACGTGCGGCGGTGGTTCGCAGGCGGTGTCACGGCCGAGGCTCTCGTCGCGGCGCCCTTCGTGGACTTCGACCGTCGCGACACCTTGCAGCATGAGTGGTTGCGCGGCCGTGGGGTCGCCCCCGACGGCATCCCCCGTCACTATGTTCCGGCCTCGCACGACTATGCGAAGGCGGTGGAGCTCGGGCTCGGATGGGGGATGGTCCCCACCGTGCAGGGTGTGGACGGGCTCGTCGATCTCGGCGGCCCGGTGCTCGAAGTGGAGCTGTACTGGCAGCAGTGGAACCTGCGGTCGGCGCTGCTCGACGTCATCGCCGCAGAGGTCGCGGCCGAGGCGAGGGCGAAGCTCCGGCCCTGAGCGCTCGCGTATCAGGGGATTGACTGAAGCGATGTTCAATCGTGATGTGAATAGATTGAACGCTCGAACAGTTTCATTCAGGATTGATGGAGCTCGCGTGCCGGTCTCTGAGGGGTGACCACATCCTGCCGCGCGCTCCTGAATTCCTGAGGGGGAATAACGCAATGGCTGGAAAAGACAAGCGCCGCAAGGTGCTGGCAGTACTCGCCGGAGGGCTCGTGCTCGGCGTCGGCGCGGCAGTGACGCTCGCCGCGTGGAACGACTCGGAGTTCGCGACCGGAACCTTCACCGCAGGTTCGTTCAACATCGAGGGATCGACCACCAGCGCGACGACCGGCTACGCCGAGCACAACACGGCGGGCACGGCGGCCACGCTGGCCTTCCAGCTTCCCGCCGTCGCCTCGTCGATGTCGCCCGGCGACGTCGTCTACGCACCGTTCTGGGTGCGCCTGTCGAGCACCACGACGAACAACGCCACGCTGATCCCGACCGGGGTCACCGCCGGCACCGGTGGCAACGAGGCGAATCTGTCGTACACCGTGACGGCGATCGCCCCAGGGGCCACGTGCGGCGCGGGGGCCACGGGCACGCCCGTCGCGACGGGTTCATCGCTCAGCACTCAGACGGGGCCCGCGTCGGTGCCGCTCGCCAAGGGCGCGACCGCGGGAACCGCGGGAACCGCGGTGCAGCTGTGCTTCGCCGTCACCGCAGGCTCCGCGCTCACCCAGGGCGCCCCGGCGACCGCCACGT
The DNA here is from genome assembly GCA_963518515.1 of uncultured Microbacterium sp. GTDB lineage: Bacteria > Actinomycetota > Actinomycetes > Actinomycetales > Microbacteriaceae > Microbacterium. Next base: position 530,043 of record CAUQIW010000001.1, read on the forward strand.
GGCAGTTCACGGCGACCTCCACAGCGAACTGATCATGCCCCGGACCCGCAGAGGCATGCGGGAGGCGAAGCGACTGCGCTCCCGCCGGATACGGGCCGTCCTCGCGGGCGGACTCGTGTTCGGCGTCGGTGCCGCCATGACACTCGCCGCTTGGAACGACTCGGAGTCCGCGACCAGCACCTTCACCGCGGGCAGGTTCGGCATCGTCGGCTCGACGGACGGCACGAACTTCGCGGAGCACAATCCGACGGCGCAGCCCCCGACGTCGGCGGCGACCCTGAGCTTCAGCGTCGCCCCGACCGCGATGGTGCCGGGCATGACGACCTACGCGCTGTTCAGCGTGAAGACGACGGCGACGCCGGCATCGGTGGCGGGTACGCTCGCGCTCGTCTCCGGCACCCAGACCGGAGCTCTCGCCGCCGGATTGACCGTCGGGGTGCGCCTGATCCCCACCGCCGCTCCGCAGCTGTGCAACGCGACGACCTTCGGCGCGAGCGCCGCGATCGTCATCCCGAACGGATCGGCACTCACCACGAACGGCGTGCCCAGCTCGACGGTGCCGCAGGTCGTGAACGCAGCGGGTGTCGGCCAACTGAACTACTGCATCGCGGTGACGCTCAAGCCCGATGCGGGCAACGAGCTGCAAGGGACCACGGCGACCAAGACCTGGCAGATCGTGGGGACCTCGTCCTGACGAGGGGCGACGAGATCGGGGGTGAGGATTCGATGAGCGCGACGGTCACGAGGAGGAGTCTGCGGGAGCAGGCTCCGCGCAACGACGCGCCGTCCCTCCGCTCGGGCCGACGGCGAGGAGCGGCCGGCGTGCTCGGCGATCTCGTGCTGTGGCTCGCGGCGATCGGGGGAGTCGTGTGCATCGCGCTCGTGATCCTCGCCTACGCCGCGGGCATCACGCTGATCATGTTCAAGACGGGATCGATGGCACCCACGATCCCGGCGGGTTCTGTGGCGGTGGTGCAGCAGGTGGGCGCATCCGAGATCGAAGTCGGAGATGTGGTGACCGTCGACCGGGCGAACGATCTTCCGGTGACGCACCGGGTGACATCGGCCGTGGCAGGTGCCACCGATGCGGAACGCGTGATCACGATGCGGGGTGACGCCAACGCCGATGAGGACCCGCTGCCGTACACGGTGACTTCGGTTCGAACGGTGCTGTTCTCCGTCCCCGGCATCGCCACGGTCATCGTCGGGCTCGGGAACCCGATGGTCCTCGGCGGCATCACGGTCGCGGCGTCGCTGCTCGTGGTGTGGGCGTTCTGGCCCCGTGGCGGTGGCAGGCGGGAGGCGAGCGCGAGATGATCAGGCGAAGGCTCGCAGCGCCCGCGGCGCTGTCGCTCGGGCTCCTCGTCGGGGTGTCTGCAGCGGCTCCCGCGTGGGCCGCTCCGTCGACCGAGGTCATCCAGGGCGCGGTGCTCAAGCTCGTGTCGGTCGCCGACTGGAATGCGGCGTCGAGTCTGCTCCCCGGCGAACCCGTGCAGTGGGATGTCACCGTGAGCGCCGACGCTCCTGACCCCGGCACGGTGACGATCGGGGTGAGCGCCGTGGGTGACGCGCCGCTCGTGCTCGATGCGTCGCGGTGCGAGCAGGAATGGACGCCAGAGGGGTGTCCCTCAGGAGCAGAGCCGTTGCGATCCGAGTGGGAGATCGAGCGAGACGGTGCTCAGGTCGAGCTCACCAGGATGCCGGACACCGACGTCGCACATCTCAGGCTGTCGGTCGCCCTGAGCGCCGCGGACGACGGCGGACGCACCGAAGTCAGGCTGCATGCGCAGGGAGCGGGGGAGTCGGTCGTGGTGGGGCCGGGCGGAGAGCTCGCCACCACGGGGATGGCGCAGGACCTGCACTGGTGGTTCGTCGGAGGTGGCGGTCTCATTGTGCTGGGCGCGCTTGGCGCCGCGACGCGCGGGCGGCATCGGGCAGAGGCGGAGTCGTGATCCGTCGTCGCGTGATCGCGGGGGCAGCGGGGATCGCACTGCTCATGGGCGTCGGTGCGGTGCCGCCCGCGCAGCAGACGGATGCGTACTTCACCGACACCGAGTACATCGCGGCGTCGACGTTCACCGCGGCGACACTTCAGCCCTCGGTCGTCACTGCGTGCACTATCCAGAACCTCAGCGTCATCGGGTTGGGGCTCGTCTTCCAGAGCGTCACCCTCACCTGGACTTCGCCGCACCCGCCGAGCATGGTGAAACTCACTCTGTCGAATGCCACCCAAACCGGTGTGGTTCCCGCTGCCAGCATCAGTTCGAGCGGCCCTGTCAACGGCATCTACTCATACTCCACCACGCTCAGTCAGGCGTTGCTGGAGAGCCTGGTCGGCAACCTGCTGGGAAGCACGACGACGTTGACGGTGACGAACGTCGTCCCGAACTCGAGCTGGACTTCCACGCCTGTCACCCGAACACTGACGATCGCGCTGCTCGGGCTACTGGCCCGGTGCACCGCGTGAACGTCGCGCTCAGTCGGCGAGGGCGAGCGCCCGGAAGGCGTCGCGCTCGCGCAGCTTCTCACGGCGACTGGCGGCGGCTGCTGCTGCGGCATCCGCGATCCGTGTCGGGATGTGCTGCCCGGTGGTGCGGCGGTAGAGCTCGTCGATGAGATCCGTGGCGAGGCCGACGAGCTTGGCGATCTCGCGGTCGTCGCGGTCGATCCACACGCAGCGCGGCTCGTCGTGGATCGGCGAGAAGTCGACGTGCTCCTCCCAGACGAACAGAGTGCGCTCGGCACCCAGCACGTGCTGCTGCCACCAGATCTGGCGCAGGTAGGTGCGAGGGATGCCGCGGAACGCCTTGTTCGTGGTCTTGATCTCGGCGAGCTTCACGCGGCCCTCCGCGTCGACGGCGATGCCGTCGGGAGTGGCGAGGTGACGGTGCTCGACCTCGGCGCGGAACAGTGCGGACGAGGGAAGGATGCCGTGGGTCGCCGCCACCCAGGCCGCGATCTCGGGCTCGCGGCGCCGACCATGATCGGTGTACGCGTTGCCGCCGAAGCGCGGACCACCGCCGAGCTTCGAGTCGGCCGCGCGTGCGATCGACCTCTCGCTCGTGAGTCCTGCGACGTCGGTCGCCGTGATCCCGCGTGACCGGGCGCGCATCCAGGCGACGCGGTCGCGGGAGTCCGCCACGATGCGCGCTTGGAGTTCCGGGGTCACCTCTCGACCCTAACCCCGGTCGCAGACCTCGGCCCCCGTACACGCCGCTCTCCGGCATCCCCCGTCTCGCATCCTCCCGCCTGCGGCATCCTCCCGCCTGCGGCGCCTCTGCGCCACTGCGCCACTGCGATTTCACGTGAACTCGACGAGAGCACGGGTAATCGACGTCGGTTCGGCGTGCATTCGGCGACTCACCGTGAACTCGACGCGTGGCGAGTAGGGCGAGGGGCGAGGGGCGAGGGGCGAGGGGCGAGGGGCGAGTAGGGCGAGGGGCGAGGGAAACGGGGCAGCAGTTCTGCACATGCGAACGGAGTGATCAGTGATCCCCACTCTCCGGTGGCCTCACGAGGTCGGGGGCGGGGGATGTCGTCGGAAGGGCGAACATCGACCATGACGTTTTCCACCACCCCGCTCGACCAGCTCGTGCGTTCGAGGGCGGACCTCCTTGCGCAAGGTTGGACGGACAGAAGAATCGCGTCTTCCGTGCGCGCGGGAGAGATGCACTGTTTCCGTCGAGGGTGGTTCATAGATTCGAAGGAGCACTCGTCGCTCGTCGCCGAGGAGAAGCATCGCGCGCACGTGATCGCTGTCGCGAAGGATGCTCGAGCCGGCGCGGTGATGTCCCACTCCTCTGCCGCCGTGCTCTGGAAGCTTCCTCTCTACAGGGTGTCGCCGGTTCGGGTGCACATGACGACGCCCGCACCAGGCCGAATATCGAGCTCGAAAGATGTGCGCCGACATGTCTCCCCTTTGCCTGAGGGTGATGTCAGTGTGGTCGACGGAATTCGGTGCACGAGTCTCGCGCGCACGGTTCTCGACCTCATCGGTGCACTGCCAATCGAGGCAGCAGTCTCGATCGCAGATGCGGCCGAGCGCCGAGTGACTTCAGGCGGACGGGAGGATGAGGAGGACGGGCGGATCACGTGGCGTCGAGATCTGCAGCAACGCATCGACGACGCAACCGGGGCGCGGGGAATCCGCCAGGCTCGCTGGGTGGCCGACTTCGCTGACGGAAGGGCGCACCTGCCCGGCGAGAGTGTGAGCAGACTGCAACTCTTTCGCCTGGGCTTCGAGCGCCCCGACCTGCAGGTTCCGGTACTCGGTCCAGAGAAGCGCTTCTACTTCGTCGACTTCGGATTCCGCAGGCTTCGAGCGTTCGGGGAGTTCGATGGGAAGAGCAAGTACCTGGATGAGACGATGCGCTCAGGCAAGTCGCTCGACGAGGTCATGCTCGAGGAGAAGCAGCGCGAAGACTGGATTCGCGGAACGACGCAGTGGCGGCTGGCGCGGTGGCAGGCTGCGCACATCACGACCGCACGCGCTCTGGGTGCGCGACTCGCGTCCTTCGGCATCGCGCCGCCGTAGAACTAGACACCACGATGCCAATAGCCCTTGGATCCGATGCGCGAGTGCACCGGTTATCGACGAGTGCACGGGATGTCTGCGCATAAGCAGCGTGCACTCGGCGACTTCACGAGAAGTCGACGCCTGAAGGTCGAGCAGTGCGCCCCGGATTTGGGCCCCCGCCACGGGTGGGGTAGCATTGCGATAACCGAAGACCGCTGGTCATCGTTCTGCGTATAACGCGAGACGATCGAAGCTCTGCTCAGCAGGGGCCCGCGCAGGACACGAACTTCTCAAAGCTCCGTGCGCTTGCGCCGGAGCTTTTCTGTTGCATGCGGTCGGGGTCGGTGCCTCACCGCCGTGAGGCGCCTCGTACACACCAAGGAGTGACCATGGCGCAGAAGGACGCATCGGTTGCCGAGCTCACGAAGTCATTCGAGAACTCGACTGCCGTTCTGCTGACCGAGTACCGCGGTCTGACGGTTGCCCAGCTCAAGGAGCTGCGCAACAGCATCCGTCAGGACGC
>CAUQIW010000002.1:0-460213 GCA_963518515.1 uncultured Microbacterium sp.
CTCACCGCGGTCTACATCCAGCTCGCGGTCGCAGAAGAGCACTGAGCGGGTCGGCTCCGGCCACCCACCCAACGAAAGGAAAAACCCCGTGGACGCAACTACGGTTCTCGCAGACATCAACGGTCACCTCGCATCGGTGGGCTACGGCCTCGCAGCGATCGGTCCGGCAATCGGCGTGGGTATCGTCGTCGGCAAGACCATCGAGGGCGTTGCTCGTCAGCCCGAGCTGGCCGGCCGCCTTCAGGTCCTCATGTGGATCGGTATCGCCTTCACCGAGGCGCTTGCATTCGTCGGCATCGCCGTCGGATTCATCCCCTTCCCGTAATCTCTACCGACTTCTGAAGGAGACAGGATGCTGAACGCTCTTGTCACGAACCTCGCAGCAGAGGGTGAAACGCCTAACCCGCTGATCCCCGCGTGGTACGACATCATCTGGTCGGGTCTGTGGTTCCTCGTCATCCTCGTCGTCGTGTGGAAGGTCGCCCTTCCGAAGTTCACGGCGATGCTCGACAAGCGGTCCGCCGCCATCGAGGGCAACATCGCCAAGGCCGACGAGGCCCAGAAGCAGGCTGAGGCCGCGCTCGAGGAGTACACCCGACAGCTCGCCGAGGCACGCACCGAGGCCGGTGAGATCCGTGAGGCCGCCCGCGAGGACGGCAAGAAGATCGTCGCCGAGGCCAAGGACTCGGCTTCGACCGAAGCAGCCCGCATCACCGCGACCGCGCACACGCAGATCGAGGCAGAGCGTCAGACCGCTCTCGTCTCGCTGCGCAGCGAGGTCGGGACTCTCGCGATCAACCTCGCCGGCGGCGTGGTCGGCGAGACCCTCTCCGAGGATGCACGTGCGACCGCGGTCGTCGACCGCTTCCTGGCCGACCTCGAAGCGTCAGACCTTCGTCAGGCTCAGGTCCCGGGCGGGGAGCGGTAATGGGCAGCGCGACCACTCATGCACTCGCGGCATCCGCTGACACGCTTGCCGCAGCGAAGGACGTCACCCTCGACACCGCTCGGGAGCTGTTCGCTGCCGCGCGGGCCGTGGGGGACTCGTCTCAGCTGAGCGGCGCGCTGGCTGACCAGGCGGCTCCCGCACCGGCACGGCAGAATGTCGTGACCGCGGTCTTCGGCGGACTGTCGGCGAACACGCAGGCGGTCCTCAAGACCGTCGTGGCCGAGCGCTGGTCGAATGCCGGCGAGCTGGTCGACGGCATCGACGAGCTGGCGATCCGGGCAGCGACGCTCGCTGCTCCGGACACCGACGTCGAGGGGGAGCTCTTCGGATTCTCCCGCGTCGTCGCGGCGAATCCGGAGCTCGAACTCGCACTGGGCAGCCGCATCGGCGGTCCGGACGCGAAGGTGGCCCTGATCGATCGTCTGCTCACCGGCACGACCAGCGAACCGGCTGCTCTCATCGTCTCGTCTCTGGTGCGTCAGCCGCGCGGGCGGCGGATCCGTCAGCTGCTCACTCGGGCGATGCGGATCGTCTCGGAACAGCGCAAGCGCGTCGTCGCGACGGTGTACAGCGCGGCGGAACTCAGTGAGGCGCAGCGCACGCGCCTCAGCGACGCGCTCGCGCGGCGCTACGACGGCGAGGTCGCCCTCAACGTCGTCATCGACCCGACGGTCATCGGAGGCCTGCGAGTGCAGATCGCCGACGACGTGATCGACGGCAGCATCTCTGCTCGACTCGCCGACCTTCGCCAGAAGCTCGCGGGCTAATACGACTTCGCGCGGGGAACCGCGCACCCAGATACAAAGGGAAGACAATGGCAGAACTATCGATCAGCCCCGACGTCATCCGTGACGCGCTGAAGGACTTCGCCGCCGCATACGAGCCCACCGGGGCCGCGGCGACCGAGGTCGGCACGGTCATCGACGCCGCTGATGGCATCGCGCACGTCGAAGGACTGCCCGGTGTCATGGCGAACGAGCTCGTGATCTTCGCGAACGGCACCAAGGGTCTCGCCCAGAGCCTCGACGAGCACGAGATCGGTGTGGTCGTCCTCGGCGACTTCGCCGGTATCGAGGCCGGTCAGGAAGTCACCCGCTCGGGTGAGGTCCTCTCCGTCCCCGTCGGCGACGGCTACCTCGGTCGCGTCGTCGACCCGCTCGGAAACCCCATCGACGGACTCGGATCGATCGCCACGGAGGCGGTCCGCGAGCTCGAGCTGCAGGCGCCCGGCGTCATGCAGCGCAAGTCGGTGCACGAGCCGATGCAGACCGGCATCAAGGCCATCGACGCGATGATCCCGGTCGGCCGCGGCCAGCGTCAGCTCATCATCGGCGACCGCCAGACCGGCAAGACGGCCATCGCGATCGACACGATCATCAACCAGAAGGCCAACTGGGAATCGGGCGACGTCACCAAGCAGGTCCGCTGCATCTACGTCGCCATCGGCCAGAAGGGCTCGACCATCGCTTCGGTGAAGGGCGCGCTCGAAGAGGCCGGCGCCCTGGAGTACACCACGATTGTGGCCGCTCCCGCGTCTGACCCTGCAGGCTTCAAGTACCTGGCCCCGTACACCGGTTCGGCCATCGGCCAGCACTGGATGTACGGCGGCAAGCACGTCCTGATCATCTTCGACGACCTGTCGAAGCAGGCCGAGGCCTACCGTGCCGTCTCCCTCCTGCTGCGCCGCCCGCCGGGCCGCGAGGCATACCCGGGTGACGTCTTCTACCTGCACTCCCGTCTGCTCGAGCGTTGCGCCAAGCTCTCCGACGAGCTCGGCGCGGGATCGATGACCGGTCTTCCGATCATCGAGACCAAGGCGAACGACGTGTCGGCGTACATCCCGACCAACGTCATCTCGATCACCGACGGCCAGATCTTCCTGCAGTCCGACCTCTTCAACGCCAACCAGCGTCCCGCGGTCGACGTGGGTATCTCGGTCTCGCGAGTCGGTGGAGACGCTCAGGTCAAGTCGATCAAGAAGGTCTCGGGAACGTTGAAGCTCGAGCTGGCGCAGTACCGCTCGCTCGAGGCCTTCGCGATGTTCGCGTCCGACCTCGACGCGGCTTCGCGTCGTCAGCTGTCTCGCGGTGCGCGCCTGACCGAGCTGCTCAAGCAGCCTCAGTACTCGCCGTACCCCGTCGAGGAGCAGGTCGTCTCGATCTGGGCCGGAACCAAGGGCAAGCTCGACACGCTCGAGGTCGAGGACGTGCTGCGCTTCGAGCGCGAGCTGCTCGACTACCTGCGTCGCAACACCAAGGTTCTCGACACCCTCCGTGAGACGAACGTGCTGGACGACGACACCGTCGCCGAGCTCGAGAAGCACACGGATGCGTTCATCCTGGAGTTCCAGGGTGGCAAGGGCCACGCCATCGGCGCCCCTGGCCACGAGGAGCACGCCGCCGCCGAGGCGGACGACGTCAACCAGGAGAAGATCGTCAAGGGTCGTCGCGCCTAACCGCGTGAGGTACTGAATCCATGGGCGCTCAACTCAGGGTCTACAAGCAGAAGATCAGTTCTGCTCAGACGACCAAGAAGATCACGAAGGCGATGGAACTCATCGCGGCTTCGCGCATTCAGAAGGCGATGGGACGCGTCAAGGCGTCCTCTCCCTTCGCGCGAGCCGTGACGAGGGCCGTGTCCGCCGTCGCGACCCACTCGAATGTCGACCATCCGCTGACCCGCGAGCCCGAGACGATCCGCCGTTCCGCGGTCGTGATCTTCTCGTCGGACCGTGGCCTCGCCGGAGCCTTCAACTCGCAGATCCTCCGTGAGGGTCTCGAAGTGGCCGAGCTCCTGCGCGGTCAGGGCAAGGAGCCGGTGTTCTACCTCGTCGGCCGCAAGGCCGTGGGCTACTTCCAGTTCCGTCGCATCGCGGCGGCGGCGGAGTGGACCGGAGACACCGACACGCCGTCGTTCCACACCGCGGAGGAGATCTCGGCCGCGCTGCTCGAGGCGTTCTCCCGCGGAGGCGACGAGGGCGGCGTCGACGAGATCCACCTCGTGTACAACCGTTTCGTCAGCATGATGACGCAGTCGCCGGAGTCCGTGCGTCTGCTTCCGCTGGAGATCGCGGAGGCCGACGACTCGGAGGCGGGCAGCGCTGTCTACCCGCTGTACGAGTTCGAGCCGGACGCCGAGACCGTTCTCGACGCGATCCTGCCGGTGTACATCCAGAGCCGCGTCTTCAACGCACTCCTGCAGTCGTCTGCTGCGAAGCAGGCGGCGACGCAGAAGGCGATGAAGTCCGCCAGCGACAACGCCGACAAGCTCATCACCGACTACACCCGTCTGCGCAACAACGCGCGCCAGGCGGAGATCACGCAGCAGATCGCGGAGATCGTCGGCGGCGCCGACGCTCTCTCCAGCAAATAGACCATCAGGAAAGAGATGATGAAATGACCATCACCGCTACGGCTGACCAGCCTGCGACCGCGGTCGTCGGGCGCGTCGCACGCGTCAACGGTCCGGTTGTCGACATCGAGTTCCCGCACGACTCGATCCCCGGCATCTACAACGCGCTGAAGACGACCATCGTGATCGGCGACGAGGCGACCGAGATCACGCTCGAGGTCGCTCAGCACCTCGGCGACGAGCTCGTGCGTGCCATCGCCCTGAAGCCGACCGACGGCATCGTCCGCGGTCAGGAGGTCCGCGACACGGGCGAGGCCATCTCGGTCCCCGTCGGTGACGTCACCAAGGGCAAGGTCTTCAACGTGATCGGCGAGGTCCTCAACGGCGAGCCCGGTGAGACCATCGAGGTCACGGAGCGCTGGCCCATCCACCGCAAGGCGCCGAACTTCGACCAGCTCGAGTCGAAGACGACCATGTTCGAGACCGGCATCAAGTCGATCGACCTCCTGACTCCCTACGTGCAGGGTGGGAAGATCGGTCTGTTCGGTGGAGCCGGTGTCGGAAAGACGGTGCTCATCCAGGAGATGATCCAGCGCGTGGCGCAGGATCACGGTGGTGTGTCGGTATTCGCCGGTGTCGGTGAGCGCACCCGAGAGGGCAACGACCTCATCCACGAGATGGAGGAGGCGGGCGTCTTCGACAAGACCGCCCTCGTCTTCGGCCAGATGGACGAGCCGCCGGGAACGCGTCTGCGCGTCGCACTGTCCGCCCTCACGATGGCGGAGTACTTCCGCGACGTGCAGAAGCAGGACGTGCTTCTCTTCATCGACAACATCTTCCGCTTCACGCAGGCCGGTTCCGAGGTCTCCACGCTGCTCGGCCGCATGCCGTCCGCTGTGGGATACCAGCCGAACCTCGCCGACGAGATGGGCGTGCTCCAGGAGCGCATCACCTCGACCCGCGGTCACTCGATCACCTCGCTGCAGGCGATCTACGTGCCGGCCGACGACTACACCGACCCGGCTCCGGCGACCACGTTCGCGCACCTCGACGCCACGACCGAGCTCTCGCGTGAGATCGCGTCGAAGGGTCTGTACCCGGCCATCGACCCGCTGACGTCGACCTCTCGCATCATGGACCCCCGCTACTTGGGCGAGGACCACTACCGCGTCGCGACGACCGTCAAGCAGATCCTCCAGAAGAACAAGGAGCTGCAGGAGATCATCGCGATCCTCGGTGTCGACGAGCTCTCCGAAGAGGACAAGATCGTCGTGTCGCGTGCACGCCGCATCCAGCAGTTCCTCTCGCAGAACACCTACATGGCCAAGAAGTTCACGGGTGTCGAGGGTTCGACGGTTCCGCTCAAGGAGACCATCGAGTCGTTCGATGCGATCACCCGCGGTGACTTCGACCACGTCGCAGAGCAGGCCTTCTTCAACGTCGGTGGCATCTCCGACGTCGAAGAGCAGTGGGCGAAGATCCAGAAGGAGAACGGCTGACCATGGCCAACGGCTCCAACTCCCTGCACGTCAGTCTCGTCTCCGCCGACGCGGAGGTCTGGACGGGCGAAGCGAGCCTCGTGGTCGCCAAGACCGTCGAGGGTGAGATCGGCTTCATGACCGGCCACGAGCCGGTGCTGGCGATCCTCGCGGAGGGTCAGGTCAGGATCACGCAGACCGACGGCACCAAGGTGCTCGCCAACGCCCAGGACGGATTCCTCTCGATGGAGGGCGACGTCCTGACGATCGTGGCAGGCAACGCGGCTCTCATCGCCTGAGCAGTTCCACCCATCGCGTCCGCCTCGGCAGCTGTCGAGGCGGACGCGTCTGCGTTCGAGAGATGACATGAAGATCCTGCTTCCTCCGTCGGAGACGAAGCGCCCTGGTGGCGGCGGCGCTCCGCTCGACATCGATGCGATGGTCCTGCCCTCGCTGCGCGAGCACCGGGATGCCGCGATCGACGCGCTGATCGCGCTGGCATCCGATGAGGACGCCGCGCGCAGGGTGCTGAAGCTGAGCGCAGCCCAGGTCGGCGACATCGCTCACAATCGGATGCTGCGCTCGGCGGCCACGATGCCTGCGGTCGACCGGTACACGGGCGTGCTCTACGACGCGCTGGACGCGAAGAGCCTGTCGTCGGCGTCGCGTCGCTGGCTCGGGTCCCATGTCTGGATCCATTCGGCGCCTTTCGGTCCGGTGGGTGCGCTCGACGGCCTGCCCCCGTACCGGCTGGCCGCCGGCACCTCGGTGCCCGGCCTTCCCGCCCTGCGGCGTCACTGGGCGTCGACCACCTCCGAGGCCATCGCCTCGGAGGATCCGCCGTTCGTGCTCGACCTCCGCAGTGAGGCATATGTGGCGCTCGGACCGATTCCCGAGACCGTTCCCTCGGCGTACGTGCGTGTCGTCACCGAGCACGGCAGAGCACTCAACCACTTCAACAAGAAGTCCAAGGGGCAGCTCGTCCGTGCGCTGGCAGAGGACCGCCCGCGCGTGCGGTCGCAGCGGACGCTCCTCACCTGGGCCGAGTCACGGGGGATCGTTCTCCGGCCGACGGGCGATTCCGGAATACTGGAGCTCGTCGTCGCGGAATGACGGGGCATGACGCGGGACGATCGGTCCTCGCGTGTGTCGTTGCCGCGCGTCTCGCGGCCCCGCTATGGTGGGTGACGCGGCGCGCACGGCGCCAGCTCCATCGGATCCGGAGGGGATCATGTACGACGACTACGACTATTACGGATACGGTCTATCGGGCGGCGCGCTCGTCGCCGTCATCCTGCTTTACACGGTCCTGCCGCTCGCGATCTACGCGCTCTACTCTTGGTTCTACATGAAGGTCTTCGAGAAGGCCGGTGTGCAGGGCAAGTGGCGTGCATGGGTGCCGGTCTACAACTCGATGATCTTCTACAAGCTGGGCGACCTCAGCCCCTGGCTCCTGCTCTACATCGTGGGTGGCGCCGTGGTCGGCGCGATCATCCCGTTCCTCGGCTGGTTCCTGATCCTTCCGCTCATCGGCATCGCGGCGCGCATCCTTGACCTGATGGCCGCATGGCGCGTGGGTCTCAAGCTGCAGAAGGACTCTGTCTGGGTCATCCTGTACTTCTTCCTGCCGGTCATCTGGCTGGGCATCCAGGCGTTCGACAAGTCGCGCTGGAACCCGAACATCGCGCCGGCGTCGTGGAGCAACAACGGCCTCCTCGGCGACAAGACCGTCTGGCAGGGGATCCCCGTGCAGCCGCGCGCGGCCGCTCCCGGCTACGGTGCTCCGCAGGGCTACGGCGCCCCCCAGGGCTACGCTCCGCCCGCACCGCAGGGTTACGCGCCGCCCGCACAGCCTGGCTACACGCCTCCGGCGCAGCCCGGATACGCACCTCCGGCAGCCCCCGGCGGCCCGGCCGCTCCCGGAGTTCCGCCGGCAGCGCCGTCGTCTCCTCCTGCGGCGCCGTCGTCTCCTCCTGCAGCACCGCCGGCACCTCCGGCCGGTCCGCCCGCTCCTCCCGCGGCGCCGCCGGCACCTCCCGCCGGCCCCACGCCTCCGCCGGCGTGATGAGCTGAGACGCCTCGACACGGAAAGCCCTCGACCCAGGTCGGGGGCTTTCTGCTGCCGCCGGCGTGCCGCCGGTCGCGCGCGAGACGATAGCGTGGGTACATGGTCATGTCTCCGCGCCGCGTCGGCGCATCCGGACTGCTCGTCTCGCCGACCGGTCTCGGCTGCAACAACTTCGGACGCTCGGGCACGGCCACGGAATCCCTCGACGGCACACGCTCGGTCATCGACGCCGCGATCGCGAGCGGCATCACGCTCTTCGACACGGCGGACATGTACGGCGCCCAGCCCGGTGCGAGCGAGTCGCTCATGGGGGCGGCACTGAAGGGCCGCCGTGACCGGGTCGTGTTGGCCACGAAGTTCGGGCACGAGCGCGACATGGGGTACGCCTTCCCCGCCGCCCGCGGATCGCGTCGTCACGTGCGCCGTGCGGTCGAGGAGTCGCTGACGCGCCTGCGCACCGACTGGATCGACCTGTACCAGCTGCATCTGCCCGACCCTGAGACGCCGATCGCCGAGACGATCGACGCCCTCGACGAGCTCACCCGCGAGGGGAAGATCCGCTACTACGGCCATTCGAACTTCACGGGCTGGCAGATCGCCGAAGCCGAGTTCGTCTCGCGCGAGCGCGCCACCGGACGCTTCGTCTCCGCGCAGAACCATTACTCGCTGCTCGCCAGAGCCGCCGAGCGCGAGGTGCTGCCCGCCGTGGAGAGGTACCGACTCGGGTTCTTCCCCTACTTCCCGCTGCACAACGGGCTGCTTTCGGGCAAGTTCAATCGCGAGGGAGGGCCTGCGTCGAGTCGGATCATGTCCTCGCGGCGCCATGTCTGGGAGAACGCTCCCTGGGATGCGCTGGACCAGCTCCGCTCGTTCTGCGACGAGCGCGGCATCACGATGCTGCAGACGGCCTTCGGCTGGCTGCTGGCGAATCCGCAGGTCTCCAGCGTGATCGCCGGAGCCACGACACCCGAGCGGGTCGAGACGAATGCGGATGCGGGTACGGCGTGGCGACCGGATGCCGCGGACCTCGCCGCGATCGACGAGCTCTTCCCGCTGCCCGAGGATCCGGGGGCGAGAGTATGAGCGGTTCGGAGTCCACTACGATGTGTGAGTACCCTGGGGCCGCCCGACTCGCGGGCAATTCGGAGGCAACGAGTGGCTGAGACGACGACGAAGACGCATAGCGTCACGGTTTCGCAGCGCGCGCTGCGCCTGTCCTGGGCGGGTGCGACCGACGTGGGACGTCGGCGCGAGACGAACCAGGACGCATTCTTCGCGGAGTACCCGCTGTTCATCGTCGCCGACGGCATGGGCGGACACGCCGGAGGCGAGATCGCCAGCCAGAGCACCGTCTCACGGCTCCAGGCCATGGTCTCGTCCGGATCGGTCGAGCGCGAGTCCATCGAGAACGCGCTCGTGAGCGCCATCGCCGACATCGCCGACCATCCGGAGACGACCGACGAGGGCACAGGGACGACGCTGACAGGAGTGTTCCTGGAGTTCGACGGCGACGAGCCGAGATGGGTGTCGCTGAACATCGGCGACTCGCGCGTCTACCTGCTGCGCGACGACCGTCTCGTGCAGGTCACGACCGACCACTCCGTGGTGCAGGAGCTCATCGCCGCCGGCAAGATCAGCCCCGAGGAGGCGGAGGGGCATCCGTACAGCAACGTGATCACACGGGCGGTGGGCGCCAGCGAACTCACGGCTCCCGACTACGTCACGCTCGATGTGCGTGCCGGCGATCGTTTCGTCATCTGCTCGGACGGTCTCACCAAAGAGCTCACGGACTACGGCATCCAGCACTTCCTCCGTCAGAACGCCGATCCCGCGGCTGCGGTCGATGCGATGGTGGCCGCCGCGCTCGAGAACGGCGGCCGCGACAACGTGACGCTGGTCATCGTGCAGGTCGACGAGGTGCAGAACGACGCCGCGCCGGACGGCGACGACTCGTCCTCCACGATCGAGGATCCAGCCGCATAGGGTCAGGACCCTGTGGAACACCACCTCGGAGGCGGTCGCCTGGGGTGGACTGAGCGGCATGGATCAGCTGTCGATCTCCGTTCCCCCTCGTCTCGTACCCCAGAGGCGCGCACCGGTGCCGTTCATGGCGGCGCTCGTGCCTGTGGTGGCGGGCGTGGTGCTCTGGCTGGTCACCGGCTCTCTGTACTCCCTGTGCTTCGCCGCACTCGGGCCGCTGATGATCTTCGCCTCGCTCATCGACGGCGCGCGGTCGGGGCGCACGGCGCGCCGACGTGCCGAGGCCGAGTATGAGCAGGCATGGACGGATGCCGAAGAGCAGCTGAAGTGGCGGCACCATGAGGAGCGCACGACGAGATGGCAGCGTCAGCCTGATGCGGCGGGATGCCTGCGCGAACTCCCGCTTCGGGGTACCGAGGGTCCGAGTCCGTCGACCGAGGTCGTGGTCGGCAGCGCGACGGGCCGCAGCACACTCACCGTCTCCGGCGGCGACGGCGACAGGGCACGCGATTTCCAGACGAGATGCCGGGCGATCGAGCGTGTGCCGCTGGCAGTCCCTCTGCGCGGCGGTGTCGCCGTGCGCGGTCCTCTGCCGACCGTCTCGGCGGTCGTGCGCGCTCTGATCGTGCAGCTGTGTCTCCGCTTCGGCCCCGGTCAGCTGGCTCTGATCGGCGAGGGACTGGGAGAGTGGGGGCTCGCGGACTTCCCCCATGCGGCCACGGCACGACGCGGTGCGTTCCGGCTCGCCGTGGGATCCGCACCGGATGCTCGGTCGCAGGGTGACGCGGTGATCCTGCTGCTTCCGTCTGAGGCGGAGGTGCCCGAGGGGATCACGACCGTGATCGATGTCGTCGAGCCGATGCGCGCCGCACTGCGGACCCCCGACGGCACGCTCGCCCTCGCCTGTGAAGGTCTCTCGCGCACGCAGGCGGTGGCGGCCGCGATGCTCCGCGCTGAGGCGGCGGGTGAGCTCGACGGACTTCCCGATGCGGTCGGGCTGCGGGACATCGACGCGAAGTGGTCGGAGACCGGTCTGCCGGCCGCGATCGGTCGCGACGGGAGGGATGCCGTCGTCCTCGACATCGTCCACGACGGTCCGCATGCCATCGTGACCGGCACCACGGGCTCGGGCAAGAGCGAGCTGCTGGTGTCCTGGGTCACGGCGATCGCGGCTCGGCATGGTCCCGATCGGGTCGCCTTCGTGCTCGTGGACTTCAAGGGCGGGACCGCGTTCGAGCCGCTGCGACCGCTGCCGCAGGTGACCGCCGTCATCACGGACCTCGACGAGGCCGGCACTCGGCGCGGCGTGTCGAGTCTGACAGCGGAGCTGCGTCGGCGGGAGTCCCTGCTGGCGGCGGCGAATGCGAGGGATGTGAGCGAGAGCGGGATGCCCCGTCTGGTGATCGTGGTCGACGAGTTCGCGGCGCTTCTGCAGGAGCACCCCGACCTCGGGGTCGTGTTCACCGACATCGCCGCTCGAGGGCGCGCGCTGGGCATGCATCTCATCATCGGCACCCAACGTGCGTCGGGGGTGATCCGAGATGCTCTCGCAGCCAACTGTCCGCTCAGGGTGAGCCTGCGCGTGAGTGATGCGGCAGACAGTCGTCTCGTCATCGGGACTGACGCCGCCTCCGAGCTCGAGGGCGGAGCGGCGTCGCGGGGGATCGCGCTCGCTCGGCGACCGCAGGACAGCGAACCGATGATGATGAGGATCGCCCTGACCGCTGCCTCGGACCTCAGGGGCATCTGCCTGCGCTGGAACGAGGCCGAGCGTCCGAGGAGTCCGTGGCTGCCTCCGCTGCCGGAGATGCTGCCCCTGAGGGATGTCGTGGAAGGGGCTCCGAGCGGAGCGATCGTGCTCGGCCGAGCAGACCATCCGACGCGACAGGAGCAACCGCTGGTCACCGTGAAGGTAGGGATCGATCGAGGGATGTCGGTGCTGGGGGCTGCGGGCTCAGGGCGGACGTCGCTGCTCCGCCTGCTGGCAGCACAGCACGCCGATCCGCTCTGGATACCGTCAGATCCTGAGCAGGCGTGGGACGCGGTCGAGGCCCTCGCCGCCTCCGCCGCGCACCGGCCGGCACTCGTCCTGTGCGATGACCTGGACGCGCGTCTCAGCGACCTCCCCGCCGAGTACGCCCAGCATCTCGCGCAGCGCTGGGAGCAGATTCTGCGCAACGGCGCGGGCACCACTTTCGTCCTGACGGCCTCTCGGGCGACAGGACCGGGCGGTCGCCTGCTCGACGCGCTGCCGTTGCGCGCCCTACTGCGCACATCGAGCAGGGTCGATCATCTCGCTGCCGGCGGAGACTCGGCAGGGTTCGATCGCGACCGTCCTCCCGGTCGCGCGCGCCTCGGTGAGCGAGAGGTGCAGATCGCGTGGGCCGACGAGAATCGGGGAGCGTCGGACCGGGAGACGGCGTCCGAACACCAGGGGGTGACGGGCGACCGACGGATTCGACGGATCCGCGACGGGGCTCCGCCGGTCTGGAGTCCCCGCACACCGGTGACGGGTGTGGTCACAACGGCGGCCCCCGCGATGGCCGACGCCCTGGCGCTGGCACATCCGGAGTGCGAGGTGGTCCTCGTCTCCGGGGCCACCGGCGAGCTGCCTGCCTCCGGCGCCACCGGCGAGCCGCCGGCCTCCGGGCGGATCATCCTCGTGGCGGAGGCGGAGGTGTGGCAGCGCACCTGGTCGCTCTGGCAGCATGTGCGCAGGCAGGGCGAGGCGATCATCAGGGCGGAGAACCCGGTCGATCTCCGCCAGCTCGCGCAGGTCAGAGAGCTGCCGCCCTACGCCCGCCCCCACGCAGGGCGAGCGTGGTCGGTCGTCGGCTCGGATTCTCCGCGGCGAGTCGTCCTCTCCGCATTCGCACCGGGCTGATGCGTGCGCGGATCAGATGCCAGGGCTGACGCGGATCCTGCCGACCGGCTGTCCACCGCCGAGAACCTCGAGCGGCAGGGCGGCCTCCAGGCTCGCGAGGTCGGACTCGCTGATCGCTCCGGCACGGGCGAGGAGCGTGGCCGCCACGAGGGTAGAAGCGCGAGCTCCGCCGTCCAGCATCTTCAGAGCGACCGTGGTGCCGTTCGTGGCGACCATGACCATGATCGCCTCGGCACCGCCCTTCGTGAAGACGTCGATCGTCTCGATGGCGATGGTGTCGGGGCGTCCCGGCCCCTCGATCGTCCACGGGTTCTCCCGCACCGCCCTGACGAGCGACCCGGCCACGCGGTGCAGAGCGAAGGGCGAGCGATCGGACGCGGTGCCGATCCGATGGATCGATCGGGCCAATCCCGTGAGTGTGATCGCGTAGACCGGCGCCCCGCAGCCGTCGATCGCGGTGTGCGCGATCTTCTCACCCGTGAGACGTTCGATCACCTCGCGGATGTGCGCCTGCAGCGGGTGCGCGACGTCGAGATACCCCTCGGTCGGCCAGCCCGTCGCGACGCACGCCCTGAGCATCGCCGCATGCTTGCCCGAGCAGTTCATGCGGATGCGCTCGGGGGCTCCGTGCTCGCGCACCATCTCGTCGCGGGCGGCAGTGTCCGCCGGCCAGGCGGCAGGGCATCCGAGGTGGTCTTCCGTGAGCCCGCCCTCGGTGAGCATGTCCCGCACCACCGAGGCATGCCTGTCCGTCCCCGAATGGCTGGCCGTCGACATCGCGAGCTGCTCGCCTTCGAGCACCGCGCCGGCGGTGATGCAGGCGACCGCCTGCAGGGGCTTGAGGCTCGATCGGGGGAGCACGAGCGCGTCGGCGTTGCCGAGGCGCGACACGACCTCGCCGTCGGGGGAGAGGACGACCGCCGCTCCCGCGTGTCGGGATTCGATGAATCCACTGCGATCGACGACGGCGAGTTCCACGGCATCCTGAACGGTGAGAGTCTCCAGCACCACCCAAGGATACCCACGGTTCGTCGTTCACCGTATCCAGGACCCGAAGCGGTCGCGGGCTGGCAGACTGGAGCGATGGCAGATCGTTCCGCGGCTCTCGGCGAGCACCGTTACTCCCTCACCTCGACCTGGACCGGCAACACGGGCACGGGAACGAGCGGCTATCGCGACTACAGCCGTGATGTCAGCGTCACGGTCGAAGGAAAGCCGGAGGTCCTGGCCTCGGCCGACACTCCGTTCCGGGGGGATCCGGAACGCTGGAACCCCGAGGACATGCTGCTCGCATCCCTCTCGGAGTGCCACCTGCTCTCGTATCTCTACGCGTGCGTCAAGGCCGGCGTGGTCGTGGTCGCCTACCGCGACCGCGCGACGGCGCTGATGCGCGAGGACGGCGCGGGCGGCGGAGCCTTCGTCGAAGCGACGCTGCATCCGGAGGTCGTGGTCGCCGATGCGTCGATGATCGAGGCGGCGAAGCACGCGCACGTACAGGCCAATCAGTGGTGCTTCATCGCCAACTCGGTCAACTTCCCCGTGCACCACGAGGCGACGGTGACGGCCGAAGCCGGCTGATCCTCAGCGGCGCTCGTGCGGGAGCGCCTGCTTGATCTTCTCGATCGCTCCCTGCGCCGGCGCCTCGTTGTAGGCGTCGGCGAGCTCCTGCCCGGACAGCGCATGGATCGCGGCCATGATCTCGTCGGTCGCGAGACGACGCGCTCTGCCGCTGGTGGCGGGACCGTGCGGCGACAGATCGAGCGGTTCGCCGAACCGCACCGTGATGCGCTCTGCGAGCGTCGGCATCTTGGCGCCGACCGGCATCATCTTGTCGGTTCCGATCAGGCCGACGGGCACGACGGGTGCGCCGGTCTGCAGGGCGAGGAACGCGACACCGGTGCGTCCCTTGTACAGCCGGCCGTCGGTGGACCGCGTTCCCTCGGGGTACAGCGCGACCGCGAGCCCCTCGTCGAGCAGCTGGCGCTGCAGGTCGAGGGCGTCCAGCGCCGCCTGCCCTGCGCCGCGACGCACCGGGATCGCGCCGATGGACTGGAAGAAGGTGCGGCTGGACCAGCCGCTCATCCCTGTTCCCTCGAAATAGCTCGACTTCGCGAGAAAGTGCGCCGGCCGCGGTGCGGCGACGGGAATGGCGATCGAGTCGATGAACGACAGATGATTGCTGGCGAAGATCACCGGCCCGTTCATCGGGACGTTCTCCCGTCCCTCGATGCGCGGTCGGTAGACGGTGCGTGCGAGGGGGCTGATGAGACCACGCCCGAGACGGTAGGTGAAGCCGGCGTGACGCGGCTTCGCAGTCTCCGCGGGCGGTGATCCGTTCGACGATTCGGGCTCCACGGAGTGCTCAGACGTCATCAGAGCAGAGTACCCCCGGAATCATGCCTCGGCGGGAATGGACGCTCCACGCGCGCCTCCCAGCGCGGACAAAGGGGTATGCGAGAGGATGTACTGTCCCGCCCGCGATCCCGAGGTCTTCCACTGTGCGCAAGCGTCCGCTCATCCTCCTGTCCACCGTCGCCGCAGCGACTCTTCTTCTGGCGGGATGCTCCGGCGACGCGGCTCCCGAATCCACGGCGACATCGTCGTCCGGTGCCGACAGCTCGTGCCTCGCCGATCTCGCCTCCGGGTCGGGTTCCGATGCCGTCACGGTCGAAGGATCGGGAGCCGATGCGAAGGTGACCGTGCCCGAGGGCACCGAGATCACCGAGGCCGAGCGCTCGGTCGTCGTGGAGGGCGACGGAGATGAGGTGCTCCCCGGCGACCTCGTCTCGCTGCGCTACCAGCTCATCGACGGCACGACGAACGAGGTGCTCAGCTCGTCCGAGCGCGGGCCCGACGGCGTGCTCTCCGCGCTTCTCGCGGTGCAGCAGCCGCAGCAGATCGTCGACCCGACGCAGTCCACCGTCTTCACCGTCGCGGCGGAATGCCTTCCCATCGGATCGAGCGTCGTGCTCACCCTCCCCGCCGCGCAGGAGGGCATGAACCCGAGCGTTCTCTACGTCGAGACGATCGAAGAGCTTCCCACCATCGCCTCCGGCTCCGACGTCGATGCCCCGGAGGGGACGCCGGGCGTCGAGCTCGATGACGCGGGCGCACCCACGATCACGATCCCCGAGGGCGATGCACCCGCGGAGACCGAGGTGGCCGTGCTCAAGCAGGGCGACGGAGCCGTCGTCGGTGCGGGTGACCTCGTCACGGTCCAGTACCGCGGAGTGAAGTGGTCGGACGGCACCGAATTCGACTCGAGCTGGAGCCGTGACGCCGCGCCGTCGCAGTTCCAGACCAGCGGCGTCGTGACCGGCTTCCGCCTCGCCCTCGAGGGTCAGAAGGTCGGCTCGCAGGTCGTCGTCTCGATGCCTCCGAAGGACGCCTACGGAGCCTCCGAGGGCAATGCGCTGCAGAACGAGTCGCTCGTCTTCGTCGTCGACATCGTCGCCACCACCCCCATCGAGCAGGCAGGCTGACGTCGAGGGAGCCGGGGGCTTGCCATAGGCTGGCGACATGCGTCGTATCATCGTCCTCGGCTCCACCGGCTCCATCGGAACGCAGGCGCTCGACGTCATCAGGGCCAATCCTCGTCGATTCGAGCTGGTAGGTCTCGCGGCGGGTTCCAACGCCGAGATGCTGGCCGAGCAGGCTGACGCGTTCCGCGTCGAGAGCACCGCGCTCGGCGCAGACGAGGCGGAGCAGCTGGTGCGCGATGTCGACGCCGACGTCGTGCTCAACGCGATAACGGGCTCGATAGGCCTGGGCTCGACGCTCGCCGCTCTGAAGGCGGGCCGCACGCTCGCGCTGGCCAACAAGGAGTCGCTGATCGTCGGCGGCTCGCTGGTGCAGGCCGCAGCCGCCCCAGGGCAGATCGTTCCCGTGGACTCCGAGCACTCCGCCATCGCGCAGTCGCTGCGCAGCGGCAGCCACGACGAGGTGCGTCGGCTCGTGGTGACGGCGTCGGGCGGACCGTTCCGCGGTCGCAGCCGAGAGCAGCTCGAGGCGGTCACGCCCCAGGAGGCGCTGGCGCACCCGACCTGGGACATGGGGAGGATGGTGACGACCAACTCCGCGACGCTCGTGAACAAGGGGCTCGAGGTGATCGAGGCGCACCTGCTGTTCGACATCGACTACGACGACATCGACGTCGTCGTGCATCCGCAGTCGATCGTGCACTCCATGGTCGAGTTCATCGACGGATCGACGATCGCCCAGGCCTCGCCCCCCGACATGCGCCTGCCGATCTCGCTGGGCCTCGACTGGCCCAACCGCGTCGGCGGCGTGGGGCGTCCGCTGGACTGGACCGCCGCGACGTCGTGGACGTTCGAGCCGCTCGACGACGCGGCGTTCCCTGCAGTGCGTCTCGCGAAGACGGTCGGACGAGCGGGGGGCACGTTCCCGGCGGTCTACAACGCCGCGAACGAGCAGGCCGTCGATGCCTTCCACGAGGGGCGGCTGTCGTTCCTCGGCATCGTCGACACGATCTCCCGCGTCGTCGACGCCCATGAGGCTCCCGACGCCCTGACGATCGAGTGGCTCGCCGAGGCGGAGAGCTGGGCTCGTCGAACGGCTGATCGCCTCATCGCTCAGTCCTGACGAGCCGGTCGCGAGCCGTCGTCCAGCGCGTCAGTCCTCGTCCAGCGCGTCAGTCCTCGTCGGGATACGGCACGGGCCAGCGGGACTCCGGCACGGGCCAGCCGGCCGCCCGCAGCGCTCTACGGGCCAGCTCGCGCGCCGAGTACGGGGTCCGCTGGCCGCGGATGTCACGGTAGTCCTGATGGCCCGGTCCTGCCCAGAGGATCGCATCGCCCTCGCCCACCAGGCCGACCGCGGCGACGATGGCGTCCTCCGGCGGCGAGTACTCGTGGATCTCCGCGTCAGGCCGAGCACGACGCGCGCCCTCGACGAGCGTCGCCCTGATGGACTCCGGATTCTCGAAGCGCGGGTGATGATCGGTCACGACGAGGATGTCGCTGCCCTCCACCGCGGTGCGGGCCATGTCGTACCGCTTGCTGGCATCGCGATCGCCGTCGGCGCCGAACAGCATCAGCACCTTCCCCGGCGTGACGCGTCGCACGGCGGCGAGCGTCTTCTCGAACGCGTCGGGGGAGTGCCCGAAGTCGACGAAGACGGCCGGCCCTCGATCTCCCGAGACGAGCTGCGTCCTCCCGGGAAGGTGGGCGCGGATGCCGTCGTCGCGCCGCAGTGCGTCGACGATGCGATCCCAGGCGTAGCCGCCCTCGAGAAGCATCACGATGGCCAGCGCGGCGTTCGCCGCCATGTGAGGTCCGATCACGGGAACCGTGGTGGTGAGGGATCCCTCCGGACCGGTGAGGGTGAAGGTCGTGCCGGCCGCGCGCTCGTCATCGATCACGACGACCCAGTCGGCCGCGCGTGCGGCATCGGGATCGGCCGCGATCGAGGGGGTGCCGACGGTGACGACGGGGATCTCGGCCCGGTCGACGACGACCGCTCCTGCGGGCGAATCGATGCACACGACGCCTCGGGTGGCGCGATCGGCGCGGAACAGCGGCAGCTTCGCCTCGAAGTACTCCTCCATGTCGGCGTAGTCGTCGAGGTGGTCATGGCTGAGGTTCGTGAATCCGGCGACGTCGAAGCGGATGCCGTCGACGCGGTGTCGCGACAGTGCCTGCGCGCTGACCTCGACCGCCACGGCCTCGACGTCGCGCTCGCGCATGAGCGCCAGAAGGGCATGCATCTCGGACGCCTCGGGGGTGGTGAGCCGCGAGACGATGATCTCGCCGGCGATGTGCCGCTCGGCAGTCGACGAGAGTCCGGTCACGACTCCGAGCTGGTCGAGGATGCCCTCGAGCAGATGCGAGACGCTGGTCTTGCCGTTGGTTCCTGTGGTCGCGAAGAGCAGGGGGAGAGGCTCGCCCGCACCGGTGCCGTAGACCCAGGCGCTCAGAGCACCCAGTGTCGCGCGCGGGTCGTCGACGACGAGCACAGGCAGACCGGTGGCTTCGGCGATCGACGCGCCGGCGTCATCGGTGATGACCGCGACCGCGCCCTTCTCGGCGGCGGTCGCGGAGAACTCTGCGCCGTGGCGGTTGACGCCGCGGATCGCGACGAAGGCTTCGCCCTCTCGGAGGTCGGCGGTGGCGAGGGTGATCCCCGACACGGTCACCCCGCTCAGGTCGCCGCGTACTTCTCGGGCGAATCGTGATGCGAGTTCGGACAGCTCACGCCGGGGCGGGTTCGCGGGGCGGAGCACGGGAGGCAGGCTCGGTTGTTGTTCAATCGACATGTCGAATCCATGATCTCACGCCGGGTCCGCGATGCGGGGTAGGGCGCGTGAGGCTGATTCCTAGGCTGCGGCCACTAGCGTGGGCACGTGGAAGCACTGCTCTATCTGGGTGGCATCGTGTTCATGCTGATCGGCCTCGGCCTGTCGATCGGTCTGCACGAGGTCGGTCACCTCCTGCCGGCGAAGCTCTTCGGCGTGCGCGTCGGACAGTACATGATCGGATTCGGGCCGCGCATCTGGTCGAAGCGGATCGGTGAGACGGAGTACGGCTTCAAGCTGCTGCCGCTCGGTGGGTTCATCTCGATGTCCGGCATGTATCCGACGTCGAAGAACGCGGGCCCCGCCAAGGGGATGTTCCGCGCGCTCGTGCAGGATGCTCGCTCGGCCAACGACGAGACCATCGCCGAGGGTGCGGAGGACCGGGTCTTCTACAAGCTGTCGACCTGGAAGCGGGTGGTCGTGATGCTCGGCGGCCCGGCGATGAACCTGATCCTCGCGGTCATCATCTTCACGGTGCTGCTCAGCGGGATCGGCGTGCAGCAGGCCACCACGACAATCGCGTCGGTCAACGAGTGCGTGCTGCCCGCGGGGTCGACGGCGACGGAGTGCGCGAGCGACGACCCGGCGACACCCGCTGCTGCGGCGGGCATCAGACCCCGAGACGTGCTGCAGTCGGTCGACGGGGTGCCGGTGTCGACCTTCGCCGAGGCGACCGCGATCATCCAGGCGTCGCCGGCGAAGGCCCTCGACGTGGTCGTGACCCGCGACGGGCGGGAGCAGACGCTGAGCATCACCCCCATCGCCGCGGAGCGCACTCTGACGGACGACGCCGGCCGCCCCCTCATCGGCGATGACGGAGAACCGGTCGTGAAGGAGGTCGGATACGTCGGGATGGTCGCGCAGACCGCGTACGTCCCGCAGCCGCTCACCGCCGGACCTCAGGTGGCGGGCGAGAACGTCGCACGCGTCGCCTCACTGATCGCGACCCTGCCCGTGCGGCTCTGGGACGTGGGTGTCGCGCTGGTCACCGGAGGAGAGCGCGATCCGAACGGACCGCTGAGCGTCGTCGGAGTGGGGCGCCTCGCCGGAGAGGTCGCAGCCACCGAGGCTCCCGTCCTCGACCGGTTCGCGGTGCTGCTGAGCCTGCTGGGCTCTCTCAACATCGCTCTGTTCGTCTTCAACCTGATCCCGCTGCTGCCGCTCGACGGCGGTCACGTCGTGGTGGCGCTGTGGGACGGCATCCGTCGGGCATGGGCCAAGATCTTCCGCCGGCCCCCTCCCGATCCCGTCGACGCGACCAGGCTCGTTCCGCTCACGATCGTCGTCGCCACGCTGCTGATCGCGATGGGTGCGCTGCTGCTGATCGCCGACGTCTTCCGACCGGTCGACCTGCTGCCGTAGCGCAGGCCGTCGGGATCCGACGTCGCGGTCAGGAGAGCGCGTGACCGACGAGACGCGTGAGCGTGCGGATGCCGTCGTGCGAGAGGATCGACTCCAGGTGGCCCTGCACGGAGGCGAAGTGATCGCCGCGCAGTGCGTAGACGTCGCCTGACGTCGCGTCCGCGGCGATCTCCGCCGACATGGTCGCCGACCCTGCCGATGTCGTGCCCGGCGCCACGCGCGCGGTGAACGTGTTGTAGAAGCCGATGGAGGCGTCCTCGCCGAAGACCGGAACGGACTTCTGCAGGCCCTGGTGCGGCGCGTCCAGTGCGGTGAGCTCGATGCCCAGGCGATCGCTGAGGATCTGGTGGCTGAGGCACACCGCGAGGAGCGGCGCTCCCGCATCGGTGCGGCGGGTGATGATCTCCCTCATCCGTGCGATGCGCCGGCTCCGGGTGTCGCGCGGGTCGCCAGGTCCTGGCCCCGACACGACGAGATCGGCCGCGTCGAGCTCGGCGTCGCGTGCGGCATCCCAGGGGATGATGGCGACGTCCAGGCCGAGGTGGCGCAGCTGGTGGGCGAGCATGGTCGTGAAGCGATCTTCCGCATCGACCACGACGGCGGTGCGGCCGGCGAAGGGACCGGCGGAGTCGTCACCCTGCGGGTTGAGCCAGAACTCGGCGAGCCTCGCATTGCGCGAGGCGAGCAGATCCGCGATCACGGGATCATCGGCCAGCGACACGCTCTCGCCCGGAGCATCCGCATCGCTGCGGGCCTCGGCCGCATGGTCGCGATCGATCGCGCCGATGGCGCCGAGCACTCCGGCCGCCTTGCCGTGGGTCTCCGAGACCTCACCGTGGGGATCGGAGTGACGCACCAACGTCGCGCCGACGGGCACGCTCAGCGATCCGTCCTGCAGGTAGACCGTGCGAATCAGGATCGGGGCGTCGAGGTCGTGCCCGCCCTCGGCGTTGGGCGTGAACAGTGCCGCGACACCCGAGTAGTAACCGCGGGGCTTCTTCTCGTGCCGACGGATGACGGCGCACGCGTTCTGCATGGGGGAGCCGGTGACAGTCGGAGCGAACATCGTCTCGCGGAGGATGTCGCGCGGGTCTAGTCGGCTCCTGCCGCGGAGCATGTACTCGGTGTGCGTGAGGCGCGACATCTCCTTCAGATGCGGACCGGTGATGCGTCCGCCGTCCGAGCACACCGCGCTCATCATCTTCAGCTCCTCGTCGACGACCATGAAGAGCTCTTCCGTCTCCTTCGTGGAGGAGAGGAAGTCGACGAGCGTCTCGCGGGTCGCTCCTCCCGCAGGGTGGCGGAAGGTGCCGGAGATCGGGTTCATCGTGACGACGCCGCCACGAGCGACGACGTGGGCCTCGGGGCTCGCACCGACCGCGATGTGCCCGGGGGTGATCACCGCGAAGGTCCAGTAGGCCCCGCGCTCGTGGGTGAGCAGCGCTCGGAACCAGGTGAGTGCGGCGACGCGGTCGTCGATGTCGATGTCGGCGGTGTAATCGCGGCGGATGACGAAGTTGGCCCCCTCGCCGCGGCCGATCTCGTCGGCGATGACGGTTTCGACGATCGCGGCGTAGTCCTCGTCGGCGATGTCGAATCCGCCGTCTCGGAGCGGCACGACGTCGGTCGGCAGAGCATCGACCAGCTGCGCCGTCGGGATCTCGAGGTGCTCGTCGACCACCAGGCAGCGCAGGGGAGCGCCGTCGTCCTGTGCGACGAAGCCGCGCTCCCGCACCTGTCGATACGGCACCATGGCGAAGACCTCGCGCGCCACGCCGTCGACCGACAGCGGGATGTCGGCGAGCAGATCCACATCGACGACGTCACCGCTCAGCAGTTCGACGGTGTCTGCGCCGTCGCGCGCGATCAGCACGAACGACGCCGTCGGATCGTCGGTCAGCTGGGCGAGTCGTGAGAGGGTCATCGGTGTCTCCTGTGGTGGCTCCGGCTCGGCTCAACGAAAAGACCGCCCCGGAGGCGGTCTGGATTCGTGGGAACGCGAACACACCGCCTAGGAGGCGGGCCACCAGGTGAGGTTCGCGAGCATGGGGTGAAAACTATCACACCGGTCGGCCGCGCCACGGGCGCATGACATCGCCCCGCATCCAGCCCGCCCCCATGCGAGCGGCGTAGGCTTGAGGGCGTGCCAGCAGTGAATCTTGGGATGCCGAAGATCCCCGAAGTCCTCGCCCCTCGCCGCAAGTCCCGCCAGATCAAGGTCGGCAAGGTGCTCGTGGGCGGTGACGCTCCGGTGAGCGTGCAGTCGATGACGACCACCAAGACCACGGACATCAACGGCACCCTGCAGCAGATCGCCGAGCTCACCGCGTCGGGCTGCGAGATCGTGCGCGTCGCCGTGCCTCATCAGGACGACGCCGATGCGCTGAAGATCATCGCGATGAAGAGCCAGATCCCGGTGATCGCCGACATCCACTTCCAGCCGCGCTACATCTACACGGCGATCGACGCGGGCTGCGGCGCTGTGCGGGTGAACCCCGGCAACATCCGCGAGTTCGACGGCAACGTCGGCAAGATCGCCGAGGCCGCGAAGGCGGCAGGAGTGTCTCTGCGAATCGGGGTGAACGCCGGTTCGCTCGACCGGCGCATCCTCCAGAAGTACGGCAAGGCCACGGCTGAGGCGCTCGTGGAGAGCGCCGTGTGGGAGGCCTCGCTCTTCGAGGAGCACAACTTCCACGACTTCAAGATCTCGGTCAAGCACAACGACCCGGTCGTGATGGTCAAGGCGTACCGACTTCTCGCGGAGCGAGGAGACTGGCCGCTGCACCTCGGTGTGACCGAGGCCGGCCCCGCCTTCCAGGGCACGATCAAGAGCGCCACGGCGTTCGGCATCCTGCTCGGAGAGGGCATCGGAGACACCATCCGCGTGTCGCTGTCCGCGCCGCCCGCCGAAGAGGTCAAGGTCGGCCACCAGATCCTGCAGTCCCTCA
Organism: uncultured Microbacterium sp.; assembly: GCA_963518515.1. Lineage (GTDB taxonomy): Bacteria > Actinomycetota > Actinomycetes > Actinomycetales > Microbacteriaceae > Microbacterium. Next base: position 23,334 of record CAUQIW010000002.1, read on the forward strand.
ACCTGCGCGAGCGCAAGCTCGAGATCGTGTCGTGCCCGTCGTGCGGCCGTGCGCAGGTCGACGTGTACTCGCTCGCCGACAACGTGACCGAGGGGCTCAAGGACATGACCGTGCCGCTGCGGGTCGCCGTCATGGGCTGTGTCGTCAACGGTCCGGGAGAGGCGCGCGACGCCGACCTCGGCGTCGCATCGGGCAACGGCAAGGGACAGATCTTCGTCAAGGGCGAGGTCGTGAAGACCGTTCCAGAGGCCGACATCGTGGCGACCCTCATCGAAGAGGCGAACCGCATCGCCGCCGAGATGGGGCCAGAAGCGCCTCTCGGCACGGCCCAGGTCGTCACGGCCTGACCCATCGACCAGGGGGACCACAATGACTCAGCCGGACGTACCTCGGCAGGCGAAGGCGATGATCGACGCGATCAACGCCGCCGACACCGACGCATTCGTCGATTCGTTCACCGTCGACGGCTTCGTCAGCGATTGGGGCACCGTGAAGTCCGGCCGCGAGGGTGTCCGGAGCTGGGCCGACAGCGACGCGATCGGCGCCGGAGCCAGGATGACCGTTCTCACGGCGACCACCGAGGGTACCACCACGCGAGTGCGATTCGGGTGGACGAGCAGCGTCTTCAACGGCGAGTCCGACGGGATCTTCGAGGTCGACGGAGAGAAGCTCGCCAGTTTCACCATCCCGCCGTCCCACTGAGCCGATGAGCGGGCGCCCGCCCGCCGATCTGGGGAGTTCCATGACCACGTCCACTCTCGTCTCCTTCGCCGGTGGAGACGTCACCGGGTCGAGCACCGTCGTCCGTGTCGAGGCCCGCGAGACGGGAACGGTCGTGGTGGTCGAGGCCACCCCTTTCCACCCCGTCGATCACACCTGGCCCGATCAGCCGGGCGACAGCGGAGAGATCGTCGTCGACGGTTCTGAGGCGCGCGTGTCGGAATCGGTGATGGCAGCCCTCTCCGATGATGGCGAGTTCGCCGTCGGCGATGAGATCCCGGTGAAGCGCGGAGCCACGGGCTGGACCTGGCTGGTCGGCCACACGCTGGTGGACGAGGCCCCGGCAGGTCTGGTCGAAGGCGCTCGAGTCGAGCTCTCCGTCGACTCGTCACGCCGCGCCGGGCTCAGCCGTGGACACACCGCCTGCCACCTCGCTTCGCTGGCGCTCGACCATGCCCTCGCCGACCTCTGGCGCAAGGATCCGGGGACGGATGCTCTCGGCAGCCCGGACTTCGAGGCGAGATCGAATCAGTCGAGCCGTATCCACGAGGACGGATCCGTCGACGAGTATCGGCTCGGCAAGAGCCTGCGCAAGGCGGGCTTCGACACCGAGACGTTCGCCTCGACGCTCGCGGACCGGGAGTCGTCGATCAACGCGACGCTGGCGGAGTGGGTCTCCTCCGGCGCCGCGAGCCGCATCGTGACCGAAGGTCCGACCATCGTCGATCGGCGCACCTGGCAGTGCGAGCTGCCGGAAGGCACGGCGGACATCCTCTGCGGCGGCACGCACGTCGACAGCCTGGGGGAGTTCCTATCGATCTCGGTGACGCTGGATCTGACCGATCCGCAGCTCCTGGTGATGACGACCACGGCGGTGCCGGCCACCTGACGCACGTCAGCGCTCGAATCCCTCCTGCACGCGCCCGCCGGCTCGGTCCAGCTCCTCTGCGACACGCGTCGCGAAAAGAGCATGGTCGCCCGCGACCAGCGGTTCACTCAGACGGTCGGCACGTTCGCGGTCGAGATCTCTCAGACGGCGGGGCAACCACTTTCCCGACCCGATCCACCGTCCGGCGTCCAGCAGCATCAGCTCGGCGATCCTTTCGAAAAGAACCGACGCCTCGACGTGGCGCTCGAGCGGATCCTCCGCATCGGCGAGATCGTCGAGCACATCCGTGATCACGTAGCGGCGGAACGCCGATTCCTTGGCACTCATCGAAGGGCCGCGATCGAGTACACGTCGCCACTTCTCGCGGAGTGCTGCCGCTCGACCGTCATCCCGGATGACGATGCCCTCGACCAGCATGTGAAGAGTGACGGGCCGGTGCTGTGCGATACCGCGATCGGCCCACTCGTCGAAGCCGACCGGGCTGTAGGCGAACACCTCGAAGACCTCGCCTTCGAATCGATGGGTCGATGCCTCGCTGATGCGGCTCTCGTCCTCGAACAGCCGATCGCCGATGAGGAGAAGGTCGATGTCACTCGTCGCGGTTCGCGATCCCCTCGAGGTGCTGCCGGCGACGACGGCGAGGTCAGCGCCGGGATAGCGGTCTTCGACGAATCTCTCGGCGAGGGTGAGGTGGTGCACACCGCCAGCGTAGGTCAGACGGCGAACTCGACCTCGCCGGTGGCTATGTCAGCACGCACGACGCGAAGGGTGACGACGTCGCCGGGCACCGCGCCCGTGGGGAGCGGAGCGGATGCGGTGACGGCGGGCTCGGAGAGCTGGACGGTTGCGCGCTCGCCGCGCACCTCGATCACCGTGGCATCGACCTCACTGCCGACGAGGGGGTGCAGGAGCGCCGCCTCGATGCAGTTGATCGTGGCGGAATCGAGCGCCGACGCCCGCCGACCCGACTCCTGCATGAGGGCGGGGATGTCGGCGAGCGACTCGCGCACCCACGCCGGCACCTCGCGGCCCTCCGCGACTGCGAGGCAGATGGCCAGCGACCACCGATCGACCAGCCGGCGCAGGGGAGCGGTGGCGTGGGCGTAGGGAGCCCCGATGGCGGCCTGCTCGATGTCGGCGGGGGTGTCACCGTCGAACGTCACGTAGCCGGCTCCGCGGAAGAGCGCAGCGGCGGCCTCGAGGACCGGCACGGTCAGCGGATCTGCGCGGTCGAGCTGCCGCAGGAAGTCGCCGTACCGACCCGAGGTCCACGGCCTTCCGAGCGCGGCGGTCTGCACCCGGAACGCTGCGAAGGCCTTCTCATCGGGCTGCGGCATCGTCCGCAGCACGCCGACTCCCGCGTCGAGCATGAGCGACGCCGCGGCCATTCCGGTCATCAGCGACAGCTGAGCGTTCCACTCCTCGACAGGGAGCGCATGCTGACGCTCGAGCGCATACGTTCCGTCCGGCCCTCGCACGATCTCCTCGTCCGGCAGGTTGAGGCTCGCGCCGCCGCGGAGCTTCTCCTGCTCGATGCGCAGGGCGCCGATCTCCGGCAGCAACGACGCAGGCCCCGGCTCGCCCCGGTCGAGCGCATGCTGAGTGGCGACATAGTCGAGTCGGGCTGTCGAGCGGATCGAGGCGCGCTCCAGGCGGAAGTCCTCCACCGCCCCCTGAGCATCGAGGGCGAAGGTCCACACGAGAGCGGGGCGATCGACATCCGGCAGCAATGAGACGCGGTCCTCGCTCAGCACCCGGGGATGCAGGGGGATCGTGCCGTCGGCCGCATACAGCGTCTGACCGCGACGGCGGGCCTCGGCATCGACCAGGCCGCCGGGAGCGACGAACGACGGCACGTCGGCGATCGCGTACCGGACGAGGTAGCCTGCTCCTCTCCGCTCCAGGTGGAACGCCTGATCGAGGTCCATGGCGCCCAGCGGGTCCAAGGTCGCGAACGGGATGTCCCGCAGGTCGAGAGCGGGCTCCGGTGCGGTCGAGAGCTCGGCCTCGCGAAGAACGTCCGCAGGGAACTCGACCGGTGCATCCAGAGCGGCGCGCAATGCGGCGAGTGCCGCGGCGAGCTCCGTCTGAGCGGCGGAGGGGGCGACGTGCGGTCGGCGCTGAGGCATGCTCCCACCCTAGGTCGCGCGGCGCCGATGCCCACGATCATCGACCGGGGAATCGGGACATCCCCGTGTCGGCCCGACCCGTCTCTCCACCTGGCGCGTTAGCGTGGGGGAATGACCACTGCTGCGAAGGCCCAGACCCTGATCGGACTCTACGAAGCCCCGGAGATCCTCCGCGTCGTGAACGTGTGGGATGTCGTATCCGCCAAGGCGGTGGCGATGCTGCCCGAGACGAAGGCGATCGCGACCGCCGGTCACGGCATCGCCGCGTCCTTCGGCTACGAGGACGGCACGATCCCCCGTGACCTGATGATCGACATGGTCGGCCGCATCGCCGCATCCGTCACCGTGCCCGTCACCGCCGACCTCGACGACGGCTACGACGATGCGGGGGAGACCACCCGCCTCGCGATCGCCGCAGGCGTCGTGGGAGCGAACGTCGAGGATCGCCTGAAGCCGTTCGACGAGTCCGTCGCCGTCGTCGAGGCGATCGTGAAGGCCGCGGAGTCAGAGGGTGTGCCCTTCGCGCTGAACGCGCGGACCGACGCGTTCGTCCGCGCGGGGCACCGTCCGATCACCGAGAGCATCGCAGACGCCATCCAGCGCGGGCGCGCGTTCATCGACGCCGGCGCGACAGCGGTCTTCGTTCCGGGAATGCTCGACGCGAATGTCACGCGTCAGCTCGTCGAGGGCATCGGCGAAGGCAAGGTCAGCGTCATCGGCCTGCCCGGTGCGCTCGCGGCGTCGGAGTACGAGAAGCTCGGCGTGGCCCGCATCTCTTACGGGCCGCTGCCGCAGCGGGTCGCGCTCACCGCGGTGCAGGAGCTCGCCGAGAGCCTGTACGCCGGGGGCGTGATCCCGATGGGACTGCCCGCGCTCAACTGACGCATCGCGAAATGGGCGGCCGCCGGTCAGTAGACTTGGCCGGTGGTCACTCGTCTCTCGAACTTCTTCCTCCGAACGCTCCGCGAAGACCCTGCAGGTGCAGAGGTCGCCAGTCACAAGCTGCTGATCCGCGCCGGGTACATCCGACCGCAGGCCGCGGGGATCTTCGCCTGGCTGCCGCTCGGACTGCGTGTGAAGGCCAAGATCGAGAAGGTCGTCCGCGAGGAGATGGCGGCGGCGGGCGCGCAGGAGGTCCACTTCCCCGCGCTGATGCCTCGCGAGGCCTATGAGGCGACGGGGCGTTGGGACGAATACGGCGACCTGCTCTTCCGGCTCAAGGATCGCAAGGGCGGCGACTACCTTCTCGCACCGACGCATGAAGAGGCCTTCACGACGCTCGTGAAGGACCTGTACTCGTCGTACAAGGATCTTCCGCTCACGCTGTACCAGATCCAGGACAAGTACCGGGATGAGGCGCGTCCGCGCGCCGGCCTGCTCCGCGGACGCGAGTTCACGATGAAGGACGCCTACTCGTTCGATTCGTCGGACGAGGGGCTCGAGGCCAGCTATCAGGCCCAGCGCGACGCCTACGAGCGCATCTTCCAGCGTCTCGGGCTCGAGTACGTCATCGTGCAGGCGGATGCCGGAGCGATGGGCGGATCCCGGAGCGAGGAGTTCCTGCACCCGACCCCCGTGGGCGAGGACACCTTCGTGCGCAGTGCCGGGGGATACGCCGCGAACGTCGAGGCCTTCTCGACGGCGGTGCCCGATGCCATCGCCTTCGACGAGGCCGCTTCGCCCGTCGTCTTCGACTCGCCCGACACCCCGACGATCGAGACGCTCGTCGCGCATGCGAACGCGCACCTCGACGGCGAGTACACGGCGGGCGACACGCTCAAGAACGTCGTGCTCGCGCTGACCCACCTCGACGGCACCCGCGAGCTCGTGGTGGTCGGCATCCCCGGAGACCGCGGCGTCGATGAGAAGCGCGCCGAGGTGGCCTTCGCCCCGGCCGAGGTCGAGACCGCGACCGCCGAGGACTTCGAGAACAATCCGCTGCTGGTCAAGGGGTACATCGGCCCCTGGTCGCCGACCGGCGCGGTGCTGGGCGGGGAGTCGGCCACCGGCATCCGCTATCTGGTGGATCCCCGCGTGAGCGAGGGATCGAGCTGGATCACGGGCGCGAACATCGATCAGAAGCACGCGCACTCGGTCGTGGCCGGCCGTGATTTCTTCGCCGACGGCATCGTCGAGATCGCCGACGTCAGGGCCGGCGACCCGGCACCCGACGGATCGGGGCCCGTCGAACTCGCCCGCGGCATGGAGATCGGCCATGTCTTCCAGCTCGGACGCAAGTACGCGGAGGCTCTCGGGCTCAAGGTCCTCAACGAGAACGGCAAGCTCGTCACCGTCACCATGGGCTCGTACGGGATCGGCGTGACGCGCATCCTCGCGATCATCGCCGAGCTGAACAACGACGACAAGGGACTGATCTGGCCCGCCTCCGTCGCTCCGTTCGACGTGCAGGTCGTCGCCGCAGGGCGCGACCAGGTCACCTTCGACGTGGCGTCCGAGCTGTCGACTCGGCTCGAGTCGGCAGGATTCGATGTGCTCTTCGACGACCGACCCAAGGTGTCGCCCGGCGTGAAGTTCGGCGACGCCGAACTGGTCGGCGTGCCGAAGATCGTCGTGGTCGGACGAGGCGCCGCAGAGGGACAGGTCGAGCTCTGGGATCGCGTCTCCGGCGACCGTTCCGCCGTGTCAGTCGACGAGGCCGTGCAGCAGCTGACCTCTGCCGACTGATCTCTGCCGACTGATCTCGGCCGTCTGCTCTCGGCCGACTGCTCTCGGCTCCGGCCGCGCTCACGCGCGACCGGAGCACGGGTCACCGCTGGATGCGGCCGTGATTCATGATGTCGTCGTCGGGAGTGTCCCTGGTGACGAGCGACTTGAGCGCTCCGGCGGCCATGGCGATCTTCCCCTTCGCCGGCTCCCAGAACTCCGTGACGACGGGGGTCACCTTGAGCAGGGCGATTCCCGGGGTGTCGAGCCCGTCGGCGAACCAGATGTCCAGCGACGGGGTGTAGAGCTCCTCCATCTTCGTCCGGTCGTGGACGACACTCGCGGTGCCGGCGACCGACACGTAGCGCATGCCCTTCGCGTCGCAGTACGACAGTCCGACCTGGTGGTGCTCCAACGCCTCCTCCACCTTCTCGGTGTGCTCGGCGGTGAAGAACCAGATGGCTCCCGACTCGTCCATCTGCCTCGTCGACATCGGCCGGCTGACGAGGTTGCCGTCGTCGTCGATGGTCGTGAGCATGGTGAAGTCGATGTCCTCCACCAGTTCGGTCACGCGCTGCATTGCTTCTGTTCCGCTGATCTCGGTCATGTGAGCATCGTCTCGCACTGAGCCCCTTCGCGCACGGGCGTTGACAGCCGTCATCCGACATGGTGCGCGGGTGTGGCCGCTCCAGCGATCGGCGTTGCGCCGGAGCCGACGGCCGCCGAACGTGCCACGCTGGACACATGACCGAGGAAGTTCTCTCCGAAGCTCTGAATGCAGAGATCACCCGCGTGCTGGACGACGCGGGTGTCGTGACCGATCGCCGACTCGTGATGCGCATGGTGCGCACGGCGATCCTGCTCGGCGAGGACGACACGGAGCGCCTCGATCTGAAGATCGCGTCGGCCGCTCTCGCGGAGATGCGCGATGCCTTCCGACTCTTCGCGCCCTATCGAGGGGTTCCGAAGGTGACGGTCTTCGGATCGGCGCGCACGAGGCAGGACGATCCTCTCTACCTGCAGGCCCGCGACGTCGCCGCCGCCCTGGCGGAGGACGGCTGGATGGTGGTCACCGGTGCGGGACCGGGGATCATGCAGGCGGCTGCCGAGGGCGCCGGTCCCGCCCTCTCGCTCGGAGTGTCGATCCGGTTGCCCTTCGAGGAGAGGGGCGACGCGCAGACGGCCGCTCAGGGCCAGGTGGTCGCGATGAAGTACTTCTTCACACGCAAGCTCATGCTCATCAAGGAATCGACGGGGTTCATCTGCCTCCCCGGCGGGTTCGGCACGCTCGACGAGATGTTCGAGCTGCTGACGCTGCAGCAGACCGGCAAGGCCGAGCCGACCCCGATCGTCCTGCTCGATCAGAAGGGCGGAACGTTCTGGAACGGGCTGAAGCGGTTCATCGACGAGGATCTCGCTCCCACCGGCGTCATCTCTGAGGGCGACTTCGACAGAGTGGTCATCACCGACTCCGTCGACGAGGCCATCGCGGAGATCACGGGTTTCTGGAGGAACTACGACTCCCTCCGGTGGTTCGGCGACACCCTGGTGCTCCGCCTCCGGGCCGAGCCGACCGACGACGAGCTGGCAGAGCTCAACCGCCGGTTCGCGTCGATGCTCGTGTCCGGAGCGATCGAGCGGTCCTCGCCCCGTGAGCAGGAGGTCGCCGACGACGATGTCCTGCACCTGCCGCGAGTGTCCCTGCACCTTCAGCAACGTCAGGTCGGCGACCTGTATCGGCTCATCGGCGCGATCAATGCGCTGGGTTCTGCTCCCGCGCTCTGATCCCCGACGCGAACGTCGCCAGATCTACCGGTCTCCCGAGGATCCGCTCTGCGGCTCGGTGCCCCGAGTAGAGAGCTGCCCCGACGGTCGCCGGTTCATCACCCCATGTCGCCTCGCCGGCGAAGTGCAGCACACCGTCCACGGGGCCGGCGAGTGCATCGTGGTCGTGATGCGACGACCCCACGGACAGGTGCGAGTACGACCCGTTCGAGAAGGGGTCGTGCCCCCAGCGCGTGATCCAGCGGGCGGTGGGATCGCCGCTCCCATCCGGGTAGATCCTCCGCAGCGCCGACAGAGCGTCGGCGATGATCTCGTCGTCGTCGAGATCCTGCATCCGCCGGCCGAACGGTCCTGCCGCGAAGGTGAGGAGCGTCGGCCTCCCGCTGACCGCGGAGACGTCGTACCACGAGTGCCAGTGCTCGCCCGCTTCGCCGAGTGCGCGCAGCACATAGGCGTCGTCCGGCCAGAATCGTTCGTCGAACTGGAGATAGACCTTGTTGAACACGCCCATCCCCAGACGCCCGATCGGGCCGGCGACAGCCTCGGGCAGGGGCGGCGAGAAATCGATCGATCCTGCTTTGAGCACGCCGAGCGGCACGGTGACCACCACGTCGCGCCCGGTGAGATCGCCCTGAGGCGTCGACACCACGACTCCGCTCGCGGAACGGGTCACGCGGGTCACGACGTGGCCGAGCCTGACGTCCAGCCCCGCGGCGATGCGCGTGGGCAGCTCGTCGTATCCGCGCGGGAAGATGACCTCGTCACCGTCGATCGCGTCCTCGTCGAGTCCGTGGGCGTCGAGATCTCCGATCCAGGCGCCGCACTGCTCCTCGACACGGTGACGGAAGAACTCCCGGATCTCGTCGATGCGCTCCGGCATCAGTCCTGACCGGTCGAGCGCGCGTTCGGTGACGTCGAGGTAGGTGTCACCGGGGGAGGAGGCCGCGATCTCCTCGGCGAGCAGCAGATCGACGTCGCGCACGTCGTCGACCCAGCGCTCGGTCTGGGCGGCATCCATGGCGCGGCCGTCGCCGTCGAAGTTCTCGATCCTGCGTCCGCCGGCTTGGAAGCTGCCCACCGTGTACTCGATGGTGGGAATGCCGAGAGCCTGCACGAGGTCCCACAGCGGGGAGTCGTCGATCCCGTGCACCCATGATGCGCCGAGGTCGACCGAGAAGCCCGAATCCCTGTCGGTCTTCATGCGTCCGCCGATGCGGTCGTGCGCTTCGAGGACGACCACGCTCCTGCCCTCATCCGCGAGCATGCGGGCGACGGTGAGCCCCGACATCCCCGCCCCGATGACGATCGTGTCGAAGGTGGTCACTGGTCCTCCTGGGTGGTGAGCAGAGTGCACGCCGCCGCCCTCGTGGCCACGGGTCGTGGGCACAGGGTATCGTGGTACGGATGTCGCGCGTGCGAACCTGCGCGACGAGAGCTGAATAGGGAGCCGTCATGGATATCGAACTGAGTCTGCTGCGTGGGATCGAGAAGGAGAAGGCGATTCCCTTCGACGAACTCGTCTCGATCATCGAACAGGCGATCCTGACCGCCTACTCCAAGCACGTCTCGCCGGAGGGCCCGGCCCCCGAGGGCGTCCGCGTCGAGCTCGACCGCAAGACCGGCCACGTCGCCGTCCTCCAGGTCGTGCGGGACGAGGAGGACGCCATCATCGGCGAAGAGGATGCGATGCCGGCGGACTTCGGTCGCATCGCCGCGTTCGCGGCCAAGCAGGTCATCAGCCAGCGTCTGCGCGACATCGCGGACGATGTCGTGCTGGGCGACTTCAAGGACAAGGAAGGCGACATCGTCGCCGGAGTGATCCAGCAGGGTCCCAACCCGCGCATGATCCACGTCGACCTCGGTGCGGTCGAGGCCATCCTCCCTCCCGAGGAGCAGGTGCCGGGCGAGCAGTACACCCACGGCTCGCGACTGCGCGTCTACGTCACCAGCGTCGCGAAGGGTCTCAAGGGTCCCCAGATCACCGTGTCGCGCACGCACCCCGGGCTCGTGCGCAAGCTGTTCGCGCTCGAGGTTCCGGAGATCGCGGCCGGTCTCGTCGAGATAGTCTCACTCGCCCGTGAGGCGGGCCACCGCACGAAGATCGCGGTGAAGGCGAACGATCCGTCCATCAACGCCAAGGGCGCGTGCATCGGAGAGCTCGGACGCCGCGTGCGGGCCGTCACCGAGGAGCTGGCGGGCGAGAAGATCGACATCGTCGACTACGACGCCGACCTGCCCACCTTCGTCGCCCACGCGCTGTCGCCCGCGAAGGTGACGAGCTCCTTCGTGCTCGATGCCGGCACCAAGGCCGTTCGCGCGCTCGTCCCCGACTACCAGCTGTCGCTGGCGATCGGCAAGGAAGGTCAGAACGCGCGACTGGCGGCCAAGCTCACCGGCGCCAAGATCGACATCCAGCCCGACAGCGTCCTGGACTGAGCCGACCTCACATCCGGCACGCCCCCGGTGAAGGGCGGTCGGACAGGGACAGAGGTGTAACATGGAACCCGTACGAACGTGCGTCGGCTGTCGCACGCGTGCTCCCCGCTCCACTCTGCTCAGGGTGGTATCCCAGAACGACACCCTCATCGTCGATGAGCGCGCTGTTCTGCCGGGGCGTGGCGCGTGGGTCCATCCGACGCGGGAGTGCATGGATGCCGCACTGCGGCGCCGAGCCTTCGGACGTGCACTGCGCGTCTCCGGTGATCCGGACACGCGGAGCATCGAATCACATCCACCAAGAAACAAAGGCTGAACAGCTATGGAAACAAAGTGAACGGCTCGAAATGAGACCCGTCCGCGACTAGTGGTCTGCCCTGTCTGGGTGGACCGACTCAGACAGGAGAATTGTGGCTGGTAAACCACGCGTACATGAGATCGCCGCCGAACTCGGCGTCGACAGCAAGGTCGCACTTGCAAAGCTCAAGGAGCTCGGCGAATTCGTCAAGAGCCCGTCCTCGACCATCGAACCGCCGGTGGCGCGCAAGCTGCGCGCCGCGATCGAGTCCGATGCCTCGCTGAAGCCGGCTGCCGACGCGGCTCCGGCCGGCGCGAAGCCCGCAGGGGCCAAGCCCGCAGCATCCAAGCCCGCAGCGTCGAAGCCGGCTGCTGCGAAGCCCGGAGCTCCGACCCCCGGCCCCAAGCCGGGTCCGAAGCCCGCACCGGAGGTCCCTGCTCCGGCAGCTCCGGTGGAGGCCGCAGCGCCCGTCGCCGAGGCACCTGCCGAGGCCGCAGCGCCTGCTGCAGCCGCTGAGGCTAAGCCCGCAGACGGCGGCGCACCGAAGCCCGGAGCACCTCGCCCTGGTAACAACCCCTTCTCGTCGGCGCAGGGCATGGGACAGCGTCCCACCGGTCCGCGCCCCGGGAACAACCCGTTCGCATCAGCGCAGGGCATGGGCCAGCGGCCGACGCCGGGTAACATCCCGCGTCCGCAGGCTCCTCGTCCCGGCGCTCCTCGTCCAGGCGCACCTCGCCCCGGTTCTCCTCGTCCCGGCGCTCCGCGCGGCGGTCAGGGCGGTCGTCCCGGTGGCGCACCGTTCCAGCAGCGTCCAGGCGGCCCCGGTCGTCCAGGCGGCGCAGGCGGTCCCGGCTCCGGTGGTCCCGGCGCTCGTCCGGGTGGCGGCGGTTTCGCCGGTCGCCCAGGCGGCGGTGGCGGCCGTGGCCGTGGCCCCGGCGGTGGCACCGCGGGGGCCTTCGGCAAGGGCGGCGGCAAGAGCAAGCAGCGCAAGTCGCGGCGGGCGAAGCGCCAGGAATTCGAGATGCGGAGTGCTCCGGTCGTCGGTGGCGTCAACGTCACCCGCGGCAACGGGGAGATCATCCGCATGCGTCGCGGTGCGTCTATCGCGGACTTCGCCGACAAGATCGAGACGCTGACGGGCTACACGGTGCAGCCGGGAACGCTCGTCACGATCCTCTTCAACCTCGGCGAGATGGCCACGGCCACCGAGTCGCTGGATGAGGCGACGTTCGAGGTCCTCGGTGAGGAGCTCGGCTACAAGATCCAGATGGTCTCGCCCGAGGACGAGGACAAGGAGCTCCTCGAGGGCTTCGGTCTCAACCTCGAGCAGGAGCTCGAGGAGGAGAGCGAGGACGACCTCGAGATCCGTCCTCCCGTCGTCACCGTCATGGGACACGTCGACCACGGTAAGACCCGACTGCTCGATGCGATCCGTCAGACCAACGTCATCGACGGCGAGGCCGGCGGCATCACGCAGCACATCGGTGCGTACCAGGTGTGGACAGAGCACGACGGCATCGAGCGTGCCATCACGTTCATCGACACCCCGGGTCACGAGGCCTTCACGGCCATGCGTGCTCGTGGTGCTCAGGTCACCGACCTGGCGATCCTCGTGGTCGCGGCCGACGACGGCATCATGCCGCAGACGGTCGAGGCGCTGAACCACGCCCAGGCGGCGAACGTGCCGATCGTGGTCGCGGTCAACAAGGTCGACAAGCCGGACGCCAACCCGGCCAAGGTCCGTCAGCAGCTGACGGAGTACGGTCTGGTCGCCGAGGAATACGGTGGAGACGTGCTCTTCGTCGACGTGTCGGCGCGGGCGAACACCGGTATCCAGGAGCTTCTGGACGCGGTGCTGCTCACGGCGGACGCGGGTCTCGACCTCACGGCCAACCCCAACAAGGGTGCCCGTGGTGTCGCGATCGAGGCGAAGCTCGACAAGGGCCGTGGTTCTGTGGCCACCGTGCTCATCCAGTCGGGAACGCTCCGCATCGGCGATGCGATCGTGGCCGGCACGGCCTATGGCCGCGTGCGTGCCATGGCCGACGAGAACGGCGACCAGGTCCTCGAGGCCTACCCGTCGCGTCCCGTGCAGGTGCAGGGTCTCAACTCGGTGCCGCGCGCCGGTGACGTGTTCATCGTCACGGAAGAGGACCGCATGGCCCGCCAGATCGCTGAGAAGCGTGAAGCGGTCGAGCGCAATGCCCAGCTGGCCAAGGCCCGCAAGCGCATCTCGCTCGAGGACTTCACCCGTGCTCTCGAAGACGGCAAGGTCGAGGCGCTCAACCTCATCATCAAGGGTGACGTCTCGGGTGCCGTCGAGGCGCTGGAGGAGTCGCTGCTCAAGATCGAGGTCGACGACTCGGTGCAGCTGCGCATCATCCACCGTGGAGTCGGTGCGATCACCGAGTCCGACGTCAACCTGGCGACGATCGACAATGCGATCATCGTGGGCTTCAACGTCCGCCCTGACACGAAGGCGCGCGAGCGCGCCCAGCGTGAGGGTGTGGACATCCGGTTCTACTCGGTGATCTACAACGCCATCGACGAGATCGAGAACTCCCTCAAGGGAATGCTCAAGCCGGAGTACGAAGAGGTCCAGTCGGGCGTCGCAGAGATCCGCGAGGTCTTCCGTTCCTCGAAGTTCGGAAACATCGCCGGTGTCATCGTGCGGTCGGGAACGATCACGCGAAACGCCAAGGCTCGCGTCATCCGCGACGGCGTCGTCATCGCCGATGGCCTCGCCATCGAGTCGCTGCGCCGCTTCAAGGACGACGTCACCGAGGTTCGCACGGACTACGAGGCCGGTATCGGCCTCGGCAAGTTCAACGACATCCAGATCGGTGACGAGATCGAGACGACCGAGCTCATCGAGAAGCCGCGCGGCTGATCGATCCGCTATCTTCGGGCGGGGGTGCGTTCCGCATCCTCGCCCGAAGGCTTCGCAGAGGGAAAGAAGACAATGGCTGGTGAACGACAGGCTCGACTCGCGGATCGCATTCGCGTGATCCTCGCCGAGCGACTCGAGAAGGGCCTGCGCGACCCGCGCCTGGGCTTCGTGACGATCACGGATGTCCGCGTGACCGGCGATCTGCAGCACGCGTCCGTGTTCTACACGGTCCTCGGAACCGAGGAGGAGCGCCTCTCCAGCGGGGCGGCGCTGACCTCGGCCACCGGAATGCTGCGCTCCGAGGTGGGTCGTCAGCTGAGCACCCGCCTGGTGCCGACCCTCGAGTTCATCCCCGACGCTCTTCCGGAGAACGCCGATCACATCAGCGCTCTTCTGCGAGAGGCGCAGCAGCGCGATGCCGAGGTCGCCAAGCTGGCGTCGTCTGCGTCGCACGCCGGCGATGCGGACCCGTACCTGCGTGACGACGAGGACGACGCTCGCCCCTGAGTTTCTTGCTACCCTCAGCTGAACGAGCAGATGCTCGTGAGCCAGCTGGGGGGTTCGGCATCGACGTTCTGTGTGCGCACCGGGGGACTCCCGTCACCGTCGCGGTGATGGGGGAGATACTCGACGATCTGCTCGAGCACGACCTGGGGTGCGCCCCCCACGTCGTCGCACGGCTGGTGGCGAAGCTGTCACCCGATCCGCAGACGATCCGTGCGGTCGCCGCGCAGCTCGATGTATCGCAGCGTCGCGGACTCCGTCCGCTCCCTTCTCCGCTGCCGATCGTCGATTCGATCGCTCGCAGCTTCGCCGACCTTCTGCTCGACCTTCGCGATCACGATCTGCTGGTGGCCGCCGCGTTGCGCCTCGACGACAGACTCGGCCCCTTGCTCGACTTCGACGGGCGGACCGCGCACGAGCTGGTGAGCGGTGATCTCGCCGCGCACCTCGTGGTCCACGCCGGCCGGGTGAGACTCGTCGATCCGCGGCTGTCGATCTGGCTGCTCGCGACCACGGCGCCGTCGGTGCTCGCGACCGTGCACGAACGGCTGCATGCGGTCTCCTATGCGCGCAGTGAGAAGCTCGATGCCGACTGGCATCGCGCGCGAGCATCACTGTACGAGGATCCGGAGACGGCGGCGGAGCTGATCCGCATCGCTCGCGAGCAGTCGAGGGCGGGGGCGGATGACCGCGCTCTTCAGTTGGCGGCGGAGGCTGCTGTGCATGCTTCCGGTGCCGAGCGGGATGAGGCGGCGCTGATCGCCGGCATCTCGGCGATCGCCGCAGGATACGCCGCCGAGGCCGTCGACCGGCTCTCGACGCTCTTCCCCGACGGTGTGGAGCACTACCGGCTGCAGGGTCTGGGCGGGCTCATCGTCGCGCAGGCGCATCTGCAGGGGGCGGTGCCCGATGTCGAGCCCGACGCTCTGAAGCCGCGCACCGATGACCCTGAGGACTGGTACTCCTGGGCGCGGGCTGCGGCGTTCGCGGCCGTGCTGTCCGCCGAGCGCGGAGACCGGCAGGGCATGCGCGCGTGGCTGGGGGCAGTGCGGGAAGGATGCGGACGAGCGGGGGCCGCGAACGACCTCCGCGACCCGGTCGTCGCTCTCGCCTGGCTGCTGGTCGGCGATCGCGAGCCCGACGATGTCTCCGGCAGCGGTCCGCTCACGGGTGGGATGCTGCAGGCTCTGCGTGCCGCTGTCGACGGTGACATCGACCGTGCGCTGCGTGCACTCGCGGTGCACGATTCCGGATTCACCGTCGAGACCGACCCGTTCGTCGAGGGCTTCGAGCGCAGTCCGCTCGTCGGCGCCTATCGCGCGATCGTCGAGGTGCTGCTCCTGATGTGGCGCGGCGACATCGGCGCGGCGCGATCGCGCATGATCGACGCCTCTCTCGTGCTTCCCGTGGCTCTCCCGTTCTCCGGGCTCGGCGTCATCATCGCCCGCCGACTCGACCTCGCGGTCATCGGCGCGATCGGGCCGTTTGCGGCGTCGCTCACGGCGGCTCTGCCGACGCCACTGAGGATCGATCATCTCGTGGATCGCAGCGTTCAGGCATATCTCGCCGGAGCGTTCGACGAGGCGTCCTCGTTCATGCGCGTGTGGCTCGATCGAGGCGCTCCGCAGCCGACCATCGCGGTGCCCGGTCTCGAAGAGGTCCTGCTGGTGTCGGACCGCACCTCGCTGCCGCCCCGTCGGGTGCAGCCTCCGGAGATCGATCTCGCGCAGCGGCTTCGGGTGCGGATAGCCAGGTGCTCCGACGCCGAGTGGCGAGCTCAGCATCGCGACATCGTGCAGTCGACGAAGACCATCCGTTCCCCGTTCTCGCGAGGAAGGGTGGAGGCCATGATCGGAACGAGGTGGCTCATCAGAGGCGATCTGTCGACGGGGCGGGCGCACCTGGAGACGGCCCGCGGGCTCCTGGAGGTGTCAGGGGCGCTGGCATGGTCGCGTGCGGTGGCGGTCAGGATTGAACGGCTCGACTCGGGCGGCCGCCTCAGTGCGCCGTCGGCGGATCCGCTCGCCACTGCGGAGGGCATCTGGGAGTCGATGCTCACGACGCGCGAGCTCGAAGCGGCGATGCAGGCGGTTCGAGGTGCCTCGAACCGCGACATCGCGGAGGCGCTGCATGTGTCTGTGCGCACGGTCGAAGTACATCTGGGCAGGGTCTTCGCGAAGCTCGAGGTCAGATCACGCGTCGAGCTGACCGTGCTCGCGCATCGGATCGGCCAGTACGTGTGACGGGCGCGGATGTCAGCGGGGCAGGGAGAGCGTCTCGCCGTCGGCCTCGGCGAGACCGTCGGCGATGAGTGAGGCGATCGCGCGATCGCGCTGAAGTCGATCCGGCCACTCCGCCAGCACGCCGACGAGCAGCACGGGCTCGGGGGAGGCTGTGCGAAGCAGCTTCAGCACGGCGCCTCGTGCCTGCCGGTCCGACCCTTCGAACGCGGCCTGTCGCCGCCGGGTGTCGCCGGTGTCCGGCCGGCCGGCGGCGACCCAGGCGCACGAGTCGATCAATGGGCAGACCTGGCACCGAGGGGTCCGCGAAGTGCAGACGGTGGCGCCGAGCTCCATCGCCGCGGCGTTGACCACTGCGGACTCGTCGACGCTCGCGGGCAGCAGCGACTCCATCAACGCCAGGTCTCGGCGAGAGGGAGGTCCGGGCTGCGCCTGACCGAGCACCGACCGGGCAAGTACCCGACGGGTGTTGGTGTCGACCACCGGATGCCGGTCGCCGTATGCGAACACCGCGACGGCGCGAGCGGTGTAGTCGCCGATGCCTGACAGGTGCAGAAGCGCACCGACGTCGCGCGGTACGATCCCGTCGTGGCGTTCCGTGATCTCGACGGCGGCACGATGCAGCCACAGCGCGCGTCGCGGATATCCGAGATTCGCCCATTGCTGAAGGACATCGGCCGTGGTCGCCGCCGCCAGCGCGCGTGGTGTCGGCCATCTCGCGAGCCAGGCCTCGAGGTGCGGGATCACCCGGGAGACGGGCGTCTGCTGCAGCATGAACTCGCTCACGAGCGTGCCCCATGCTCCAAACTCCTCGTGGAACTCGGCGCGTCGCCAGGGGAGGTCCCGCGCAGCCGTCCGATACCATCTGGCGAGAGGCAGTGATCCGTCGGAATCGGCGCGGATCGAAGTCTTGACCACCACGACAGCCTATGCGTACGCGCGTGATCGGAGAGCAGGACGACATGAACAGAGGAAAGGCCGGGTTCCTGGCGCTGGCAGCAATCGCGGTGCTGACCGTCGGATGCGCACCTTCTCCGACGGCGACCACAGCACCTCCCTCGGCGGATCCTCCGGTCGCATCTCCATCTCCATCGGCGTCGCCCACCGAGAGCGAGGCGCCGGCTGCCGATCCGAGCGATCCGTCGACGTGGCTGATCACGGAGACGGGGGTCGGACCGATCGAGATCGGAGGGGACCTCTCCGCGACGTTGGCGGAGCTCCCGCAGCCGTGGACGAACGACACCGCGAGCTGCTCCTGGAGCGCATGGTGGAACTCCGAGGATGCCGACTTCGGCATGTACTTCGTGCGAGGACCCGAAGACCCGGCCTCGCCGATCAGCGAGATCTCTGTGTACACGGCCGCCGAGGCGCCTGCGCCCTCGTCGAGCCCTCTCACCTCGGACGGACTCGGTCTCGGCGCATCTCGGGCGGAGGTCATGGCATCGCATCCCGACGCGACGGAGGGTGCGGCCGAGATCGGGGGCGGAACCTGGCTGATGCTTCCGGGCGACGGCGCGGCGCACGTGTTCTTCGAGTTCAGAGAGGGCAGCGACGTCGCATCCGACGTGGTCGTCACCACACGGACTTCCCCCTCCTATGAGGTGTGCGGCTGAGGCGTGGGCTGCCCGTAGGCTTGACGGATGGTCTCGCCCGGCATCCTTCTCGTTGACAAACCCGCTGGCCTGACCAGTCACGATGTGGTCGCCCGCACCCGCAAGGCCATGGGAACACGCAAGGTCGGCCACGCGGGCACACTCGACCCGATGGCCACCGGCCTGCTCGTGATCGGGGTGGAGGGAGCGACTCGCCTGCTCACCTACATCGTCGGCGCCGACAAGACCTACGAGGCCACCATCCGACTCGGTCAGACGACCGGAACCGACGATGCGGACGGCGAGATACTGCAGCACGCCGACGCCGGATCGTGGGGGCAGGTGACCCCCGAGCGCGTCAGCGCGGGTATCGATGCCCTGACCGGACGGATCTCGCAGGTGCCGAGCTCGGTCTCGGCCATCAAGGTCGACGGCCGCCGGGCGTACGACCGAGTGAGGGCCGGCGAGGAGGTCGTGCTCGCCGCACGCGAGGTCACCGTCTCGCGCTTCGAGGTGGTGGCCGAACGAGCGGGCGACGGCACGCGCGACCTCGACGTCGTCGTCGAATGCTCGTCTGGCACGTACATCCGATCCCTCGCCAGAGATCTGGGAGCGGACCTCGGGGTGGGCGGCCACCTCACCGCTCTGCGGCGCACCAGGGTGGGGGATTTCGACGTCGCGGATGCGGTCGCCCTCGACGGGCTCGCTGCTGCCACGCCGATGACGCCCGCCGCGGCAGCCGCTCGCGTGCTGTCGACTCTCTCCGTAACGATGAGCGATGCCAGGGACCTGAGACACGGGAAGCGGCTCGTCGGCCAGGCCGAGCGGCTCGACGGTGCTCTCGCCGCGGCCATCGACGAGGACGGCGTGCTCATCGGTGTCATCGAGAAGCGCGGCGCCGACCTCAAATCCGCCATGAACATGCCGGAGAACGCGCGATGATCCTGTGGTTCACCCTCGGGCAGGTGGCGGTCGCCGCCGCGGCCGGCCTCTTCTGCACCGTCCTCGGGCTGATGGGACGCCGCCCCAGCGACTTCACGGTGGGCGCGCTCGCGCTCGTCGAGCTGCTGCTCGTCGTGCAGGTCGTGGTGGCGATCGTGTCACCGCTCGCGGGGAATCCGCCCACCGGCGACCTGCTCGAGTACTGGGTGTACCTCGTGTCCGCGGTGCTGCTGCCCGTCGGCGCGGTGCTGTGGGCGCTGATGGAGCGCAGCAGGTGGAGCACCGTGATCCTCGGGGTGGCGGCGATCGCGGTCGCCATCATGGTCTGGCGGATGCACGTCATCTGGACGGTCCAGATCGCCTGATCGGCTCGCACTGCGCATCCTCGCCCGTCCCGCCGGAAGTAGACTGGATGCCGCTATGAGCACCACCGTCCCCACCTCCCGGATGACCGGCATCGGCCGTGTCCTCGTGATCGTCTACGCCGTCATGGCGCTGGCCGCGACCGGGCGCAGCTTCGTGCAGATCTTCCGTCAGTTCGATGAGGCGCCGCTCGCCTATGCGCTGTCCGCTCTCGCCGCGGCGGTCTATGTGCTCGCGACCCTCGCATTGGTGCTCGCCCGTCGTGACGGCTGGTACGCGGTGGCCTGGGTGGCGATCGTCTTCGAGTTGTCCGGCGTGCTCGTGGTCGGGGCTCTCAGCGTCTTCCTTCCCGATCTCTTCCCGCATGACACCGTCTGGTCGATGTTCGGGCGCGGCTACCTCTTCATCCCGCTCGTGCTGCCGGTGTTCGGTATCTGGTGGTTGCGCACGCATCGTCCGGCGTCTCGTGCGACTGTCGAGGAGTCCGCAGGGGTGAGCGCGTGATCGTCTTCCGAGACCCGTCGGAGGTGCCAGCGGACTTCGGCCCGAGCGCCGTCGCGATCGGCAAGTTCGACGGAGTGCATGCCGGCCATCGCGCCGTGATCCGCCGACTCAATGAGCAGGCGTCCGCATCGGGCGCCAGGGCGGTGGCCGTGACCTTCGACCGCAATCCGCTCGCGGTGTTGCGACCCGATCGCTGCCCGGAGAACGTCGTGACCGTCGATCGCAAGCTCGAGCTCCTCAGCGAGCTCGAACTCGACGCGACGCTGGTGCTCACGTTCGACAAGGTCCTCGCCGAGCGCAGCGCCGAGGACTTCGTGGTCGACATCCTGGTCGGCGCGCTCCATGTGTCGTCGATCCTTGTGGGCCGCGACTTCCGCTTCGGACGCGGCGGGGCCGGCACGCCGGAGCTGCTCCGCTCGCTCGCCCCTCGCCACGGCTTCACGGTCGAGGTCGTCGACGACGTCTATCTCGAGGGCTCGGCGCGGCGTGTGTCGTCCACCTGGATCCGCGAGCTGCTCATGGAGGGCGATGTGGCGGCGGCCGCCAGGGCGCTCGGCCGCAACGTCGACGTGCGCGGCGAGGTCGTGCACGGACTCAAGAGGGGAAGGGAACTCGGGTTCCCGACCGCCAACCTCTCGGCATCCGTCGACTCGTTCGTGCCCGCCGACGGGGTCTATGCCGGATGGTTGAGGGATCATCGAACAGGTCTGCGTCACCCCGCGGCCATCTCGGTGGGCACGAATCCGACATTCGACGACGTCCTCGAGCGACAGGTCGAGGCGCACGTCATCGGGGAGACCGAGCTCGATCTCTACGGGCACGACGTCACCGTCGAGTTCGTCGACCGTCTGCGCGGGATGGTCGCGTTCGAGGGTATCGAGAAGCTGAAGGCTCAGATGGCGGCCGATGTGACCGACGCGGAGCGAGTGCTCGTCGGGGCGCCGTAGCGGCCGCCGAATCGACTCTCCGGATCCGGATCCGTGCCCCTGCGCCGCCATGGCATACAATGGTGGCGATAACCACCGATCGTCGCCCGTCGATTCTCGTGCATCGGTGGTGATCGGATCCACCGTTCGTACGGTCCTGGCTCACGCCACACGCGGACATCGAGAACGGCCTCTGCATCGTCACGATGCTTCGGCCTTCACGCTCAGGAGGAGCATGCCGACCACGGCAACCGCCGCAACACGGCGCAAGAAGACATCTCGTCGCGATGACGAGGCACCGCTGATCCCGATCCTCGCGCGCAAGGTGCGCGAGATCGAGGCCAAGTCGCAGCGAGGCAAGCTCGGCCCGACGAACAGGGTCAAGTTCCAGGTCATCGCCTTCCTGGTGCGCGAGGAGCGCGCCAGGGTCAAGGCCGACGCGGAGATCGCAGACGCGGCGCGTGCGGAGCTGCTCAAGCGGCTCGACGGCGTCGCGACGATCCTCGCCAAGACGGCGGCGCGCGACACCTCGCTCATCCAGCTGCTGGAAGCGGATCAGGCCACGTCGCCGGTCGCGAAGCGTATGCGTCGTGACTGGCTGCTCGAATCCGGTGCGGAACTCGCACCGGAGGAGCTCATCATCGCCGACATCGCGCCGGTGCAGATGCCCGTGGTGCCCGCGGCCATCGCCGAGCGTCAGGTCACCCCGCCGTCCGTCGAGGCCCGACAGCTGGCCAATCCGTTCCTCGCGCCGGATCTCACCCCGCGTCCGGCGACGACTCCGCGTCGTCGTCTCGACGGCTGGGAGCTCATGGGGCCGCTGTACAAGGCGTTCGAGACCGGTGCCGGCGGAACGGCCGCCAGCATGGAGCTGCCGCCCGCACCCGAGTTCGACCACGTGTCGCCGAAGGGCCGCGAGGTCATGGTGCACCAGTCGCGCTTCCTCGAGGCCGTCCGCACGGGCCACCGCAGCTTCCTTCTGGCGGATGAGCCCGGCCTCGGCAAGACGGCTCAGTCGCTTCTCGCCGCCTCGGTCGTCGGGGCGTATCCGCTTCTCGCCGTCGTGCCGAACGTCGTCAAGATGAACTGGGCCAGAGAGGTCGAGCGCTGGACGCCCCAGCGCCGCGCCACGGTGATCCAGGGCGATGGCACCGACATCGACGCCTTCGCCGACATCTTCATCGTCAACTACGAGATCCTCGACCGTCACCTGTCTTGGCTCGCATCGATCGGTCTTCGTGGAATGGTCGTCGACGAGGCTCACTTCATCAAGAACCTGCACTCCCAGCGATCGCAGAACGTGCTGTCGCTGGCGAGCCAGGTGCGTGAGCGCACTCCGGGCGGCGACCCGCTGATGCTCGCGCTCACCGGTACGCCGCTGATCAACGACGTCGAGGACTTCGACGCGATCTGGCGTTTCCTGGGATGGACGACGGGGGAGAAGCCGGGGCCGCAGCTCATGGAGAAGCTCGACGCCACCGGTTTCACGCCCGCGGACAAGGCCTTCTATCCCGAAGCGCGGGAGGCGGTCATCTCGATGGGGATCGTCCGGCGCAAGAAGAAGGACGTCGCCGCAGATCTTCCCGACAAGCTCGTGGCCGACCTCCCGGTGCAGCTGGACGACGAGTTCGGACGCAGCATCCGTCAGGCCGAACGAGAGCTCGGCGAACGACTGGCGGCCAAGTACCGGCGTATCATCGAGGCGCGCGGCGATCGCGGCCTCGCTCCCGGTGCGATCGACGACGACATCGTCCGACTCGTCTCGCAGAACGAGCTCGAGGAATCGAAGGCCGCCGGCACCGGAGGCGACAACGTCTTCACCATGGTGCGGCGCATCGGTCAGGCCAAGGCTCACCTCGCCGCGGACTACGCCGCGCAGCTGCAGCGCTCGGTCGGCAAGGTGGTGTTCTTCGCGAAGCACATCGACGTGATGGACCAGGCTGAGGCGCACTTCGCCTCCGTCGGCATCCGCTCGGTCTCGATCCGCGGTGACCAGACCTCCACGACGCGTCAGCAGGCGATCGACGATTTCAACGGCGATCCTGGCGTCGGCATCGCGGTCTGCTCGCTGACCGCCGCGGGCGTGGGTCTCAACATGCAGGCGGCGTCCAACGTCGTGCTCGCAGAACTCTCGTGGACGGCCGCAGAGCAGACGCAGGCGATCGACCGGGTGCACCGCATCGGCCAGGGCGAGCCGGTGACCGCCTGGCGGATCATCGCCGCGCACACCGTCGACGCGAAGATCGCCGAGCTGATCGATCAGAAGCAGGGGCTCGCGGCCCGTGCACTCGACGGCGAGGCGCTCGACGAGGCGGCGGCCGAGCCCGTTCAGCTCGGGGCACTCATGCACCTGCTGCGTGAGGCGCTCGCGCGCTGATCGTCCTCGCGGTCCGTTCCGAAATCGGCGTTAAGAACTCAGGTTCTTGACGCCGATTTCGCATTGAACGGGTCGATCTTCGGCAGAACCCCCGAATTAGCCAGAAGGGGCCGCAAGATCAGCAGTTTTCGCCGGTGCGAATGGCGCTCCTCCGCCCCGGGGCACTAGTGTCGATCGCAGGCAGCGTCGCCTTTTCCCCCTTTCTCCCGAACGTCTGAGGCAAGCATGAAGATCGGCATCCTGACGAGCGGCGGCGACTGCCCCGGACTCAACGCGGTCATCCGCGGCATCGTGCTCAAGGGCACCACCACGTACGACCTGGAGTTCGTCGGCATCCGCGACGGATGGCGCGGCGTCGTCGACGGCGACTTCTTCCCGCTCACGCGTCACGAGGTCAAGGGCCTGTCGAAGGTCGGCGGCACGATTCTGGGCACCAGCCGCACGAACCCGTACGAGGGCGAGCGCGGCGGAGCCGAGAACATCGCCAAGACCCTGTACGGCCACAAGATCGACGGCATCATCGCGATCGGTGGAGAGGGCACGCTCGCGGCGGCCGACCGTCTGGCCAAGGACGGTATCAACGTGATCGGCGTTCCCAAGACGATCGACAACGACCTGCGAGCCACCGACTACTCGTTCGGGTTCGACACCGCGGTCAACATCGCCACAGACGCGATGGATCGTCTGCGCACGACCGGCGACTCGCACCAGCGGTGCATGGTCGCAGAGGTCATGGGCCGACACGTCGGATGGATCGCCCTGCACGCCGGAATGGCGGCCGGCGCTCACGCGATCCTGATCCCCGAGGTGCCGCAGACCCTTGAGGAGATCACCGCGCTGGTGTCGAGCGCCCATGACCGAGGACGCGCTCCACTGGTCGTCGTCTCCGAGGGATTCAAGCTCGAGGGCATGGACGAGGCATACAGCGACAAGGGCCTCGACGCGTTCAACCGTCCGCGGCTCGGCGGCATCGGCGACCAGCTCGCGCCGGCGATCGAGCGCATCACCGGCATCGAGACGCGTGCGACGATCCTCGGCCACATCCAGCGCGGCGGATCGCCCTCGGCGTTCGACCGCGTGCTGGCGACCAGGCTCGGCCTCCACGCCGCAGACGCGATCGTCGAGGGCTCGTGGGGCCAGATGGTCGCCATGCAGGGCACGGACATCGTGCGCGTGCCGTTCGCCGAGGCGCTCGGCGAGCTCAACACGGTGCCGCGCAGCCGCTACGACGAGGCCGCCGCGCTGTTCGGCTGAGCGCTCGCGTCGCCTCGCATCGCATCCCTCCTTTCACACCTGAAATCCGGTCAACCACGCGAGTTCCGGACGATAACGGTCCGAACTGCCGCACCTGGTGTGGTTGACCGGATCTGGGGGAGGCGGACAGGCGGGCGAGACAGGAGAGGATGCGGAGGAGGGTGTGCGGAGGAGGGGGTGCGGAAGCGAGGGCGGCGACCGGTCAGCCCGCGAGATGCAGCCCCTGCGCAATGGCGCTCAGAACGTGCTGTTTCACCAGCTCCGGGGTGAAGAAGATTTGATGGTAGTCGAAGCGGAGCACGGTGTAGCCGCGCAGGCGCAGCCGTGCATCGGCGTCGATGTCGCGACGTCGAGCAGCTGCGTCCGCGTGGTGCGCGAAGCCGTCCATCTGCACGACCAGGCGTTCGCCGATCAGCGCGTCCACCGGTCGTCCGTCGATCCATATCTGTTGGCGGATGGTCACTCCGATCATCCGCATGATCACGAGGAACTCGGTCTCCAGTCCGGAGTCCGACAGGCCGGTCGCGATGGTCGCCAGCCGTCGAGACCGGTGACCTTTCCAGCCGATGCGTCGCAGCACCTCGACATCGATCAGCCGCCGGTTCACCGACGACTCCCACATCGCCAGCGCGACCGCCATCTCCAGGCAGTTGGCGGCGTGGTGCAGGACGTTCACGAGGAGAAGAACGGGCGCGCGCGGATCGGCGGGCGCGGGACCCGACGACCAGTGCACACGCAGGCCAGGGCCGCCGGTCTTACCAGCTCCGGACGGGGCGGCGATATGCGTCGCTCGGTCCTCCGGCACCCACAGGCCCAGCCGCCGTGCGGCGCTCACACAGGTCAGGCGGCCACCGGCGCCGATCGCACGCAGCAGTGACGGCTCGCATTCGCGCAGAGCTATCCACGATCGCCGTACGCGCAGCATCCGTCCGTCATCGACCGCGGTCAGGATGGCGTGAGAGCTGAATCCCGCCTGCCGGATCGCAGATGTGTGGGCGATGCCATCGTGTCGCCGGAGCCATTCGTTCAAGAGCATTCGCACACTCTGCACGAGTCGCGCACGGTCGCACGCCGAGGATGCCGTGCATGTGCACAGTGATGCGCGGAAGCGGGTCCGTGCAGAAGACGTGCCCCTCCCCGCATCCGGTCAACCGCGCGAGATGCGGACGATATGGGGTGGATCGTCCGCACCCCGCGTGGTTTACCGGATGCGAAAGGCCAGAAGGGCGGGACCGGATGCCGGATCCCCGCCGCTCGGCGTCAGTCGGCGAGGCCTACGGTGTCGAGGATCCAGGCGAGCTCGAACGCCCGCTCTTTCCAGGAGTTGTAGCGTCCGCTCACGCCGCCGTGCCCCGCGACCATCTCGCACTTGAGCAGCACGTCGGATGCTCCGGCGACGCGCAGCGCGGCGACCCACTTCGCCGGTTCGACGTAGAGCACGCGGGTGTCGTTGAGAGACGTCACCGCGAGGATGCGCGGGTACTCGACCCCGTCGCGGATGTTCTCGTACGGCGAGTACGACTTCATGTACTCGTAGACCTCGGCGCCGTGCAGCGGGTCGCCCCACTCGTCCCACTCGATGACCGTGAGGGGCAGTGACGGGTCGAGGATCGTGGTCAGCGCGTCGACGAACGGCACGGCCGCGAGGATGCCGGCGAAGAGCTCCGGCGCGAGGTTCGCCACCGCGCCCATCAGCAGACCTCCGGCACTGCCGCCCTCGGCGACGAGCTGCTGAGGGGTGGTGACGCCCGACGCCACGAGGTGCTCGGCGCAGGCGACGAAGTCGGTGAACGTGTTGCGCTTGTTGAGGAGCTTGCCGTCCTCGTACCACTGACGCCCCATCTCGCCGCCTCCGCGCACGTGCGCCACCGCGAAGACGATGCCTCGATCGAGCTCCGAGAGCCGCGCGACGGAGAAGCCGGGGTCGATCGAGTGCTCGTATGAGCCGTAGCCGTACAAATGCGCGGGGCGGGCCTCGGTGCCCGGCTCGCCGAACGACCGCTTCCAGACGAGCGAGATCGGCACCTGCGTGCCGTCCGATGCCGTCGCCCACGCCCGCTTCTGGCCGTAGTCGAGAGGGTCGTATCCGCCGAGCACCGCCACCTGCTTGCGCAGCACCAGCTCTCGGGTCGCGAGATCGAGCTCGAAGACCGTGCCCGGCGTGACGAACGAGGTGTAGCCGAGCCGCAGGAAGGGGGAGTGCCACTCGGGGTTGCCGCTCACCCCGGCCGAGTAGAGCGGCTCGTCGAAGACGATGTCCTCCACCTCGTCGGTCGCGTAGTCCAGCAGGCCCACGCGCTCCAGGCCCTCGCGTCGGTACTCGACGGTCGCGAAGTCGCGGAAGGCGTCGAGGCCGAGCAGGCGTCGGCCCGGCTCATGTGCGAGGATGACCCGTCGCTCGCCCTGAGGGGCGTCGGCCGCCACCGACACGAGCTCGAAGTCGAGGGCTCCGTCGTTGTGGAGGATCAGCAGGCGGTCTTCGCCGTCGACCACCGCGTGCTCGAGGGAGTACTCGACTCCTTCGCGTCGCGGCCAGACGATCCGCGGAGGGGCCGTGAGGTCGCCGGCGAGGTCGACGATGTACTCCTCGCTCGTGACGCTCGAGCCGACCGCGATGATGAGGTACTTGCGGCTGCGGGTGATCCCCGCGCCGAGCCAGAACTTCTCGTCGGGCTCGTGGAAGAGCTTCACGTCGTCCGACACAGGGGTGCCCAAGCGGTGCAGCCACAGGGTGTCCGGACGCCACGCCTCGTCGCGCGTCGTGTACAGGATTCCGGAACCGTCCGGGGTGAAGAACGCCCCGCCGGTGTCGGGGATCTCGTCAGCCAGGGTCTCTCCCGAGGCGAGATCGCGCACATGCACGGTGTAGAGCTCGTCCCCTTCGAAGTCGGTCGCCCAGAGCAGTTTCGTCGCATCGTCGGTGGTGTCGAACGCGCCGAGCGAGAAGAACTCGTGGCCCTCGGCTTCGACGTTGCCGTCGAGCAGCACGACCTCCCCTGGCACGGGCACGCCGGCTTCGAGGACCGGGGGCGTCCAGTCGTCCGCCGCGGCGGCGGTGCGGCAGTGGATGCCGTACTGAGCGCCCTCCTCCGTCCTGCTGTAGTACCACCAGTCGCCACGGCGAGTGGGCACCGACAGGTCGGTCTCCTGAACCCGACCCTTGATCTCCTCGAAGAGCGTCTCGCGGAGCCCGGCGAGGTGAGCGAGCTCGGCCTCGGTGTGCGCGTTCTCCGCCTCGAGGTGCTCGAGCACCTCGGGCGAGTCCTTCTCGCGCAGCCATTCGTAGGGATCGTCGAAGGTGTCGCCGTGGTGGGTGCGCAGGGTGGAGCGGCGGTCCGCTTTCGGGGCTTCAGTCACGGATCCACGCTAGCCCAGGTCGAGTTGACCGGCACCCGGGACGGTGGGAGGATCGACCGGGGCCGGTTAACGGAAGTCAAACCCACGGTGAACTCTTCGTTCGTCACGTCGATCCCGTCGACACCTCCTTTCTCGTCATCGACCGAAAGCGAACGGTGGAAACCGCAGCCCTCATCGTCGTGCTGGTGATCCTGCTGGCACTCTTCTTCGACTTCACGAACGGCTTTCACGACACCGCGAACGCGATGGCGACGCCCATCGCCACCGGCGCTCTGAAGCCCAAGACCGCAGTCATCCTCGCCGCGGTGCTCAACCTCGTCGGAGCGTTCCTGTCGACGGAGGTCTCCAAGACCGTGTCGCACGGGATCATCCGCGAGGACAGCATCCAAGGCGATGTGTTCCTGCCCATGATCTTCGCCGGACTCATCGGTGCGATCACCTGGAACATGCTCACCTGGCTGCTCGGTCTGCCGTCCAGCTCGTCTCACGCGCTGTTCGGCGGACTGATCGGAGCGACACTGGTCGGTGTCGGCGTCGGGGGCATCGACTTCGGGATGGTGCTCTCGAAGATCATCCTGCCCGCGCTCATCGCGCCGCTCACGGCAGGCATCATCGCGTTCGCCGCGACGAAGCTGGCCTACTCCATCACGCGCCGGTACGACGGCAAGCCCGACGGCCGTGACGGCTTCCGCTGGGGGCAGATCTTCACGTCGTCGCTCGTGGCACTCGCGCACGGCACGAACGACGCGCAGAAGACCATGGGCGTCATCACCCTGGCTCTGATCACGGCAGGGTGGCAGAGCGGTGAGCAGGCCGATCCGCATCTGTGGGTCATCATCGCGTGCGCGGTCACGATCGCACTCGGGACGTACCTGGGCGGATGGCGCATCATCCGCACTCTCGGCAAGGGCCTGACCGAGGTGAAGCCCGCGCAGGGATTCTCGGCAGAGAGCTCGACGGCCGCCACCATCCTCGCGTCCAGCGCCTTCGGCTTCGCCCTCTCCACGACGCAGGTCGCCTCGGGATCCGTCATCGGATCCGGGCTCGGCCGCCGAGGTTCGACGGTGCGCTGGCGCACCGCGGGGCGCATCGCGATCGGCTGGCTGCTCACGCTTCCGGCCGCCGGGGCGGTCGGCGCACTCGCGGCGCTCCTCATCACCTGGCTCGGTCCGTGGGGCATCGCCATCGACACCGTGCTGGCTCTGGCGGTCACCATCGGCCTCTTCCTGCGCTCGCGCCGCGATGCGGTGACCTCCGCGAACGCGATGAGCGACGTCGCGGAGTCGGGTCTCGCGATCGACGTCGCCGACACGCCGCCTCCCACGCGCAGGCAGCAGCGCATCAGCCAGGCGAAGGCCGAGGCCGCGGCGCGCGCCGACGCGCGCGAGAAGGCGAAGCAGAAGGCGAAGGCCGACGCCAAGGCCAAGGCCGCCGCGAAGGCGTCGGCGGGCAAGAAGTCGTCCGGAGGCAAGAAGGCGTCGAAGACGGACGCGACGCGGGTGACGGCGCCGGGGCAGTCGTCCTCCGCTGATCATGCGGGCAGCACGAGCGGTGAGGAGCAGAAGTGAGCGTCGAGATCGACTGGAGCGCCTTCGTCCAGGTGTTCGCCGCCGCGCTCATCGGCGCGTGCGCGATCGTGACGTTCTACGCCGTGGGTCTGCGCCTCCTGGTGCGCAGCGGACACGCACCCGTCGTCAGCCCGGCGGAGTTCACCGACGCGATCACCGTCATCACCGACAAGGAGCTGAAGCGCGCCGCCAAGCAGGCCGCGAAGGCCGCACGCAAGAGCCCCCTCACCGAGGCTCAGAAGCGCATCTCCCTGTACGGCGCGTACGGATGCTTCGCCCTGTGCGCCGTGGCCGTGATCGGCGGAATCCTGATCATCGTCGTCGGTCACTGACCTCCGTCCGCGCGCGGCATAGGCTGTCGCCATGTCTGCGAATTCCGCCAACGACGTCGTCTTCGGTCGTCACGCGCCCGCATCGCACGTTCTGATCCACGTCAGCGATCCGCACTTCCTGGCACAGGGGGCGCGTCTGGGCGGGCGCTACGACGTCGAGTCGAACTTCGCCCGAACGATCGAGGCGATCAGGGCGGTGCACCCGCATCCGTCCGCCATCGTCGTGACCGGCGACCTCGCCGACCTGGGGGAGCCCGACGCCTATCGACGGCTGCGACAGGCCCTCGAGCCGGTGGCCGAGGAGCTCGGCACGGTGATCGCCTGGGTCGCCGGCAACCACGACGAGCGCCCTGCTCTGCGTGAGGCGCTGCTCGACCTCGCACCCTCCGAAGAGCCGGTCACCGGTGTCTGGGATCTCGACGGGCTCAGACTCATCGCGCTCGACACGAGCGTCCCTGGGTGGCATCACGGCGATCTCGATCCGGCTCAGCTGAGCTGGCTCTCCGACATCCTCAGCGAACCCGCCGAGCACGGCACCCTTCTCGCGATGCATCACCCTCCGCTGCCCAGTCACCTGCCGCTGTTCGACATCCTCGAGCTCCGTCACCAGGACGAACTGGCGCACATCATCGAGGACAGCGATGTCCGAGGCATCCTCGCCGGCCACCTGCACTACTCGTCGCACGGCACTTTCGCCGGTGTCCCGGTGAGCGTCGCGTCCGCCACCTGCTACACGATGAACGTGGCCCGCCCCGCGGTCGAGGTGAACGGCATGGACGCCGCGCAGGCCTTCGAGATCGTGCACGTGCGCCCCGACACGATCACGCACACCGTCGTTCCCGTGGTCGATGCGCCGACGGGAGACTACTTCTCGGCGGAGTGGGTCGAGCGCATGGCGCGTCTGACTCCGGAGGAGCGACTCGAGGCCTTCTCCCGCAAGCGCTGACACGGCCGCTCGGGTCGGGTCTGTCCAGGTGCCCAGGCATAGACTGGGAGCATCCCCCGCTTCTCACCCGCCACGACCCACAAGGATGTGACATGGCTTCCGCCACGCCTGCCCTGACCCGTACCGAGACCGATTCGCTCGGCAGTATGGAGATCCCCGTCGACGCGTACTGGGGCATCCACACCGCCCGCGCCGATGCGAACTTCCCGATCACCAAGCGTCCGATCTCGGTGTACCCCGACCTGGTGGTCGCCCTCGCCATGGTCAAGCAGGCCAGCGCCAGGGCCAACCGTGAGATCGGAGTCCTCGACCCCGAGCGCGCCGACCTGATCGATCGGGCGGCGCAGCGGGTGATCGACGGGGAGTTCCACGAGCAGTTCACGGTCGGCGTCATCCAAGGAGGCGCCGGCACCTCGACGAACATGAACGCCAACGAGGTCATCACCAACATCGCCCTCGAGATGGCGGGGCGCGAAAAGGGCGACTACGAGTTCCTCTCGCCGATCGATCACACGAATCGCAGCCAGTCGACGAACGACGTCTACCCCACGGCGGTGAAGATCGGCCTGTCCCTCACCCTCCGCTCGCTGCTCGAGGAGCTCGATCTGCTGCGGATCTCGTTCCTCAACAAGTCGCACGAGTTCCACGACGTCCTCAAGGTGGGCCGCACGCAGCTGCAGGATGCGGTTCCGATGACGCTCGGCCAGGAGTTCCACGGTTTCGCGACCACGCTCGGCTACGACCACATCAGACTCATCCAGAACGCCTCGCTGATGTTCGAGATCAACATGGGCGCGACGGCGATCGGCACGGGCATCACGACCCACGTCGACTACGCACCGGCCGTGCTCAAGCATCTTCGCGAGATCACGTCGCTCGATCTCGTCACCGCCGGCGACCTCGTCGAGGCCACGAGCGACACAGGTTCTTTCATGTCGTTCTCCTCGACGCTCAAGCGCAACGCCATGAAGCTGTCGAAGATCTGCAACGACCTGCGCCTGCTGTCGTCCGGCCCTCAAGCGGGGTTCGGCGAGATCAACCTCCCTGCCATGCAGGCCGGCTCCAGCATCATGCCCGGCAAGGTCAACCCGGTGATCCCCGAGGTCGTCAACCAGGTCGCGTTCGCCGTCGCCGGTGCCGACATGACCGTCACCATGGCCGCCGAGGCCGGACAGCTGCAGCTCAACGCGTTCGAGCCCGTGATCGCGCACTCGATCTTCCAGTCGATCACCTGGATGCGTCAGGCGATGTGGACGCTGCGGGTCAACTGCGTCGACGGCATCACGGCCAACCGCGACCGTCTGGGCGCGATGGTGGGGGCGTCGGTCGGCGTGATCACCGCGCTGACCCCGTTCATCGGGTACGCCGCCGCGGCGGCTCTGGCGAAGACCGCGCTGCTCACCAACCGCAACGTCGCCGACCTCGTCGTCGAGGCAGGTCTGATGTCGCGCGACGAGGTGATCAAGCAGCTGTCACCGGCGAGGCTCTCCGGTCTCGAGGCCGTCACAGCCGCCATCCCGATCATCCTCCCCGAGGACATGACCGAGATCTGATCACGCGGCGAAGGCCCCGGCGATGCGTCGCCGGGGCCTTCGCTCTGGGCGCGAGCCCGATCGCGCGTGAGCCTGTCGCTCAGCCGATCACGCGGCAGTGCGTGGTGAGTTCGCCGATCCCGTCGATGCCGACGGTGACGGTCGAGCGGTCGCGCAGGAAGATCTGCGGGTCCCGCGAGTATCCGGCCCCGCCGGGACTCCCCGTCGAGAT
This sequence comes from uncultured Microbacterium sp., assembly GCA_963518515.1. Taxonomy (GTDB): domain Bacteria; phylum Actinomycetota; class Actinomycetes; order Actinomycetales; family Microbacteriaceae; genus Microbacterium. The sequence goes on from CAUQIW010000002.1 coordinate 55,814, forward strand.
CAGGGTTCCCGGCAGCAGCGTCAACGACTGCGAGAGGTGGGCGATGAGCTTCGCCACCGAGCGCACCATCTGGTCGGTGCTGGCATCCTGCACGGTCTGACCGTCGACGACGGCCCAGATGTGCAGATCCTGCGGGTCCTCGATCTCATCCGCAGTGACCACGAAGGGGCCGGTGGGGGAGAAGCCGTCGAAGGACTTGCACCGCGACCACTGCGCCTCGGAGAACTGTACGTTGCGCGCCGTGATGTCGTTGACCACCGTGTAGCCCCACACATGCGACAGGGCGTCGGATTCGTCGACGTCTTTGGCGGGAGTTCCGATGAGCACCCCCAGCTCGGCCTCGTAGTCGACGGCCTCGCTCAGGGCGCGCGGCCAGGAGGTCGTCTGCTCGTGCCCGGTGAGCGAGTTCGGCCACAGGGTGAAGACGGTGGGGGCGGCATCGGTCTTGAGGCCGAGTTCGCTCGAGTGGGCGGCGTAGTTCAGGCCGACGGCGAGGACCGCCGGGGGAGCGATGACGGCGGAGTCGAAGTCCCAGCCCTCGAGCGGATGCCGCGGTGCCGAGCCGTCCGCGAGCGCGGAACGCAGGGCAGCGAGCACCGGCTCCCCGCCCTCTATCAGCTGCTGCAGGGTGGCCGGAGGGTCGGCGAGGAGGTCAGAGACGAGGATGGCATCGGCATCCTCCACGACCGCGAGATTCGCAGTGGCGGAGTCGGCGCGACGCAGATGAGCGAACCGCATGGTTCTACGCTATCCGGTGCACGACGGGAATTGCTGGAGGAAGCGGACAGAGCCGGGCGGAGTCGATTGTTCGCCATATGCTTTGGCTATGAGTTCCGGAGGACCCGACCAGCCGTCGCCGTACACCCCGCCCCCCGCCCAGCCTCCGCAGGCGGCACCGCAGGGTCAGGTGCCTCCGCATCCGCCTGCGTACGCGCAGCCGCAGGCGCCGCAGTACGCGCCGCAGTACTCGGCGCAGCAGTACGCCCAGTCGAACTACACGCCGGCGCAGTTCTCGCAGCGCCCCACCTATGCCTCGGTCCTCGCGCAGCCGACCCACTATGCGCCTCCCGCTCCCGCAGCCCCGTCTCCGGCGCCGGGGCTGCCGGCCCTGCCCGCCTCCCGTCGCGGTGGGCGAGTGACGCTCCTCGTGCTGTTCGGGTTCCTGGGCCTGCTCCTTCTGGGGCTCATCGCCTATTTCGGCCTCTTCCTCGGCCCGCTCGCCTCGATCATCGGACTCGTCCTGGCGCTCGTGCCGCTCGCGATCGTCTTCCTCGTCGTGCGGATGATCGACCGGTGGGAGCCCGAGCCGAAGTCGCTCGTGTTCTTCGCGATCGCCTGGGGTGCCGTCGCAGCGGTCGGACTCACTCTGCTCGTCGACCTGGGACTCACCTTCGTCCTCGGCTTCCGCGGCGAGTTCGCGAGCGCCGTCATCCAGGCGCCCATCGTCGAGGAGCTGTGGAAGGGCGTGGGGGTCTTCCTGATCTTCCTCATCGCGCGCCGCTCGTTCGACGGTCCCGTCGACGGCGTCGTGTACGGAGCCCTCGTCGGTGCGGGCTTCGCCTTCACCGAGAACATCCAGTACTTCGCCATCAGCCTCATCGAGGGCGGTGGCGGCCAGCTGACAGTCACCTTCATCCTTCGGGCCATCATGTCGCCCTTCGCTCACGCGATGTTCACGTGCCTCACCGGACTCGCGATCGGGCTGGCAGCGCGCCGGTACGGATCGGTGGGCCCGGTCCTCGGCTTCGGCGCCCTCGGGATGCTCGGCGCCATGGTCCTGCACGCTCTGTGGAACGGGTCGTCGTTCGCCAACTTCTTCCTGCTGTACTTCGTGCTCCAGGTGCCGCTGTTCATCGGGTTCATCCTCGGCATCGTCGCGCTCCGCCGTGAGGAGGCGCGTCTGACGAGGGCCCGCCTGGGCGATTACGCCGCCGCCGGCTGGTTCACGCCCGAGGAGATCACCATGCTCGCCACGCCCGCCGGCCGCAAGACCGGGCTCGCGTGGGCGTCTCGCCTGCGGGGGGATCGTCGCCCGCTCATGCGCGAGTTCATCAAGGATGCGACGACGCTGGCGTCCGTCCGGCAGCGAGCGATCACCGGGCGCGACCCCCTCGCGTCCGCCGACGAGCAGGCGCTGCTGGTGCGGACCCGTGCGACACGGGCGGCGCTTCTCGCGTACTGAGAACGGGGACGGACTCTCGTCCTGACAGACTCAGCGCCCGGTGCTGCGGCGATGCCTGCATGTCTACCGGGCGCTGAGTTGGTCTTCCCCCAGGGTGCACCCGGCCGTCGCGGCTGTCAAGAGGTCGTGGACGGATGATTCCCGCGGGTCGAGCGAGGGTGAGTGGCGTGTTCGCTGTGGGCAGTCGTCGTCGCGTTGACCCCCGTCGTGCCCTCCGGTTGGATGGAGCACATGACTGATCGCACAAAGCCAGAATTCGACGCCCCCACCGGTCCCGCTCCCACCGAGCTCGTCATCCGCGACCTCATCGAGGGCGAGGGGACCGAGGCGAAGCCCGGCGACACCGTCACGGTGCACTACGCCGGAGTGGAGTTCGAGTCCGGGGAGGAGTTCGACTCCTCCTGGGGTCGCGGCGAGACCATCCAGTTCCCGCTGCGCGGGCTCATCCAGGGGTGGCAGGACGGCATCCCCGGCATGAAGGTCGGCGGGCGTCGTGAGCTCGTCATCCCGCCCCACCTCGCCTACGGGCCCGTCGGGGGAGGGCACTTCCTCTCCGGCAAGACCCTGATCTTCATCATCGACCTCGTCGCGGTGGGCTGAGACTCCGGATTCCACGAGAAGACGCCGTCCTTCGGGGCGGCGTCTTCCGCGTTCGGAGGAAATTCATGTCCGATGCGGGAATACATGCAAGTGCATGTAAGTTGATATCCCTGACGCCGACACCCCGGCCCCGTCTACCAGGTCGCTTCTGCGACTGAGAATCTCCAAAGGAGAAACCCATGACCACCACCATCGACATCCCCGGTTACCGCGCAGGCACCTGGGTGCTGGATCCCTCGCACAGCGAGGTCACCTTCAGCGTCCGCCACATGATGATCTCCAAGGTGCGCGGCACGTTCGGCGTCAAGAGCGCCACGCTGATCGCCCCGGAGAACCCGCTCGAGACCCGTGTCGAGGCCAGCGTCGACGTCACGTCGATCGACACCAAGGACGAGGGCCGCGACGCCCACCTGCGCTCGGCGGACTTCTTCGACACCGAGAACTACCCCACCATGGACTTCGTCTCGACGGGTGCGCGCGAGGAGAACGGCGAGCTCTTCGTCGACGGCGACCTCACCATCCGCGGGATCACGAAGCCCGTCACCTTCGAGCTCGACTTCGGCGGCTTCGGCTCCGACCCGTGGGGCAACTACAAGGCCGGCGCGTCTGCGAAGACCGTCATCAACCGCGAGGACTTCGGTCTGACCTGGAACTCGGCCCTCGAGACCGGTGGGGTCCTGGTGGGCAAGGACGTCACCATCAGCCTCGACCTGCAGGGTGCTCTGCAGCAGGACTGATCACCGTGTGATGCCGAAGAGCCCCGGACCCTCGAGTGGTCCGGGGCTCTTCGGCGTCCTGGCGCGTACGCCTGCCGGAGGCCGGTGGCCGCGGTCGAAGTGGGCGCCCGCTCCTGGTAGACTCTTCAGGTTGCCGTTCGATCGGCCGCGGATAAAGAGAGCCCTCGCATCAGGCGTCGGGCGCCGCGCAACAAGCAGAGAGGGGATCGAATCTATGGCACTGGAAGCAGACGTCAAGAAGGCGATCATCGAAGAGTACGCGACGCACCCCGGTGACACCGGATCCCCCGAGGTGCAGGCCGCGATGCTGACGCAGCGCATCAAGGACCTCACGGAGCACCTGAAGGAGCACAAGCACGACCACCACTCGCGTCGTGGCCTGTTCCTGCTCGTGGGTCAGCGCCGTCGTCTGCTCGGCTACCTCCAGAGCGTCGACATCGAGCGTTACCGCTCGCTGATCGCACGCCTGGGTCTCCGCCGATAACGCGGAGCGAGCCAGCGTACAATCGCGCAGAACATTCTTGAGAAGGCCGTCCCAGGTGTGGGGCGGCCTTCGTCATGCACGGGGTTGACCTTCGTCTGACTTTCCCGTAGGAAAGTAGTGAGCTTTCCGAAGGGAAAGTCGAGGAGGTTCATCGTGGAGCAGAATCCGGTCCCCGGTCAGGAGGCCCTCGCGCCCCCCAGTGCTGATGTGGCGAAGAAGTATCTCGAAGAGGCCGACGCGGTGGTGGTCCGTCGGGAGCGCACGGTCGACAGGCGCTCGCTGGCGTGGCTCCAGCTCGCCAACGCCGTCATCGTCGCCGCCTTCCTGTTCGCCTACGCGGTGGTTCTGCGCCGTGACGTCCCTGTGACTCCTCAGGTCATGCTGTTCGCCTTCCTGCTGTGGGGACAGCTGTCCCACGGCATCGCCGCCCGCAGCGGGATGCAGACGCGCCTCACGCGAGAGCGGTGGCCGCTGGTCGTCGCGGGGGCCGTGCTCGTCGTCGGCACCGTCGTCGTCTTCGGGATCGCCGTCTTCGCGGAGGACGTGCCCGTCGGGCTCCTCCTCGCGCCGTCGCTGGCCGCCCTGATCGGGTTCGGGACCTACGGCATCCTGCAGGTCGTGATCGCCGCGCGCGAGTCCGGTCGGTCGATCGTTCAGCGGACGCCGATGAGCCGGAGCGCTCGCGTGGGGACGATCCTGGTCGGCGTCGCCCTCGGATCGCTCATCGTTCTCGGTGGAGCTCCGGACGGCCTGCTGACCCTGTTGCTGGCAGCGCTCGTGGCGATGTTGATGGTGGCCTGGTTCGTCGCGGGGGGATCCGATCTGGGTCCTCAGGCCGTGGCCGGCGCATGGAGGTGGCCGCACATGGCGGCCTTCATGATCGCCGGGGCCGTCCTGGTCGCGTCCGTGCTGTCGCGTGAGAGCGACTCCGCGACGCACTGGCTTCCGATCCTGGTCGGCGGTGCGACGGTCGTGCTCCTCTTCGTCGGCGCATCCTTCGTGCCTGGGCGCGGCGCGCGATGACGACGGACGACGCCTCTCCGCATCCGCGGACGCGGTTGGACGACAACTTCGCATCGCCTCTGCGCTTCTCGCTGATGGCCTCGCTCCGAGAGGACATCGAGCTGGATTTCACGTCGCTGGCGAAGATCCTGCAATGCGGCGATTCGGCACTGAGCAAGTCGATCTCTCACCTGCAGGCGGCCGGATATCTCGTCGCGCACAAGGCGCCGACGGGCAGCCGCCCACGCACCTGGGTGCACGCGACGCAGGAAGGGCGACAGGCTTTCACCTGGCATCTCGCGGCGCTGCGGGAGATCGTGGAGACCGGCTACCCGCTGTCGCTCTGAGATCTCCGGGTCAGGCTCGCGTGCCCACGAGATCGGGGTGGTGGATCGCCGCGACGTCCGGGTGCGCACGCAGTCGCGACTTCATGGCGTTCTCGCCGTACGTGGCGTGGATCGGGTTGCTCGGATCCTCGGTGACGCCCCTCGCCGCCGCGGCCAGCGCGGCGGGCAGCTCGAGCAGAGGCAGCTGCTGGTCGAGCGCCGGGTTGAAGAAGAAGGGGATCGAGATGCGCTCCTCGGGTGCGCGGGGAGAGATCACCCGGTGGTTGGTCGCCTTGAGGTAGCCGCCCGTCGCATACTCCAGAAGCTCGCCGATGTTGACCACGAAGGCACCGGGCACGGGTGGAGCCGACACCCACTCGCCGTCGCGCTCCACCTGCAGTCCGCCCTTGCCCGGCTCGACCCAGAGGAGAGTGAGGACGCCGGAGTCCTTGTGCGCCCCGACACCCTGCTGGGGCTCCGGCTCGTTCGTACCGGGGTAGCGGACGATCTTGATCAGCGTCGACGGGTCGCGGAACGGCTCATCGAAGTACGACTCCTCAGCCCCGAGGGTGACGGCCCAGGCCCGCAGCAGCTTCCGCGCTATCTCGGTCAGGGTGTCGTGCCATTCGGTGACGACGGCCTTGAGCTCGGGCTGCGCCGCGGGCCACAGGTTGGGGCCGACCAGGCGGTTGAAGGCGGGGCCGCCGTCGACGGGCTCGCGCTCCGGACCGATGTCGATCTGCTCTCTCCAGTCGACCTTTCCCTGCGTGCGCTCTCCGCCCACCCTGGTGTACCCGCGGAAGTGCGGGCTGTTCACGTTCTCGATGGCGAGCTTCTCCTCGTCCGGAAGCGCGAAGAAGTCGAGAGCCGCCTGATGCAGACGTGCCTCGAGCTCGGGCGAGATGCCGGTCCCGGTGAGGTAGAAGAACCCGACGTCGTGTGTGGCGGACCGCAGGTCGTCGCGGAACCGCTCGGCCGCCGCGGGGCCGGCATCGAGCTGGGACAGGTCGAGGATGGGGAGTGAGAGATCAGCCATTCCCCGAGCGTAAGACGGTCCCCGGCATGCTCGGCGCTGTGTTGCGGAGGATTACCGAGCGCTTCGCGGCGACAGGATTCCGAAGAGCATCGCTCCTGGTGCTAGTGTCTCGTGAGTAAGGGATGCCTTACCTTAATCGTCGGAAGGCTTCCTGTGCTCGCCACCTTCCTCATCGGGCTTCGTGAGGGGCTCGAGGCCGCGCTCGTCGTGGGCATCCTCGTCGCCTACCTCCGACGACTGGGACGCCGCGATGCTCTGCCTCGCCTCTGGGCAGGCGTCGGTCTCGCCATCGTCCTCGCGCTCACCATCGGTGCGGTGCTCACCTTCGGCGCGTACGAGCTGACCTTCGTGGCTCAGGAGCTCATCGGAGGGCTCCTCTCGCTGCTCGCCGTCGCGATGGTGACCTGGATGATCTTCTGGATGCAGAAGGCGGGCCGCACTATGAAGGCCACCCTGGAGAGCGGTCTCGATCGTGCGCTCACGCAGGGCGGGGTCTGGGCGCTGATCGCGATCGGCTTCGTCTCGGTCGCACGCGAAGGCATCGAGACGACCCTGCTGCTCTGGTCGATGGTCCAGTCATTCGGAGATGCACCGTCGGCCCTGCTGGGAGCGGTGCTGGGCCTGATCACCGCCGTTCTGATCGGCTGGCTCCTGGCCCGCGGCGCCGTGCGCCTCGATCTCCGCCGCTTCTTCACCTGGACCAGCGGATTCCTGATCATCGTCGCAGCCGGAGTCCTCGCCTACGCGATCATGGACCTCCAGGAGGCCGGAGCCCTGCCCGGACCCTTCACCTCGGTGGCGCCGGTCGACCAGGTCACGGGTCTCGTGGCCGTGGGATGGACGGCGTTCCCGTTCGGCTGGGCGTTCGACGTGACGAACGCGATCGCTCCGTCAGGGGTATGGGCCACGATCCTCCAGGCGACGGTCGGCTTCATGCCGCGGATGACGTGGCTGCAGGTGTCGGCGTGGTGCGTCTACCTCGTCGTCATCGGCTTCTTCTTCGTCCGAGGACTCCGCTCCGGCCGTCCGTCATCACCCCGTACCGCGTCTGTCGATTCCGACGCGGAAGAACCGTCTCTCAGTGAACAAGGAGCAGCATGATCACCACCCACCGCACGCTCGGCGCGTTCGCCGCCGCAGGCGCTGCCGTCCTCGTCCTCAGCGGATGCGTCGCGAAGAGCGACGCGGCCGCCGGCGCGGCCTTCGACGTCTCGTCCACCGACTCGGCCTGCGCGGTCTCCGAAGCCACCGCAGTGAGCGGCACGCTGACATTCGACGTCACCAACGACAGTGCTCAGACCTCGGAGTTCTACCTGCTCGCCGAAGACGGTCTGCGCATCGTCGGCGAGGTCGAGAACATCGCTCCTGCGGCCTCACGCACTCTCACCGTCGTCGCACAGCCGGGCACCTACTACACGCTGTGCAAGCCGGGGATGATCGGCGAGGGCGTGGGCAAGTCGCCGTTCACGGTCACGGGTGACCGAGTGGCCGTCGACGGCGAAGACGGCGAGCAGAAGCAGCAGGCGGTCGACCTGTACGCGGCGTTCGTGAAGGATCAGGTCGGACAGCTGCTCCCGGCGGTCGACGATCTCGTCTCGGCCTATGAGTCGGGCGACGACGAGACCGCCCGCGCGCTGTTCCCGCAGACCCGTGCCTACTATGAGCGCATCGAACCCGTCGCCGAGGCGCTGGGCACACTCGACCCGCGCATCGACTACCGCGAGGTCGACGCGGTCGCCGAGGGACTCGACTGGACGGGCTTCCACCGCATCGAGAAGGACCTCTGGGTGCCCGCGCAGGACGCTCTGAACGCCGACGGGGAGACTCCGGCCTGGCAGGACTGGGCGCCGTCGACGACGCAGGAGCGCGCGGACTACGGCGATCAGCTGCTCGCCGACGTGCAGGAGCTCTACGACTACGTGCACTCCGACGAGTTCACGTCCGCGCTCGACGATCAGGGCATCGGAGGCATCTCCAACGGCGCGATCGCGCTTCTCGACGAGGTGGCCACGGGCAAGATCTCCGGTGAGGAGGACTGGTGGTCGGGCACCGACCTCTACGACTTCGCGGCGAACGTCGAGGGGTCGAAGATGGCCTTCTCGCTGGTGCAGGACTTCGCGGCGGCGCAGGGTGCGGACGGCGAGGAACTCGTGGACGAGATCGAGGGAGGGTACGCCGCCCTCGAGCAGTCCCTCGCCGCGCACGGCTCTCTGCAGAGCGGCTTCGTCGGATACTCCGCGCTCACCGACGACGACAAGCGCGAGTTCACGGACCTGATCAACGCCCTGGCCGAGCCGCTCTCGCAGCTCACCGGCACCGTGCTCGACTGATCAGACGGATTCGAGCCGACACGTGGACGACGTCACACCAGAAGGGGCTGCCCCCGATCCCACCGGCGGATCGGGGACAGCGTCCTCGCCCTCGTCGGGCTTGAGTCGGAGGGGACTCCTCGGACTCGCGATCGGCGGGGGAGCAGCCTCCCTCGTCGCGGGTCTCGGCGCCGGGCTCGCGGGCGGCACCGCTCTGGGCCGAGCTCGGGCAGAGGCCGAGGGGCAGGCGGTCTACGACTTCTTCGGCGCGCATCAGGCCGGCATCACGACTCCGGTGCAGGAGCATCTGCACTTCGCGGCCTTCGACATGATGCCCCGCACCGATCGCGACGACCTCGTCTCCCTTCTCGAGGACTGGACCTACGCGGCATCGCGCATGACCCAGGGGCTCGAGGTCAGTGCCACGGGTGCCGTCGGCGGTGACGCGGAGGTCCCCCCGGATGACACAGGGGAGGCCCTGGGGCTTCCGGCATCCGGCCTCACCATCACCTTCGGGTTCGGGCCGAGCCTGTTCGAGAACGATGAGGGCGATCGCTACGGGATCGCCGCGCGTCGCCCGGCGCAGCTCGAGCGGCTGCCGGCCTTCCTCGGCGACGATCTCGATCCGCAGTCATCCCACGGAGACCTCTGCATCCAGGCCTGTGCCGATGATCCTCAGGTCGCGGTGCACGCCATCCGCAATCTCAGCCGCATCGCCTTCGGACGCGCACGCCTGCGCTGGTCGCAGCTCGGCTTCGGGAAGACGTCGCGCACCACGTCCGATCAGGCGACCCCGCGCAACCTGTTCGGCTTCAAGGACGGAACAGCGAACATCCTCGCCGACGACGGGGCCGCCCTCGACGAGGGCGTCTGGGTGTCGGCATCCGACGACCCCGAATGGATGGCAGGAGGGTCGTATCTCGTCGCGCGCAGGATCGCGATGCTGATCGAGACGTGGGATCGCGTGCGGCTCTCCGAGCAGAGCGCGATCATCGGTCGGGAGAAGGGCACGGGCGCGCCGCTCTCCGGTGGCGAGGAGTTCAGCGCGCCGGATCTCGACTCCTCGGCGATCGATCACAACGCACATGTGCGTCTCGCGCATCCGGACCAGAACGGCGGGATCCGGATCCTGCGCCGGGGCTTCAACTACGTCAACGGCAACAACGAGCTCGGCCGACTCGACGCTGGTCTGTTCTTCCTGTCGTACCAGCGCAGCCCCGAGCAGTTCATCACGCTGCAGCGCCGGCTGTCGACCGACCTGCTGAGCGAGTACATCCGCCACGTGGGAACGGGCATCTGGGCCGTCCCCCGGGGAGCGGAACCCGGATCGTTCGTCGGCGCCGAGCTCTTCGCCTGAGCTGATCCGCTCCGCGGGCGCCGGGCCGCCGCCTTTCAGCCCGCCAGCGCGTCGGCGATGAAGGCGGCCACCGCATCAGCGCCGAAGTGATCATCGGCCGTGAGGGCCACGACCCTGTCGCCGTGGAAGATCAGCAGCTGTCCGTAGGCGCCGTGCAGCCGCCACGCGCTGCCAGGGCCGTCCCAGCCCCCGAGGGCGTAGCGCTGGTATCCGGGGTTTGCGCCAGCGGCCACCCATTCCGAATGCATGGCGTCGACGTGCTGCGCGCTCACGATCCGACGTCCGTCCCAGACGCCTCGGTCGCGGATCAGGCGGCCGAGACGGGCCATCTCCTCGGTGCGCAGCCACAGCCCGCCGCCGGCGACGATCCGGCCGTTCGGGCACCGGTCCCAGTGCACGGCATCGAGGCCGAGCGGCTCGAAGAGTCGGGATGCGAGGTAGTCGGAGACGTCGCCGACGTGCGAGGCGAGGGCGGTCATCGCGGTGTAGGTGCTGGCGTTGGAGTACTGGAAGACGCGTCCGCGTGACGGGCGGCGCAGGAACTCGTGCGCGAGGTCAGGCCAGTCCGTCATCATCGTCTCGGACCAGGGCAGGTCGATGCCGCTCGTCATCGAGAGCAGGTGCCGGAGCGTGACCTGCTCGACGCCCTGGCCCGGCGAGGCGATGTCGAGAAGGTCGACGACGGGCGCATCGAGGGACACCCGTCCCTCATCGACCGCGATGCCCGCCGCGAGGACGCACACCGCTTTCGCGACCGACTGGATGTCGATCCGCTCATCGTCCCCCCAGCGATGCCGGGCCGATTCGTCGCCCGCGAGCACGTGCACACCGAGGGCGCCGAAACCGGAGGCGTCGACGTGACGGACGATCAGATCGAGGACCGTGCGAGCCGGGGTCGTCTCGATCTCCGCAGTGCTCACGGCTTCGGACCCACGGCACCGCCCTCGCGCGGTCTGCGCGAGCCCGTGGGGTCGCTGCGATGCCCCTCGCGCCCGGCGAGCTCCGGGTCGACGAACATCCATCGCGGGCGCGGCTCGACGAGCGGTCGGAACACCCGGCGCACCGGCCGGGTGGCGAGCGCGAGAGCGAGCAGCACCGACGCGACGGTGACGAGGGGCAGCCAGAGCCAGGTCGGCTCGAGGTCGCGCAGCACGCCCGACTCCCGGAAGGGATAGAGCACGAACGAGTGGAGCAGGAACACGTACATCGTGTACTGGCCGAACCTGGTCCACCAGAACGTGCCGCGGGGGACCAGCATGAAGAATGCGGCGCTCAGCACGACCGCCAGCAGCATCAGGAGGATGCGGACTCCGCCCGCCCACCACTGCTCGCCTCCGAGATCGGCGTAGGAGTCCTCGTAGAACAGCCAGTGCCGAAGGTCCACCTCCTTCCAGAGGTCGATCCAGTTCCAGGCTGCGAAGCCGGCGCCGCCGAGCACCAGCAGGGCGAGCCCCCGCATCCACCAGTACCGCACGTCGAGCAGCCGGTAGCGCGCGACGATGTCGTGCTCGCGCAGCCACCAGCCCAGGGTGAAGAAGGGCAGGAGTCCCAGCGTCCTCGACAGCGAGAAGGTGCTGTCGACGTTCGGCAGATAGCCGACGCCGATGGAGATCACGACGGTCCAGAGCAGAGGCCACCGCAGCAGTGCGAGGTACGGGAGGACCAGGCGGAAGATGCCCAGGGCGAGCAGGAACCAGAGCGTCCACGAGGGCTTCGTGAAGTTCGGCTCGGCCTGACCTTCGACGAGCCACTTGGTGAGGGTCCACAGGAACTCGAAGATCAGGTACGGCACCAGGATGTCGGTGAGCACCCGAGCCATCTGCACGCGGGTCGGCGAACCGGACTTCGAGAAGTACCCCGAGATGATCGCGAACGCGGGCATGTGGAACGCGTAGAGAGCGAGGTACGAGGCGAGCGCGATGTCGGAGTCGTAGATGAGGCGCTGGATGGCGTGCCCCAGGACCACCAGCACGATGCACGCGTAGCGGGCGTTGTCCCAGAACGGGACGCGCCGTCGGGGCTTCGTGATCGATGACGTCGCAGGGGTGGTCGACTCGGCTCCTGCGCTGTTCATCCTCTGAGGCTACCCCCGGGAATAAAGTTGTCCCGACCGCGTTGACTCATATATATTCAAGTGAATAGAACCGGATGCAGGGCACCCGATTCGGACAAGACGGAGGAATCATGAGCGAGCAGTCAGGCGCACAGGTGCAGTTCGGGATCATGTCGGTCAGCGACATCACCCGCGACCCGACCACCGGGGTCACTCCGAGCGAGCAGGAGCGCATCAAGGCCACGCTCGCGATCGCCAAGCACAGCGAAGAGGTCGGTCTCGACGTCTTCGCCATCGGCGAGCACCACAACCCGCCGTTCTGGTCTTCGAGCCCCACGACGTTCCTCGCGGCCCTCGCCGCGCAGACCGAGCGCCTCATCGTCTCGACCTCGACCACTCTCATCACCACGAACGACCCGGTGCGCATCGCCGAGGACTACGCCATGCTGCAGCACGTCTCGGACGGCCGCATGGATCTCATGCTCGGCCGCGGAAACACCGGGCCTGTGTACCCCTGGTTCGGCAAGGACATCCGTCAGGGCCTTCCGCTCGCGATCGAGAACTACGCCCTGCTGCACAAGCTGTGGCGTGAGGACGTGGTCGACTGGGAGGGCAAGTTCCGCACTCCGCTGCAGGGATTCACCTCGACCCCCCGACCCCTCGACGGCATCGCCCCGTTCGTCTGGCACGGCTCGATCCGCACGCCCGAGATCGCCGAGCAGGCCGCCTACTACGGCGACGGCTTCTTCGCGAACAACATCTTCTGGCCCAAGGAGCACTACCAGCGCCTGATCGAGCTCTACCGTCAGCGCTACGCCCACTACGGCCACGGCACCGCGGAGCAGGCGATCGTCGGCCTCGGCGGCCAGGTCTTCATGTCGGCGAAGTCGCAGGACGCCGTGGACAAGTTCCGGCCCTACTTCGACAACGCTCCTGTCTACGGACACGGCCCGAGCCTCGAGGACTTCACCGAGATGACCCCGCTGACCGTGGGCTCGCCTCAGCAGGTCATCGACCGCTACGCGGGAATGCGCGAGCACTTCGGTGACTACCAGCGCCAGCTGTTCCTCATCGACCACGCAGGCCTGCCGCTGAAGACGGTGCTCGAGCAGCTCGACATCCTCGGCTCCGAGGTCGTGCCCGTGCTCCGCAAGGAGATGGCGAAGGATCGTCCGGCCTCGGTGCCGGACGCCCCGACCCACGCCTCACGTGTCGCGGCGGAGTTCGGCGACGGTCCGACCCGTCAGGCTCGGCCGGGCGCGAACCGCGGAGACAACCTGACCGGCGACTCGCCGTACCAGGACACCCCCGCTCCCGTCGGCGCGGCATTCGGCCTCGGCCGCAGGGAGGCGTGAGATGACCGTACGTCGCATCGCGGTGATCTCCGCAGGGCTGTCGAACCCCTCGTCCACGCGGATGCTGGCCGACAAGCTGGCGGCGGAGACCGTGCGCGCGCTGGCGGCGCTCGACATCCAGGCCACGATCGATGTGATCGAGCTGCGCGACTATGCGCACGACATCACGAACAACCTCCTGACCGGATTCGCGCCTCCCGCGCTCGAGACCGCCATCAACACCGTGGTCTCGGCCGATGCGCTGATCGCCGTGACGCCCATCTTCTCGACGAGCTACTCGGGACTGTTCAAGTCGTTCATCGACGTGCTCGACCCCGACGCCCTCACCGGCAAGCCCGTGCTGATCGGCGCGAACGCCGGCACGGCGAGGCATTCGCTGGCGATCGACTACGCCATCCGTCCGCTGTTCGCCTACCTGCACGCGGATGCCGTCTCGACCGGCGTGTTCGCGGCGTCGAGCGACTGGGGCGGAGCCGGAGACGATGTCGCACCTCTCGCGAAGCGTGTCGAGAAAGGCGCCCGTGAGCTCGCGGATGCGGTGGCGACGCGCGGCACGGCGGCAGCTGCCGACCCGTACGACCCCGCGACCTACCTCGGCGAGGGACGCTCCTTCGGTCACATGCTGGGCGGTCTCGCGGGCGAGTGATCACCGTCATCCGCCGGTCTGCGGTTCCACGTGTACTCGGCCTCCGGCCGACCTCGGGTGCCGTACCTGGCCGTGCGGGTGATGACCCCGCTGGCGGCGAGGTGCTCCAGGTAGCGCCTCGCCGCCACCCGTGACATCCCCAATCTGTCCGCCGCCTCGCTCGCCGACAGGGAGCCGGCCAGGCGCAGTTCGCTCGTGACCCTCTCCAGAGAAGACGCCGAGAGTCCCTTGGGCAGGGTGATGGTGCCGGTCGAGCGGCCGAGCAACGCGTCTATCTCCGCCTGAGTCGCTTCGCCGTCGGTCGAGGTCGCCTGCTCCCGGAACGCGCGATACGCCTCCAGCCGCTCGCGGAACACGGCGAACGGGAACGGCTTCACGAGGTACTGGAAGACGCCGAGAGCCGCCATCCGCCGCACCGCATCGGCGTCTCGGACGCCGGTGATCGCGATGACGTCGACCTGAGCCGCGCGGGCGCGGAGGGCGCGGAGCACATCGATCCCCGACCCGTCGGGCATCGTGATGTCGAGGAGCACCAGATCGAACGGGTCCTCCTCGGGCTGATCGAGGATGGCGTGGAGTGCCGCGCGCGCTCCGGAGCACTCTCCGCCGACAACGAAGCCGTCGAGGCGTTCAAGGTAGGTGCGGTGCAGTTCCAGCGTGAGGGCGTCGTCGTCCACCAGCAGCGTGCGGATCATGGTGTCCTCCTCCGTCCTGCCGGCGGGAGCAGCACGCGAAAGGTCGTCGGGAGCTCGGTGACCGACACCGACCCGCCGGCATCGAGGACGACCGATCGCACGAGCGCCAGGCCCACGCCCCTGCCCTGCACCCCGGCGGGTTTCGTTGAGAACCCGTGCGTGAAGATCTGCTCGCGAAGCGCAAAGGGCACGCCCCGTCCGCTGTCCGACACCTCCAGCCGGACGCCTCCGTCGCCGGACGGCTGCAGGACGACCTCGACCCATCGGTCATCGGCGCCCGCAGCGGCGTCCATGGCGTTGTCGATGAGGTTGCCGAGCACGGCGACGCTGTCGACGGGTGTCAGGGGAGACTGCGGGGTGTCCGGCTCGATGCGCACGCGCCAGTCGATGCCGCGCTCCTTCGCCTGCGAAGCCTTGCCCAGCAGCAGGGCGCCCACGGTGGGGTCACCCGCTCGACGTGCGGTCACCTGATCGACGAGCGACTGGCTCTGCCGCGAGGTCTCGGTGAGGATCTCGATCGCCTCGTCGGTGCGGCCCAGCTCGAGCAGCGCCACCGCCGTGTGCATGCGATTGCCGTGCTCGTGGGTCTGCGCCCGCAGCGCATCGCCGAGCGTGCGCAGGGATTCATAGGACGACACCGCATCGCGCACCTGGCCAGGGGGGAGATCGCCGGCGATGCGCCGCGTGAACCGTCGGGCGATCCACGCGCCGGACGCGCCGAGCGCCACGAGCGCCACCGTGATCCCGAGCGAGAGCGGCAGACGTCGCACGAGCGTGTCGGAGATCGACTCGATGGTGACCCCGGCCGAGACCCAGCCGATGAGCGCCGAGTCGGGGGAGTGCACGGGGACGATGGTGCGCACCGACGGGCCGAGGGTGCCGGTGAAGACTTCGGTCAGTGCCCGCTCCGATGCGGGGATGGTCCCGAGGTACCGCTCGCCGATCCGATCGAGGTCAGGGTGGGTGATCCGCACGCCGTCGGGGAGCATGATCGTGACGAAGTCGAGGTCGGCGGTGCCCACCACCTGCATCGCGTAGGGCTCGAGGACACGGGTCGCCTCTGTCCGGTCTCCGGAAGCGAGCGCGTCGACGACGGTCGGAGAGGCCGCGAGCGTGGCGGCGGTGGTGGCGGTGACCCGCTCGGCCTCGGCGTGCGTCGCCCGCTGCGCCTCGACGACGAGGAACACGGCCACGAGGGCGCCGACGACCAGGGCGGCCACCAGGACGACCAGGAACACCCGTGAGGCGGTGCTCCGTGCGACGCGCGTGCGTGTCATCGCTCTCCCTCCTGATCGTCGTCGATGCGTGATGCGGCCGTCGATCCGGTCGCAGCGTCGCGCCGGGAGACCACCGGTGACCAATACGACCACAAATGGCACCCGAGGGGGAAGTCGACGACTGTGGAGGCATCGCAGGCGCGGATGCCTGTGGACATGACACGACGACGTTCATGATCTTGGAGGAAACATGGCCATCACAACGGGGTTCTCCCTTCCCGGCTTCAATGCCAGACGCGGCAAGCAGTCATGGGACAGGCATACCTGGCTCTACGTGTCCGTCATCATCGCCGTCGTCCTCGGCGCGGCGGTCGGCCTGATCTGGCCTCAGGTGGGTCAGAGCCTGGAGCCGATCGGCAAGGGCTTCGTGTCGCTGATCAAGATGATGATCGCGCCGATCATCTTCTGCACGATCGTGGTCGGCGTCGGGTCGATCGCCAAAGCGGCCACCGTCGGCAAGATCGGCGGACTGGCGCTGCTGTACTTCATGGTCATGTCGACCTTCGCTCTCGCGATCGGGCTGGTGGTGGGCAACATCATCCACCCGGGCGCCGGCCTCGACATGGCGAGTTCGACCTACGACGCCACCGAGACCGAGGCGAAGACCACGACCGAGTTCATCCTCGGCATCATCCCGACGACGTTCTTCTCGGCCTTCACCGGCGAGAGCGTGCTGCAGGTGCTGTTCATCGCTCTGCTCGTCGGCTTCGCGCTGCAGGGGCTCGGTGAGCGCGGCGCCCCCATCATGGACGCGGTCAAGAACCTGCAGAAGCTGGTGTTCCGCATCCTCGGGATGATCCTCTGGCTCGCACCCCTCGGTGCATTCGGCGCCATCGCCGCCGTCGTCGGGAAGACGGGCATCGCGGCCATCTGGAGCCTCGGCGTGCTGATGATCGCGTTCT
Source organism: uncultured Microbacterium sp. (assembly GCA_963518515.1). Lineage (GTDB taxonomy): Bacteria > Actinomycetota > Actinomycetes > Actinomycetales > Microbacteriaceae > Microbacterium. The sequence continues at coordinate 72,775 of CAUQIW010000002.1, forward strand.
ACATCACGTGCCTCGTCTTCATCATCGTCATCCTCGGCACGCTGCTGTATGCCGTGACCCGCGTCAACATCTTCAGCCTGATCAAGTACCTGGCTCGGGAGTACCTGCTGATCGTCGGCACCTCGTCGTCGGAATCGGCGTTGCCTCGGCTCATCGCGAAGATGGAGCACATCGGCGTCTCGAAGCCCGTCGTCGGGATCACCGTGCCGACCGGATACTCCTTCAACCTCGACGGCACCGCGATCTACCTGACCATGGCGTCGCTGTTCATCGCGACGGGTATGGGCCAGCCGATGTCGATCGGCGAGCAGATCGGTCTCCTGGTCTTCATGATCATCGCCAGCAAGGGCGCAGCGGGCGTCACCGGCGCCGGTCTCGCCACCCTCGCCGGCGGGTTGCAGGCCTACCGTCCCGATCTCGTCGACGGCGTCGGAGTGATCGTCGGCATCGACAGGTTCATGTCCGAGGGGCGGGCGCTCACCAACTTCACCGGCAACGCGGTGGCCACGCTGCTCATCGGCACCTGGACCCGCCAGATCGACCGCGATCAGGTGCGCGAGGTGCTGAGCGGCCGGCGTCCGTTCGAGGAGTCGCTTCTGGACGGGGTCGACGAGCACGGCATGACCGACGAGAAGAGGGGCGCCGATCTTCAGGAGCTCAACGAGTCGGCGATGACGGAGATGTCGGCGAAGGAGGCCAGAGCCCGGGCGCGGGCTGCCAGGAACTGAACGCCGCCGGAAGAAGAGAAGGATGCGGGAGCCGACGGGTCGGCTCCCGCATCCGTGTGGTCAACCGCTCTTGCGTCGGAACTCGCGCCGCGTCTGCGGGCTGGCCGCGCCATGGACGGCGGAGTCGCCGTCGAGGTGGGCCTCGCCCTGCCGGTGGTGCGCGTTCTTCTTCTCGAGCGCTTCCTTGAACTTGCGCTTCATGTCCTCCGAGGAGGACGCGCCTTCTTCGGTGCTCATGCTCGTCAGCCTAGGGCACGCCCGGCGAGCGGGGCAGGATCATCGGCGAAGTTTGCGTGTGATCAGGTCGACGACCGCTCCGAGGGCGATGGCCACCGCGACGGACACGATCACGGCGACGACGGGGCCTCCGGGGATGAGTGCGCCGACGATGGCGCCGACTCCCGCCTGATAGGCGGCCCAGCCGAGGGCGGCCAGAGCGGCGAAGCACAGATAGCGCCCGGGAGGGATCTTCGACGCCCCGGCGACCAGATTGATGGCCAGGCGGGCGAAGGGGACGAATCGCGCGGTGAAGAGCACGGTCGCGGTTCCGCTGTCCAGGCGATCATGCGCCCAGGTCAGCGCCCGCCGCACGCGAGGTGCGCGCATCCAGCGCCAGCGCTCGGTGCCCACCGTGCGGCCCACCAGATAGCAGAGGGCGTCTCCGACGGCCGCGGCGCCCGTCGCACAGGCGATGACGGCCCAGAGCGGAGGCGAGCCGGAGTCGGAGGAGATCGCCCCCAACGCGGTCACCGCGATCTCGCCGGGGATGATCACGAAGAAGGAGTCTCCGAGCACCAGGACGCTCATGATCACGAGCGCCCACGGTCCGCTCAGCAGGTCGATCGGCACCCGGCCACAGTGCCGCGCCGACATGAACGGCAACCAAAGTCGGGATGGTCGGTGACCGGCGCTCCAGCATCCGGTGAACATCGGGTGCACGATGCCCGTTCTGCGTGCAGCCGCCGTTCGATGGCCGCATCCTGAGGGAGTGAGAGTCGCGATCGTCACAGAGTCCTTCCTTCCGCACATGAACGGCGTCACAGGATCGGTGCTGCAGATCCTCAGGCACCTCGAACGCACAGGGCACGAGGCGCATGTCATCGCGCCTCAGGCCGAGGGGATGCCCTCGCAGGTCGGCGCGACGACGGTCGAGCCGATCCCGAGCCTCGCCCTTCCCGGATACCGCAGTGTGCGCGTCGGAACGTCATCCGCAGGGCGGGTGGTGCGCTCGTTGAGCGACTTCCGCCCCGATGTGGTGCACCTCGCGTCACCGTTCGCGCTGGGGTGGAGAGGGGCGCTCGCCGCGGAGCGCATCGGGGTCGCCGCCGTCGCGGCCTATCAGACGGATATCGCCGCCTACGCCGGGCGCTATCACCTTCCGGCCACGACCGCGATGGCGCAGACTCACATCGCGCGTCTGCACAGACGCGCCACGATGACTCTCGCCCCTTCGGCGGACTCGGCCAGACAGCTCGCAGAGCTCGGGGTCGACAGAGTGCGCCGGTGGGGCAGGGGAGTGGACGCCGAGCGCTTCCAGCCGTCTCGGCGGGATGAGGCGCTGCGTGCGCACTGGGGCGCGCCGGTGGTGATCGGCTATGTCGGACGCCTCGCCCCGGAGAAGCAGGTGGAGGATCTCGCCGCACTCCACGGCATCCCCGGCACCCGCCTCGTGATCGTCGGAGACGGGCCGAGCCGGGCGAGGCTCGAGACGCTTCTGCCGACGGCGCTCTTCCTCGGCCACCTCGAGGGCGCCGCGCTCGCCGCGACCATGGCGTCTTTCGACGTGTTCGTGCATCCCGGTGAGAGCGAGACCTTCGGCCAGACGCTGCAGGAGGCGCATGCGAGTGGTGTTCCGGTTGTCGCCACGGGCCGCGGCGGTCCGCTCGACCTCGTGCGCATGGGGATCGACGGCTGGCTGTACCGACCGGGTGATCTCGACGACCTGCGCATGCGCGTGACCGATCTCACCGGCGACGCGCGCAAGCGGCGCGCGTTCGGCGAGGCGGGGTGCGAGTACGTGCAGCGCCGCAGCTGGGCGAGCGTCTGCGACGAGCTCCTCCTCCACTTCGATGAGGCACGCGCGCTGCGGACGGTCGACGCGGGGACGCGGGCCAGACGGACCATGCGTCCGGAGCCGACGACGCCGGCACGACCACGACGCTGGGAGCGCTATGTCGCGCTCGGCGACTCGCTGACCGAAGGCCTGTGCGATCCGGCGCCCGACGGCGCCCTGCGAGGGTGGGCGGATCGTCTCGCGCTCCTTCTCGCGGCGCGCGGGGGGCTGCACTACGCCAACCTGGCGATCCGGTCGAAGCGGGTCGCGGACGTCACTCGCACGCAGCTGCCGCTGGCCCTCGCGCTGCGGCCGGATCTCGTCTCGATCCTCATCGGAGCGAACGACCTGGTCAAGAGCACAGTGGACATCAGAGCCCTGGCCGCCGAGGTCGAGGACGCGGTCGTGCAGCTGCGGGACATCGGCGCGGATGTCGTGCTCGTGACGCCGTTCCTGCCTGGCCGCCGCGCCGCATCCATCTACACGCGGCGATTCGCCTTCTTCGCGACGGCGCTGACAGGAGTCGCCGCACGGACGGGCGCGATCCTGATCGACACCGACTTGCATCCGACGCTTCCCGACCGGCCGAACTGGGGCGAGGACCTCGTCCACCTCAGCAGCCGAGGGCATCGCTTCCTCGCCTATCGAGCGGCAGAGGTGCTCGGGGTCCCCGATGCCGACGCACTGGGAGCCCTCGACGCGTCGTTGCACGAACACGAGCCGATCGGCGCCGGCCTGTGGTGGCGCAGGCACGCTCTGCCCTGGGTGTGGCGACGACTGCACGGCCGAGCCGCCGGTGACGGCAGGACGGCCAAGCACTCCGGCTACGTGTTCCTCGGACGCCACGGCGCTCGCCGCGGTGCGTCGGTGAGCTGACGACGCACCGCGCACGCAGAGGTCGCGGTGCCGGACCCTCCGGCTGCGGCTAGCGCTTGCCCATGCCGTGGTAGGCCCAGCCGGCGGCCCGCCAGGCCGCCGCATCCAGGCAGTTCCTGCCGTCGACGATGACCCTGTTCGCGACGAGCGACCCCGCGTGCACGGGCGTGAGGTCTCGCCGATAGGTGTCCCACTCGGTGACGAGCACCACGGCGTCCGCATCGAGGAGCGCGTCGTCGCGGTGCTCCGCGTAGCCGAGCTGCGGGTACGCCGCGGCCGCATTGTCGAGCGCCGCAGGATCGGTGACGACGACATCGGCGCCGAGCCCGCGCAGCCTCACCGCCACCTCGAGCGCCGGGGAGTCGCGGATGTCATCGCTGAACGGCTTGAACGCGGCGCCCAGTACGGCGATCCTTCGCCCGAAGATCCGTCCACCCAGGGCGTCGACGACGATCTGCACCGCCCTCTCACGACGTCGGAGGTTGATGGCGTCGACCTCGCGGAGGAAGCCCACCGCGTCGCCGCGACCCAGCTCCTCGGCCCGTGCGGCGAAGGCGCGGATGTCCTTCGGCAGGCATCCGCCCCCGAAGCCGATCCCGGAGCCCAGGTAGCGGCGGCCGATGCGCCCGTCGTACCCGATGGCGTCGGCCAGCAGCGTCACGTCGGCACCGGCCGCCTCTGCGATCTCCGCCATCGCGTTGATGAACGAGATCTTCGTCGCCAGGAACGCGTTCGCGGCCCCTTTCACCAGCTCCGCTGTCGCGAGGTCGGTCACGAGGAACGGCGACCCCTCGTCGACCGCCTGCGCGTACACCTCACGCAGCAGTGCCGCCGCCCGATCGCCGCCCTCGCCGGCGTCGACACCGACCACCAAGCGGTCGGGGGAGATGGTGTCGTGCACGGCCCACCCCTCGCGGAGGAACTCGGGGTTCCACGCGAGGATCGCGCCCGTCTCCGAGACGACAGTGGCGAGTCGGCCTGCGGTGCCGACCGGCACGGTCGACTTCCCGGCGACGACGTCACCGGGACGCAGGAACGGGAGCAGCGCGTCGACGGCTGCGTCCACGTAGCGCAGATCGGCCGCATGGCCTCCCGCCACCTGCGGAGTGCCGACGGCGACGAAGTGCACGCTGGCGCCCTCGGCATCCGACATGCTCGTGCTGAAGCGCAGCCGCCCCGAGGCGAGACCCTGCTGCAGGAGGTCTTCGAGCTGAGGCTCGAAGAAGGGCGCTGTGCCGGCGGTCAGCGCGGCGACCTTGCGCTCGTCGACGTCGATCCCCACGACATCGTGTCCGAGGGAGGCCATCGCCGCGGCATGGACGGCACCGAGGTAGCCGCAGCCGATCACTGACATACGCATCGTGCCAGCACATCGGATGCTGATCTCGCGATGGTGAACGGAAGATGAACGCGGAGTGAACGGACCCGGACCGATGCGACGTCACGAGGGTCTCGGACACGCTGCCATCGGTTTCGCAGGGGCCCGCTGATAGGCTGGGGGAGTCGGCGTCTGCCGACGTACAACTTCATAACGACTCATGGAGCGATCGGCGAAGAAGCTGGTCCCCTGTGGTGGGCTCCCCGGCCGAGATCGGGTGGCTTTCCACTGGTGGCCAGCGCAGGTGAATTCGCGGGAATGCCCGCGCGCCCGAACCTCGCAGTCCGCTCCTTCACGAACACGCTCGCGCGCCACACGGGAACGCGAGTCTAAACAAAGAAGGAGAGACCTCTTGGAAGGTCCTGAAATCACCGCCACCGAGGCCGTTCTCGACAACGGCCGCTTCGGCACCCGCACCATCCGCTTCGAGACCGGCCGCCTCGCGCAGCAGGCTCAGGGCGCAGTCGCCGCGTACCTCGACGGCGAGACCATGCTCCTCTCGGCCACCAGCGCCGGCAAGCACCCGCGCGAAGGATTCGACTTCTTCCCGCTGACGGTCGATGTCGAGGAGCGCTCGTACGCCGCCGGCAAGATCCCCGGCTCGTTCTTCCGTCGCGAGGGCCGCCCGTCGACCGAGGCCATCCTCGTCTGCCGTCTGATCGACCGCCCGCTGCGTCCGTCGTTCGTCGACGGCCTGCGCAACGAGGTCCAGGTCGTCATCACCGTCATGTCGATCGCCCCGGGTGAGTTCTACGACGCTCTCGCCATCAACGCGGCCTCCGCGTCGACGCAGATCTCCGGCCTGCCGTTCTCCGGTCCGGTCGCAGGAGTGCGCCTCGCGTTCGTGCCCGGTCACGGCGAGCACGCCGACCAGTGGGTCGCGTTCCCGACCGCCGCTCAGGTGTCCGAAGCCGTGTTCGACCTGATCGTCGCCGGCCGTGTCGTCACCAAGTCCGACGGCACCGAAGACGTCGCGATCATGATGGTCGAGGCCGAGGCCACCGAGGGCAGCTGGAACCTCATCAAGGCCGGCGCCACGAAGCCCGACGAGACCATCGTCGCGCAGGGCCTCGAGGCATCGAAGCCGTTCATCGCGCAGCTGGTCAAGGCTCAGGCCGAGTTGGCAGCCACCTCGTCGAAGGAGCCGGGCGTCTACCCGGTCTTCCCGGCGTACAGCCAGGACGTCTACGACTTCGTCGCCGGTCGCTCCTACGACGACCTCGTCGGCGTCTACCAGATCGCCGACAAGTCGGAGCGCCAGTCGGCCGACGACGCGATCAAGGACCGTGTCAGGGCCGACCTCATCTCGGCGACCGAGGCCGGCGAGCTGCCGGCTGCGGCTCCGCTCGAGTTCTCCGCGGCGTACAAGTCCGTCACGAAGAAGATCGTCCGCGGCCGCATCCTCACCGAGGGCGCGCGCATCGACGGTCGTGGCCTGGCCGACATCCGTCCGCTCGACGCCGAGGTGCAGGTCATCCCGCGCGTCCACGGATCGGCGATCTTCCAGCGCGGAGAGACCCAGATCCTGGGTGTCACCACTCTCAACATGCTCAAGATGGAGCAGCAGATCGACTCGCTGTCGCCCGTCACGAGCAAGCGCTACATGCACCACTACAACTTCCCGCCGTACTCGACCGGTGAGACCGGCCGGGTCGGCTCGCCGAAGCGTCGCGAGATCGGGCACGGCTTCCTCGCCGAGCGCGCGCTCGTGCCGGTGCTGCCGAGCCGCGAGGAGTTCCCCTACGCGATCCGTCAGGTCTCCGAGGCGCTGAGCTCGAACGGCTCGACGTCGATGGGATCCGTCTGCGCGTCGACCCTGTCGCTGCTGAACGCCGGAGTGCCGCTGCGCGCACCGGTCGCCGGCATCGCGATGGGCCTCGTGTCCGACGAGGTCGACGGTGAGACCCGCTACGCGGCACTCACCGACATCCTCGGCGCCGAGGACGCTCTCGGCGACATGGACTTCAAGGTCGCGGGTACGAGCGACTTCGTGACGGCCATCCAGCTCGACACGAAGCTCGACGGCATCCCGACCTCGGTGCTGGCCGGCGCGCTCACGCAGGCTCGCGACGCGCGTCTGACGATCCTCAACGTCCTGAACGCCGCGATCGACGCTCCCGACGAGATGGCGCCGACCGCGCCTCGCGTCATCAGCGTGCAGATCCCGGTCGACAAGATCGGTGAGCTGATCGGCCCGAAGGGCAAGACGATCAACGCGATCCAGGACGAGACCGGCGCTCAGATCTCCATCGAGGAGGACGGCACCGTCTACATCGGCGCGACCGATGGCCCGTCGGCCGAGGCCGCCCGCGCACAGGTCAACGCGATCGCGAACCCGACGAACCCCGAGGTCGGCGAGCAGTTCCTCGGAACCGTCGTCAAGATCGCGACGTTCGGCGCGTTCGTCTCGCTGCTCCCGGGCAAGGACGGCCTGCTGCACGTCACCGAGGTGCGCAAGCTCGCCGGTGGCAAGCGCGTCGAGAACGTCGAAGACGTCCTCTCGGTCGGGCAGAAGATCCTGGTGAAGATCACGAAGATCGACGACCGTGGCAAGCTGTCGCTCGAGCCCGTGCTCGACGACACCGCCGCAGCGGAGCCGGCTCCCGTCGAGGAGTCCGCAGCCGAGTAGTCGCCGTTCACGACGAAGCCTGGGTCGTCCTCTTCGGAGGGGCCCGGGCTTCGTCGTATCCGATGTGATCCAACCGTTATCGGAAGTTCTCGCGCCGTTCCCCGGATTGGTCGGCCTGTTCGCGGATGTCCCTTACCCTCGAAGTACGCACCGGGGGGTGCATCGTGGAGAGCGACACCGGTCGGTGGATCGGCAGACGCGAGGGTGAGGACATGCGGTTGTTCAGCGGAAGCACTGGAGCCTCCGCAGAGCGCGCGCCGCAACCGGACTCGCAGCACCCGTCGGCTCCCATCCCCATCGTCGGTCCCGGAATAGGGGAGGGCATCCGCATCCCGTTGGGCGAGACGGGTCTCGACACCTTCCCGCTGATGCTCGGGGCGGCGGAATTCGGATGGAACGTCGACCTCGAGACGAGCCACGGCATCCTCGATCGCTACGTGGAGATCGGCGGCAACGCCATCCACACCGCCGACGGCTTCTCCGGAGGCCGCAGCGAGCACATCATCGGGCAGTGGCTCCGTTCGCGAGGTCTGCGGGAGCGTGCGGTGCTCAGCGTGCGCGTCGGTGCACATGCCGACAATCCGGGGCTGGGTTCCGTGAATCTCGTGCGTGCGGTCGAGGGCTCACTCACCCGTCTCGGCGTCGAGCGCATCGATGTGCTCTATCTCGATGCGACGCTCGACGCGACCACCAACATCGAGGACACGCTCGCGACCGTCGAATGGCTGACGGATGCCGGAAAGATCGGCGCGCTCGGGGCGTTCGGATTCACCCCGGAACGTCTGGTCGAATCACGCATCCTGGCGTCAGCGGGGTACCCGCGCATCCAGGTGATCGATGCGCCGTACAACCTCGTGAGGCGACAGCCGTTCGAGGGCGACCTGCGACTCGTCGCCGGCGCGCAGAACCTCGCCGTCACCCCGTCGCACGCTCTCGAGCACGGTTTCCTCTCCGGCCGCCACCGCAGCAAGGCGCTGGCCTCGCGCGGAGTGCGGGGAGATCAGCTGCGCAATCAGCTGAACCGCCGGGGGATCAAGATCCTCAGGGCTCTCGATCAGGTCGCCGCCGAGCTGGCGGTGCCCGTCGCCGCGGTGTCGATCGCGTGGCTGCTCGCCCAGCGCACGATCGCCGCGCCCATCGTGAACGCGTTCGCGGCCGAGCACGTCGACGAGCTGATGCAGGGAGCGGGAGTGACTCTGTCCCGCACGCAGGTGTCAGACCTCACCCGCGCCGGCAACTGAGCGTCCTCCCGCAACTGTCGGCGACCTGACATAGGGTGGAGTGAAGCCCCGGGGGGACGCTGCCGATGAAGCGAGCGAGTTTGTGACGCATTACATATATCTGGTCAGGCATGGCGAGCATCAGGACGCCGAGCACGGCCTCACCGACGGACCGCTGTCGCCGAGAGGCCAGCGACAGGCCGAGCACATCGCCGATCGCCTCTCGGGCCTTCCTCTCGATGCTGTGTGGCACTCGCCCCTCCTCCGGGCGAACGAGACGGCGCGAGCGATCGCCGAGCGCCTTCCTTCCGTGGTGCCGCAGCCGACGGCTCTGCTCTTCGACTGCGTGCCCACGGGGATGACCGAGGAGACGCCCTCGGTCTTCGAGCCGTTCTTCGGCTCTGTCACCGAGGCGGAGATCGAGGCGGGTCGTGCGCAGATGGCCGATGCCGTCAACGAGTTCCTGGTGCGCAAGACCGGCGACGTGCATGAAGTGCTCATCACCCACAACGTCGTGATCTCCTGGTTCGTCCGCGAAGTGCTCGCCGCCCCCGAGTGGCGGTGGATGACCTTGAATCAGGCGCACTGCGGTCTGACCGTGATCGCGCAGAAGCAGGGGCGTCCGTGGACGCTGCTGACCCACAACGACACCGGCCATCTGCCCGTCGAGATGCGCACCGGCATACCTGACGCGCTCCCCGTCTGATTCGTCCGTCGCTCGGCCCGCCGCGGCGGCATACCCCGGCCCGCGAAATAGACTCGGGGCATGACCACGCAGGTAGCACTCGTCGGCGGCACCGGAAAGCTGGGGTCGATCATCCATGCGGTGATCGATGAGCTCGAGGGCTTCGAGGTGAGCCGCGTGCTCACATCGTCCAGTGCGCTGTCCGAGATCGACGGCGTCGACCTCGTCGTCGACGCGACGACGCCGCAGGTCAGCATCGACGTCGTCCGCGCCGCCGTCGACCGTGGCATCAACGTGCTGGTCGCGACGTCCGGCTGGTCGGCCGAGCGCATCGCGCTCGTCAGGCCGCTCGTCGCCGAGTCGGAGACAGGCATCGTCTTCATCCCCAACTTCTCGCTGGGGTCGGTTCTGGGATCCGCTCTGGCCGCGGCAGCAGCGCCCTTCTTCGGTTCGGCCGAGATCGTCGAGGCGCATCATGAGAAGAAGGTGGATTCGCCGAGCGGCACCGCCGTGCGCACGGCCGAGCTGATCGCCGCGGCGCGGGCCGAGCAGGGGCCCGTCAGCGCCCCGCACGCCGATCAGCGTGCCCGTGGTCAGCAGGTCGGCAGCGTGCCCGTGCATTCGCTTCGCCGTCCGGGCGTCGTGGCGAAGCAGGAGGTGATCCTGGCAGGGCCGGGGGAGTCGCTGACCTTCACCCACGACACGATCGAACCCGCCCTGGCCTACGCGCCGGGCATCCGGCTGGCCGTTCCTTTCGCCGCCCAGGCGACCGGAGTCGTCATCGGTCTCGAGAGCATGATCGACATCGGCATCCGCTCGTGATGTCGCGGATAGGCGTCGCGCTCATGGGCGCTGCGCTTCTGGTCTATCTGGCGGTCGCTGTCTGGCTCGCGGTGATGTTCTTCGCCGTCGGCACCGCCGTGTCGATCGGCATGGGCGTCGCCCTCATCGTCCTCGCACCCATCGGAGCATGGGCGCTGGTGCGAGAGATGCAGTTCGGCTTCGCGGCCGACCGCCTGGGTCGACAGCTCGACGGTGAGGGCGGGATGCCCGAGGCCGAGACCGACCTCACTCCGAGCGGCCGCATCGCGCGTGCCGACGCCGATCCGCTGATCGCCCGCTACGCCGACGCCGCGGCCGCCGAGCCCTCCGACTGGCGCGCCGCCTACCGGCTGGGCGTGGTGCAGGATGCGGCGGGGCGGCGAAAGGACGCCCGCGCCAGCATCCGCACCGCCATCAGGCTCGCGCACGGCTGAAGCGCAGGCGTCCTTTCGCGCAGCGGGGTACGGCGATCAGGCGATCAGGCGATCAGGCGAGGGTCGCCTCGAGGGTGATCTCGATGCCCGCGAGGGCCTGGGAGACGGGGCAGCCGACCTTCGCCGCCTGGGCGATGTCCTGGAAGGCCTCCGGCGAGAGTCCGGGGACCACGGCGTTGACGTTCAGGTGGCTGCCGCTGATGCCGACGCCGGGGGTGAAGGTCACCGAGGCCGTCGTGTTGACCCGCTCCGGCGGAGTGCCGTTCTCCGAGAGGGCGTGCGAGAGCGCCATGCTGAAGCACGACGCGTGCGCGGCGGCGATCAGCTCCTCGGGAGTGGTCGTGGTGTCGCTGCCCTCGCTGCGTGCCTTCCAGTTGATCGGGAAGGTGCCGAGGTGCGAACTCGAGAACGCGACGGTGCCCGAGCCTTCCGCGAGGGATCCGGTCCAGGTGGTGGCGGCTTCACTGGTGACGGGCATGATTCCTCCGGTTCTCGGGCGCTGCTCGATCTGCGACGCACGTGTCCGGTCAGCCTATCGACCGTGCTCCGGTGACGGAACCGCCCCCGTGAGCGCGATCAGGTCACGCCGTCGAAGCGGGTCGCCCGAGGAGCCCGGCACGCTGCAGCAGCAGGTAGAGCTGGCAGCCAAGGCAGAACGAGAAGGCGGCGTTCAGGAATGCGGCCACGAAGGCGGCCGCTGTCGCGATCGGCAGCGCCCAGGGAACACCGGCGAGATGCAGCACGAGACCGATGGAGACGACGAACAGGCCGACGCCCTGCGCGAAACGAGGCGGCCGGGGATCTTCCCACTCGGTGGGCGCGCCGAGACGTGGACGGACGAATCGGCGGAACAGAACTCCCCAGGGTGCGGTCGTGGGGGAGACCACGCTCCACAGGAACAGCCCCGCGACCACCACCGTGAGCAGGAAGCCGGCGTCGAGCGCGCGCTGCGCGAGGGAGGCGGAGGAGACCGCCCAGTCGCCGGCGGCGAAGGTCGCGTCGGCGAGCGGCTGGTAGGCGACCCATCCGAAGGTCGCGGCTTTCGACGTCGAGATCCCGATCAGGCCGAGGAAGGTCGCGACGAGCAGCAGCACCGCTGTGATGGTCGCGGCGAATCGGGGTCCACGGGGATCGATCCGGTCGGGGGTGCTCATCGTGCTCCTGTCACTGCGCTCGAACGGAGTCGAGCGCATCGGTGAGGGCGTGCCGCTGGGGCACGCCGTGGAATCGCGCGCGCACCGCTCCTGAGCGGTCGACGACGAAGACGGTCGGGGTCTGCAGCACGCGATAGCGCGCAGACAGGTCAGGACGGTGAGTCAGGTCGACCTCGACGTGTCGCAGGTCGTCGCTCTCGGCCGAGTAGCCGGAGAGCATCCGTCTCACCTGCGGGCACCGGGTGCACATCTCGGTGCTGAACTGGACGAGCGTCGCCTGGGATCCCCATTCGGCGTCGTCCGCATCCGCCGGGTCGAATCGCAGAGCGCCGGCGCCCCTGCGTCGCCCGTCCCGCGCTCGGAGGACCACCCCGACAACGGCGGCGACCGCGACGAGCGTTCCCGCGACGAGGAGGGCGATTTCGGGCGACATGGAACGAGGCTACGGCCGTCGCACCTGTGCACGGGCGGATGTGTCACACGATGACGACAGCGCCCGCCCACTCGCCCGGCGGGTAGTCTGGCTGACATGAGCGCAGCCGTCCAGACGCCGTACGAAGATCTGCTCCGAGACGTGCTGGAGACCGGCACGCACAAGTCGGATCGCACAGGAACGGGCACGACGAGCGTCTTCGGTCGCCAGATCCGCTTCGACCTCTCCGAGGGGTTCCCTCTGATCACGACGAAGCGCGTGCACTTCAAGTCCATCGCCTACGAGCTGCTGTGGTTCCTCCGCGGCGAATCCAACGTCAAGTGGCTCCAGGACAACGGCGTGACCATCTGGGACGAGTGGGCCGACGCCTCGGGCGACCTGGGTCCGGTGTACGGGGTGCAGTGGCGCTCGTGGCCGACCCCCGCCGGTGAGAGCATCGACCAGCTCGCCCAGGTGATCGATCAGATCCGTCAGACGCCCGATTCACGCCGGCTCATCGTGTCGGCGTGGAATCCGGCCGACATCCCCGACATGGCGCTCGCTCCGTGTCATGCGCTCTTCCAGTTCTACGTGGCAGACGGCAGACTCTCCTGCCAGCTGTATCAGCGCAGCGCCGACATGTTCCTCGGCGTTCCCTTCAACATCGCCTCCTACGCGCTGCTGACGATGATGATCGCGCATCAGCTCGGATTGGAGCCTGGCGACTTCGTCTGGACCGGCGGAGACTGCCATGTCTACGACAACCACGTCGAGCAGGTGCGCGAACAGCTCACCCGCGACGCCTATGCCTACCCTCGGCTGACGTTCGCGCGCACACCGGAGACGATCTTCGACTACCGCTTCGACGACTTCGTGGTCGAGGGGTATCAGCACCACCCGGCGATCAGGGCGGCGGTGGCGGTATGACCTGGGTCGGACTCATCTGGGCCCAGGCCGAGGGCGGCGTGATCGGCGCACAGGGCGGTATGCCGTGGAACGTCCCCGAGGACCTCGCGCACTTCAAGGAGGTCACGCTGGGGTCTCCCGTGATCATGGGGCGCAAGACCTGGGATTCTCTGCCCGAGCGCTTCCGCCCGCTGCCCGATCGCGAGAACATCGTGGTCACCCGCCAGCAGGACTGGGCGGCAGACGGCGCACGACGTGCCGCGACCGTCATCGACGCGGTGCGCGGCCAGGAGAAGGTCTGGATCATCGGCGGAGCCGAGATCTTCCGTCAGGTGATCGCCGACGCAGACCGACTCGAGGTCACCGAGCTCGATCTGCAGGTCGACGGAGACGCCTTCGCCCCGAGCACCGAGGGGTGGCGGGTGGTCGACGAGGGGGAGTGGCAGACGTCGCGCACCGGCATCCGCCATCGGTTCCTCGGGTACGAGCGCTGATGCCCACCGCATTGATCACCGGAGCCAGCGCGGGCCTGGGGCTCGAGTTCGCCCACGAGCTCGCACGACGCCGCACGGACCTCATCCTCGTGGCGCGGTCACGAGACGCGCTCGAGCAGGCGGCCTCCGACCTCCGCGGCGAGTACGGGGTCGCGGTCGAGGTCCTGACCGCCGACCTCTCGGAGGCCGACGATGTCGACCGCGTCGCCGAGCGGTTGAGAGATGCGTCCGATCCCGTCGATCTGCTCGTGAACAACGCCGGATTCGGCCTGCCTCTGCAGTTCGCCGACAACTCCATCGACGACGAGGTCCGCCATCTGCGTGTGCACGTCGAGGCTTCCATGCGACTCATGCATGCCGCGCTGCAGACGATGCGCGGTCGCGGGGGACGCATCATCAACGTCGCCTCGGTCGCCGGCTTCATCTCGCGGTCAACGTACTCGGCCTGCAAGAGCTGGCTGATCGGCTTCAGCCGCTGGGCGAACTCGGAGTACGCGCACGACCGCGTGAGCGTGACGGCCGTGTGCCCCGGTTTCACCCACACCTCCTTCCATGAGCGCATGGGGCTGCCTCCCGGGCAGGAGGGTGTGCCGCGGTTCATGTGGCTCGACGCTCGCGACGTCGTGCGCGAGGGGCTGCGTGACGCGGCGAGGGGAAGAGCGGTGTCCGTCCCCTCCCTGCGCTACAAGGAGATCGTCGCGATCGCGACGCTCCTTCCGAGCTCGCTGACCTCGCGGGTCGCTCGCCGAGGCCGCGTCTGATCGCGACGGTGCGGGGTCGGATGCCGGGTCACACGAAGCGTCCGAGGCGGATGCCGGCGTATGTGAGTGCCGCGACGGTCTCGCCGTCGGTGATCCGCCCGTCCGCGATCATGGAGAGCACCTCGCCGAACGGCACCCAGCTCACGCCGTCGATGCCCTCCTCATCCCGGCTGCGCCGCGACGCGTCCACCGCGGGGCGCACCTTTCGGGCGAGGAAGACGAACTCCGGAGCATCCGCTATCCCGTTGAGAGCGTTCATGGCACCGAGCATGGTCCACTCCGCCGCTTCGAAGCCGGTCTCCTCCAGGAGTTCGCGTCTGGCCGCGACCAGCGGTTCCTCACCATCGCTGCCGCCGGCCGGAACCTCGATCGACATCCCGGTCGTGTAGCGCTCGAGCGCGACGAGGCAGACGCGATCGTCGTCGTCCATCGCCACGATGAACACCGCAGGGTGCCGCATCGAGACGACGCCGTAGATCCCCTCACCCGCGGGGCCGGTCACGCGATCCTCGCGCACCTCGATCCACGCGTTGGAGTAGACCGTCGTGGAACCGTGTGTCACCCATGCCATGCTCCGACCCTAGATCCACACACGTCGGACCGGCGGGCGACGATCCGCACCGGGGTCGACGAGTCGACACCGTCGGCATGGCCCGCATCCGAACCCGATACGCTGGGGGCATGACGCACTCGGGCAACCCATTCGGACAGGTTCTCGTCGCGCTGGTCACTCCGATGACCGCCGACGGCGAAGTCGACTGGCCCGCTGTCGAGAAGCACATCGACGATGTGATCACGGCAGGTGCCGACGGGATCGTCGTGACGGGCACGACGGGTGAGACCTCGACTCTGACCGACCCCGAGAAGCTTAAACTCGTCGAGGTCGGCCGCTCCGTGTCCGCCGGGCGGGCGAAGATCATCACCGGTGGTGGGTCGAACGAGACCGCTCACGCGATCGAGCTCTACAAGGCCAGCGAGAAGGCCGGCGCCGACGGCATCATGATCGTCACCCCCTATTACAACAAGCCCACGCAGGCCGGCATCCTGACGCACTTCCGTCTGGTCGCCGATGCCA
Organism: uncultured Microbacterium sp.; assembly: GCA_963518515.1. Classification (GTDB taxonomy): domain Bacteria; phylum Actinomycetota; class Actinomycetes; order Actinomycetales; family Microbacteriaceae; genus Microbacterium. Next base: position 88,402 of record CAUQIW010000002.1, read on the forward strand.
CCGACCTTCCGGTGATCCTGTACGACATCCCCGGACGCACCGGGGTGCCGATCAGGTACGAGACCATCCTCCGACTCGCCAAGCACCCGAACATCCTGGCGGTGAAGGACGCGAAGGGCGACTTCTCCGAGGTGAGCCGCGTGCTCAACCAGACCGATCTGATGTACTTCTCGGGAGACGACGCGAACGTCCTGCCGCACCTCGCGATCGGCGCCACCGGGATGATCGGCGTCACCGCGAACATCACCGCGACGCCCTACCGCACGATCGTCGACGCGGTGAACCGCGGCGATCTGGCCACGGCGACGGCCGAGCACAAGCGTCTCGAGCCGCTCGTCCGCGCCGTGATGACGCACGTGCCGGGCACGGTGGCCGCGAAGTACATCCTGCACGGACTCGGACGCATCTCGAGCCCGCGCGTACGTCTGCCCCTGGTCGGTCCGGAAGAGTGGGAGGCCGCCCTCATCGAGGACGAGCTCGATCTCGTGAAGGACGTCACCGGCGCCGACTTCTCCAACTTCCGCCCCGACCGCAACGCGGCCGCCGGCGGTGCTCTTCCCAAGGTTCACGGAACGACCCGCTGAGCCCCGGTGCGCCGCGGCGCGCCATAACGAACGACCGGACGCGTGGAGTGTCCGACTGAGGAGACAGCATGTCCATCCCGATCGAAGAACCTGCCGCCCTCGAAGAGGGCACGCTGCGCGTGACCCCGCTCGGAGGTCTCGGCGAGATCGGCCGCAACATGACCATGTTCGAGTACGCCGGCAAGATCCTGATCGTCGACTGCGGGGTGCTGTTCCCCGAGGAGCACCAGCCGGGCGTCGATCTGATCCTGCCGGACTTCGAGCCGCTCAAGGGCCGCCTCGATGACATCGTCGGCGTGGTGCTGACGCACGGCCACGAAGACCACATCGGGGCCGTGCCGTACCTCCTGCGCCTGAAGAGCGACATCCCGCTGATCGGCTCGGGGCTGACCCTCGCGCTCATCGAGGCGAAGCTCAAGGAGCACCGCATCAAGGCGTTCACCCTCACGGTGAAGGAGGGCCAGCGCGAGCAGGTCGGTCCCTTCGACCTCGAGTTCGTCGCCGTCAACCACTCCATCCCGGATGCTCTGGCCGTCGCCATCCGCACGCCGGCCGGCCTCGTGCTCGCCACCGGTGACTTCAAGATGGATCAGCTGCCGCTGGACGGGCGCATCACCGACCTCCGTGCGTTCTCGCGGCTCGGCGAGGAGGGCGTCGATCTCTTCCTGGTCGACTCGACCAACGCCGACGTCCCCGGCTTCACGCCCACCGAGCGCTCGATCGGCCCGGTGCTCGATCAGATCATCAGCAAGGCGCCGCGCCGCGTGATCGTCGCCAGCTTCTCGAGCCATGTGCACCGGGTGCAGCAGGTGCTCGATGCCGCGGCGGCTCACGGTCGACGTGTCGCTCTCCTCGGGCGCAGCATGCTGCGCAACATGACGATCGCCGAGGACCTCGGCTACCTCAAGGTGCCGAGCGGGCTGCTCATCGACTACAAGAAGGCCCGCGATCTGCCCGACGACAAGATCGTCTACATGTCGACCGGATCGCAGGGCGAGCCGATGGCCGTCCTCAGCCGCATGGCGAACCTCGACCATGCGATCGAGCCCGGCCCCGGCGACACAGTCATCCTCGCGTCGAGCCTGATCCCCGGCAACGAGAACGCCGTCTACCGGGTGATCGACGGCCTGACGAAGCTCGGTGCCGATGTCGTGCACAAGGCAAACGCCAAGGTGCACGTGTCCGGTCACGCCGCCGCGGGCGAGCTGATCTACGTCTACAACATCCTCAAGCCCAAGAACGTGCTCCCCGTGCACGGCGAGTACCGTCACCTGATCGCGAATGCGAAGCTCGCGCAGGAGACCGGCATCGAGGCGGAGCGCACGATCATCGCGTCCAACGGAACGGTGATCGACCTGAAGGACGGCGACGCTCGCGTGGCCGGCCAGCTGGACCTCGGATTCGTGTACGTCGACGGGTCGACCGTGGGCGAGATCACCGACGCCGACCTCAAGGACCGCCGCATCCTCGCCGAAGAGGGCTTCGTCTCCGTGATCGTCGTGGTCGACGCCGCCACCGGCCGCATCATCTCTGGCCCGGAGATCCACGCCAGGGGCATCGCCGAGGACGACTCGGTCTTCGACGACGTGACGCCCAAGATCATCGCCGCCCTCAAGGAGGCCTCCGGCAACGGAGTCCGCGACACGCACGCGCTGTCGCAGGTCATGCGCCGCACGATCGGTCGCTGGGTGAACCAGAAGCTCCGCCGCCGTCCGATGATCGTGCCGCTCGTCATCGAGGCCTGAGCGAGGTCGGGAGGCACCGGTTCACAGTCCGCCGACACTCGACCGTAACGCGGGCGACGTAGGCTCCGAAGATGTCGGATGCCTACTCGATCCGCGCCGCCTCCCAGGCGGACGGCAGTTTTCTCGGTGACATGGTCGTCGAGGCTGCGAACTGGCGCCTCGGCGGAGCGCGTGCGCGGCATGAGATCCTCACGGCGCCCGAGCACCGCCGGTACATCGCAGGGTGGATGCGACCGGCCGACGCGGGTTTCGTGGCGGTCGACACCTCGGGCCACCCGATCGGGGCCGCCTGGTATCGGATGCTGCCTCAGGACGAGCCGGGGTTCGGGTTCGTCGGAACGGCCGTCCCCGAGCTCATCATCGGCGTGCAGCCGATCTGGCGGGCGCACGGGGTCGGGAGATCGCTGCTTCGTCGTCTGGTGGTGCATGCACGCGGTCAGGGCCACCCGCGCATCAGTCTGAGCGTCGAGCGCGATAATTTCGCTCGCAGCCTGTATCGATCAGAGGGGTTCGTGATCACGGACGCCGGAGAGCTCCGCGACACCATGGTGCACCGGGCCTCCTGATCAGAGGCCCTCCACCGAGCCGAAGGTTCCGGAATGCCGCGTCATTACGGGGCGATGTCGGCACCTGGACGTAACGTGAGAGCATGGCCAGGAGTACCACGAAGTCCGCGCGCGCGTCCGAGAGCGCCACGCCACGCCCCAAGCGGCAGGCGGCTCCGAAGGCACAGGCGACGCCCAAGAAGTACATCGACGAGGTCGAGCGGCCCCCGGTCGCGGTCCGCGCATGGATCGGTCTGGCCCATGGGGTCGGCGGTCTCTTCCGCGCGTTCGGCCCTGAGACGCTCGAGAAGGACGACAGACGCGACGGATTCCCGTTGCTTCTCGTGCTGCTCGCCGTGCTCGGAGCGGTGAACGAATGGTTCTTCATCGGCAACGAGGTGGCCGCCAACATCAGCGCCTACTCGGTCGGCGGGCTGCTGGGCCGGGTCGCCTTCGTGATGCCGGTGCTTCTCCTGCTGCTGGCCGGCTGGCTCTTCCGCCACCCCTCATCGGTGCACGACAACGGGCGCATCGGAATCGGGTTCGGCCTCTTCGTCCTGACCCTGGCAGGGTTCTGCCACGTCGCCTCCGGTCAGGTCGACGCGGCCGGCGCGCTCGTGCGCGCGCAGCCGAGAGAGGGCATGCCCGCGCTCAGCGAGGCCGGTGGCCTCTTCGGCTGGATGATCGGCGAACCGCTGTCGTATCTGACGCCCGTCGGCGCCTACATCGTCCTCGCACTGATCGCGGCGCTCAGCATCCTGATCCTGACCAAGACGCCGCCGAACCGCATCGGACAGCGCCTCGGCGATCTGTACGCCTGGATGTTCGACGCCGAGCGCACGGAGAAGCCGAGCAAGGATGCCGTCGCCGTCGACGAGTCCGACAAGGTCGACGACCCCGACGTGCTCCCGTGGTGGCGCCGCAACAAGACCGGTCGTGAGGAGGACCCCGACGAGGGAACGCTCGGATCGGACGACATCACCGCGCTGCTCACGACCTCGGATGCCACGCCCGCATACGACCAGGCGGTCACGGTGGCCGACCCCTACGACGCGGCGACCGAGGTGCTGTCCGAGGTCCGCTCGGTGACGGAATCACTGGCCGAGCAGCAGACCACGGCTCTCCTCGACGACGACTCGGACACCGGAGAAGTGCCGGAGCTGCCCGGTCTCGACGGCTTCGGCACCGACGGCCCGGGGGAGCGCGGGCCCCAGGCGCCGGTCGTGCCGTACATCCTTCCCGCGCCGGATCTCCTCGTCGAGGGTGCCCCGCCGGTGCTGCGCTCCGAGGCGACCGACCGTGTGATCGAGCAGATCACGAGCGTGCTCTCGCAGTTCAAGGTCGACGCGAAGGTCACCGGGTTCTCGCGAGGTCCGACGGTGACGCAGTACGAGGTCGAGGTCGGTCACGGCGTCAAGGTCGAGAAGATCCTGCAGCTCAGCAACAACTTCGCCTATGCCGTCGCGTCGAACGACGTGCGCATCCTCTCGCCCATTCCCGGCAAGAGCGCGATCGGCATCGAGATACCGAACGCCGACAAGGAGATGGTCGCGCTCGGCGACGTGCTGAGGTCTCAGGCGGCCATCAAGAGCACGCACCCCATGACGATCGGCGTGGGCAAGGACGTGGGGGGCAACATCGTCATCGCCAACCTCGCGAAGATGCCGCACCTCCTGGTCGCCGGGTCGACGGGATCCGGAAAGTCGAGCTTCGTGAACTCGATGATCACCAGCCTCCTCATGCGCGCGCGGCCGACCGACGTCCGCATGGTGCTGATCGACCCGAAGCGCGTCGAACTGACGAGCTACGCGGGCGTCCCGCATCTCATCACGCCCATCATCACGAACCCGAAGAAGGCCGCCGAGGCGCTGCAGTGGGTCGTGAAGGAGATGGACATGCGGTACGACGACCTCGCGTCGTTCGGCTTCCGTCACATCGACGACTTCAACAGGGCCGTCAGAGCGGGCGAGGTCGAGCTTCCCGTGGGCAGCGAACGCGTGCTCAAGCCGTATCCGTACCTGCTGGTCGTCGTCGACGAGCTCGCCGACCTGATGATGGTCGCGCCGCGTGATGTGGAGGATTCGATCGTGCGCATCACGCAGCTCGCGCGAGCGTCCGGCATCCACCTGGTGCTCGCCACGCAGCGACCCAGCGTCGATGTCGTCACGGGTCTGATCAAGGCGAACGTCCCGTCACGTCTCGCGTTCGCCGTGACCAGCGTCACCGACAGCCGTGTCATCCTCGACAGCCCCGGCGCCGACAAGCTCATCGGCCAGGGTGATGCCCTGTTCTCGCCGATGGGATCATCCAAGCCGTTCCGTCTTCAGGGGGCGTGGGTCGATGAGAAGGAGATCGACGCCGTCGTCAAGCACGTCACGCGCCAGGCGCGCCCGGAGTACCGTCCTGACGTGCAGGAGGCGATGGAGCCGACCAAGAAGAAGGAGGTCGACGAGGACATCGGAGACGACCTCGAGCTCCTGCTCGCTGCAGCCGAGCTGATCGTGTCGTCGCAGTTCGGATCGACCTCGATGCTCCAGCGCAAGCTGCGAGTCGGGTTCGCGAAGGCCGGGCGTCTCATGGACCTCCTCGAGTCCCGTGAGATCGTCGGCCCGTCGGAGGGCTCGAAGGCCCGAGACGTGCTCGCGACCGCCGAGCAGCTTCCGCAGGTGATGGCGAAGCTCCGCGGAGACGACGCGCCGTCCGCCCCGGCCGCTCCCACGGCTCCGCCCGTGCCCTCCACCTCGGCGGCGGCTGCCGCCGCCGCGTACGATCCGATCGAGGCGCAGTTCGAGGGGATGCCCGTCGTCGAAGCCGAGGGCGACGATGACGCCTGGGGCCTGACGGGGCGCGACTGATGGCCATTCCGAGACAGCTCCCGAACGCGATCACGGTCGCTCGTATCCCGCTCGCCGTCGTCTTCTTCGTCGTGCTCCTGCTGGGCGGCGCATACGGTGATGGCGACCTCACGCTGCGGTGGGTGGCCGCGGTGCTCTTCATCGTGGCGATATCGACCGACTGGGTCGACGGTTACCTGGCGCGCAGATTCGACATCGTCAGCGACTTCGGCAAGCTCTGGGACCCGATCGCCGACAAGCTGCTCACAGGTGCGGGGTTCATCGGGCTCGCGATCCTCGGCGAGGTGGGGTGGTGGCTGGTCGCCATCATCCTCGTGCGCGAGTGGGGCATTACGATCCACCGGCTCATGGTCGTGAAGGAGCACGTGGTCGCCGCCGCGTGGATGGGCAAGCTCAAGACCGCAGTGCAGGCCGTAGCCCTGTCCTGGGCGCTGCTTCCGCTGCACGTGATCATCGGGATGCCGGTGTGGACGGTGGTGACCGCGGTCCTGATGATCATCGTGCTGGTGCTGACGGTCGCGAGCGGTATCGACTACATCGCCGCTCAACTGCGCGGATCACGTCGATCGTCGTGACTCTGGCCGCCGAGGTGGTCTCGAGCCTTACCGCTCGCGGATGGACGCTGGCCGTCGCCGAGTCGCTCACCGGGGGATCGCTGGCCGCTTCCGTGGTGTCTGTGCCCGGCGCGTCCGCCACTCTGCTCGGCGCAGTGGTCGCGTATGCGACCGAGGTGAAGCACAGCCTGCTGGGCGTCGACGCGCAACTTCTCGCCGCCCACGGCCCGGTGCACCCTGAGGTCGCCAGGCAGATGGCGTCGGGTGTCCGGCGCGCCGTCTCCCTCGGTGCGGTGTACGCCGACGTCGGGGTGGCGACCACGGGCATCGCGGGGCCGGAATCGACCGACGGCCAGCCGGTCGGCACGGTGCACATCGCCGTCGAGACCCCGCGCGATGTCGTCACCAGGGCTTTCGTCTTCGCGGGGGACAGAGCGTCCATCCGGTCGCAGTCCGTCGACGCGGCGCTCACGATGCTGCTCGAGAGTGCTCGGGAATAGCCGATGGCGATCCGCCGTTTACTCATTTGTGCTCACACCCGAAGCACAGCGTGAAAAGGTAGGTTCTGTGAAGGTCGGTAGGATTAGACTGGCGATCTCGACGAGGGAGACCTCGGAAAATCGATCTGGGAGGAGGTTCCGATGATTCTTGTCAGGCAGGAAATCGGCGATGTGCTGAGGGACTTCCGTCTGCAGAAGGGGCGTACGCTCCGCCAGGTCGCGAGCAAGGCTTCTGTCGCTCTCGGCTACCTGAGCGAGGTGGAGCGGGGCCAGAAAGAGGCCTCCAGCGAGATCCTCGCCTCGGTCGCGGATGCGCTCGATGTGCCCATCTCGACGATCATGCGCGAAGTGGGCGACCGCATCTCCGTGCTCGAAGGCATCCAGGTGTTCCCCGACGTGGTTCCGGACGACCTGGTCGCATCTGTCGAGCCCGAGCTGTCGCTGCGCTGAGCGGCCGGCCCCGAGTACTGCATGAGACGCAGTGAATTCCTCCGCGCCGTGGACGACGAGTTCGGCAGTCGCGGCTCATCGCTCGTGAGCGATCTCGTTCTGACGGACCTCTCGGGAGTCACCTCGGAGGAGGCTCTCGCCGCCGGTGTTCCACCACGGGACATCTGGATCGCGCTCTGCGCGGAAGCGGATGTGCCCCCGGAGCGACGGTACGGCGTCGGGCGGATCGAGCCCAGAAGGCGCTGACTGGTCGAGGGCCCCGCGGACGTCTGCGGTGCGCCGGTGATGTTCGACTCGTCCGGTTGCGAGTCGCCTCGACGCGGCGTGTCGTCGAATATGTGTTCGAAGTGGGCGTAGTGTTCTGCACAAGTGGTCCCGAAGGTCGATCCTGCACAGTTCTCGGCACCGATGACGCAATGTCTGAGGTCCCTCCTACGGTGAAGAACAGGCCCGAAAGAGCCACACGCCTTGTCGGAGAGTTCCTCCCAGCCGGGAAGACCGCGACAGCCTACAGGCGGCCCGACGCGAACACCTAGGAGCATGACATGCCATCACCCGCCGACCGCGAGAAGTCCCTCGAGACCGCACTCGCCCAGATCGACCGTCAGTTCGGAAAGGGCTCGGTCATGCGGCTGGGCAGTGACGAGCGGGCTCCGGTCGCCGTCATCCCCACCGGCTCCATCGCGCTCGACGTCGCTCTCGGCGTCGGAGGTCTCCCGCGTGGTCGTATCGTCGAGATCTACGGTCCTGAGTCGTCGGGTAAGACGACTCTCACCCTCCACGCCATCGCCAATGCCCAGCGCGCCGGCGGCATCGCCGCCTTCATCGATGCAGAGCACGCGCTCGATCCCGACTACGCCGCCAAGCTCGGCGTCGACATCGATGCGCTCCTCGTCTCGCAGCCCGACACGGGTGAGCAGGCTCTCGAGATCGCTGACATGCTCGTCCGCTCCGGAGCGATCGACCTGATCGTGATCGACTCGGTCGCCGCTCTCGTGCCCCGCGCCGAGATCGAGGGCGAGATGGGTGACTCGCACGTCGGTCTCCAGGCGCGACTGATGTCGCAGGCGCTGCGCAAGCTCACCGGTGGGCTGAACCAGACCAACACCACGATGATCTTCATCAACCAGCTCCGCGAGAAGATCGGCGTGTTCTTCGGTTCCCCCGAGACCACTGCCGGTGGAAAGGCGCTGAAGTTCTACGCCTCCGTGCGCATGGACATCCGCCGTATCGAGACCCTGAAGGACGGCACCGACGCGGTCGGCAACCGCACACGGGTCAAGGTCGTGAAGAACAAGATGGCCCCGCCGTTCAAGCAGGCGGAGTTCGACATCCTGTACGGCGTCGGCATCTCCCGCGAGGGAAGCCTCATCGACTTCGGGGTCGAGCACGGCATCGTCAAGAAGTCGGGTTCCTGGTACACCTACGACGGCGACCAGCTGGGTCAGGGCAAGGAGAATGCTCGTGGCTTCCTCCTGAAGAACCCCGATGTCGCACTGGCCATCGAGACTCAGATCAAGCAGAAGCTCGGAATCGGCGGAGCCGTCGAGGCCCCTGCCGACGAGCTGGCCGAGCGTCGTCCGGCTTGATCATGCGAATGAGACGCCACAACCCGAGTGGAGCGAGGCGTGCGTGAGAACGGGGGCGAGTCCGAGCGACTCGCCCCCGTCATCCCGTTGTTCGGCTCGACGCCGCCGGCTTCCGCTGACTCCGCCGACGACGTGACGCATCGCGACGAACCGACGGCGCCGACGGGTCAGCGCGAACGCGACGAGCCGCCTCGCATCGATCGTGACGTCGATCGTGAGATGGGCACCCCGAGTGACCGCCATCCGGCCAGGGGTAGAAGTACCGAGCGCACGCCGAGACTCCGGGCACTGGCGTCGGATGACCTGTCCGAAGAAGAGGTCGAGGGCGTCGATCCCGAGGCTCTTCGATCGGCGGCAGAGGAGCTCCTCGTCCGCAAGCTGCGCACGCGATCGCTGTCCATCTCCGAGTCTCGGCTCGTTCTTCGGGGCTACGAGCAGAATCGACAGCGGCTCACGGGAGAGCAGATCGACGATGTGATCGACGATTTCTGCCGGCGGGGCTATCTGGATGACGCGGTGCTCGCCGGCCAGCTCGTGACCTCGGGCGTCGAGCGCAAAGGGCAGGGCCGAGTGGCGCTCTCCCGTGCACTGTCGCAGCGCGGCCTCTCGCGCGACGTGATCGATGCCGCGCTGGACGAACTCCCCGACGACGATGCGGAGCGCGCGCTCGAGTATGCACGCACCAAGGCCAGGAGCATGTCTCGCCTCGACGGCGACACCGCACTGCGTCGACTCATGGGTCAGCTCTCTCGTCGCGGCTACAACGGCTCCGTGGCGATGACGGCTGCGAAGCGTGCACTCTCAGAGGCATCCTCCGGCGGCCCTGCGACGGGTGTGCGGTTCGTCGATTCCGATTGATGCCAGCGGTCTGGCCTGGAGTGTCGCGCTCCATCCGACAGGCGACCGGGCGCTCGTAGAATGGTCTCATCATGACTATCCCGCGCAGTGAACCGACGATCATCGCGTCATCGTCGGCGGCAATCGACCTCGACGGACGCCAGCGGTCGTACGAAGTACGCACCTTCGGGTGCCAGATGAACGTGCACGACTCGGAGCGATTGTCCGGATCCCTCGAGAGTGCCGGCTACGTTCGCGCCGAGAACGGCGCCGAGCCGGATGTCGTGATCATCAACACGTGCGCGGTCCGCGACAACGCCGCGGGCAAGCTGTACGGCACCCTGGGCCAGCTCGCCGCGACGAAGCGGCGCAAGGACGGCATGCAGATCGCGGTAGGCGGCTGCCTGGCGCAGATGGACAAGCAGGCCGTCCTCGACAAGGCTCCCTGGGTCGATGTCGTGTTCGGCACCCACAACATGGGATCCCTTCCCGGGCTGCTCGAGCGAGCACGCCACAACGGCGAAGCGGAGCTCGAGATCCTCGAGTCGCTCGAGGTGTTCCCGTCGACGCTGCCGACCAAGCGCGACTCGGCGCACAGCGGATGGGTGTCGATCTCGGTCGGATGCAACAACACCTGCACCTTCTGCATCGTCCCCAGCCTCCGTGGCAAGGAGAAGGATCGTCGTCCCGGTGACATCCTCAACGAGATCCGGCTGCTCGTCGAAGACGGTGCGATCGAGGTCACGCTGCTGGGTCAGAACGTGAACTCCTACGGGGTCGAATTCGGCGATCGGCAGGCCTTCGGCAAACTGCTCCGAGCTGCGGGTGAGATCGACGGGCTCGAGCGCATCCGCTTCACCAGCCCTCACCCCGCGGCATTCACCGACGATGTCATCGACGCGATGGCCGAGACGCCGAGCGTGATGCCGCAGCTGCACATGCCGTTGCAGTCGGGCAGCGACCGCGTGCTCAAGGCGATGCGGCGCTCGTATCGTAGCGCGCGCTTCCTCGGCATCCTCGATCGCGTTCGAGAGCGCATCCCGAACGCGGCGATCACGACCGACATCATCGTGGGTTTCCCCGGCGAGACCGACGAGGACTTCGAAGACACCATGCGGGTCGTCGAGCAGGCGCGATTCGCCAGTGCCTTCACCTTCCAGTACTCGATCCGCGAGGGCACGCCGGCGGCGACGATGGACGACCAGATCCCCAAGGCCGTGGTCCAGGCGCGGTACAACCGCCTCATCGCGCTGCAGGAGCGCATATCTCTCGAGGAGAACCAGAAGCAGGTGGGCCGCGAGGTCGAGGTGGTGGTCTCGACGGGCGAAGGCAAGAAGGACGCAGCGACGCATCGCCTCACCGGCCGAGGCGAGGACAACAGGCTCGTGCACTTCGAAGTGACTCCGGGGTCGGAGGTCCCGCGCCCGGGAGACGTCGTCTCGGTCACGGTCACGCATGCCGCTCCCTTCCATCTTCTCGCCGACGACCCGACAGGCTCGCCTCTGCGGATCCGTCGAACTCGCGGCGGCGACGCCTGGGACCGCTCGCAGGCGGATTCCTGCGCGGTCCCCACGCCTGCAGCTGATGGAGGCCCGCGGGCGGTGTCGCTCGGTCTGCCGACCCTGCGCGTCGGCGTGTGAGCGCGCCGTCTCCGGCCGCGCCGGGAGGTCGACCGCGACTGTGGGCAGTGGTCGGGGCGACAGGAACCGGGAAGAGCGAGCTCGCGCTCGACTTGGCGACCGCACTGCGTGACCGCGGCAACCCGGCCGAGATCGTCAATGCAGACGCCATGCAGCTGTACCGAGGCATGGACATCGGAACGGCCAAGCTTCCGCCGCGTGACCGTCGGGGGATTCCCCACCATCTCTTCGATGTCAGAGACGTCGACGAGGAGGCCGCTGTCGCCTGGTATCAGCCGCTGGCCAGAGCCGCCGTGTGTGACATCCAGCGACGCGGCGGAGACGCGATCCTGGTCGGCGGATCGGGACTCTACGTGTCAAGCGTCGTCTACGACTTCAGCTTTCCGCCCCGTGACGCCGAGGTGCGCGCTCGCCTGGAGCGTGAGCTGGAGTCGAGCGGCACCGAGGTGCTGCTCGAAAGGCTCCGTCTGCTCGACCCCGAGACAGCGGCGAGAATCGATCACCGCAACGGACGGCGCCTGGTCCGAGCCCTCGAGGTGCTGGAGCAGGGCAGCGCCACGCACGGGGCGGCCCTGCCGGAACGACCCAGACTCTGGCAGACGGACACCAGGATCATCGGGCTCCAGGTCGAGCGGTCGGCGCTCGTCGAACGGCTCGACGCGCGAGTCGAGAGGATGTGGTCGGCCGGACTGGTGAGCGAGGTCGAGCAGCTTCGGCTGAGCGGCCTCGAGTGCGGCGTCACGGCTCGACGTGCGATCGGATACGCGCAGGCGCTCTCGCAGCTCGAGGGCTCGATGACCGAGGCGGAGGCCATCGCCGAGACGCAGGCCCTCACCCGCCGCTACGCCCGGAGACAGGTCTCGTGGTTCAAGCGGTACCCAGAGCTGACGTGGCACACCCCTCCCGTCGACGCCGCTGCATTCCTCGACGACTGAGGTCGCCCTTCCGCATCCGGCCGCGAACGGGGCGATGTCCGCGGTCGATGGGAGCATGACGGCATGGTCACGCACTACTACACCGCATCCAGCCTCGATGGGTTCATCGCCACTCCGGACCACTCGCTGGAGTGGCTGCTCAGGCAGGACATCGACGACGAGGGGCCGATGTCGTACCAGGGGTTCGAGAAGGGCATCGGAGCACTCGTCATGGGCGCGTCCACCTACGAGTGGGTCATGCGGCATGAACAGGGCAGATGGGCGTACACGCAACCGACCTGGGTCGTCACCCACCGGTCGTTGACCGTTCCGGAGGGCGCGGACATCCGCATCGCGCAGGGCGATGTCGCCGTGATCCATGAGCAGATGCTCGCAGCTGCAGGAGGCAAGGATCTCTGGGTCGTGGGTGGAGGTGACCTCGCCGGACAGTTCGCGGATGCGGGTCTCCTCGATGAGGTCTGGGTGCAGTACGCACCCGTGACCCTCGGCGGGGGAGCACCGTTGCTGCCGCGGGCTCTCGACCTCGAGCTCGTCGAGGTCGCACGCAATCGCAGCTTCCTGTGCGGGCGATACCGAGTCCTCCGGTCGTGACGGGCGCCGCACGGTCGCGGCGGCCCGCGCCGCTCCGCACGCTCGACGCGGGCGGCGGCAGTCGAGTTCGTAGACTCGACGGATGAGCGTGCATATACGGGCATTCGAGCGGATCGACACCGACGACGTGATCGCGCTCTGGGAGGAGGCGGGGCTCACCCGCCCGTGGAACGATCCGCGACTCGACATCGAGCGCAAGCTGACCGTCCAGCCGGAGCTGTTCCTGGTGGCGGAGGCGGATGCACGGGTCGTCGGCAGTGTCATGGCCGGCTACGACGGGCACCGCGGGTGGCTCTACTACCTGGCGACAGCGAGGGCCCACCGCCGGCACGGCGTCGCGACCTCGCTCGTGCGTGAGGCCGAGAGTCTGCTGCGCGACATGGGGTGCCCGAAGGTGCAGCTCATGGTCAGGGAAGGCAATGAAAGCGTTCTCGCCCTCTACGACGGCCTCGGATACGAGCGCTTCTCGGTCTCGAACACCGGTCGTCGCCTGATCGCCGACGTGTAGTCGGAACGTCGGCCTGAGCGCACTCCTAGACTGGGTGCATGGTCGCATTCACTAAGGGTCACGGCACCGGCAACGACTTCATCATCATCGCCGATCCCGACGGCGCGATCGAGCTGACGACCGAGCAGGTCGCGGTGCTCTGCGACCGTCACTTCGGTATCGGCGCCGATGGCGTCCTTCGCGTCGTGCGCTCCGCCGCGATCGCCGAAGGTGCGGCGTCACTCGCGGAGGAGCCGGGAGCGGAGTGGTTCATGGACTACCGCAACGCGGACGGCTCGATCGCAGAGATGTGCGGCAACGGCATCCGCGTGTTCGCCCACTACCTGGTGCGCTCCGGTCTCGCGGCGATCGAGCCCGGTTCCACGCTGCCGATCGGCACGAGGGCCGGCGTGCGAGACGTGACCGGCAGTGAGACCGGCTACCAGGTCGATCTCGGTCTGTGGAAGCTGTCCGGCGATGATCCCCTCGTCACCGCCGACGGTCTTCCCGTGACCCGGCCGGGTCTCGGAATCGACGTGGGCAACCCGCACGTGGTCGTGGCTCTCGCCTCGGAGGCGGAGCTCGCGTCACTCGAACTGCACCGATCGCCGGCGCTCGAGCCGGAGCTGCCGGCAGGGGCGAACGTCGAGTTCGTCGTCCCGGGTGAACCCCTCGTACGCGACGGAGTCGGACACGTGAGGATGCGCGTCTCCGAGCGCGGCGTGGGGGAGACGCTGAGCTGCGGCACGGGGGTCGCGGCGACCGCCCTGGCAGTGCGCCACTGGGCGGGAGCGCAGGCCCCGAATCATTGGCGCGTCGAGGTCCCCGGCGGCACACTCGGGGTGCGGATGTTCCCGACCGAGGACGGCGAGCACGTGGCGCTGTCCGGTCCCGCGCAGCTGGTCTTCAGTGGCGAGGTCGAACTCATCTGAGAGCCGGCGCCGCGGTGTCAGACGACGCCGATGGGCTCGGTCGGCGGCGTACCGTGCTTGCGCACCTTGAGCACGCGATAGCCCTTCGCCGTCGCGGTGCGGAACACGCTGAACCCGGGGTGGAAGGTCGCGCCGATCCATCGCTGCAGGGAGTCGGATCCCAGATTGCGCTGCACCACGAGCCAGGCATCGCTGCGCTCGTCGAGGCGCGGGATCCACTTCTCCAGCATCCCGTGCAACTCGTTCTTGCCCACTCGGATCGGAGGATTCGAGCGGATGGAGCGGAACGTCACGTCCGCGGGAACATCCTGGGGCAGAGACGCGTTGACATTGGTGAGGCCGAGAGATTCGGCGTTGCGACGGACGAGGTCGAGAGCACGCTCGTTGACATCGACCGCCCACACCGTGGAGTGCGGCGCAGCGATCGCCATCGAGAGGGAGATCGGACCCCACCCGCTTCCGAGGTCGAGAAGATGACCTCCGGGCGGCACGGGAGGCGTGTTGGCAAGGAGCACTGCAGTTCCGGCGTCCAGCCGATCCGGGCTGAAGACGCCACCAGCGGTGGTGACGTCCAGCTCACGGCCTGCCAACGACACACGGATCGTCCGCAGATTCTCGGGACTAGCCGGGGCCGCAGAGAAATAATGGTCGGACCCCATACCTGTGAGCGTAGCGGACACCGCGGGCTAAGGTTAAGGGCTCGCACGGAAACCAAGAGACAAGGACCGGATGACGGAAACCACCGCACACCACACTGACGACGAAGCAGTCGATCGCGTGCTCGCGAACGCAGAGAAGCGGACGGAGGTGCAGAGGTTCGGAGCGGCTCAGGCTCTGCAGGATGAGTCGACCGCTGCCCACGCGTCCTCGGACGGCGACCAGTGGGATCTGGAGGATCGTCATGCGCTCCGCCGCGTCGGCGGACTCTCGACGGAACTCCAGGACGTCACCGAAGTCGAGTACCGTCAGCTGCGTCTCGAGAACGTCGTTCTCGTGGGCGTCTACCCGCAGGGTGCGCAGGAGGATGCGGAGAACTCCCTCAGAGAGCTCGCCGCACTCGCCGAGACGGCCGGCGCGGTCGTGCTCGACGGTGTGCTGCAGCGTCGACCGCATCCCGACGCCGCGACCTACATCGGTCGGGGCAAGGCGCAGGAACTCAAGGACATCGTCGCCGCGACGGGGGCTGACACCGTGATCGCCGACACTGAACTGGCTCCGAGCCAGCGGCGTGCCCTGGAGGACGTCGTGAAGGTCAAGGTCATCGATCGCACCACGGTCATCCTCGACATCTTCAGCCAGCATGCCAAGAGCCGCGAGGGCAAGGCCCAGGTCGAACTCGCGCAGCTCGAGTACCTGCTTCCGCGTCTCCGCGGCTGGGGTGACTCGATGAGTCGCCAGGCCGGTGGACAGGTCGGCGCCGGGGGAGCCGGTATGGGTTCGCGCGGTCCAGGAGAGACGAAGATCGAGCTCGATCGTCGTCGCATCCGCACCAAGATGGCGCTTCTGCGCAGGCAGATCCGCGACTTCGGCCCCGCTCGCGAGGCGAAGCGCGCTGAGCGCAAGCGCAACACGATCCCGTCCGTCGCGATCACCGGCTACACCAACGCCGGCAAGTCGAGCCTGCTGAACGCCCTGACCAGTGCCGGAGTGCTGGTGGAGAACGCACTCTTCGCCACCCTCGACGCCACGGTGCGTCGGTCGGAGACCTCGGACGGCCGCGTGTACACCTTCACCGACACCGTCGGGTTCGTGCGCAATCTGCCTCACCAGCTCGTCGAGGCATTCCGCTCGACGCTGGAGGAGGTCGGTGACGCCGACGTCGTGCTGCACGTCGTCGACGGATCCCACCCCGACCCGGCCGGACAGCTCAAGACGGTGCGCGACGTGATGGGCGATGTCGGCGTGCGGGACATGCCGGAGCTGGTCGTGTTCAACAAGGCCGACCTCATCCCCGAGGACGAGCGACTCGTGCTGCGCGGCCTCGAGCCGAAGGCGCACTTCGTCTCGTCACGCACGGGCGAGGGCGTCGAAGAGCTGCGCGCGGCCATCGAAGAGGCGCTGCCGCAGCCCGCGGTCGAGGTGCACGCGGTCGTCCCCTACGATCGGGGAGATCTGGTGGCGGCCATCCACGAGACCGGGATGCTGTTGTCGGTCGATCACCGGGAAGCCGGAACCGCCGTGCACGCTCGAGTATCCGAGCGTCTCGCCGCCGACCTCGCACCGTACTCGGACGCTGACTGACGCCTGGTATCGTCCGCTGCCTCGCGCGGCGGACGATACCGCGGCGCGTCTGATCAGCGAGCGATGAATCGCGCTTCGACGGTCGCGCTGATGACGATCTCCTGCGGCTCGTACTGCATGGAGGACGAGGTGTCCGAAGCCGCCGAGAAGGCCGCCGTCCTGTTCTTCGCCATGGCGCCGAAGGCCGGGGGAGTCGCGGGAGGGGCGAGGAGCCCGGCATCCGCGACCTCGAGGGGCACGACGTCGCCGCGGCCGAGCGCGGTCGCATACGCCTGAGCGCGCGCGACGGCCACCCCGACGGCCCGCGCCGCCACCTCGGCCTCGGTGCGGGCGGTCGTCTCGGGAGTCAGATGCCAGTCGACCTCGCCGACCTCGACGCCGTCCCAGGGAGAGATCTCCGTCACCCAGATCGACAACTCGGACGCCTCGGCGAACGTCGCGGTCAGGTCGACACTCGCGTAGTACACGAGATCGAGCTGCCTGCCCTCGTTGTTCCACGGCCTCTCAGCGCGCACGGTGAGCCGTGTGCTCGACCAGTCGATCACGCTGCCGGCGTCGCTCCGGGCCTTGATGCTCCCGCGCACCGGCTCTGTGAGGCTCATCGCCCGGTCGATCACCGACGCCCGTGCGGCACCCTCGGCGCGCACCGCGAGTCTGATGGTGGCGCGTTCGGGGGAGACCCGTGTCTCGTGCTCGCCGCGTACGGTGATGGTGACGTCGCTCATGCGGCGACTCTACGCCTGCTCTCTGACGGTCAGGAATGGCGGGCGGGCCGCAGACGCTGTATTCTGTGATGCTCGGGTACTTCGGTCTCCGAGATGGTAATTCCACAGCGTGACAGCGGCTCCTTCGAGAGAAGGACCACGGGGCTGATCGGTTTCGACAGCGCCTGTGAATCCACGAGAAGCGGGCCGAGGATGCAGAGTTATCTCGTAAACGCTCTCTGCAAAAAAATAGTTGCCGAAACCAAGCGCAACGACTTCGCCCTCGCTGCATAAGCGAGCCCGATAGTCCGTCAGGCCGTATGTGATTCCGATACGGATCCTGGCGTCATCTAGGAATCTTGCTGCGTGATGGCGTCTGGACGTCACGTGGGACTCTTCCCAGGCTGGGCTCGTCGACTTAGGTGTCTGTGACAAAGGTCGGAGCCGAGCAGAACGTCTTCACAGACTGCGCCCGGAGAAGGCGTGGAGACTCAGCGTTGGACGGGGGTTCGATTCCCCCCAGCTCCACGAATGGTGTCGAACATGTGTATCACCACTTTTGATGTGGCGGTTCAGTTTGTAAGACATCATGTGTATCATCCGAGACAAGTTCAACGTCTCGGAGAACGGTCGCTGTCACCAGTGGAAAAGTCGTCGCGCGCGCGGTCCACCCCCCTGTTCGTCAGGGTGGTGGACCGCGCGCGCGTTTCTGACATCCAGGTCGACGGGCACGTGATCCCGGCAGCCGAGCTCCGCGAGATCCTGGACGTTCAGCGAGTTCCGGACGGGACGCCGTTCGTGACCGACGGTGTTGGACGCTTCGACACAGTGCGACACGTCAACGCCTACCTCCTTGATGCCACCCGCCAGCGCGCCTATCCGATGCGCAACATCCGTGGCAACCACGCCGGCGCGCTCGTGGGTTTTCTGAACTTCGTCCGCGAAACATCACCCAACGCGGACCTCATCGATGCCACCACCGAGCACCTAAACCAGTACAAGCAGCGCCGACGGGCGATGCTGGCAGATAGCTCCTGGAACACCGAAGTAAGCAACATCGCCCTCTTCTTCGCCTACGCGCGAGACAAGGGCTGGCTTGACGTCGACCCCGTCCCTCGATGGGGTAGCCGCCAGCGCAACACCCTGAAGTCTCCCGAAAAGACCACCAAAAGGATCCGCTTCCTCTCCGAGGAACAGCTCGCCTACTTCCTCGACCACGGACTCCGCGGCGACGACGTCCCCGACGACAGACCCGAATACCCCGAACGCGACTACACCTTCGGACTCACCCTAGTGAGCACCGGACTACGCCGCGAAGAAGCCACTTATCTTCTCGACCTCGAAGTCCCTACCAACCTTGCACGAGGTAGCCACGTCTTCGAGAGAATTGGCAAGGGCAACAAACCGCGCGACGTCCACATCATCGACTTCCTTGCCGACGCCATCGACCACTATCGACGTGGAGAGCGCGAGTACCTGGTCGAACGCTCACAAAAAACACTTCGACGCCACCGTCGAAATGGCGCACTCACTATCGCCGAACCCGTTCCCACCGCCAACGGCACCGCACTCCGCATCGACGGCCGCATCATTCGTCCCGAGCGCCTCCCCAACGAGCTACGCCGCACCGCTGTCTGGATCCGCGACGACGGCCTCATCGACCCCCTCGCACTCTTTGTCGTCGAGGGCGGACGTGCCCCAGCCCTCGACCGATTCAACCGCCTCTTCGCGGACGCCAATCATCGAGTCGCCAGCCTCGGTCCCCATAAGAGCGCTCCGCCCGCACACCTCGCGGTGACCCCCCACGTTCTCCGTCACACCTTCGCGGTCCGCACTCTCGCCACATTGATGCGAGAGGGACGGGAGACAAACGGTGACCCCTACGCTTTGATCGCAAGCCCACTCCTCGTCGTGCAAGAACTCCTCGGCCACGCGAACCTGTCAACAACAAATGGGTACTTGTACCACGCAGAAAGCTACACAGACCAGGTCCCGGATGCCCTCCGAGCCGGCATCATCAAACTTGTAAAGGGGCTGTGATCATGACTGAGTATGTTGCCGAGTATGCAACGCCCTACGGGCTCGCACGTTCTTTCATTCGCACCGATGAACTTCCCACCCCCAAACTTGCACATGCTCTCGCCGCGCGATGGGTTGAGATCGCGGACGTGAACCCAAGCGCAATGGGAACCCTTCGCGGCGCCATCGTTCGGTTTTGTAAACACATGGCTTCAGAGATTGGCTTCGACACCCTCAACCATTCCTTGGGTGACCTTCGCCGACGCCACATCGACGTTTGGGAATCCACGCTCTTGACGATGCAAGCCGAGATGCAGACAGACACCCCGTACCGGTATGTCGTCAACATGTTCGCATTCTTGCGCTACATCGAGGACCGGAACCCGGGGTCGCTTCACCCAGACGTGTACACCAAAGTCCAACAGCCCACCCGGCTCGCCCATATCAGGCGCGAACCACTTGCAGACTATTCCGACGATGAGCTCATGAGGATCAAGGCCGCCGTCCGGTTACTCGTGCGCCCCGACGGGAAGTGGACCACCCGAGCGGTCGCGGACGTCATCATCGCGTTTCATATCGCTCTTTGCATCAGCACGGGAGAGCCCCCGGAAGTCCTCCGTATTCTCACACTTGACGACATTGCTGCTACGTCTTCGGACCCGAGAAGCGAAGGAATGTCATCCGAGCAAATTGCCAACGGGCGGCTCGCGGACAGCTACACAGTCAAGCTCCGAAAGAACCGAGCACATATCGTCGAGGACGTAACGTGGACTCGTCGCAAGCACCCGACAACAGTCCGCTACCTCGATGCCCTCATCGCGCTCGGCGAGCCCCTGCGGCGACAGACGCGGGAGCGCAGCCTGTGGATGATCGAGGACAAGTGGGGTGCTCCGATCCCGGCTCCATGGAAGAAACTGAAGCTGACCAAATGGATCCGTTGGTACGTTCGCGGCGAGATCTCGCTTCCGCACCACACCGGACGTTTCCGAAAGTCCGCCATCGCCGCCGAGATCATCGCTGAGCCGGCGGGTCACCTGCGCACGCAGCGACGACATACCCAAGACATGCTCTTCGACCATTACACCAATAGCCCTGCACTCCGGCAGGACGCGGGGGTACGGTTCGTTAGATCGATCTCGGAGCTACGCCACCGTGCGCTCGGGCCAACGATTGATACGGGCGACGGATTGGTCCAGCTCGACTCGACCACCAATCACGCGACGCATCTCAACGAGACTTCGCTACCGGAGAGCGTCGACGGCGCGCTCACGGGCTGTCGTGGCCCCGACGACTCTCCGCATGCACCGCTTGGCGAAGTTTGTCCTATGTCTCGAATGGGAACCTGCTTCACCTGCCCTAACGCAATCATCACCACCGAGCACCTCCCTGCCGTCATCCTCGTCAATTCTGTCTCGGCCCCCGACGCGGCCACCGATCCGACAACGTGGCAGAAAGTGTGGAGCGGGATCCATCAAGCCACGACCACCATCCTTCAGATGTTCCCGCGCGCCGCCGTAGATGAAGCCAGGCTTCATACAAATGATGTGCTCGTCGATCTCGGACTACGCCACGAGATGAGAGGACCAGTCGATGCGTGAGCATGCCTCGGACTTAGACCGTCGAACCCCGCCGCCTATTTCTCCCGATGACTTCGTTCACGACGACCTTCCTCGCGGATCGATGTTCGAAGAGGACGTGTGGGACTACCAAGGCATCAGGCCCGAAGGTCACCCCAGTCGATGGGTGCGTTTCACTCGGATTCCCGCCGGATACCGCCGAGACGCCAAGATCCATGTCTTGCTTCAGGGGCGCCCCCATCACTCCGTCGCCGTCCTCGCCGGTGTTGCGATTCGCCGAAGGGTTGCGACTTTGGACGCCATTCTGGATGTCGTGGATAACTTCGCGATTCTTGCAACGTGGGGCGAGAGTAAAGGGTTGCACACCTTCGGCGATTGGACCCAAGATCGAGCCAATGACTTTATAGGCGATCTTCGGCTTGGGAAACACCGCGAGAACGGTACGCCCCATCAACCTCCATCCGTGCGAGGTTTCGTCTCGCTCTTGAAGCGAGTGGCGATTCTCGCCCCTTTACTGGAGTATCCACTGCCCTTTCAGCCCTGGCCTGCGCAGACGGCTGCGAAGGTAGCCGGAGAGTCCACCGACAAGGGGAACAAGACCCCGCCGCTGGCATGGGAGAGCTGGCAGCCCCTTATGGTCGCTGCTGACACGATCATCACTCGCCTTGCCCCCCTGATCATCGACATGCAGAGTGCGTTCCGAGCTGCACGCCCGAACGACGACCTTAGCCGCGGACAGACCCGCCAAACGGCGGTTGATGAGCTGCAGCGGCATCTCGACGACGGCTACTTGATACCCCTGCACACCGGCCTCGGGCGCTCGAAGCATCAGGAACGCGGACGTGTTAATACATCTCAGATCTGCCGCAGCCTGTACCTCAGCGACAACCTGTTTAAGCACACACACCACAACTACAGCGCTGAAATCGTTGAGCTTATCGACGACGCGGTGGCCGCGGGACGCACCGAGTTTGGCGGTCTCATGCCCACCCGAGACACGTGGGTGGGAGAGGTCGGCCTGGCGGAGGCCGAGCACCTTCCTGGGGTGCTGAGAGCTGCCTGCTACATCATGATCTCCAGCATGTCCGGCATGCGTGACAGTGAGATCCAGGCTCTCCGCCGTGACGCCTTCGACATATCAGCAGTCATCCCTTCTGTCAGATCCATGACCTACAAAGGTCTGAGCGTAGGAGGGAAAGCACGCTCCTGGTGGGTGCCTTCTGTGGTTCAGATTGCGGTGGATGCGCTAGCGCAACTGAGCCTTACGGAGAGATTGTTCTCGCGTAGTGGGAAAACTGGCGACGGCGGTGAGGACGGCGCTTACATGTTCTCGCGTGATCTCAAACGCCTTGTTGCCTTCGCTAACGCCGCACCAGAGGATCGCGTTGGCCGAGGAATAGATCTTGGGTTCAAACCAATTGTGTTGCGCCCTCGCGACGCGATCCACGCGACGTCGCTGCGCCGCACACTCGCTGTTTACGCGGCAACCTACCCGGGCGCGGAAATCGGAGTCGGAATCCAGCTCGGTAAGGCCTCGATACGCGCGACAAGCGGGTATGTTCGGGACCAGGACCACGCTGCGACCACAGCTATTACCGACGAGCGGACGAAGGCCATCCGGCAAGATCTGAAGCGTCTTCTCTTCTCTGGTACGCCCATCGCAGGACCGTCCGGAGATCAGCTCGAGAATATCCGCGTCCAGGTCATAGCTGACCCCAAGCGCGCGGATCAGCTCATCGCGCGAGTCGCTCAGAACTACACGCTCGGGGTCGTCAACGATTGCGCTTATAGAGAGAAGACTGCGGCATGCGGGCCCGGCGGGCCGAAGCTCGCTGACCATGTCTGCTTCACCACTGACTGCCCGAACGCCGTCATTCACGAAGCCCACGTTCCAGTGTGGGAACTGCAACTCGCCCGGCACGACCGCGCACTCGACGCGCCCAACTTGCACCCAGCGCTGGAAGCGAACCTGCGACAAGGCCGCGCGAAGATTGCGAAGGAGCTACGAGCGCTGCGTCCGACAGGCGGTTTGGAGGAAGCTGAATGAAGTCGAACAACATGTCCGTGAGCGAAGATGTCCTTCGTCGCATCTCGGATGCCATCGACGAGATCGCGAGCAACGACGAGTTGCAGCGGACCAAGCGGCAGATCGAGAAGCTGGCGAGCTTGTCCCACCCCACGGTCGCCCGAGCCTTCGCCCAGGATCTGAGAGAAGAGACCCCCTTCGCTATCAACGCGCGTCTCGCTGCCCTGAACCCCATCGCCAGGGGACTGTCGCCGAAGCAGCAGGTCGCGAAACGCGAGAAACAGGATCTCGAGGACGCCCGCGAGCGCATCGCCGAGCTCGAGGCTGAGCGCGACGCGCATCTGCAGGCTCTGTATGCCTACTTCATCAGCAACACCGAGTCTCCGCACGATGCGACGAAAGTCGTCCCGATCAACCGAAAAGTCCGGAATGGGGACGGTCTGTAACCAGTGGCCTCGGGATCCCGGCACGCGTGCCGGGTCACGTCGTCGGTGTCGACCAAAACGAGACGCGCGTGCGTGTCGATGGTCCACATGGGGCTTGGGCACCGTGATTCTGGGAAGCGCGATAACGCCGAACCTCGTGGACCGCTCGTTGACTTCCGGGGCTCATTCTCGCGCATGTACTGTGTGAGTTGGGGCGCCTAAATGAGGCGTAGATGGGAGTGTCGATGTCTTCTTCAGGCGCACGCACGCGGACGGAACTCGCATCGGACTATCCCGAGGAGGAGTGGCGCGAGCGATTCCTTGACCTACGCACGCTAGTCCACATCCTCACGCACTCCATCATCGCGTCAGACTTCAAGGCATCCGACGAACTGAACCGGGCTATCGTCCTCTCTGATTCTGGGAAAAAGTTGCGGCATCAACTTGTCGCCAACGAGTCCGTCGAGACCAAGGACGCGAATCTGCTGTGCCTGTTGACGCTGACGCATGTTGATCCGCTCATCGACATCGAGCGCATCGACATGGGCAAGCTCGTCGATGCTGTGTCCGAGATGATTCGGGACAAGCGCATCCTGTACCCGATGATCTTCGGGCGTGGTCTTTACGACGAAGCGGTGACGCTCTTTCCGGAAGAGCGTGACGAGCTCAAGCACGGCGATACGATGCGACTGCTTCAAGACAAGCCCCAGGGGATCTTCCACGACGGGCATTACCTCCTCGGCCCGTTCGGGCTCCATCGGCTCGAATTTGAGCGCAACCTTCATCCATCTACGGACATTCCCCTGCAGCACTGTAGTGACATCTCCTGCACCGCCATCCACAACGTCGGTCTCTCCACCAGTCGCGAGGCAGGGGTGAACCAGCACCGGCCGCTCGCGAGCAAGGTACTCCGTCAGTTCGCGAATGAACCATCCGACTGGTCCGGCTTCGCCTCCGATCTCATTGAAGAGCGATACAACCCGTATGAGATCAATGACGCCTCCACCCTGCCGTTCCTGCTCGGCGACGGGCTCCACGACACCGAGCTCAGAAAGCTCCTTAAGCGCGTCGCCGACACATCCGACGGGCGTACTCGAACGTGGGCTTCGTCCTTCGGGTTCTCCGGTGACGTCGATAAGTGGTCTGCGGAGCTTGACCGCGCCAGTCTCCTGAATCTCCTTCTCACCGAGTCCGACGACGCGTTGGCTGAGGCTCTCGACGCAGCTGTGAAGGAAGGCGAAATCGAAGTGCCCGACGGCGAGGTCCGTAAGCCGGTCGTGAACCACCAGGCGCGGTCTGGTGCGTGGGGGCTGCGGTCCGAACTCAGCTCGATGGGTTATCGAATCATGCCGGGCAGCTCAACTGTGACGCTTCTGCGTCTCAACTCACTTGCTCGATCTCTGTTCGACCCTGAGTCAGCCGACGCGATGAACGACCTCGCATGGCTGCTCCGGGGTCATCCGGGAGCGACCGCAGAGGAGCGGTTGGAGAGTTTCCTGCGGACCGCGAGTCCTCGAGAGATCCTCTCGACCCTGGTTCTCTCGAGGGAGGGGAACGCCAAGAAGGCCGCGGACGCCCTAGGCCTGGCTATCGGTGGCGACGATGATAGATTCCTCAATTCGATGCTCTGGAAGCTCGGGTTCGTTCCCGACCGCAGGCCAGACATCCGAGACGACTACTGGCGCAACCACAACACTTTGGAGAAGTTTGTCGTCACCCCGTTGACGGCCAACGACTCGACTGAGGAAGCTCTCCGTAGTGTCGCCGTCAACTACTTCGTCGCGCTCGAACGCCATCTGTTCGACTCGCTCATTTTTGCGACTTGGGCACTCCTCACGGACCATTCGGTGGCCGGCCGGCCGTTCGAGTTCCACCTGCAGTCGGCTCGCGAGTTCACCATTACTACGCTCAACGGCTCTGTGGAACGCAAGGACGGGGTCGAACGCAACGACTTGAGCGAGGGCCCGGTACTCGCGGACCTGGTCCAAGGTTTCATGCGTCTCTCCAATCACCTGGAAAGCCTGCGGACACGGGAAGCCTCTTTCCGTCGGGAGAAGGAAGACTACCCGCGGTTCGTGAAGCAGACAGACCTTCAGCGCTTTCCATTCGCCCACTCGATTCCGTACCTCGACTTGACTGCGTCGTCGCAGGTTTCCCTGCGCAGGACCTTGCGGGATGTAAGCACACGTCTCAACGACGCCGGGATTCTCAGCGCCCGCAACGGACTACTCCACGCGGAGGGGAAGCAGCGGACACCGACGACGGAGGAAGTGAACTCGGCCCTGGATCGTGCCCGTGAGGTGCTCCGCTCCCTGGAACAGATCGGGTGCGTGCGGGCGACGTTCGAGGTGGTGTCTAGCGAGACGGATCAGTGGGGCCGTAGCAACACGCTGTTGCGCGCGAACGGTACGGAGATCCGCGTGACGGGACCGTCCAGTTATGAGTTGCTAGGGATGCCCTCCCTGCACCGCAAGGTCTATTTGATGCAGGGCGCCATATTCGCTGCGCCGAACGAGATGCTGCGATTCCGGGAGGGCTTCGGTTCGGAGTACGCCGACTACTGGCGCGACTTCGTCCGGCGTCCTGAACCGGCGAACAGGGCCTCCGCTGCTCAAATGGCGGATTCCGGAGCGGACGTTGAAGCGATAGCCGTGGCTGGCAAGTGATTTGATCCGCGGTTACCCGGGCTAGGGGCAGATTCAATGAACACTCGCTGGCGGGCGACAACTCGGCGAGGGCAGCGAAGACGTGAATGACAAGGCGGCCGCCGGCGGAACTGGTATCGATGGTCTCCCGTAGTGACTAACGCGCTCGGACGCCGTGGGGCGGTAGTGAACGTCACTGAAGGAAAGACGCTCTGCTACGCCTCGGCCGGTCGAAGCGGATGGGTGACGCAGCAGCCCCTGCCGCCGCTCGAGGAAGACGAATGAGCGGCAGCCTTCCCGACGGGTACACGCTGAAGGCTCGGTGGTTGCCCGCTGCGCTCGTCACGGTCCCCCTGTTGGTGTTGATGCTGAGCACGTTCGAACTCGACGCGCTCCTAGGGCTCGCAGGACCGGCGACGGCGTCACTGGTGTTCGGCGTGGTCGCGGGCGAGATCGCGAGATCTCGCGGGAAGGTCGTCGAGCTCTCTCTCGTGCGGAAGTGGAGCGGCCTTCCCACAACGCGCTCTCTCCGAGCCATCTCCGACTCGGACCCGGAGCGCCGGCGCCGTCGGGGACAGGTCGAGGCCGTCTCGGGACGTCAGCTTCCGAACCTGCTGGAGCAGGAGACTGACCCGTCCGGCTCGGACAGTATCATCGAGCGGGCCGTTCGAGCTGCGCTCGTTGTGCTGCGCAGCGAAGATGGAAGCGGCTTCGAGGTGCTCCATAACGAAAACATCAGCTACGGATTCCGTCGAAACCTCCTCGCGCTTCGCCCGTTTGGGATAGTCGTATCTGTGGCGGCGCTTGGATTCACGCTGGCGATCACCGTGTTTGGCGTCCTGGCCTGGGCCGTAGCGACGCCCATTCTTCTGGTCCAGGCCGTCGTCGGTGCCCTGTGGATTGCGGTCGCGACGCGTGAGTGGGTGAGGGAACAGGCGGAATCCTTCGGTGAACGCTTCTTCATCGTTCTCGATGCTGCGGCGGCTCGGCGCGTCTCGCTCACTGAAAAGTAGCCACACTTCTTGGGCAGCTCAACGAACCCGGCTCGGCATGTTGCGCTGGGAACTTGAGCCTGACTCAGGAGCTAGTCATGCGACTCCGGCAATGTTCTCGTCGGAGTGGCCGGGCTGGCCTCCTCCAGCCCTGCGGGTGAAGCTGCTCGCCCATTCGCTCCGAACTTGCGTGAAGCCATCGGCAAGCGTTCGGCCAGGTCTGTCGCACGAGGCGCACATGACGGCGCGTGTCTGACTCGCCCAGCATCAGGCGGGCAAGTCGGACTACGAGAGGCTGTTCTGGAACGCGGAGAAAGGCTACTTCCGTTACACGCTCCCTCAGAACGGGGTCGACACGGTGATGATCAACACGTTGCTCCCGCAGTACCTCGCGGAGCGCGCCGGGTTGCCTGACCTCATCGATGTGCAGAAGTACAGGCAGCATCTACAGTCGATGTACCCGTTTGTCGCTGGTCCTCGAGGGCCCCGCCTCGTCGGTCTCGCCGAGGGTGCGGAGGCATACCCCCTCGTCGGCGGGCAGGGGCTCGTGTACGATGCGGAATATCTGTTCAGGGGTGGTTCACGCTGTGATGCGGTATGCCGATGACCCAACGTTCAGAGCTGTTGCGATGTCTGCCGTTGTCATCGGTCGAGCAGGAGCAGGGTTCACCCGCTAACCGAATCGTCGTACTCCTTGCCGAATTCGACGAGTTCAGAGGCCTGACGCAGCTTGCGCACGAGCCACTGCAAGGCGGTGTCGTTCGATTTCGAAGGATGCCAATGGGCGGCCTCGACGAGGACACTCGGCGCAATGGGGGTCTCGGCCACGACGAGGCCGAGTGCATCTGCGTACCGCAAGGCCGTGCGCTCTGGCACCCAACCTATCCATGGCGTTCCCTTGAGCGCGAAGGGCACAGGCAGGAATCCCTCCACGCGCACCGCGACGGCAGGTGTGAGCTCGGCCTCCGCGAGCATGTCATCGAGATGCATGACGACGTGAGGGCCGAAATCCGCCCTCACGTAGCGGAGTCGTCCGAGGTCTTCGAGGGTCAACCTGCCGTCTTGTAGCGACGGATTCGCGGTGTCGACGAGGCAGACGAATCTGTCGGAGAACAGTGATGTGCGCTTGCCGGGTACGCCACGACCCGTGCCCGCAATGGTGACGTCGCTGCGCAGCAGGTCGACGGCCGAGATCATCTCTGTCGCAGGCATGCCGACGAACTCGACGCGGGTCCCTGGAGCTTCGGTCCCGAGTAGGCTCAGGAGCGGACCGGTAATCTCGGAGAGCGCGTAGTCACTGGCCGAGACGAGGAATGACCGGGTGCTGGTCATCGGATCGAACCCGGGGAGGACGTTGAAGGTGCGGTGCACCTCGACCAGACACTCCAGCACGGCCGGCACCAGGGACTCCGCACGTGGCGTCAACATGAAGCTGCGCCCCTCACGCACCAGCAGCGGATCATTGAACAGTTCTCGCAACCGGGCGAGTGCACCGCTCACGGCAGGCTGCGTCATACCCACCCGCTCGCCGGCTCGGGTGAGGTTTCGTTCGCTCAGCAGCGCATCGAGAACGATGACCAGATTCAGATCGAGCTTGCGGACGTCGGTCACGGGCGGATCCCTGACGATTCGTGGAGAGACGGATACGGTACCCACATCATAGGGATGAGGGCGCTGGCGGCGCCGGCGCCCTCATCGGCCACCGGCCCGATCAATTCTTCGTGTGCCGTCTGCCGAGCCACGTCGACAGCGCGACAGCAGCGAGGAGAGCGACTCCGTTGAAGACGTTAGACGCCCACCCGCTGGCGCCTGAGAGCGCGAGGCCGCTCACCGAGACGGACACGAAGATCGCACCCACGATCGTTCCCCAGACGTTGAAGAAGCCGGGACGGATCGCGGTCGCCCCGAGGAACACGGCCGCCAGAGCAGGGAAGAGGAGCGTACCTCCATCGGAGGCGGTCGCGCTGCCGACTCGTGCGAGTTGCAGGACACCTGCGGAGCCGGCGATGAAGCCGGCGACGATGAAGCTCCACCACACGTTCTTCCGTACCGGGAGCCCCACGAGCTTCGCAGCGGTCGCGTTCGAGCCGATGGCGTAGAGCGAGCGGCCGAACGGGGTGTGCGTGAAGAAGTACCAGGCGATCGCAGCGACCACGAGAGTGATGAAGAAGACGAGCGGGATGCCTGCGAGCCGCGTCGACCCGAAGCGCATCAGCGCGGCATCGATGCCTGCGACGAAAGTGCGCCCGCCCGTGAACCAGGACATGAGCCCCGCGAGGAGCATCGACATGCCGAGAGTAGTGACGAAGGGACTCATGTGCAGACGCGTGACGAAGTACCCATTGGCGACTCCGACCAGTGTGCCCAGTGCCAGGGAGGCGAGGACCGACACCCACATCGGCAGTCCGAGCACGGACATGAGCCCGGCGGCCATCACCTGCGACATGATCGCATTCGCTCCGAGCGAGAAATCGAAGTACCCGCACACGAGGGGGAACAGGGCGGCGATGGCGATCAGCGCAATCACTGCTTGGCTGCCGAGGATCACGCTGATGTTGTTGATCGTCGGGAAAGCCGTCGAGGAGAGAGGGAAGAAGCAGAAGAAGGCGAACACGAGGACCGTCAGCAGCGGGAGCGCGTACTGCTCCAGCAGTCCCAGCGACGTCGGTCTGCGCGTGACGGGGATCGAGACGGTCGCCGTCGTCGGCGCGGATGCTGTTTCAGTCATGGTTTGTGCTCCGGTGAGGCTTCGGGAACGGGCTTCTCGCGCAGGACGAGACGGGTCAGGCCATCGACATCGAGCCGGTCGGCGACGATTTCATCGGATACGCGGCCGCGGCTCAGGACCAGGGTGCGATCGCAGAGCGCATGGATCTCGGCCAGATCGCTCGACGCGACCACGATCGCGCACCCGGCCGCTGCGGCGCGGCGGATGCCGGCGTAGAGGTCAGCGCGGCTCATGACGTCGACACCCTGGGTCGGCTCGTCGAGGAGAAGCAACTGGGGCTGGCGTTTCATCCAGCGAGCCATGATGACCTTCTGCTGATTGCCGCCGGACATCGACGAGAACAGGGCGTTCGCTCCGGCAGCCTTGACGTTGAACTCGTCGATCACCGCGTCGGCGTCGGCGTGTTCTCGAGCGCGAGACATGAAGCCCCGTTTCTGCTTCTCCGCGAGACTGGCCACCGCGAGGTTCTCGCTGATCGTCTGATCCATGAACGCCGCCTCGCCCACCCGGTCCTCGGGAACCAGAGCCACTCCCGCCGCCATCGCGTCGCCGATATGGGAAGGGCTGAAGGGGGCTCCGTCGAGAGTCATGCTCCCGGCCTCCGGAGTATGCTCGCCGAAGATCATCTTCAACACGCTCGAACGTCCGGACCCGACGAGGCCCGCGAGACCGAGGATCTCTCCCCGATGGATGGTGAAGTCGACCCCGCGCACAGGGCCCCCACGCAGGCCGGTGACAGAGAACACCGCCGGACGCTCGGCGTGAGCCGCCTCGCCCGTCGGGTGGAGGGCCGCCACGGACTTACCGGCCATGATCTCGACGAGACGCTCCTCGGTCGGTGACTCATCGACGAGCTCTCCGACCACGCGGCCATCGCGGTAGATGGTTAAGTCGTCGGACACCGCGAGAACCTCACGAAGACGGTGGCTGACGATGATCACCGTCTGGCCGAGCATGGCACGTCTCCGGATGCGATCGAGGAGCAGCTCCGACTCCTGTGCGGCGAGACGCGCCGTCGGCTCATCGAGCACGAGGATGAGCTGTTGGTCGGCGTCCTGCTCCTGTAGTGCACGCGCGATCGCGACCATCGTACGATCCGACGGCCGGAGCGCGCGGATGGGCGTCTGCGGCTCGACGTCGATCTCGTAGTCGGCCAGGAGGCGGCGAACTCGGTGCCGCAGCCCGCGCCAGTCGATGCCGGGGCCGAGCCGCGGGTATCCGGTATCGAGGGCGAAGTTCTCCTCTATCGAGAGGTCTTCGAACAGACCCAGATCCTGGTGGACAAATCGAAGTCCCGCCTGCCGTGCGGTCGCGGGGGAGAGCGCCCGCAGGTCATACGGCTTGCCGAAGATCTCGAGGTCGCCGGAGTCGGCGGCGTAGACGCCGGCAAGGATCTTGATGGTCGTTGACTTGCCGGACCCGTTGCCCCCCAGCAGGGCATGCACCGTTCCTCTGCGCACCCGCAGGGAGACGTCGTTGAGTGCGCGAGTGCCGGCGAAGTCCTTGTTGAGCCGGCGGATATCGATCGCCGGGGACAGGGATGCCCGGTCGGGAGCTGTGGAGACGACCGCCTCGACAGCTCCCGACGTCGGCGTGGGCTCGGTCACTTGCCCCACGCGGCGAGGAACTTGGACTTCCAGTCGATATCGCCGTCGTACGGACCGGAGTCCGGCAAGTTGTGGTCGGCATCCACGGCCTGCACCGACTGCCCGATGAATGCCGGAGCCTGTCCGTTGCGTACCCGGATCGCCGTGTCGATCGAGCCCCACGCCTCCCAGATCTGTGCCTGACCGATTGTGGCGGTGATGCCCGGCTGACCGGATCGGATCATGTCGAGCGCTGCCTCCGAACCGAAGCCCCCGACGACGGTGAGCTTGTCGGCGAGACCGGCCTGGTCGATCGCTGCGGCGAGGCCGTTCACGAGATAGGCATCAGTCGGCATCGCGAGGGCGTTGACGTCCGGATTGGCCATGAGCACGCTGATGATCTTCTGAACATAGGACCCGTCGCCGATCTCGGGGTCGGAGACGTCGATGACCTCGAGGACCTCACCGCTGCCGAGCGCATCGACTTCTGTGCTGAAGGCCTCGGTGACGAGCCCTCCCCACGGGTTGCTGGACAGATTGACGACGACGGCCTTGAGATCGCCGTCGGTCTTGCCCCAGGTGTAGTCAGCCTGAAGCTTGCCAATCGCCTGGAACGGGGAGGGTACTGGAGCGTTCTCGAGCCAGAATCGCGGGGAATCCCAGACCTGCGGAGAGCAGTCGTCGATGCCACCGCCACCGACGATCGTGACGCCCGCGTCTTTCGCTTCCGTGAAGGCGGCCTGCGCGACGCTGCAGCTGATCCCGACCGGAACGAGGACATCGGCTCCACCGGCGACGGCCTGTCGGATCGCGGTCGCGAAGCCCTCGGGGCTCAGCTTGCCGTCGACGATGGTGCTGTCCCAGCCCGCCGCCGCTGCCGCGTCGGCCATCGCGGCAGCGGGAGCGGCGCAGGTGGCGAGCGACTCTCCGCACGACATGACGTAGAACTTGAGCCCGTCCTCCGGCGCGCTCGCCTCGAGCTCGTCGAGGGTGGACCCGATTCCCTCGTACGCGGTGTCGAGCGCCGCCTGAGCCTCGGTACTCAGCTGTCTCTGGGTTGGTTCGCTGATGGGAGCCTCATCTCCGACGGTGCATGCGCTCAGGGTGAGCGCGAGCGCGACGACGGTCACGGGGATGGCGAGTTTCTTGGCTGATCTCATGGGACACTCCTGCTGTGTCAGGAGGCGGATGCCGAGGGCGCGGCTCCATTGCCTCGTTCAGTGCTGGCTGCAATGCCAACGGATCTCATTGCACCAGCACCGGTGGTCGAGGGGAACGCCTCCGCCGCGATGCAAGGCATTGCCGCCTGCGATGACCACACCTTGTTAGCGGAGTCAGCCCAGAACGGAGCCGCCACCATCGACGACGAGGTTGACTCCCGTGATCCAGGAGGCTTCGTCCGAGGCGAGGAAGACGGCGGCGTTGACGACATCTGCGGTCTGGCCGACGCGGCGCAGCGGGATGCGGTCCCAGGTCGCCTTGATCGCTGCGGGGGGATTGTCCACCAGGAATCGAGTGGCAGGGGTCTCGACGAAGCCGGGGGAGATGCAGACGGCGCGGATGCCGTGCGGCCCGCCCTCGACGGCAAGCTGCTGCGTGAGGTTGATGACTCCGGCCTTCGCGGCGCCGTGCACGTTCTGTGGCATGAACTCGACCCCGCGGGTCCCCGCGATCGATCCGATGTTGACGATGACGCCGCCGCGGACGCGCAGGTGCTTCCACGCCGCTCGCACCGCATAGAACACGATGCTCAGCTCACCACGGACGTTCAGTTCCCAATCAGCGACTGCGAGCTCGTCGATCGGCGCGAACCTCTGGATGCCCGCGTTGTTGTAGAGGATGTCGATCCCTCCGTGCAGTGCTGCGCTCTGCTCGATCCAGCGCGCGCTGGCATCCGGGTCGGTCAGGTCCACTCCGCCGAACCCGGTGATGGCCTGGCCGGCGGCGTCGGCCAGGCCCACGGTCTCGTCGAGACGGGTCTGGTCGATGTCGCATCCGATGACCGCCGCCCCCTCCGCGGCGAAGCGCAGCGCGGCATCGCGCCCCATCCCGCCTCCGATGCCCGTGATCAGTGCGACCTTGCCGTGCAGACGTGCCATGTGCAGCTCCTCAGTGCGTGTGTGCCTCGACGCCGGGTGAGCGTCGTCGCGCGTGTGATCCTCGGGTCCGTCCGACTGCGCCCTAGTCGGACGCGAGTGTGCCGCCGTCGATGACGATGGTCTGGCCGCTGACGAATGCCCCCGCAGGTGACGCCAGCCAGACCACGGCTCCCGCCACCTCGGCCGCTGTGCCGAATCGCCGGAGGGGAGTCTTCGCGAGGCGGGCTGCCGCCAGCTCGGGGTCAGCGGTGATCGGTGTCGCGAAGTCTGTCGCGATGACTCCGGGGGCGAGTGCGTTCGCCCTGATCCGGCGGTGACCCCACTGCACGGCGAGGTTGCGGGCGATCTGGGCATTCGCCGCCTTCGTCACCCCGTACCCCCCGATGACAGCGTTCCCCCGCAGTCCGGACAGGCTCGACATCACCAGGAAGAGGCCGCCACCGGTATCGGCGATCGAGGGTAGGGCGCTGTCAGCCAGGCGCAGAACCGATCGCACGTGCAGGTCGAACATCGCGTCGAGGCCCTCGAGGGAATCGGGTGATCCGAGTCTTCCGAGGTCGTCCTCGCGAGCGAAACCCGCGTTGGCGAAAACCGTGTCGAGCCGTCCCCATCGCCGGACGGCCGTGCGTACGAGTACCTGGGCCGCTTCGGGGGCGGTGAGATCGCACGCGACGGCGATGGCGTCGAGCCCGTCGTCCCGCAGGGCGTCGGCTGCGGTATATACGTCGCCGAGACCGGCCAGGACGACTCCGGCTCCCGCGCGGGCCATCGCCTCTGCTGTGGCCCGCCCCATCCCGCTCGCCGCTCCGGTGATGATCGCGACCTGCCCCTCGAGTGAGAAGAGAGATCGCGGGTCGAGGGCGCTCATCGACCGTGCTCTTCCTCGTCTGGTGCGTCGACGGTTCGGCGATCGGCCGTCCGGTGCGCTGTCAGCTGACCACAGCTCGTCATCTCTCTCCTCCGATCGGACCATGGAGCCTCCCCGCCGGTGCGGTGATCCTCCGACTGTAGGGACTCGGGGGCCACGCGAAGCCTTCATGATGCGGATGCCACCTATCGGATGGTGACGTGTCTCCTCGGCGCGGTCGCTACGATTCCCCTATGGCTGGAAGCGGGCAAGATCTCAATCTGCTGATCCCTCTGCGCGCGCTCCTCGAGGAGGCGAACGTCACTCGCGCAGGTCAGCGCGTGCAGCTCGGACAATCGTCGATGAGTGCGGCGCTGTCGCGGCTCCGTGTCGTGTTTCAGGACGAACTGCTCGTGCGAGTCGGTCGTGACTACGAACTCACTCCCTTCGCGCGACAGCTGCTGCCCCAGGTGCAGGCGACCGTTCCCCTGATCGAAAGGGTCCTGTCGGACGAGGCGGAGCCGACTCCCGCGACCGCTCGACGCGTCTTCTCGATCATGCTGACCGACTACGGGATCATGCGGCTGGGGCCCGCGCTGGCGACGGTACTCGAAGAGGCCCCGGGCCTGAGCATCGACCTCGTCCCGCTGCCGGAGCGACCCATGGAGAGTGAACGCGAGCTCATAACCCATGATTTCGTCGTCACGGTCGCAGGAATCGGCATCGACGGGCCGCACCTCCGCCTGCTCGAAGATGAGTACGTCTGCCTCGTGGATGCGTCCAATCCGAAGGCCAGCGGAGGGAGCCTCTCCCTCGAGGACTTCATTGCGATGCCCCAGGCTGTCGCTCAGTTCGGTCGCCTCCACTTCACCCCCGCCGATCGTCGGTTGCGTGAACTGGGAATCGACCGACGTGAGCCTCGGGTGACCACCTCCTCCTTCCTCCCGCTGCCCGCGGTCGTCTCAGGAACGGAACTGGTGGCCGTCGTGCCTCGCCAGCTCGCCGATCGGCTCGGACCCTCCACGGGGACTGTCGCGGTGGAAGCGCCGTTCGGGAAGGTGGAGATCTCACTTAAGCTCTGGTGGCACCGCAGTCATGATTCCGACCCGGTGCACGCCTGGGTGCGCACCCGCCTCGCGCAGTTAGTCAGTGAGGAAACCGCTCCGACCGGCTGACGGATACGAACCATCGCCGCGGCAGTCTTCCGCGTGCACGGAGCGCGGGCCTACCTTCGACACCGGACAGCAACAGTCCGGGCGTCGAAGGAGTCTCGTCATGAAAGCGCGATCCGTTCTGATCGTCGGTGGCGGTGTGGCCGCGCGAACGATCGCGGGCGCACTAGCGCAGCTCGGGATCGATGTGTCCCTCATCCACGGCGCCTCGGAACCGACCGACGCTGACGCCTCCGAGCCTTTCGGCGCGTTCTCGAACGCCGGGGTGGAGATCCGCGCCGGCATCGACCTCGTCGGTGTGCTGGACGTCGACAGCCACATCGAGGTCGAACTGTCGAACTCTCGTGTGGAGAACTACGATGCGGTCGTGATCACGGATGCCGTCGCAGCGATGCGTCTCGACGGCGACGGTTGGGCATCGACACGCGTCGAGATCGTCGACGGGACCCGTGACGTACCGGGAGCCGTCGAGCGTGCGAGTGCGCTCGGCGGCTCCGCGGCGAACTGATGTCGGACGGTGTGCTCAGAGCCTGTCGGGTCCGTAGGTCCTTCGCGCCCGGGGGACGGCGTGCCCGGGACTCATGCCTGCGACGACACGGTTCTCGATCGCGCCGAGGCCCTCGACGGTCATCGTGACCACATCGCCTACCGCGAGCGGGGCCGGCACTACCTCACCGCTGCGAGCCCAGCGCTCTGACAGGGCGCCGTTCGAGGCGGTACCCGACGCCAGCACATCCCCGGCTCCCACCCATGCGTCACGCGACGCGTGCACAAGCAGCTCCTCGAACGACCAGGACATGTTGCGCAAGTTGTCGGTCCCGACGACCTCGCCGTTGACCGCGACGCTCATCTCCAGCGCGTAGCGGTCGCCTTCCCGATAGCGCTCGAGCTCGTCGGGGGTGGTGATCCACGGCCCCAGGGTGGTCGCGAAATCTTTGCCCTTGGAAGGCCCCAACCCCACGCTCATCTCGCGACCCTGGATGTCACGTGCGCTCCAATCGTTGAGGATGCAGTAGCCCGCGATGTGGCTCGCCGCTTCCTCGATCGGGACGTCGCGCACGGTGTCCTTGACGATCATCGCGACTTCGAGCTCGAAGTCGAGTTTCTGCGTGAACGGCGGCATCGGGATCTCCGCTCCTGTGGGGACGACGGACCAGGGATTCATGAACAGGAACGCGGGGGCCTCATACCAGGCCTCGGGAACCGAACCGTCGCCCGCCTCGCCTCTCTTCATGCCCGCGATGTGTGCTTCGAACGTGACGAAGTCCCGCACCGCCTTCGGCTGCACCGGTGGGGCGAAACGAGCTTCCTCGATCGGAAGACGCTGCATGCGTCCTGCACGCAGATCGAGGTCGCGACGTGCGTCGGGCGCCGCCGCGAGGAGATCGAGGATCTCCGGGTCGCCGGGGATATCCTGCAGTCGGCCGTGCTGCACCCGACCGGTGTGGATGATCCCATTCGGCCCGATGAAGCGCGCGTACTGCGTCACCTCAGAAGTCCAGCGTCTCGTAGAAGTCGCGTTGACGCGTCTCCAGCGCGGGGATGGCCCGGCCCAGCGCCCACTGCTGGAAATGAGCGGAGGCGCCGTGCGCGGCGAACGCGGCTTCGTCGACATAGACCTCGAAGATCCGGAAGATGTGCGGTTCCTCGGGGCTCTGATACGCCTGGTAGTGAAGGTTGCCCGGTTCCTCGCGAGACGCGGGGGAGAGGTTCGAGAGAGCCTCTCGAACGGTATCTTCCTCGCCGGGCTTGGCGATCCAGGTGGCACTGCATACGAAAGCCATGGGGTCTTCCTCTCTCAACGTCGGTGGTAATGGATTCACGTTAGATGCGGGCGGTCAGGGGAACCAGCGCACCGGTCCGATGGCTCCCATCGGGTGATCGGGCTCTACTGCGGCCGGGGTTCCTCAGTCGTCGACGATGGCGACGGCGCGAGTCCATCCGGCTGAGGCGCCCCGCACCTTCGTCGGGAAGCAGACGACGGTGAAACCGGTCGCGGGGAGCTCCTCGAGGTTCTGGAGTTTCTCTATCTGGCAGTAGCCGATGTCCGCACCAGCCTTGTGCCCCTCCCAGACGACCGAAGGGTCACCGGTCTCCTCGAACAGTCGTCTGTTGATGCTGACCGGCAGGTCCCATCCCCAGGCGTCGGTGCCCACGACACGAACGCCGTGGCTCGTCAGGTGAAGAGTCGCGGCCCGACCGAAGCCGATCCCGGTGTCGATGTACTCGTCGCGGCCGTATGCCTCGGCCGCGACGGTATTGGCGAGGACGATGTCGAAGGGACGCAGCTCGTGGCCGATCCGGGACAGCTCGGCGTCAATGTCGTCAGGCGTGACGAGGTGGCCCGAGGATAGGTGGCGCAGGTCGAGCTTCACCCCTGGCCGGAAGAACCAGTCCAGTGGCACCTCATCGATCGTCCACGCTCGCTCGCCGCCGTTCATCGTGGGGTGGTAGTGCCAGGGCGCGTCGACATGAGTGCCGGCGTGGGTGGTCGCCGTGACCGTCTCCGCGGCGAGACCCTGCTGATCGGGGAGTTGGTCCGGTCGTATTCCGTACATGGCATACATGTCGGAGAGTCCGGCGGTGTGGTCCTTGTACTCAATCCTCGGCCTGAGGAACGGCGGATCTACGGGGATGACATCATCCAGAGGCATCGACAGGTCCATAAAACGCATGATCACTCCTTTGTCCTGTACATGTTCGATCGGAGCCGCGCACTCGACGCGGTGTGCGCCCTCTGTGGAGAGCGGGCGCACACCGCGGCGAGGCGAGGCTCTCAGGCGGGATTGCGCCCGAGGAAGAACTCGCTCAGCGGATCGGCCGTCGGCTCGAATCCGGAGTCGATGAGCCCCTTGCGCAGCTGGTTCATCTGAGGGTCGTGGATGCGCTGGGTGGGCAGACGCAGCGGGCCGCCGTTGTAGCCGCGCAACCAGCCCTGGTACTTCCACAGCTGGCGGTTGATGAAGTTCCCCCCGTTGAGCTGCTGCGCGACGGCGGACTTCGCCTTACGCGCGGGGTGCATCTTCCAGTAGAGGTCGGTGACCTCCTGGAACTTCTCCTCGCGCAGGAGACGCATGGCCTCGGGGATCGTAGGCCCCCAGAATTCGTGGTCGCTGGTAGCAGAGAGCTGGATCGGGAAGAGCTGTCCCAATCCCAGGAGCTCGCCCTCGATCGGGCAGGAGATGACAACCTCATCGCCGAACAGACGCTGACACTCGATCATGCCCATGATGCTCGGGAAGCCTCCCTCGGCCTTGATGACGGCGATGTTGGGGACGTCGTCGAGGAGCCGACGGATGAGCCGGGTGGGGATGTCGGACGGGTGGATCCGGGAGCTGAAACCCCAGAGGAACATCGGGAACAGGATCACGGCGAGGTTCGTCGCGTCGCAGACGGCTTTCGTGTAGTCGTAGATCTCTTGTTCCGATTGGGGGTAGAAGTTCGGAGGGTACGACAGCAGAACCAGCTCCGCACCCCTCGCCTCGGCTCCCTTCACCGCTTCGATGTTCTGCGCGAGATCGCTCCAGCTCGCGTGGTGCACGATCACGAGATCGTCCTGCGCCTCGTCTTTCGCGATCTCCAGGAAGTCGAGGTACTCGGGCAGGGTGATACTGATCTCTGAAACCCCGAGCGTCCCCAGGAAACCATGCTCCTTCGAAAGACGGATATCGTGACGGATGCCCGCCTCGTTGATCGCGGTCAGGTCGGTGGTGAATGAGGGGATCGTGCAGTTCACTGCGCCGATGAGGCGCGCACGGGCCCATTCCCTGGCCTCCGATTTGGTGTATCCCGCCATGTCGTCCTTCTTTCTCTGGTTGTGCCTGGTCACTTGCGGATAGTGAGGATGCCGACCGGCAGGGCGGTTCCGAGACCGCGTTCCACGGCACGCTCATATAGCTGCGCCGCGAGCACGATGTCCTGGAAGCCGCTGCCCGTCGACTTGTAAATCGCGATTCCGCCGGCGGACCTGGTTGCTTCTCCGGCGAGGAGGCCGTGGAGCGGCACCGTGACCGCGTCGACATCGAAGCCGGCCGCACGCGCGGCAATCATGTCGCCACTGTCGTGGAGCACTTCGGTGAGTGCGTCGGCGACGATGATGCTGGCACGTCCCACCAGCGCGGGGTCGAGTTCGAACTGCGCCGCAGTGGTCGAGCCCACCGACACGATCGTGGCGTCGTCAGACACCCAGTCCGCGTAGACCGTCGGTGTCTCATCGCGGGAGCGAGCGGCGCACAGGATGAGGTCCGCTCCGCTCACCGCCGCCCGCGGGTCGGCGAAGGGGATCACCGGGAAACCCAGCTCGTCCGAGAGTTCAGCCGCGAAGCGCGCACGGTTCGCGGGCGTCGGACTCGAGACCCGAACCGTCGCGATGGACGCGACATGTGCGGCGGCGCGCAACTGGGCGCGGGCTTCGAATCCGGAGCCGACGACGGCGACCGTCAGCGGACGGTCGGGAAGGAGAGCACTGAGGGCGGCGGCGGCCGTGGCGGCGGTGCGCAGACCCGTGATGCGGTTGCCGTCGATCAGCGCAGCCAGGCGTGAGTCGTTCTGGTCGAACAGGGTAATGAGATAGCTCGCGAGACCCTGGTGCAGCGACGCCGCGATGGTCTTCGAGCCGGCGTAGCGGCCCTCCGGAGGTGCGGAGGTCATCACGCGCTGCCACCCGCCGGCGGTGACGGCTACGGCGCGCTCCGGTGTGGAGCGGGTGTTCTCCGGCCGTGAATATGCGTCGCGCAGAGCGGTGATGGCGCCATCCCAGTCGGCGAGTTCGGCGATGTCCGCATCGGTGAGGAACAGGGTCGGCGGGTCGGCGTGGAAGCCGTCTGCGGTCATGAGGTCTCTCCTGAGGTGAGGTCGTGAGCGGCGAGCACGGTGCTGAGTGGTCCCGCCTCGATTCGGCGATGGCCGCGCATGCCGAAGTACGCCTCGAGAAGATGTCGCTCGGTGGCTTCTCTGGCCGCGCCGACGTCGCGCCGACGACAGGCCTCGATGATGGCTCGGTGGTAGCGGTGGGCGAGGCTCGCCGTCAGGGGGAAGTGGAGGCGGATGCGGTCCGCCTCCCCTCCGAGCTCCTCGATCAGGCGGTGCAGCACGGGGGCGTCCGCGGCGTGGAACAGCACCGCGTGGAAGTCTCGATTGAGGTCGTTGAACAAGCCGAGCGAGAAGTCCGGTTCGTCGCCCACCCGTTCGAGCTCTGCCTCGATCGACTCCATGCGGTCGACGTCCGCGTCGCTCAACCGGAGCACCCCGAGCTCCGTCGCGAGACCTTCGAGGGTGATGCGCAGAGCCGTCACCTCCTCAAGCCGCGTGATGTCGACACCGGTCACGACGGTTCCCCGGTACGGCTGACGCTCCAGCATCCCCGCCGAAGCCAGCAGGAGGACCGCCTCGCGCACAGGGGTCCTGCTGACATCGAATTCGTCGGCGAGCGCTTCGATGTCGATCCGCGTGCCGGGCGCGAGCTCACCGCTCACGATCCGACTGTGCAGAATGCGGTGGACTTCGTCGGTGGCGCGACGTGCACCGCGCGGAGGCAGCGAGCCGCTCACTTGCGGACGCTCTGGGCAGAGTCGGACGGCGCAGCGGGTCGCATGATCATCTCGTGGATCTGCGCGCGCAGTTCCAGGAAGACCGGCAGCGCCTTCGTCGATATCTGATCGCGGTTCTCCCCGAG
This sequence comes from uncultured Microbacterium sp., assembly GCA_963518515.1. Taxonomy (GTDB): domain Bacteria; phylum Actinomycetota; class Actinomycetes; order Actinomycetales; family Microbacteriaceae; genus Microbacterium. The sequence continues at coordinate 129,381 of CAUQIW010000002.1, forward strand.
TGGCACGGACACGGAGGCGGTGACGGCTGCCGGTCGCCCGGAGAGCACGATGACCTTGTCCGCCAGGTACACGGCTTCGTCGATGTCGTGGGTGACGAGCACGATCGTCACCCCGAGCCTCGTCCGGATGTCGAGCATGAGATCTTCGAGATCGGCGCGTGTCTGCGCGTCCACTGATGCGAACGGCTCGTCCATGATCAGGACGTCAGGGTGGTAGGCGAGTGAGCGCGCGATCGCCACTCGCTGCTGCATGCCGCCGGAGAGCTGCCACGGATAGCGGTCCGACACATCGTGCAACCCGACATCGGCGAGAGCCTTCTCCACGCGGGCGCGCCGCTCGGTGCGGGTCAACTTCGAGCGGCGCAGGGGCAGCTCCACGTTGCCGGCGACCCGTGACCACGGCATGAGGGAACGGCTGTAGTCCTGGAAGACCACGGCCATCTCCGGCGGTGGGGCGGTGACGGTGCGCCCGTCGAGGACGACGCGGCCGCTGTCCGCTGGACCGAGCTGCGCGAGCGCGCGCAGCAGTGTGGTTTTGCCGACGCCCGAGGGCCCGACGATGCAGACGAACTCGCCTGCTTGTGCAGAGAAGGTGACATCGCGGAGCACTTCGACGGCACCGAAGCTCTTCTTGAGGTGCTCGACCGAGAGGATGTCGGCGGTCGTCGACGGTGCGATGGGGGAGGAAGTCATGAGAGTTCTCCTTTCAGCCTCGGGAGAGGCGGTGCCAGGCGAGGATGCGGTGCTCGATGAGACTGAGGATGACGTTGAGGAGATAGCCGATGATGCCGAGGAGGATCATCCCCGACCACATCTCCGGCAGGGAGAACTGCCGCTGCGATTCGAGGATGAAGTAGCCCATCCCGCTCGACGAGCCGAGGAGTTCGCTGGCGACCATCAGCACGATCGCGACGGCGAGACTCGCGCGGATACCGGCGAAGATCTGCGGACTTGCGGCGGGGAGAACGAGGCGGAAGATCCAGTCGAGGGGAGCGACCCTAGTCGACCGTGCCACATCGACGATCGAAGGATGCATCGAACGCACCCCGTCCATGGTGTTGAGCAGGATCGGCCAGACAGCGCCGAGAACGATGATCAGCACTCGCATCCCCAGGCCGATGCCCACGAGCTGGATCGCCAAAGGCAGGAGCGCGACGGCGGGCAGATACCGCAGGAACTGCAGAACGGGGCTCACCATGGCCCCGACGAACGGCGAAAGGCCAAGGAGTGTTCCCACTGCGATGCCGATGACGATGGACACCAGCAGGCCGATGCCGATCGCCGTGAGGCTGGGTGCCACGTGCACCGGCACGAGGTCGAACAGCCACAGTTCACGGAACGTCGAGAGTATCGACGCGAGCGGCGGGAAATAGAACGAGGTCGAGGATGCGCTCGCGAACCACCATGCGGTGACGAGGATGATCGGGACGATGAGGCCGAGCGCGACCTGCGAGAGGCGACGGGTCATGGCAGCACCTTCCGGTGGGAGGGATGCCAGCTCAGCGACGCTCTTTCGAGCGCCACGAACGCGGCGTTGATGGCGATGCCGAGAATGCCTGCCAGGACGATGTAGGCGTACATCTTCGACACGGAGCCGCCCAGGCTCGTCACGACGATCTCCTGGCCGATTCCCGGGGCGGCTATCACGATCTGCACGCTCAGAGTGAGGAGCAGGCAGATCGCGGCGGCCAGCCTCAGACCGGTCGCGATGTACGGTGCAGCCGTCGGAAGGACCAGTCGCGCGGCCGTGTCGATGCGGCCGACCCGATATGAGCGGAAAGTGTCGCGGGCGATCGGATCGATGTCGCGGACGCCGTAGATCGTCTGGAGCAGAACGGCCCACACGGCACCGAACGACGCCAGCAACACGGTGCTCTGTATGCTCGTGCCGAACATCAGCACCGCGAGCGGGACGAGGGCCAGCGCGGGGATGGTCCGGCAGAAGTCGAGGACGAATGAGGACATCCGGTACGCCAGCCGGCTCGCGCCGAGGGGGAATCCGACGACGATGCCGATCACCGAGGCGAGAACGAAGCTCAGCGCCCACGAGGCGATCGTGATCGCCAACGGTTCCCACACCGTGCCGCTGAGGAACAGCCCCAGCAGTTCTGCGCCGACGGCCGTCGGTTCGGGGACCGCGCCGAGGTTGCCGCTCGCCGCGGCGAGCTGCCAGGCGGCGAGCAACACCACGATGAAGGCCACCTTGGCAGACCCGATCCGCAGGCGCGGCGAGCTGAACACGGGTGTCGAGCGCAACGCCACGGACGGACTCATGGTCGCCACAGCACGTCCTGAACATCGAAGGCTGTCTCGATGAAGCCCTCGTCGAGCATCGCGTCGGCGATGAACTGGATGTCCTTCTCTGAGACCTCGGGATCGAAGACCGGCAGCAGGGCGTTGGCGAGGGCGTCATCCGACAGCTCCGTGTAGGTGCTCATGATCCGACGGACCTCATCGGGGTTCGCTGCGGCGTACTCGATGGCCTTGGTCATAGCCCTGTGGAAGCGTTCCGCGACATCTGCGCTCCCCGTGGTGAATGCGGTGCTGGTCACCCACGTCGTGCCGACCTGGCCGCCGAGGCCGTCGACGAAAGGCTGCGCGAGCGTCGCAAGGCCGGCGGCCTTGGCCTGAGCGAGGAACGGATCGACGACGACGGCTGCGTCGACGCGATCGGACTGGAGCGCGGAGACCATATCGGGGTACGCGATCTCGACGAACTTGACGGAGTCGCCGTCGACGCCGGCGTTCTCGAGTGCTCGTCGCGTGGCGAGCTCCGGTGCGGATTTGAGGCCGACGACGGCGATCGTCCTGCCTTCGAGGTCGGCGATCGATGCTGCTCCGCTGCCGGGAGAGGCGATGAGTGCAGCGGCATCGACGTAGTCCGCACCTTCGCCGTAGCGGTCGTTCGCGAGCGCGATCTGCACGGGAAGCCCCTTCGACGCGGCGGTCGACGTCGGCACCGGAGAGATGAGGGCGAACTGCAGCTCGTTGTTGAGAAGAGAGGGGATGGCTGCCGCGGCCGCCTGGATGATCTTCGGTTCGATCGTGAGGTTCTCTTCTTCGAAGAACCCCTGATCGATCCCGAGGTAGAGGCTCGCGGCGTTGGCGATTGGGGTGACGCCCACAGAGAGTTGCGCCGGCGCGGAGGAATCCGCGGCGGGCGATTCGGTCTGTGGGGACGAGTTGCATCCACTGAGGGCGAGTACGGATACGGCGAGTGCCGCGAGAGCGGTGCGGATGCGAACAGGCGCGATGGTCATGGTGCTCCTTGCTTCATCGAAAGGGCTGGGGTTGGGTGAAAGATTATGGATCCAATATCCACAGGACAATCGAGTCTCTTCGATGAGAGCCATCGGCACTTCGCATTGTCGAGAGCTGTCGTCGCGACGTACGCTCGCGACGGCAACGCCGCAACGCTGCGTCCATCGAAGAGGAGAAACGTATGGCAATCGCGACGATCAACCCATTCACCGGGAAGACCGAGATCGAGTTCGAACCTCACGACGAGCAAGAGGTGGAGCGTCGCATCGCCGAGGCTCAGCAGGGCTTCGACGCGTTGCGAGCGACATCGTTCACTCAGCGGGCTGTCTGGATGCGCGCTGCAGCGCAGTTGCTCGAGGATGAGGTCGAAGAGCTCGGTCGTCTCATCACGATCGAGATGGGACGACCGATCGCCGGCGCGCGCGCGGAGGTGCTCAAGTCCGCCAAGGGTCTGCGCTTCTACGCGGACAACGCCGAGGACTTCCTCGCCCCGGAGCGGCTCACTGATCCATCGACTGTCGGCGCTTCCTCCGCAGGAACCCGCTACGCCCCGATCGGCGTGGTGCTCGCGGTGATGCCGTGGAACTATCCGCTGTGGCAGGTGCTCCGGTTCGCAGGTCCCGCGCTGATGGCCGGCAATGCGGGTCTGCTCAAGCACGCCTCGAACGTCCCGCAGGCCGCCCTGTACCTGGACACCCTGTTCGAACGCGCCGGCTTCCCGGTGGGAGCGTTCCGCACACTCCTGATCCCGGCGGCCGGTGTGGAGCGCGTGCTCCGCGACCCGCGAGTGAAGGCGGCCACGCTGACGGGCTCGGAGCCTGCGGGGCGCTCGCTCGCCGCGATCGCCGGTTCCGAGGTGAAGCACGTGGTGCTCGAACTGGGAGGTTCCGATCCGTTCGTCGTGATGCCCAGCGCGGACATCGACCGGGCGGCGACGGTCGCCGTGACGGCGCGCAACCAGAACAACGGGCAGTCGTGCATCGCCGCGAAGCGCTTCATCGTTCACACGGATGTGTACGAGGAATTCACGCGGCTGTTCGCCGAGAAGGTCTCGGCATTGGCCGTCGGAGATCCCCTCGACGAGTCGACGGACGTCGGCCCGCTCGCCACGGAGTCCGGGCGCGATGAACTGGCGGCGCAGGTCGCGGATGCGGTGGCCCACGGCGCGACTGTTCTCGCGGGAGGTGCAGCGCCCGATCGACCGGGATGGTTCTATGAGCCGACGGTGCTGGTCGGCATCACACCCGACATGCGTCTGCACCTCGAAGAGGCCTTCGGGCCCGTCGCCACCGTCTACCGAGTCGCCGACCGTGAGGAGGCGCTGCGCGTGGCCAACGGCACGACCTTTGGCCTGAGCTCGGCTCTGTGGACCGCTGATGCGGAGGAGGAGGACTGGTTCATCCGGCGCCTCGATGCCGGCGCGGTGTTCGTGAACGGAATGACAGCTTCGCACCCCGAACTCCCCTTCGGAGGTGTCAAGGACTCCGGAATCGGTCGAGAGCTGGCAGCCGTCGGAATCCGCGAGTTCTGCAACCTGCAGACCATCTGGCGCGCCTGACGAAGAAGTGGCGAGGGCCCCGACGATGCATCATCGTCGGGGCCCTCGCCATGCGACCGAGGTCAGGGCACGACGACGATCTTCCCTGGAGCATGGCGGCCTTCGAGCGCGCGGAACGCGTCGGCGACCTCATCCAGCCCGAACGTCCCCGCGATGGGCAGCGTCAACCTTCCTGCCGCCAGGGCGTCGGCGAGCTGCGCCAGGTTGCTCGCCGTGCGCGCATCCCGTTCGACTGCGTGAACGCCGAGCTCATCGACCGCCTGGTAGTCCGCGATCGCCACCATGCGATCGACAGGGACGCCGAGGACCACGCCGGTGTCGAGGGCATCCCTCCCGTGGCAGTCGATGACTGCGGTCGGTTCGCCGATCGCAGCGACGCGGGTGGCGAGGTCCGCGCCGTAGAGCACGTGCTCGATACCGATACCGTGCAGCAGGTCGGCATCGGCGGCGGAAGCGCTGCCGATCACACGGGCGCCGCGTTGCGCGGCCAACTGGGCGGTGAGAAACCCCACTGCCCCTGCTGCCCCGCCGATGAGGACGACGTCGGTGTCGTCGAGGGGAACGGTCGCGAGGCAGGAAAGCGCAGTGAGACCGGCGATGTTGAGCCCCGCGGCCTGCTCGATCGACAGCCCGTCAGGGCGACGCGTGAGTCCGGACACCGGAACGATGACCCTGCTCGACACGGCACCTATGGCGCGTCCGAGCACTTCGTCGCCGATGACCGCGGCGGTGCCGTCCCAGTAGACCGCCCCCTCGCCGACCGCTTCGACGGAACCGGCGACGTCCAAGCCGACTCTTCGAGGGAAGGGGGCGTCGCTGGGGACGAGTCCGCGTCGAGTCATGGTGTCCATGGGGTTCAGCCCGGCGGCCTGCACACGCACCGCCACCTCTCCACGCCCCGGGGGTGGGTCGAGAATCTCCCCCACGTAGAGCTCGCCAGGATCGCCGATGGTGTCGTAGAGGGCGGCGCGGGTCATGGTCTTCTCCTCGGGTTCAGTCGTAACTGCGCAAGATCTGATGGGGCTCGAGCTGGACGGCCCACCCTTCGATCGTGCCGGCGTTCTCGTACTCCTCGATCTGGAGGATCTGGCGTCCCCGCTCCACCGTCTGTGTCATGCCCGTCGTGACGAATGCGTGGATGCTCAGCCAGGCGGTCTCCTCGAAGGCGGTGCCGTCGAGGACCAGCACGTTCGCGTCCACGTACCCGCGAGCATGAGCTGCTTCGCGGGGGGACAACGTCGCGACGGCTCGCGCACCGTTCACCTTGTTCGCCGCGACGACTCCGGCGAACGGCTCACCGACGACGAGGACACCGAACGAGTCGGTTCCGGCATCCTGATCAGTGATAACGGCCTGCCCGACCCGCACTGCGAACACGGGATAGTCATCGCCCGGATCCGGTTCATCGGCGCCGTGCCAGACGGCATCGAACCCGACACGCTCGGCGTGAGCGGCGAGAGTCCGGGCGAGTTCGTACCCGCCGTGATCGGCGGCGAAGTGAATGGTTGTCATGACCGTGACCTCTCTGTCGCGATGGATGCGTCACACCGGCGGTGCGACGAACAATCCCTTGTCGATGTCGTTGAAGGACTCGCGCGCGACGAGTTCGCTCATCTCCGCAGCGGTTCCCCACTGGTCCTGTGTCGAAAGCAGGCTGATGTCGTGACGGTGGGGTTGCCAGTTGGCGTCGTCGACCATCGAGAGCTCGGTCGTGTACTCGATCGTGTTACCGGCAGGGTCGAGGAAGTACGCGAACGTGTTGTCGCCCGCGTTGTGGCGTCCCGGCCCCCAGATCATCCGCGTTCCTGAGCGGAGTATCTTGCCCGCACCGCGCATCCACTCCTCGATCCCGCGCATCTCGAAGGAGAGATGGTGCAGGGAATGGTGCGGGCCCATGGCCACGGCGATCGAATGATGTGCGCTGTTGCAGCGCAGGAAGTGCATCATGTCGCCCCCGTCGGGGCGGACGAGTGAGTCGGATATGGTGAAGCCGAGGTGATCGATGTACCACTGCACGGTCTGGTTGAGGTTCTGCGAATTGAACACCATGTGCGACAACTTCGCCGGGATCGGCTCCCGCTCCTTGATCTTGCGGGCCGGGCGCGTGTCGTAGCCAGTGGAGAACTCGAGAACCCGGCCATCGCCGTCGAAGACGCGGAAGCCGTATCCGCCGCTGAAGCCGCTCAGCTCTTCCGGCTCGTGGATGAAACTGACCTCCGCCGCCCGCAGTCGGGCGGCGAGGGTGTCGATGTCCGTGCGGCTGCGCACGGCGAAGCCTACGATGTCGATGCGTTTCTCGTCGCGCCGCAGCCTGAGGATGAAAGGCTCAGGAGAACCCTCGGCGGCGAGGTGGCTGAGCCCGTCCGTCTCGTGGACTTCCGTCAGCCCCCAATGTCTGACGAAGAAGTCGCGCTCCTCCTCGAAGTTGGGCACCGCCAGCGCGGCATAACGCAGATGGGATACAAGGCGCTCAGTCATCGTCGACCTTCCGGGTGAGAGGGGCGCATCGGCGAACCGGACGGCACCGATGCAACGTGAAGAGCGTATGGCGGGTGATCGGGCAGCGGTTATCGGGTCACGGAATACCATGCATCGCCAGATCGCCTAGCCGCGCGAGGATCGTCGGCTCGCTCTGCGGCACCGTCCGCGCCGCAGATGGCAGGCATCGCCGGGGGCGACTGGTGACGCGACCGCGCCGCACCTAGCGTCAGAGCCAGGGATGCGGAGTAGCGCCCGGGAAGCGGAGACAATGATGTCGGTATCGAAGGTTCTCGTCGTCGGTGGCGGTTTCACCGGCTTGACGACGGCGATCGCGCTCGCGCAGCGTGAGGTGCAGGTGACGCTGGTCGATAAGGCCTCTGCCTGGGCGCGAGTGGGCCACGGGCTGACGATCCAGGGGAACGCCCTGCGGGTGTTCGAGCAGATCGGAGTGATCGACGAGGTCTTGGCGAAGGGCCAGCCCGAGAACAGCGTCACCCTGTACTTCGCCGACGGAACGGTGATGACGGAGTTGCCGACGCCCCGCACAGGGGGCGATCATCTTCCGGCGACCTTGGGCGCCCTGCGACCGGATCTGCACGAGATCCTTCTGGAGAGGGCTGTCGCTCTCGGCGTGGAGGTGCGCCTCGGTCTCGAACTCGATTCGTTCGAGAATCACCCCGACTTCGCCACGTCCGTCCTCTCCGACGGAGCTGTCGAGAACTGGGATGCGATCGTCGTCGCCGAGGGGATCAAGTCCCAGACTCGGGCCAAACTCGGCATCACAGAGGATCGGGCGCCGACGGGGCTGGGGATCTGGCGGGCCGTCACTTCGCGACTTCCCGGCATGTCCGGAGGGATCGCCTATCCAGCGGACGACTCGGGAGCCTACAAAGTGGGCTACACCCCGGTCAGCGCCACACAGTGCTACGTCTTCGTTCTCTGCCGCCCTGAACGCCCTGACAACGGCCTCGAGGATTGGCAGGAGGTGCGGCGTCTGATGCACGACTTCCACGGCGAGTTCGACTACCTTCGCCACACGATCGATGAACACACCTTCCTGAATTTCCAGGGCATCGACTGGATCTTCGTGGAAGGACCATGGCACCGAGGCCGGGTCGTCGCTCTCGGTGAGGCAGTGCATGCCGTTCCGCCGCTGATCGCGCAGGGGGCTGCGTTGTGCGTGGAGGATGCGCTGCTCCTCGCGGACCACCTCACTCGCGATGGCGAGCTCGACCAGTTGCTCGCAGAGTTCCATGCGCGCCGGCTTCCCCGCGTGAAGAGCGTCGTCGATGCCTCTCTGCTATTGGCGAAGTGGGAGCAGAATCCCGGCAGCCCCGATGCTGATCCGGGACGAGTCATGGGGCAGGCGCTCGCCGCTCTGGTGGCGACGCCATGACGTCGGGGCGGTTCCGCGCACCTCGTCGGATCGTGACCGGACATGACCGGGCCGGTACGTCCGTGGTCGTGAGCGACGGACGCGTTCCGGTGACCAGCGAGTTGCCCGCCGACGGGGTGGCGTTCCACGAGGTCTGGGTGACGACGGCGTCGCCGGCGCCGATCACTGCCACCTTCGACGATCCGACGGCGGGTGCGCTCACCGTTCCTCCGCCGACTCGGGGGACCCGCATCCGGATCAACGAGTTCCTCCCTGGGCATCTCGACGAGCGCGGGCTCCAGTCCCCGGTACATCGCACGGAGTCCATCGACTACGGCATCGTCATCGAAGGAGAGATCACGCTGATCCTCGACGACAGCGAGGTGGTGGCACGCGCAGGCGACATCGTCGTGCAGAGAGGCACCGATCATGCGTGGGCGAACCGGGGCGACACTACCGCGCGGGTGGCGTTCGTCCTGGTCGGGGGAGAGTTCGCCGCCGACGTGCTCGAGGTGCTTCCGTTCGACGTCCGAGAAGGTCTGATGCGTCGCGGCCCCAGAGACGGGTCGGGAGTCTCCCCCTCATGATGAGCGTCTCACTGCCGGGTGTCGCCGGAAACCTGTTCGTGATCACGGGCGCAGCCCGCGGTCAGGGTGAGGAGGAGGTACTTCTGCTCGCGAGCCAGGGGGCGCACGTCATCGCCCTGGATGTCGGCAGCACCATTCCGGAATGGGTGGACGCGGCGAGCGCGCTTCCCGGAAGCGTCACCTACCAGCAGCTCGACGTCACCGACGAGCGGGCGTGGGAGTCCCTCGCTCGCTCGCTCGCCGGACGCACGGTGAAAGGGCTCGTCAACAACGCGGGCATCACTCACCGGGTGCGTATCGGTGCCGTCGCTCGCGCCGACTGGGACCACGTGCTCGCCATCAACGTCACGGGGGCCATGCTCGGTATCCAGGCACTGCTTCCGCTGATGTCATCCGGGTCCTCGATCGTGAACATCGGCTCTGCGGCCGGTCTGACCGGGCACTACACGGCGGCGTACACCACGAGCAAATGGGCGCTCCGCGGCCTCACGCACTCGAGCGTCACGGAGCTCGGACCGCGCGGAATCCGGGTCAATATCGTCCATCCCGGCTACATCCGCACCGAGATGACGGCGAGCGCGCCGAAGCAGTTCCGTGACGCCAACATTGCCATTGTGCCGCTGCACCGTGACGGGGCAGCCGAGGAGGTCGCCAGCGTCGTCGCGTTCTTGCTCTCCGATGCTGCTGCCTACGTCACCGGTGCGGAGGTCACGGTCGATGGAGGGCAGCAGCTCTCGGGTGTCGCGACCTTCCTCTCGGACGCTGTGCGACCGACGACTCCGCCCCCTCATTCCTGATCTGTTTCGGAGGACACCATGTTCATGTACTTTCCCACCAACTACGTGTGGAGCTTGTCGGTGGTCGCGACGCTCAACAACGGAGGATTCATCGATGAGGTCGACCGCGCCTGCGCGCCGGTGCTTGCGGCGTCCCAGAACGGCGATGATGCCGGAACCGAAGAGCTGTACGCCTCGTGGGAGGCGGTCGCCGACCGACTGATCCGTAAGGCCAGGGGCGACGAGGCCCGCGGGCACCGGATCGGAGCAGGGGAGACCTACTATCGTGCGTCGTTGTACACGTCGCAGGCAGAACGGCTGCAATCACCGAAATGGCCCGGGCGCAATGCCGCCTATCAGAAGTCGATCGACTTGCTGCTCTCGCACGTCGAGCTGCAGGGTGTGCCGCTGACCAGGGTGGAGATCCCCTACGGTCCGGACGACGAATCCCTCCCCGAGGGGACGACATTGCCGGGGTACTTCTATCGTGCACCGGGTGAGGGGCCGCATCCGGTCATCATCCAATGGAACGGCCTCGATTCGACCAAGGAGATGATGTACTACTCCGGGTTTCCGCAGATGCTCGCAGCGCGCGGCATCTCCACGCTGATGGTGGATACACCCGGCTCCGGGGAGGCCCTGCGCCTGCGAGGGCTCACCGCGAGACACGACACCGAGGTGTGGGCCGGCGCGATCATCGATTGGATCACCGCGCATGCGACGTCCCTGGGCGCGGATCTCGACCTGATCGGAATCGTCGGTTGGTCGTTGGGCGGGTATTACGCGCCGCGGGCGCTCGCCTACGACGATCGGCTCGCGCTCGGTGTCTCGTGGGGGGCGAACCACAACTGGTTCGAGGTGCAGGAGGGGCGTCGTCGTCGCGAGGGCGAGAACCCTGTACCGCATTACTGGGACCACGTCTTCTGGGTGTGGGGAGCTGCGGATATGGATGACTTCGTGGAGAAGACACGGGGTATGCACCTGAACGGCGTGGTCGAGCGCATCACCGCTCCGTACTTGATCACCCACGGCGTCGGCGACCGACAGATCGCTGTCAAGTACGCGCATCAGTCGTACGAGCAGGCGGTGAACAGTGAGAAGCGCGAACTGCGGTTGTTCGACGATCCTGAAGGCGGTACGGAGCACATCTCGATCGACAACCTGCCCTATGTGGCGGGCATCATCGCCGACTGGATCGCAGAAACCTTCGCCGAGAAGGTCGCTGCCACGCGCGCGTCCGAACGGGATGTGCTGCAGTGAGACTGGCCCGGTGGAGCGACGGTGTCGATGCCACCGTGCGCGAAGGCTTCGTGATCGACGGGAGGCTGGTCGAGTTCCCCGAGGGGCGCACCGTCGCAGATGTGGTGAGGAGCGGGCTCGACGAGGCTCGACGACTGCACGGCCGCATGGACGGTGCGGGCGAGTCTGGAGCCGCCCTGGACTCCGTGAGGCTTCTCCCGCCCATCGTCCCCGCCGCGATTCGGGACTTCGTCGCCTTCGAGGAGCACGTCGAAGGCGTGACAGCGTCGGTCGACGGGCAGGGGGGAGTCGCGCCCGAATGGTATGAGGCGCCCACCTTCTATTTCACGAATCCGCACACCGTCCGAGCGACGGGCGAGATCGTCGGCATTCCGCAGACGGAGCGTCTCGATTTCGAGCTCGAGCTCGCTGTCGTCATCGGCGGGGTGGAAGGCTCCAGCGGACGGGATCTCACCGTCGCGGAGGCGAACGCGCATCTGTTCGGCTACACGGTGATGAACGACTGGTCTGCTCGCGACCTCCAGGCCAGGGAGATGAAGGTGCGACTCGGACCAGCCAAGGGCAAGGACTTCGGCACCACGCTCGGCCCGTGGATCGTGACGGCCGACGAAGTCGCCCCATACGAGGATGACGGATTTCTGGCTCTCCACGCCGAGGTGTGGGTCAACGGCCGACTGGTCGGCGAGGACCTGGTCTCGAACATGGCCTGGACCTTCGCTGAGCTGGTCTCGTACGCGGCCCGGAACTCCATCGTGGTGCCCGGTGATGTGCTGGGTTCCGGCACCGTGGGCCACGGCGGCTGTCTGGGCGAGCTGTGGGGGCGTGGAAGTCGCATCGCTCCTCTTCAGCCGGGAGACGAGGTCCGCATGCGCGTCGAAGCGATCGGCGAGATCGTCAACATCGTGGGCGAGAAGGTAGCGGGGGCTCCGATCCCCCGCGCCAGAAGCCGTTCTCGCGCACGAGCGCGGACGGAGCGCCCATCCCGGCGAACACCCGGCATGGAGGAGTGACGATGGCCGAGACGACCACGGCGAAGATCTTCGACTACCCGCGCAACGCCTGGTATGTCGCTGCCTGGGATCACGAGGTCACCCGCAAGCCGCTCGCGCGCACCGTCGCGGGGCGTCCGCTCGCACTGTTCCGCACCGAGGGCGGCACCCCCGTCGCATTGGCCGATGCCTGCTGGCACCGGCTCGCGCCGCTGTCGATGGGCAAGGTCATCGGCGACGAGCTCCAGTGTCCGTACCACGGCATCCGCTACGACTCCACGGGCCGGTGCACCGCGATGCCCGCGCAGGAGACGATCAACCCCAGCGCGATGGTGCCGTCCTTCCCGATCGTGGACCGGTATCGATTCCTGTGGGTCTGGGTCGGCGATCCGACCTTGGCCGATTCTGCGAAAATCCCCGACATGCATCAGATGACCTCGCCCGAGTGGACCGGTGACGGCGAGCTGATCCATACCGAGTGCAACTATCAACTCGTGGTCGACAACCTCATGGACCTCACTCACGAAGAGTTCGTGCACACGTCGAGCATCGGACAGGAGGCGCTCAGCGAATCCGAGTTCGTGACCACCCACACCGATACGACCGTGACCGTCGAGCGGTGGATGATCGACATCGATGCCCCTCCTTTCTGGCTCAAGAACATGCGCGACAAGTTCCCCGGCTTCTCCGGTCGGGTCGACCGATGGCAGATCATCCGCTTCGAATCACCGTCGACGATTTGTCTGGATGTCGGGGTGGCGGCAACAGGAACGGGGGCGCCCGAAGGGGACCGCAGCGCCGGCGTCAACGGCTACGTCATGAACACCATCACTCCCGAGACCGACCGCGCCAGCAACTACTTCTGGTCGTTCCAGCGCAACTACCGGCTCGACAGCCAGCTCATCACCACGCAGTTGCGCAACGGTGTGCTCGGCGTGTTCAGTGAGGACGAGATCATGTTGCATGCGCAGCAACGCGCCATCGACGCGAATCCCGATTACGAGTTCTACAGCCTGAACATCGACGCAGGCGGCATGTGGGTGCGTCGACTCCTCGAGCGGATGCTGGAGGCGGAGGGCCGCGCGCCCGCCACCGCCACGGTCGGAGGCTGAGATGGCGAGCTCGCACACCTTGGTGTGGCAGCGCGCGACCGTGATAGATCGTCGGCACCTGACTCCCAGGATCATGCGGGTCGTCGTCCGTCCGCAGCAGCCGGTGTCCGCGCCGCCGGGTTCACATGTGGAGGTGCGCCTGCAGATCGACGGCGAGACCGTCACCCGGTCGTACTCGATCGCGGAGAGCGAGGCGGCCGGGGCGATGCTGGCGATCAGCGTCCTCGAGTCCGAGGTCTCCCGCGGCGGGGCGAAGGTGATGCACGCGCTCACATCAGGCGACGTGATCGAGATGACGCAACCGCTGCAGGACTTCCCGCTCCGGATGGGCGCATCCTCCTACACGCTCCTCGCGGGTGGTGTAGGAGTCACCGCGATCCTGGGCATGGCGGCGGCGCTCGCCGCGTCGGGGGACGAGTACCGCGTCGTGTACTGCGGACGTGCGCGCACGCACATGGCCTACCTGGACGAACTCACCCAGGCGCATGGCGAGCGCGTGCAGGTGCATGTGCGTGAGGAGGACACTTCGCTGGATGTCGAGGCCCTGATCGGCGGCCTGCCTGAGGACGGGGAACTGTACATGTGCGGCCCGATCCGATTGATGGATGCCGTGCGTCGGGCGTGGATCGCGCGCGGTCTCGCTCCTTCGCGACTGCGTTTCGAGACCTTTGGCAACAGCGGCTGGTTCACACCCCAGGACTTCACCGTGCGCGTGCCGGCGCTGGGACTCGAGGTCGCGGTACCGCCGTCGTCGACGCTCCTGGAAGCCCTCGAGGCCGCCGGCGCCGATGCGCTGTTCGACTGCCGCAAGGGTGAGTGCGGGCTCTGCGAGGCACGAGTGATCGGGCTCGACGGTGTGATCGACCACCGCGATGTGTTCTACAGCGAGCGGCAGCGTGATGCGAGCTCACGGATCTGCGTCTGCGTCTCGCGGGTGTGCGTGCCCGCCGGGGGGCACGCGGAGATCTCGCTCGAACTCAGCTGATGTCGGAGGAGACCAGCGGACTTCGAGCGAGACGAGGACGTCGTCCCTCTCAGCGCACGTCGTGCGGCCACCCCGTGTATGCCTCGGCGAGATAGGTGCGCGCCGCTTCTGAGCCGATCACGGAGCGCAGCTCTCCGCGCTGCCGCTGCCGGTCGAATGGGGAGGCGTCGCTCGCGGCTGCAGCATGCTCGTCGTCCACCGGGAGAAGTGCTGAGCCTTCCAGATGCGGCGGAGGGCCACTTCGGCGAAACCGCCTTCGAGGCGCGGGGCGTTCGCGAACAGGAGCACGGCAGCGCACGATTGAGCAGGACCAACGAAGGCCAACGTCAGGTGCATCCCGATGGCGCAGGAGGAGCTCGCTGACGCGGCGGAAGATGGCGGGTCTTCAGCTGCCGTGCTGAGTTCAAGCCGGCATACCTTCAGCTCGGTTCTTGAGCATGCTGCCAAAACAAGGCGGGAGGGCGATTTTGCTTTGAACGGGGAAGTTGCCACAACCCCGGCAATGGTCGCCAACAGACAACTTCACCGAGACACAGTGATTCAAGTCGGGGCGCTCGTACTATTCGAGCGCCCCGACTTGACGGGGTCGGAGTGATCCGGCCCTACGTCAGTCTGCGACGAGCGTCCCTGCGCCCCGATGCACGTTTCGGTCGCCGAGCGGTTGCAAGGGGCGAGCCGTGTGGCCGTGCGCGTCCGCGAGGACCTTGAGCTGTTCAGCGCCGAGCTCAACTGGTTCTGCGAGCACCAGCCACTGCACGCCCTCGGTGCACGGAGGCGTGGTCAGGCTGCCCTCGTAGGCATACGCGTCGAGTCCCGCGGGCAGCAGCGACGAGACGTCGAGTGTCACATCCTCGCCCTCATTGTCTACCGCGTCGATGTAAGCGTCCCAGTCGGCATCTGCCTCGCCCGCATTGGCCAGCAGTCCGAGCACGACGAGGTTCCCGTCGTCATCCGAGTGGACGAAGTGGAACTCGGCATCCGCTCGTTCGCCGCTCACGGTGTGCTCCGCAGGGACATGGAAGTGCGTCTGGAGGAGGGCATAGTCGTCTCCCTCGAAGTCGATCGTCGAGGCGGTGGTGCCGGGGGTGATCTGCACGGTGTGCCCGTTGTCCGCCGACGTGGACTCGGCGGCGTCAGACCTGATGGTGAACGACGGCCCTCCCTCGGCCGGAGTCGTGGCCGCCAGATCGACGGGCGACTGCGCGGTGCCACCGCCGCACGTCTCGTTGTCGCCGCTCAGGTCAGCCCAGTGATCAGGGCCGTCCTCGCCCTCGTACGACCAGTGCGGCGCAGCAGCATGCTCGGGCTCCGCAGAGGTGGTCAGGGACGTGCAGCCGGTGAGCAGTGCCACTCCGGCGAGTCCCGCGAGGGTGAGAAGCGCGGGTGCGGTGTGTCGGTTCATGTCGTGATCGCCTTCCGTCGGGGCCAGCCGGCCCTGGTAGGGTCCAGCTTTCCCGTCGGCGAAAGTCACGTCGTCGTCCGTCTGTGGGTGGTGAACTACTGCGAATGGAGTAATTCACCACCCAGTGAGCAGGTCGTCAATCGTCCTGGGGAAGAGAAGGATGCTCACCCGCTGCCGGGCGAACTCTCGGGATGAGGGCGGCCAGAATCGCACACAGCACGGCCGCGGCGAGACCGAAGAGGAGTGCAGTCTGAAATCCGTCAGCGGTAGGCGCTGAGCTGCCACCGGTCGCCGAGTTCGCAAGGACGGCAGCGATGGCAGCCGCGGCGATGCTCGTGCCGAGCGACCGCATCAGGGTGTTCAGCCCGTTCGCTGCGCCGGTCTCATTCGACGGCACTGCGCGCATGATGAGTGTCGGCATCGCGGCATAGCCGAGGCCGATGCCGATGCCGATGACGGTGTTGATGATCAGGACGTGCCAGACCTCGAGATCTAGGAGGACCGCGGCAGTGTACGTCGCTGCCAGGGTCACCGCCCCCATCACCAGAAGTGGCTTCGGGCCGATCCTGTTGCTGATCCGACCGGCGACGGGCGACATCGCCAGCATGGCGAGTCCCGAGGGCATCAGGATGAAGCTCGCATTGAGCAGGCTCAGCCCGAGACCACCCGCGGACTCAGGGAGCTCCAACAGCTGCGGGAAGACGATGCTCGAGGCGAAGAGCGCGAAGCCCATCGCGATCGACGCCAGGTTCGTCATCAGCACCGGACCACGGGCACTCACTCGCAGGTCGACCAAAGGATTCGTTCTGCGCAGTTCATAAAGCCCCCACAGAACGAGCACGACCACGCCTCCGATCAGGCACGCCAGAGTGGGTATCGATGTCCAGCCCCACTCATTTCCCTTAGAGACGCCGAGCAGGAGCCCCACCAGGCCGATTGCTAGTCCGATGGCGCCGACCGGATCGAAGCGGCCCCCGGCGCGCAGCACGCTGGGCGGGATGACCACGACGTACAAGACGAGGGCGAGCGTGCCGATACCTGCGGCGACCCAGAAGAGCACGTGCCAGTCGTAGTTTTCGGTTACGAATGCGCTCACGGGGAGGCCGATCGCGCCGCCGACCCCGAGCGTGGCGCTCACGAGTGCGACGGCGGAGCCGAGCTTTTCGCGGGGGACGGTGTCGCGCAGGATCGCGATTCCTAACGGAATTACACCCATCCCCGTGCCCTGCAGTGCGCGTCCGATGATCAACGGCACGAGAGTGGGGGACAACGCGCAGATGATCGAACCGAGGATGAGGAGGGAAAGCAGGATGATGGCGACCCGACGCTTGCCGTACATGTCGCCGAGCTTGCCTGAGATGGGGGTGCAGATCGCCGATGCCAGAAGCGTCACAGTGATGACCCACGCGGTGTCGTCGCGGCTCGCGTCGAGCAGCATCGGCAGCTCGGCCTGGATGGGGGTGAGGATCGTCTGCATGAAGGAACCGCCCATGCCGGCGAAAGCGAGGACGGCGATGACGAGATTGGGATGCGGGGGGCGGGCGAGACGCTCCTGCGGGGACTTGCCTTTGCTCACTAGAGGGCCTTCCGAGATATTGCGACTAAGTCGCGTAGATGAGACGGCGTCTCAAATTGTAGACTGCATATATGACTACCGATGCACGCGCGCATGCACGACAAGTGCTCCTCGCGGACATTGCCGCCTCGATTTTTCAGGTGTTCCTCGACAGGGGGTACGCACAGGTGACGGTTGAAGAGGCATCACGCGCGGCGGGTATCTCCCGAGCTACCTTCTTCCGATATTTCGGGAGCAAAGAAGATGTGGTTGTCGCACACGTCGAGGCCACGGGGATTGACTATGAAGGCGCCGTCCGCGCCTTGGTCGCCGACCGGGCGCTGTCGCCGTGGCAGCTGGTTCGCGCGGCGGTCGAACCAGCCGTGACCGAGGTCGAGAGCGACCCCGAGCTCCACTGGGCTCGACTCGACATGATCGCGACCGAACCGTCGCTGCGCATCCGGCTCACTGCCCATCGCATGCAACGCCGCGATGCTGTGGCGCGGGCCGTACAGCAGCGCACAGGGAATCGGCTCGCTGCCCGGATTGCATCGACGGCGGGGCTCGCGGCCTATGACCTCGCCTGGGACGAATGGACCCCGGGCTCGACGAGGAGCTTCCGCTCGGTAGTGGATGAGATCTTCGTCCAACTCGAGAGTCTCGCGATCCCCGCAGCTCCGGCGCGACAAGGCTGAGTCGAGGGCGCATCCGAACCGTCCGCTCGCTGCCTCCGGAACGACCGGTGGCAGCGAGCGGATCGCGCGGCTCCTCACGTCGGCCGTCGGCGGCACCAGCCCATCACTGCTTGTCGCGGCTCGGGAGTCCGATTGCCTTCAGTTCCATGTACTCGCGGAAACCCTCTTCGCCGTTGCGGCGACCGATGCCGCTCTGGCCGTACCCGCCCAGAGGCGTCGACACGTTGAAGTACATACCGCCGTTCACGGCGATATTGCCGGCTCGCAACCGGCGGGCGACCTCAAGCGCTCGGTCGTCGGAGGCACTGCTCACTTCGCCTGCGAGACCGTAGATCGTTGAGTTGGCTATCTCGACCGCCTCGTCTTCAGTGTCGTAAGGGATGACGCACAGCACTGGTCCGAAGATCTCCTCCTGCGCGACCGACGATGCGGGGTCGACGTCCACGAGCACCGTCGGCTGCACGTAGTAGCCGTCGCGGTCGTCATAGGCCTTGCCGCCGGTGAGGACGCGTGCACCGGAGGCGACGCCAGCCTCGATGGCTGAGACGATGTTGTCGCGTTGGCGCGCACTGATCTGCGGCCCCTGTACGGTCCTCACATCCCACACGTCGCCGACCGGGATGCTCTCGAAGACGTTCTTGAGAATGGGCAGTGCCTCGTCGTACCGGCTGCGGGGGAGGAGCAGCCGGGTCGAGAACGTGCAACCCTGCCCTGCGTGCGAGCAGATCACAGCGGCGGCGGGCAGGACCTTTTGAAGGTCGGCATCCTCGAGCACGATATGCGCGGACTTTCCGCCAAGCTCGAGGAACGTCTTCTTGATCGTCGGGGCGCCGGCGGCGAGCACACGACGCCCGGTAGCCGTCGACCCTGTGAATGTCACCATGTCGATGCGGGGATCCGTCGTCAACATCTCGGTGACCTCGACCGAGTTGGTCGTGAGCACCTGGAAGATCCCCGCAGGGATGTCTGTTCGTTCGGCGACGATCCGACCAAGCTCGAGCCCGCTCCATGGGGTGAGCTGCGCTGGCTTCAGGATCACGGCGTTGCCAGCCGCGAGCGCGGGGAGAGACTCCGAGACGTTGAGATAGAGCGGATAGTTCCATGGAGTGATAGCCGCGACGACTCCGGTCGGCTCGTAACGGATCCGCCGCCGAGAAGTCGTGCCGCGTACGATGTGAGACGACCACTCTTCCTCGTAAACGAAGTCCTTCGCCATGTTCGACCAGTACAGCGATTCGTCGAGCGGCTGTTGCAGCTGCACGGCATGGGTCAATGAGATGGGGCTGCCGGATTCGGTGACGATCACCCGTCGGAGTCGTTCCTGCTCGTCGGTCAGTGCGTCGTGCAGCTGGCGCAGGCACGTGCTTCGGAACTCCGGGTCCGAGGCCCAGCGCCCCTCGTCGAAGGCGCGTCGGGCCGCAGCGATCGCCCGTTCCATATCGTCGGCGGTCGCATCCGCCGCAAAGCCGGCTACCAGGCCGGTGGTGGGGTCGATGTTCTCGATGAGGCCGGCGTCGCTCGCGTCGACGAGCTCGCCATCGATGAGAAGGCGGCGTTCGCCGGCCAGGGGGCCGGTGCCGACATCAGCGGACGTCTGGGTGTCGATCTTCATGATTCAACCTTTCCGATGGGGTGGTGGTTTCGGGGTGCGTGCCTCACTGGCCGTCGAGGATCAACTCGCTGGCCCGCCAAGCCATCGCCATGGCGGGGGCATTGAGATTGCCCGAGATCATCGCGGGCATGACCGACACATCGACCACGCGCAGCCTGTTGACTCCTCGTACTCGCAATCGCGAGTCGACGACATCTGACTCGTCGGGTCCCATCGCTGCAGCGCCGCAGGCGTGGTAGCCGGTTCCACCGTTGATGAACCCCGACCGGATGATGGACTCGTCGTCGTCAACAGCTGCTCCCGGCACCGTCTCGGCCAAGACGACGTCTGCGATCGGAGACTGCTCGACGAGGGCACGCATCTTGCGGAACATCGCGATGGATGTCGATCGGTCGTGTTCGGTGGAGAGGTAGTTCGGGACGATCCGCGGAGCAGCCTCGGGGGCTGACGAAGTGATGTGCACCGATCCTTCGCTCGTGGGACGCAGAGCGAAGCCGAGCATCGAGAATCCGGGGCGATCCTCTATGTCGGATCCCGTCGACCCTGCCCCCGCGGAATAGGGGGTGAGGAGCACCTGTGCATCGGGACGCTCGCGGGTGGGGTCGGTCTTGAAGAACGTGAGCATGTCGTACGCAGGGGTGGAGATGGGGCCGGTGCGGGACAGCGCCCACTGTATTCCGCTCAATCCCTGCCTGAGGGGTGTGGACAGCCGACGGTTGTAACCGATGTTCTTCCTCAGGCGCATCTGGAGGGGCAGGCATCGGTGCTCACGAACGCCTTCGCCCACCTTCGAGCTTGACGCGCGTACGTCCACGCCTGCGTCCTTGAGTACGTCGGGGGAACCGATCCCGGAAAGCTCGAGCATCTTCGGGGTCGCGATGGAGCCCATGCTGAGGATGACCTCGCGACGGGCGCGGAACGAGACCGTCGAATCACCCCGGCGGGCTTCGATTCCGACCGCATCGTCCCCGTCAAACAGGACCCTGGTGGCCAGGGTGTTGTCGACCAGCGTCAGATTAGGACGTTTGAGGGCGGGGCGGAGAAAAGCCTTGGCCGCGCTCACGCGCAGGCCATTGCGAATCGTGGCCGGCGCGTAGCCGATTCGCTCCGCATCGGACGAGTTGAGGTCTTGCATCGTCCGGATGCCGAGGTGCTCGGCGGAGCGCATCAGCAGCTCGTCGACATGCTCCCGGTCCTTTCTCACGCCGACCTCGAGCGGCCCGCCCGAACCGCGCATGTCGGAGCCGCCGAGGGAGTGGTCTTCCATGCTCCGGTAGATCCGAAGCATCTCGTCCCAGTTCCATCCTGGATTGCCCATAGCTTCGAGGTTGTCGAAGTCGGCCCGGGACCCTCGGTTGTAGACCATGCCGTTCACCGAGCTCGAGCCACCGAGCATCTTCCCGCGGGCCCAGTACTCGACCTGATTCTTCGGGCCGAAGGGCTGTGTCGGGTAGAACCACGCGAACTTGGGGTTTCTGAGGGTGAAGGCGATCCCCTTCGGGATCGTCACCATGGGGTGCGCATCGGAACCGCCCGCCTCGATGATGAGCACTGAGAGTGCGGGGTTCTCTGACAGGCGGTCGGCGAGTACGCAACCCGCTGAGCCTGCGCCGACGATGACGTAGTCGTACGTGCCGTTCTCCACGGTGAAACTCCATTGTTCGAGGTGGTCGGAGATTTGCACTGAGTGCAAGTCAGGCCACAGTACACCCACCGCGTAGAGTCGACGACATGGGGAACGGGCAATGACAGTCGTCGAGATGTCGACCTCACGCATAACGTCCTGGCGCGGCATCCGCTCCTCGGCACTCGTGCTCTTCGACACTCGGGGGTACGCGAACGTCTCGGTGGAGGAGATCGCCGACGCTGCCGGTGTGTCCCGTCGGACGTTCTTCAACTACTTCCCCACGAAGGCCTCGGTGCTCTTTGATCCGGATCCATCGCTCGGAAGTGGTCTTCGGGCACAGCTCGATTCGCAGGCCAAGGCGAAGCCCTGGGATGCGCTCTGTGCCGTCCTCGTCGGATACGTGGAGGCCGAGGCACCTGTCGTGATCGCCCGCCGCCGCATCCTCGACGCTGACCCCGCTCTAGCGCCCTTCCACCTCCTCGCCAACACGCACTTCGAAGACTCGATTCGCGGGTGGCTGCGTGAGGACGGTGTCGACGCGTTCCGCGCTGGAGTCACCACTGCCGTGGCTCTCGCCATCGTGCGGGAAGCGTTCACGGCTTGGGACTTCTCGTCGGGGATCACGGGCCTCGTGCGGTCGATGAGGCAAGGGTTCGCCTTGGTCGCCTCGGGCATGGCGTCATCGCCACACGACGTTACTTAGGGCAACGGCGCTGATCCCAACGCAGGAGAACGGATCAGCTCGGCGTGTACTGCATCCGGAGTACACGCGCCGACTCCGTTCGGGCAAGAATCGAAAGGTGCAACGACCCGATGAGCCAGGCCCCGAGAGTCGACGATGGCTCCGCAGTGCCCGCCTGCTCGACACGGTGGCGTTCATCATCATCGGTCTCGCTCTCTTTGCCGATGCCCTTGATGTCGCCATCAACACTCCCACCGCCGCCGGATTCCTCGCGCTAGTCATCTCGGCAGTCGGTGCCGTAGTCTCCCGGAAGTGGGAATGGGTCGGCCTCGCGCTGACGCTCGCCGCTCCGGCGCTCGCCACGCTGATCGGACTTGACCCGACGGCGCACTGGACGGTGGCGATCGCCACACTCTTTGTGGTCACGCTGCGCGGCTTGCCGGCGGTCGTGGCGACGCCGATCGCTGCGGTCGTCGTCTATTTCGTCGTCGTCTGGGCGGAGGACGGCGACTTCTCGAGCCCGCTGTCGTTGATCGCATTCACCTCGGCGGTCGCCGCCGGCGCGACGGGCGGCGCACTGCGGGTTCAGCAGCGCTACGTGGGGGAACTCGAACAGCGCGCACTGGACGCGATGAACACTCGAGAGATCGAGGCCCGGCGTCGTGTCTCCGAGGAACGGCTGCGGATCGCTCGTGATCTGCACGACGTGGTCGGGCACGAAGTGGCCACGATCAGCGTGCATCTGGGTGTAGCTGAGGTTAGAGCCGATCCCGACGATGCCACTGTCCGCGCGGCTCTCGGGAATGCGCGGAACGCGGTGAGCTCGGTGCTGCTTGAGACTCAGCGCATCCTCGAGATACTCCGACGCGGAGATGGAACCGAACTCGATCTCGCTCCGGCGCCGGGTTACGAGCAACTCCATTCGCTCCTGGATTCATACCGCTCCATTGGGTTGACCGTTCAACACTCCCTCGTCGCCCGGCCGAAGGGGCTCGACCCAACGGTGGGACTCGCGGTGTTCCGCATTGTGCAGGAGGGACTCACTAATGCGCAGAAGCACGGGAACGGCGCGGTCGAGGTGCGCATCTCAGTCGAAGGTGATCTGCTCATAGTAAACGTCTCGAACGGACGCCCTACTCCCAAGGTGAGCGATGGTGCGAGCGCTGGCTATGGACTCGTCGGGATGCAAGAGCGGGCGACCTCGGCTGGAGGAACGCTCGTGGTGAGTGGCGATGGAACGACCCATACCGTCACTGCGACTTTGCGGGTCAACGGAGGTGCAGTGAAGTGATCGACGTGCTGATCGTGGACGACCAAGAGATGATCCGAGTCGGTCTGCGAGCGATCCTCGATGCTCGCGACGGCATTGATGTCGTCGACGCGGTGGGTGACGGTCTCGCCGCCATCGACCTACTGGCAGCGCGATCCGTCGATGTGGTGCTTATGGACATCCGAATGCCCGGGATCGATGGCGTGAAGGCGACTCGCCGGATTCGGGAAATGCACACGCCCGAGGAAGTCAAGATCGTCGTGCTCACGACTTTCGACCATGATGCCAACGTCCTTGCTGCCCTGCGTGCCGGGGCGAACGGTTTCCTCAGCAAAGGGGTGGGGCCCACTGAACTGGCTGCGGGAATCGAGGAGGTCGCGGCAGGAGGCGGCGCCCTTTCAGCCGCGGCCGCCGCAGTGTTGATCGGGCACGTGGCCGAGGAGCGCGTGATCGAGATCGACCATGCGCTTGCCAAGCGTTTCACACTGCTTACACCTAGAGAGCTCGACGTCGTGTGTGCCGCAGCTCGCGGGCTGGACAACGAACGGATAGGCAGGGAGATGTTTGTATCTCCATTCACGGTGAAGACTCATGCGAACAGAGCGATGACGAAACTGGGCGCACGTGACCGCGCGCAACTGGTCGCATTCGCCTACCAGGCGGGCATAGCGTCCTAGAGCGCCCTGCCGCTTTCGGTCACGCGGACTCGCCCTTGATGAGTGCGAAGTGCGTTCGCCGTGACGGCATCTCGAGGTCAGTTTCGCCCAGGCGGATGCGCAGCTCGATCGCAATTGCGTCGACCATGCCGATGAGGTCGGTGTCGACGGTGGTCAATCGCGGAGACCACATCTGGCCCGCCGGAGAGTTGTCGACCCCGACCACCGCGACGGTGCCTGGCACATCGACGTTCAGTTCCCGGGCGGCGGAGAGCAGTGTGAGCGCGACGTCGTCGTTATAGCAGGCAAACCCGGCAGTCGGTGAAACGGCGAGTGCCGTGCGCAAAGCGTCTATCCCGCTTTCTGTCGACAGGTCGAGTGATATCAGGTCGGACGGCGGCAGGCCTGCATCTACGGACGCTCGGCGCAATGCCTCATCACGACTCGGTATATACGGGTCGCGTTCATAGTGAGTGGGAACCGCAAACCAGAGTCTCTCGGGGGAGTGGGCAAGTAATGCCGAGGCTTGCAGAGCGGAGATCCCGCCGTCGCGGCGGTTTCCGGAGTCGTTCGGCGCGAGAGACGGGACGATCAGGGTTCCTCGCGCCTCGAGCGATGCGCGTTCTTCGGCCGCCAGGACGCCGAAGTCCACCACGGCAAGGGGGCGCAGCGTGGCGATGGCTTCCGAAGTGGCACGGGGGCTCTCGCCGGCCAGGCGGATGAAGACGTTGCCGCCGATGTGCCGGGTGTTGCGCATGACGCGTTCGACAGCGTCTTGGAAGTGTGCCGCGAACGTCGCGTTGGCGACGAGCACGATGATTGTGTCGCTTCGCCCGCTTACGAGCGAGCGCCCGGCGATGGAGGGCTGGTACTCGAGCTCGCGAGCTGCGTCGAGCACCTTCTGGCGGGTGCGCTCTGGGAACCGAGCGTCGTTGCCGTTCAGGATGTTGCTCACCGTGGAGCGCGACACTCCAGCATGACGTGCAACGTCCGCGCTTGTCGCCGGACGCTCGTGAGGCTCGGTAATAGACATGAGCGACATTCTTTCATGCCAGGTCGTCTGCCACGGAGACCGAAACGTTACCCGTTCTCCAAATTGCGTGTAGACGAAGTAACACGTGTGCCCTAGCATCGATCACACGCCAGGTCTCACGTGACACTTGAGCGTCGCTGTAGCGGGATGAGCCGCTGACGGCACAGACACAGCATTGACGAAGGAGTCCCAGATGATGTCACACGCGAAGCGTCGAAGAGGCGCGGGTATCGCGATGGTTGCCGCCGTGGCGGTTGCTCTCACCGGTTGCGCCGGGGGGAGCGGGAGCAACGCGAGCAGCGATGGTGGGGACGACACGCTCCGAATCGCGCTGAACGCTCCACCTTCCAACTTCTCCATCGGATCATGGTCGGGCGGCGATGCCACTCCCTTCCTGTCTGTCTACGACACGCTCTTCCACCGCGACATCGACGGCACTCTCAAGGGCGGCATCGCCGAGGAGTGGAAGTACGACGAGAGCCTCACCGAACTCACGCTGACCGTACGTGATGGAGTCGAGTTCACGAACGGAGAGAAGCTGGATGCTGAGGCCGTCGTCGATTCATTGGAAGTCGCACGCGCTGGTTCCTCAACCTCCGCGAACCTGGCATCGATCTCCGCAGTCACCGCAGCTGACGAATCCACGGTGATCATCAGTCTTTCCAAGCCGGATGCCTCGTTGGTGCCGCAGTTGGCCGGAACGCCGGGAGCGATCGGCGCGCCTGAGGTCCTGACCGCCGAGAGCTCGAAGCTCCAGCCCGTCGGATCGGGGGCATACACGCTGAGCGAAAAGACCACCACGGGCTCCAAGTACGTCTATGAGAAGAACGATGACTACTATGACGCCGCCAACTACCCGTTCGAGGTCGTCGAGATCCAGATCATCCAGGACCCTACAGCGGCTCAGAATGCGTTGAAGGCAGGACAGATCGACGTGGTCGGGCTGAGCAGTCAGGATCAGGTCGCACAGTTCCCCAAGGCGGAGTTCACGACGGGTAACAACCTTCCCGGAACCGTGGGTGCGCTGTGGATCGTGGATCGTGAAGGCACCGTCGTGCCGGCGCTCGCGGACGAACGAGTTCGGCAGGCGATCAACCTCGCTTTCGACCGTGAAGCGATCGCCAGCGGACTTGGTGAGGGTTTCCTCAATCCCACAGAGCAGGTGTTCAGCCCGTCGGGTGCTGCGTACGATGAAGGACTCAACGACACCTACGCGCAGGATGTCGAAGAGGCGAAAAGCCTTCTGGCCGACGCGGGTTACCCGGATGGATTCGAGGTGACCATGCCGAGCACAGTGGTGAGCACGCAGTTCGAGCCGGCCATCGGTCAGGCGCTCGGCGACATCGGCGTCACTGTGACTTGGGAGTCTGTACCGTTCCAGGACTTCTACGCCAAGGTCTTCGGCGGCTCGTATGGCATGTTCTTCATGTTCAACGGGCTGTCGGGGTCGGATGCTGTGGACAACAATGCCGTGCTGTCCGGCGTGTTCAACCCGTTCGGATCGACGACACCGGAGCTGCAGGCTCTTCAGGAAGAGGCAAACGTCGCCCAGGGCGACGATGCTTTCCGCGGAGTCAACGAGTATTTGGTCGAGCAGGCGTGGTTCGCGCCGTTGTTCTACATCACCTCCCTATACGCGGTGTCCAACGACATCGTCTACACCCCGCCCGTGGTCGGTAATCAGAACGTCCTTCCGTTCGCCCCGGCCGAGTAGGTCCCTAATGCGGCGCGGGGGCTCTGGCCCCCGCGCCGACAAGGAGTGCTGTGTTCCCTTTCATCCTGAAGCGGTTGGGTTCGGGTCTCGTCCTGATCTTCATCGTCACCGCCATCACCTTCTTTCTCACTTTCGGCGCCGGCATACCCGTGGCGCTGAACATCCTCGGTCCGTCTGCGTCGACCGAGCAAGTCGCCAACCTCAATGCGCAACTCGGACTGGATCGGCCGATTCTTGAGCAGTACTTCTCCTGGTTCACGGGAGTTTTCCGAGGTGATCTCGGTGCGTCCTACTTCACAAGCGAGCCGGTGGTCGATGCGCTCGTAAACCGGCTCCCGGTCACTCTGTCTGTAGTTGCCGTCGCGTGTGTCATCACTGTCGTCGCCAGCGTCGTCTTGGGAGTCGCGTCTGCGGCGAAAGGAGGATGGCTGGACGGCGTCCTCCAGGGCATCGCCACCTTCTCCTATGTCTTCCCTGCGATCATCCTGGGCATCGTCTTGGTCTACGTCTTCGCCATCGTGCTCGGGTGGTTGCCCGCCATCGGATTCGTACCTATCGAGGAATCGTTCGGTGGCTGGATCGCTTCGGTCATCCTTCCTGCAATCGTCCTCGCCATCGGCGGCGTCGCCTCTTTGGCAGCACAGATTCGCGGCTCGATGATCGACGAACTCAATCGCGAGTACGTCCGTTCCCTCCGCAGCAGGGGCGTCTCCGAGATGTCCATCCTGCTCAAGCACACGCTGCGCAACGCAGCGGGTCCTGGCCTGACCACTTTCTCGCTCATGTTCATCTCGATGTTCGGCGCATCTCTCTTCGTCGAGAAGATCTTCGCTCTCCCGGGCTTCGGTACCTACGGGTATCTGGCAACCATCCAAGGTGACCTCCCTGCGATGCTCGGGGTCTCGCTGTTCAGCGTCGGACTAGTCGTCATCGTCAATCTGCTCGTCGACCTCGCCAACGGCTGGCTCAATCCGAAGGTTCGTGTCTCATGACCGTCTACGACCCCGCAGATTCCATCGTCCTCAACGAGACGGGTGATCTGGCCCCCAAGAAGCGCGCCGGTGCCTTCCGGCGACTGCTTCGCAAGCCGCTCGGGCTCGCGAGCCTCATCGTGCTCTCTGTCATCGTGGTCCTGGGACTACTGGAACCATGGCTCAGCACTCATGACCCGCTGTACGCGTCGCTGGACCACATCAACGCTGCGCCCGGAACCCCGGGCTGGCCACTTGGTGGCGATCAATTCGGAAGAGACATCTGGGCGCGTGTGCTCACGTCTATCAACGTGTCGGTCATCTCGGCGCTGATCGGAGCGGGCGTGGGAATCGCAGTCGGCTCGATCTTTGGACTGATCGCTGGTTACGTGGGTAAGCGTACGGATGCCATTGCGTCATGGGTCTTCAACCTGCTGATGACGTTCCCTGCGCTGATCCTCGTCATGGTTCTGTACCCCGTCATGGGCAGCAGCTACCAGGGCATGATGCTTATCTTCGGGCTCTTCCTCGCCCCGGGCATCTTCAGGCTCGTGCGTAACCTGGTCGAAGGTGTGCGCAACGAGTTGTACGTCGACGCCGCTCGTGTCTCCGGTCTGTCCAACCGTCGAATACTTTCTCGACACGTCTTCTACGTCGTCCGTGGCCCCGTGATCATCTCAGCCTCCTTCCTCGCGAGCGCGGCAATCGGGGTGCAAGCCGGTCTTGCCTTTCTCGGGTTCGGTTCAACGCAGACTCCGAGCTTCGGCTCGATGACAGCGGACGCCTTCACGAACATTTACACGGAGCCGCTTCAACTGGTGTGGCCAGCGTTCTTTCTCGCGCTCCTCAACGGCGGACTCATCCTTGTCGGGAACGCCTATCGCGATGTTCTAGCGGGCCCACAGTCCACCGCGAAAAAGAAGCGCAGCCTCGAAGAAGCGATTCCGGAGGCTTCCGGGGCAGCGGCGGTGTCAGCCGAAGCTGAACGGGGCGGACTGCTGAGTGTCCGCAATCTGCGGGTGCGCTACCCGATGCCGGACGGCACATATCGGGCAGTGGTTCGTGGAGTATCGCTCGACGTGAAGCCGGGGGAGATCGTCGGACTCGTAGGGGAGTCTGGATCCGGAAAGACGCAGACCGCGTTCTCTGTCCTGGGTCTCCTCCCGAAGGAGGCGATCATCACCGCGGACGAGCTGTCTTTGGCGGGCGAATCGCTTCTCGGCAAGCCCGTCGGGGAGATCCGCAAACTCCGAGGCGGAGTCATCTCGTACGTTCCGCAGGAGCCGATGGCCAACCTCGACCCTAGCTTCACGGTGGGCAGCCAACTCATGGAGGGGCTAACGAAGAGCATGCCTCGCAAGGAGGCAAAGCGCTCCATCCTCGAGCTCCTCGCCCGCGTCGGTATACCCGACCCTGAGAGGACCTTCGGATCCTATCCGCATCAGATCTCGGGAGGTATGGCTCAGCGTGTGCTCATCGCGGGCGCGGTAGTCTCTCGGCCCAAGCTCCTGATTGCCGATGAACCAACGACGGCGCTCGACGTCACTGTGCAGGCTGAGATCCTTGACCTGCTGCGTGAGTTGCAGGGCGAACTTGGGATGGGGATGCTCCTGGTCACTCACAACTTCGGCGTGATCGCTGACCTGGCTGATCGCGTCGTCGTTATGCGCGACGGCGAGCTGATCGAGGAAGGTGCGGTGCGTGACATATTCCACGCACCGACCCAGAAGTACACGCAGGAACTCGTGAACTCGATCCTCGATGAGGACATCGTGCGTGAGGACCCGCCAGTTTTCGCCCAAGGGGCAGGACGAGAGGACACAAAATGACCGCTCTACTTGAGGTGCGCGACCTCAGGCTCAGCTACCCAGGCCGCGGCTTCCGACGTCGCTCGCCTGAGATTCTGAAGGGGATATCGCTCGACATCGCTCCAGGCGAGACCTTGGGGCTGGTCGGCGAATCGGGTTCAGGCAAGACAACGCTGGGAAGAGCTGTTTTGGGGCTCGCGAACCCCACCGCCGGAGAGATCTCCTTCGACGGTCGCGACATCACACATCTGTCACCGGGAGCCCGCCGAAAGCTGGCGCGGGATGTACAGGTGGTCTTCCAAGACCCCTACACGAGCTTGAACCCCGCCCTCCAGATCGCCGACATCCTGGCCGAGCCGCTCATCGCGCAAGGAGTGGAAGGGATCGAGGCGAGGCGCCGCGTCATGGCGCTCCTGGATCGAGTCGGGATGCCGTCGAACTCTGCCGAGCGATACCCGCGTGAGTTCAGCGGGGGTCAACGACAGCGAGTCGCGATCGCCCGGGCGCTGGCCCTGAAGCCGCGGCTCATCGTCTGCGACGAGCCCGTTTCTGCCCTCGATCTCACGACGCAGGCTCGGGTGATGGAACTGTTCATCGAACTGCAACGGGAGACAGGTGTGGCCTACCTGTTCATCACCCACGACCTGTCGGTCGTTCGCCACGTCAGCCATCGCGTCGCAGTGATGTTCCGCGGTGAACTCGTCGAGACCGGCACGACCGCACAGGTCACTTCTAGTCCGACAGCCGAATACACTCGGAGTCTTTTGCTCGCGGCACCGACTTCAGATCCTGACCGTCAACGCGAGCGGCGCGAAGCTCGGTGGGCTCAGAAGGCTGGTGCTCTCAGCTGAGGCGAGTGGTCAGGCTCCCAAGTGTTGGTCGAGAAAGCGGTGAAGCGCGTCACTCAGGTCTATGTCGCGGTCGTACAGCCATTGAATCTGCAGACCGTCCAGCAAGCCCGTGAACTGCCCGGCCAAGGTCGCGGAGTCGAGATCCGAGCTCAGGTGCCCGGCGTCCCGCTCTGTGTCGAACTGCTGCTGCACGTATGCCCGGAAGGTCTCGTATCTTCGTCGGTAGTAGGCGTGCGCCGGGTGGTCCGGAGCGACCGCCTCCGCGGACAGAATGGCGTAGAGCTCAATGAGGCCGGGCTCCTTCGCATCTGCTGCGGCCACGTCGACCATGCGACGAAGTGCTGCGGCGCCTGATCCTTCGGGGATCTTCAGTGCCACCCTCGCATCGTTCTCGGCGAGCACCGCCGCTAGGAGGTCCTCCTTTGACGGAAAGTGATGGACGAGTCCTCGCTGGCTGATACCCGACCGTTCGGCGACGGCCTTCATAGTTGTCGCGCGGTACCCGGTCTCGGCGAAGATCGACCTGGCGGCATCCAGGATTCTCCCGCGCACCGCCACCGACTTCGCGTAAGGCCCGCGCGCGCGAGTAGGTGCCGTCATTGCGTCCTCCATAAAACGAAATTACCACCAGTGCGCGAACTTCATGTACCATTTGAAAGTCGCGGTCCAGAGGTATATTCGCGTCGGTCACAGATGCGTTGTGAGGAGAATGATGATCGCGGCACCGGATCCCGGAGATCGTGTGGCTGAATCGCTGGCTGGGTCCGATGCCGATCACCTGCTCGGCCCCACGCGGATTTCGGCTGAGCTGACGGCGGAACCCGCGGGGCTGCGCCGTGTCGAGGTGCTCCTTCTTATCGCCGGCACTCTCGGCGCAGCGCTCGCGTATCTCGTGCCGATGGTCTTCACGCTCGCGCTGAAGCTCGATCAGCTTCAACCGGGAGATGCTGCGGCGCTGGGCTACATCATCGGTGCGGGATCGCTGGCAACACTCGTGGCCGCGCCGCTGACTGGAGTGTTGAGCGATCGCACACGCAGCAGGTGGGGGCGGCGGCGGCCGTTCACTATCGCCGGAGCTCTCGTCGGGGTCGTCTCCATCGCGATCATGGCCGTCGCGCCGCTCCCGTTGATACTGGGGGTCGGGTGGATCCTCGCCAACCTCGGTTGGGGCACGGCGCTCGGTTCCATCGGCAACCTGCAGGCTGATCGTCTGGCAGCGTCTCAGCGAGGAAAGGTGGGTGCGTTCATCGGGGTGGCGACTCAGGTCGCTCCGGTGACCGGGATCCTGCTGGTCGGACCGTTCGCGACCGACGTCGGCCTGGCGTTGTGGTTGCCTGCGATGGTCGGGTTGCCCCTTCTGATCGCGTTCGTCGTGTTCGTCCGTGAGGAGGATTCACGGGGCCTGCGGTTCGAGAAGCGGCTCACGGTGGGGGAGCTCATCCGCAGCTACGGCTTCCGTCCCCGCGACTTCACGGACTTCGCTTGGAACTGGCTCGGCCGCTTCTTCTTCTTCCTGGGTATCACGTGCACATCGACTTACTCGACGTTCTTCCTTGCGGATCGACTTCATGTGAGCGTTCAGGAGATCGCGCCGATCGTCGCCCTGCTGGCCGGCGTGGGAACCGTGGTCTCTGCTGTCGGAGCAGTGGCGAGTGGCTGGATCTCAGACCGGTGGGGTCGTCGTCGCCCCTTCGTCGTCGTCGGCGCCGTGCTGTACGGGGTCGGCGTATCGGTGTCTGCGTTCGCCCAGGACCTTCCCGCGCTCGTCGTCGGCGGGGTGACGTCATCTCTCGGGATCGCGGTGTTCCTCGCGGTGAATCAGGCGATGGTCCTCGACGTGCTTCCCCATCGCGACACGCAAGCCGGTCGGTTCATGGGTATCACCTCGTTCTCGCAGAAGATCCCGAATGCATTGGCGCCGCTCGCGGCGCCGCTGATCCTGGCAATCGGCGCGCGAGAAGCGAGCAACTATACGCTCCTCTATCTGAGCGCCGGTGTCCTCGTGATCGTCGGTGGCTTCTTGATCGCCTGGCGAGTCAGGGGTACTCGATGAGGGCGGTGCGAGGTCGCATTTTGCTGTATTGACAGGAGTGGTCCCCCCCACACAGACTAAGACGTATCACGTGTTACTAACATTCGTCCTCAGCACTAGTCGATGACGATGCCAAATTCGGGTCCTGTGCGATGCCGCACATCCCGTCACCACCCACCGAAGGATGATGATGAACGCACTTACTGAGATGACAATCGCTAGCAAGGCGGCATTGGGATCCGGTGCGTCATTCTGGAAGACGAAGACTGCCGACGGGCTCCCCGCGGCTGTTCTCTCCGATGGTCCCCACGGAGTGCGAGCGCAGGATGCATCCGAGGACCACTTGGGGATCGCTCCAAGTCAACCGGCAACGTGTTTTCCGCCCGCGGCAGGTCTCGCTCAGAGTTGGGATAGAGGCATCGTGGAGCGCGTCGGTGCGGCCATCGCTCTAGAGGCGCAGCATTACGGCATCGGCGTTCAGCTGGGTCCTGGCATCAACATCCGACGGGACCCGCGCGGGGGTCGCAATTTCGAGTACTACTCCGAGGATCCGCTGCTCAGCGGCGAGCTTGGTGCGGCGTGGGTGACCGCTGTTCAGGCCGGAGGAGTAGGCGCCTCTGTCAAGCACTTCGCGGCGAACAATGCCGAGACTGATCGGATGCGGTCGGACTCCCAGGTCGACGAACGAACCCTCCGCGAGATTCTGCTGCCGGCATTCGAGCGTGTGGTCAGACACGCGAAGCCGTGGACGGTGATGGCGGCTTATAACCGGATCAACGGAGAGTATGCCTGTCAGAATCATTGGCTGCTCACCGAAGTGCTCCGGGATGACTGGGGCTTCGACGGGGCGGTCATCAGCGATTGGGGCGCGGTTGACGATCGCGTCGCCTCGGTCGCCGCCGGTCTCGACCTCGAAATGCCCGGAGGTTCGAGCGGTAGTGATGCGGAGGTCGTCGCTGCCGTCGACAGAGGTGAGTTGCAGGTCGAGGTTCTCGATAGGGCGGCCGGAAGGGTGCTCACCCTCCTTGAACGCGTGCGAGACGGAACCCGACCTGACGCAGAGGTCGACTTCGATGCCCATCACATCGTTGCCCGCGAGGCGGCCGAACGCAGCATTGTCCTGCTCAAGAATGAAGAGGAGATACTTCCGATCAACGCGGGCATGTCCATCGCGGTGATTGGGAAGTTCGCGAAGGAGCCTCGGATCCAGGGAGCCGGCAGCTCGCACGTGAACGCTTCCCGCGTCGACATCCCGCTCGAGGAGATCCGCACCGCATTCGGATCGTCATCGGTCTCGTACTCTGCCGGCTTCGGCGACGTTGCGGCCGCCGATCTGCTCGACCAGGCGACCGCAGCGGCTCGATCTGCTGACGTCGCCGTCGTCTTCCTCGGACTCGAATCTCATCACGAGTCCGAGGGCTTCGACCGGACGGATATTGACCTGCCGGCGCAGCAGCTTGAACTTCTTCGCGCGGTCGCGACAGTACAGCCCCGCACCGTCGTGATTCTGAGCCACGGCGGGGTTGTGAGACTGACGGAGGTCAACGACCTCGCGATGGCAGTGCTTGACGGCGCTCTGCTCGGTCAAGCGGGCGGGGGCGCAATCGCCGGCGTTCTGAGCGGTCGCGTCAATCCGTCGGGCCGCTTGGCCGAGACGGTCCCCGTCCGGCTACAGGATGCACCCTCCTACCTCTCCTTTCCCGGGGAAGGCTCGGTTGTGCGCTACTCCGAAGGAATCTTCGTCGGCTATCGCTGGTACGACGCCCGTCAGCTGCCTGTCACATATCCCTTCGGCCACGGACTCTCTTACACGTCGTTCGAATACGGAGTGCCGGAGGTGCGAGTGGTAGATGGCGATGTAACCGTGCGCCTTTCGATCCAGAACGTCGGCCAGCGCAACGGACGCGAGGTCGTTCAGCTCTATGTAGGAAAGCCGGAATCACGGGTCGCCCGTGCCGTGCGGGAATTGAAAGGTTTCGTGACGGTTGACCTCGACTCCGGGGATTCGTCTGAAATCGAGATCACGATCCCTCGGGCCGACCTTGCGTACTGGGACGAACAACTGGCGCGGTGGGTGGTCGAAGACGGCGAGTACACACTCAGCATCGGCGCATCTAGCCGCGACATCCGCCACACAGCTTCGACCACGGTTGTCGGGGACATCGTGAGCGGACGCCTCACGGAGCGCTCAACGCTGGCGGAGGTTATGGCTCATCCTGTCGCGGGCCCCCTGCTTGCGACGATGACTCCGCAGCGGGCGGAGGAAACGACAAACGATGAGTCGATGGGCATCGACGTGGGCGCGATGATGGCGCAAATACCGCTCAACAGGCTCGTCTCGTTCAGCGGGGGCGAACTGACTGCCGAGCGATTGTCAGGCCTTCTGGCGCTGGCGAACGGCGACGGGCTTTCATGACCTTCGCACGCGACCACTTCACACTCGACACGGAGACACGATGACGACTTTTCCTTCCGGCTTCCTCTGGGGTGCAGCGACAGCGCCTCACCAGATCGAGGGCAACAACATCAGTAGCGATTGGTGGGCTCGCGAAGCGATAACTCCCGGGATGGAGCCGAGCGGCGATGCTGTCGACAGCTATCACCGGTACAGGGAAGATATGAGGCTACTCGCGGACGCCGGACTGGACACCTACCGATTCGGGATCGAATGGGCGCGCATTGAGCCAAGGGAAGGACAGTTCTCTCACGCCGCGCTCGCGCACTACCGCCGGATGATCGAGGCATCGCATGAATTCGGGCTCACGCCAGTCGTGACGCTGCATCACTTCACGACACCGCAGTGGTTCGCCCAGGACGGTGGGTGGACGAGCCCCAAGGCCATCGAGCGCTTCACTTCCTACGTCCGACAGGCGACTGAGATTGTTCACGACATCGAGTGGGTTGTGATCATGAACGAGCCAAACATGCTGGCGATGATGTCGATGATCCAGGAATCGATGCGATCCGGGCAGCGAGAGAAGTGGCAGAGTCCCACGGTGGATGGTGAGTCCGACCGTGAGCGCATCGCCGCGAATCTACCCATGCCACGGGTCGAGTTCGCTCGCCCTTTCGTGGATGCGCACGATGCGGCTCGTGACATCCTCAGGGAGCGAACTAACGCGAAGGTCGGCTGGTCCGTGGCGAACGCGGCCCTTACGGCGACGCCGGGAAACGAGATGAAGCTGACGGAAGTGCGCTACCTCTGGGAGGACCTATACCTCAACGCGGCTCGGGGAGACGACTTCATCGGTGTGCAGGCGTACTCGTCGCAGCAAGTGGATGCAAACGGAATCGTGCCACACCCTGAGCACCCCGATAACACCCTCACGGGGGTGGCGTATCGGCCTGATGCCCTCGGCATCGCTGTGCGGCATGCCTGGGAGGTTACCGGGCTTCCGATCCTTGTCACCGAGAACGGCATCGCCACCGCCGAAGATTCGCGTCGGATCGCCTACACGAGGGAGGCGCTGCAGCACCTCGCCGGGGCAATCGCCGACGGGGTGGATGTTCGCGGCTATCTCCACTGGTCGCTGCTGGACAACTTCGAGTGGGGACATTGGAAGCCCACGTTCGGGTTGATCGCGGTTGATCGGAAGACTTTCGTCCGCACCCCGAAGCCAAGCCTCGCGTGGCTGGGCGATATCGCACGCCGCGACGGATCGACGCTCGTCCCTGTGCAAACACCGTGAGCTGGCAAGCGCGGGGACGGCAAAGTCGCCGAGAACAAGACCTGGAGGAAGCAAGCATGGAAGAAGGACACGACATGAATCGTCTCGAGCCGTTGGACCGCGAGGCCATCGTCCAGCGTCACCGGATCACGCTGAGCGCTCCGAACCCCGAGCATGTGCTCTCGGTCGGTAACGGAGACTTTGCGTTCACCGCCGATATCACCGGCATGCAGACATTCATGACCTATCACGACGCGGTCGCCATCGCAGCGAATGGTGGTGTCGCCGTCAACACGGCGACGATGAGCAACTGGGGATGGCACTCGATGCCCAACCCCAACGGCTTCACACTCGAGGACGCCATGACGACCTATGAGACGGCGCGCGGACCCGTCAGCTACCCCGATAAGCACGACATGATGGGCGCAATGAGTGGCCAGGTCGCCGATGAGTTCCGCGCCGGTGCCTGGCTGAACGCCAATCCGCAACGGATCGATCTTGGCCGCATCGGATTCGAACTGCGCTCCTCCCCGGGCGCCGAGCCAGAGACCGACCCCGCGGTGCTTTCTCAGATCTCCCAGTCGCTCGATCTCTGGACCGGCGCCATCGACAGTGCGTTCGACTATGACGGAGGGTCGGTCGTCGTCCGGACGGTGAGCGCGTCTGACTCAGCGACAGTCGCGTTTCGGATCAACTCCCCGCTGTTGATCGACGGTCGTGCCCGAGTAGCTCTGCGATTCCCTTACGCGAGTGACGGCTTTTCTCAGACAGATGACTGGGACGCCGTCGAGAAACACGAATCCGAGCTCGACGTCGCTGAGCCTGGTGCGGCGATCATCCACCGTCGCCTCGACGACACCGTGTACTCGGTCAGGCTGACGACGACGAGTGGGCGGGTAGTCCGCGGAGATACGCCCCATCTGTTCGTCCTCGTCGATTGCGCTGAGGAGGTGGAGGTAGTCGCGGAGTTCTTGTCGGATGCTCCTACTGGGCGCGCAGCAGGGGACGAACTCAGCTTCGCCGATGTCCAGGACTCATCAGGCGTCTCATGGCGGGCTTTCTGGGAATCGGGGGCAGCGGTCGATCTATCCGCGAGCACCGATCCGCGAGCGTTCGAACTCGAGCGACGGGTCGTGCTGTCGCAGTACTTGACTCGCGTGCACGGCTCAGGACACCTGCCTCCCCAGGAGACAGGTCTGGTCACAAACTCATGGCAGGGCAAGTTCCACCTGGAGATGCACCTATGGCATGCCGCGCACTTCGCGGTCTGGGGTCGATCCGAACTGCTCGAACGAAGCCTCGCCTGGTACCGGTCCGTCCTTGACGAAGCCAGGGCGACGGCGGCTCGGCAGGGGTATCCGGGTGCGCGATGGCCCAAGCAGACCGGCCCGGACGGCCTGGAAAGCCCAAGTGACATCGGGTCACTGCTCGCATGGCAGCAGCCTCACATCATCCACATGCTTGAGCTGATCTGGGAGGCGGCGCCCGTTGAGGAGCGCAGCCGACTCGTCGACACCTACGGTCAGGTCGTCGAAGAGACAGCGACTTTCATGGCGGCGTTCGCGGAAGAGCGCGAAGGGGCCTTCCATCTGGGTCCACCGATCATGCCAGCGCAGGAATTCTACGACGCGCGCACGACCACCGACCCGACGTTCGAGCTCGCGTACTGGTGGTGGGGTCTCGAAGTTGCGCAGCACTGGCGCGAGCGGGCGGGACTCGCACGATCGCAACGTTGGCAAAGGGTGCAGGACGGGTTGTCCGCGCCGCTTCGGGACGGTGACGTCTACGCCGCTGTCGCAACCCGCGAGCCGCTGCGGCGCGACGACCATCCCTCACTACTGATGGCGCTGGGTGTGGTTCCGCCCACGCCCCTCATCGACCCCGACGTGATGCGTGCCACGCTGTACGACGTTTGGGAATCGTGGGAGTGGCCCACGGCCTGGGGGTGGGATTTCCCGGTGATGGCCATGACCGCCACCCGACTCCGCGAGCCGGGACTGGCACTGGACGCCCTCCTTCGTGATGAAGAAAAGAACCGATACACCGCTGTCGGCCACAATCCTCAGATGCGGGGGATCCTGCCGCTCTACTTACCGGGCAACGGCAGCCTGCTTCTTGCCGTGGCTCTCCTCGCCCAGAATGAGGGTGAGGGCTTCGCTGCTGCCGGTTGGTCAGCTCGTGTCGAGGGATTCGAAACATTCCCTGGAGGGGCGCCATTCGACCCAGCTCGGGTGCGCCCTCCACTAGAAGGGAAGCTCGACCAGCCCACCGATTCGTACAGCGGTCCGCTAACCGCTGATTCGACGATCGGCCAATGGTTGGGGCATCCCCTCGGTGGGGACGTGCTGCGTGCATTCCTGGCTCAGAGCGGTGCGAGCGCCGAGAACCTCTCACCGCTGAAGTCGGCACCGTTGCGGCAGCTTGTGGCACTCAGTCAAGGGATGATGCCGGAATCGGCTATTCAGGCTCTGGTCGATGCCGTACGCACGAAGGAAGAGAGGCTGTGAACCCCACTCAGCGCTGGGCGATCATCGGCACGGGTGCGGTCTCGCGGATGGTGCTTGCCGACCTTCGTGAATGCGATGGTGTGGAGGTTCTCGCGGTCCATAGCCGCACGGCAGACAACGCGCGCGCATTCGCGGAGGAATTCGGCATACCCGTCGCAACCCATGACTTGGACGTCGTCATCGGAGACCCGACTGTGGACGTCGTCTACATCGCCACCCCCTACTCGACTCATCACGAGATCGCGTCCCGGGCGATCCGTGCCGGCAAGCATGCGCTGGTCGAGAAACCGATGGCCATGACTTCCGACGAGGTGGAAGACCTCTTCTTGCTCGCCCGCGCGCACGATGTCTTCGTGATGGAAGGCATGTGGATGAAGTTCAATCCGGCATTCCGGCGGATGATGGATGAGGTCAGAAACGGG
Organism: uncultured Microbacterium sp.; assembly: GCA_963518515.1. Classification (GTDB taxonomy): domain Bacteria; phylum Actinomycetota; class Actinomycetes; order Actinomycetales; family Microbacteriaceae; genus Microbacterium. Next base: position 168,270 of record CAUQIW010000002.1, read on the forward strand.
CGCATCGGGAGCCCGCGCTCGGTACGTGCCAGCTTCGGCATCCCCGCGCCCGATCGCGCCGGGAGCCGGTGGGATCCGCAACGCAGCCCCGGCGCACTCCTGGACCAAGGCATCTATCCGGTGACACTCGCGTGCTGCGTCCTGGGGACGCCCACCGCAATCTCTGCCAGTGGAGCGGTGATCGAGGGAGGCATAGACACGTCCGAGAGATTCATCCTCGACTTCGCCGACGGCCGGTATGCGTTCGGGGCGAGTAGCATGACCGAGTTCACCGAACTCACCGCGTCAGTCAGCGGCACGCAGGGCTGGATCACCCTCGCCACTCCCTTCTGGGCGACGACAACTCTCTCGATACACGCTGATGGTTTCCGAGCGATCATGGCTCCCGAGGCGCTGACCCTCGCCAAAGAGGGCAATGGCTACATCCCGATGCTCCGAGAGGTGGTCCGTGGGATCCAGGATGGTCTGCGGGTTCACCCCATGCACACTCCTGACGACACCGTCGAGGTATTCCGCGTCCTCGACGCGATTCGCGACCGACTGACGGTCCCCGCCTGATTCGCCGCAAGTCGAGACTGGCAACCAGCGGGAGTTGACGGGCACGACGGACAAGAGTAGCGTGAAAGTAACGCGTGATACTAACGCGTGATACTTGCCTCAAATCAATCAGTGGAGCCCTCAATGACGAGCACATCTCTCGCCTCCGACGAAACGTCGACCCTCGATCCTGCGAACAGCGCTCCCGCACTCACGACGGGCCGCACATTGTTCAATTCGGAGTGGTCGTTCCGTCGCAAGGCGACCGCCTTCCAGGAGCTCGGCGGCAGCGGGGGCTCAGAGTGGGTCCCCGTGCATCTGCCCCATGACGCGCTCATCGGGGAGCGACGCGACTCCGGCATCCACCGCGGGGAGACCAACGGTTATTTTCCGGACGGTGCCTTCGAGTACCGCAGAACATTCGCGGCTCCGGCCGAGTACAGCGGTCGCCAGGTGTTCTTGGAGTTCGATGGTGTGTACCGCGACGCTGCGATCTTTGTGAACGGCAACCTCGCCGGCCAGCGTGCCTTCGGCTATTCGCGCTTCACTGTACGTATCGACCCCTACCTCGCGTTCGGCGCTGATAATGAGATCCGAGTGGAATGCCGCACGCACCTCGACAGTCGCTGGTACGCAGGCGCGGGAATCTACCGAGATGTTCATCTCGTCGTGAAGGAGACGGGGCACATCGTTCCCGAGAAAGTGCGCGTCAGCGCCTCCTCGGTCGAGGCAAATGGCGCAGTCGTCGACGTTGTCGCCGAGGTCGTCAACGCGGGGTTGGTCACCAGGACCTTCACCTTCGAGTCATCCGTCATCGACAAGACCGACGGGACCGTCGCTTCCGGAAAATCGCCCGTCACACTTCTTCCTGGTGAGAGCGCCACAGTGCGCCGCCGCCTCTTCATCGAAAGACCTCGGCTGTGGAGCGTCGACACGCCGCATCTATACGACGTCGCGCTAACCCTTCGGGACGCGGATGCCTTGATCGATCGTGAGACGGTAGTGCTCGGCATCCGCTCGTTGCAGCTGGACCCTCACCACGGTCTGCGCATCAATGGGGAGATCGTCAAGCTCCGCGGGGCATGCATTCACTTGGACAATGGGCCGCTGGGCGTGGTCTCGATGCGCGCGGCCGAAGAGCGCAAGGTCGCGCGGTTGAAAGCAGCAGGCTTCAACGCGATTCGCAGCTCCCACAACCCCATGAGTACCGCTCTTCTCGACGCATGTGACCGTCTGGGCATGCTGGTGATGGACGAGACCTTCGACATGTGGACATCCGGCAAGAGCGATGACGACTATGCGTTCGACTTCCCGCAGTGGTGGGAGCGAGACGTCGAAGCGCTCGTGACGAAGGACTTCAATCACCCGAGCGTGATCTTCTACTCGATCGGCAACGAGATTCCGGAAACCGGCAATCCCATTGGTTCGACATGGGGGCGGAAGTTGGCTGAGAAGGTGCGCTCTCTCGACTCGACGAGGTTCGTCACCAACGGAATCAACCCGTTCGTCGCGATGCTCGACACGATCGTGCCGCAGATGCAGGCTCGACGGAGCGCGGCAGCGGCTGAGGAGGGCGGAGTGAACACGATGATGGCCGGCTTTGGTCAGATGATGGGCCAGATTCAGGCCTCCGAAGCAGCGACGCAGCGCACAGAAGAATCGTTCGCCGTTCTTGATGTGGCAGGAATGAACTACGCAGATGCCAGGTACGTGCCGGACCGCGACACCTTCCCGGACCGGATCATCGTCGGAACCGAGACCTGGCCCAACTCGATAGCGGACAACTGGCGTCTCGTGCTCGCCGACGCTCGGGTGATCGGGGACTTCACCTGGACCGGCTGGGATTACCTTGGGGAGACAGGCATTGGCACGGTGCGCTACGTATCGGACGAGTCGTCCGGCTCCGCATCGTTCTCCGGTGGATTCCCCGAGCTCACCGCTTGGTGTGGTGACATCGACATCATCGGCACGCGGCGTCCGGTCTCTTACTACCGCGAGACCGTCTTCGGCCTCCGTTCGGAGCCGTACATCGCTGTCGACCGTCCCGAACGGTACGACACACCGATCGCAGTCGCCACACCGTGGTCATGGACTGATTCGATCGCAAGCTGGTCGTGGCCCGGTTTTGCCGGTCGCGCGATCCGAGTCGAGGTGTACAGCGATGCGGACGAAATCGAGCTGCTGAACGACGGCCAGGCAATCGAACGCCGGTCAGTCGGCGAGAGCAAGGCGTTCCGTGCGATCTTCGAGATCGAGTACCAGCCGGGCGAGTTGACCGCCGTCGCTTATACGGACGGCGTCGAGACGGGGCGAACGAGCATCCGCACCGCGCGCCCCGAGGTCGTCATCCAGGCTTCCGTCGAGCGTCATGAATACCGCGTCGACGGTACCGATCTCGCGTTCATCGAGTTGGCGCTCACTGATCGGGAGGGTGTGGTGCACAACGGGCTAGACCGGCCCGTCACGGTGCGGGTCGACGGCCCCGCCGTTCTGCAGGCTCTCGGCAGCGGCAACCCGTCCACGGAGGAGAGCTTCGTCATCGACCGTCATCGCACGTTCGACGGACGCATCCTCGCCGTTGTTCGACCCACTGGTAGCGGCGACATCACTGTCACCGTGACCGCTGACGACGTGACTCCCGCGTCGGTGCGCCTCACCGCTGGATGACCGGTCACTTCGACCAGGCCCAGCCCTCAATCAGTATCCCCACGCAAAGAAGACTAGACAAAGGAGTCCCCGATGAGTGACGAGAACGACACCTCGAAGGGTACGACGCCGGTCAACACCGGAATCAGCGACCCACTATTGACGGTCGCCTCAGCACCCGAGGAGCCGGTGTTCACCGAAACAGGAACACTGATCGTGCGCGAGAAAGTGAGCAGGACCTTCATTGCGCTGCTCGCGCTCGGCCTGTTCGGTACCTACCTCGCATTCGTCACCCCGATCGCAATCTCGCTGGCCCTACGAGTGAACGTGCTAGCGCCCGAGAATCCGGAGTACCTCGGTCTCCTCCTCGGCATCGGTTCGCTCGCTGCGCTCTTGGTGGGACCCCTCGGCGGACAGCTGAGCGACCGCACTCGTTCACGGTTCGGCCGACGTCGCCCATGGATGGTCGGCGGCGTTCTCGTCGGGCTCGTGGGACTCGCCATCATGGCTCTCGGCCCCAACATTCTCATCCTCGCCACTGGATGGATCGTTGCGCAGGTCGGCCTCAGTCAGACCGCGAACCTCTTCACCACGATCCAGGCGGACAAGCTGCCAGAGTCACAGCGTGGCCGGGTCGCGGCGATCACTGGATTCGTCACGATGGTCGCGCCGGTCGTCGGAGCGGCGGTCGGCGGGCGGTTCGCGACGCAGCCGTTCCTGCTGTTCCTCATTCCCGGCGCCGTCGCTCTGGTGTTCGTGCTCGTCTTCGTCTTGTTCTATAAAGATGCAGACAGTCGCTCGCTGACCTTCGATGCGCCGCTCTCGTTGCGCAAGGTGCTCTCTGGGTACGTCTTCAACCCCAAGCGTTACCCCGACTTCGCATGGAACTGGCTGGGGCGTTTCCTGTTCTTCTTCGGGCTCACGCTCAACACGAGCTACACCGCATACTTTTTCGCACAGCGCCTAAACATCCCTGTGCTCGAGATCGGCGACACTGTCGCAACCGTAGGCCTCATCGGCATCGTCGGCACCATCGTCGGAGTCTTCGCCGGCGGGTTCCTGTCGGACAAGCTCAAGCGCCGTAAGCCCTTCGTGCTGGGATCCGCGATCCTCTTCGGAATCGGATCCATCGTGATGGTGCTGGCTCCAGACTTCACGGTGCTCATCGCGGGTTCCCTGCTGACGAACCTCAGCATCGGTGTCTTCTCGGCCGTCGACCAGGCGCTGTTCCTCGACGTTCTCCCCGAACGCGACACCGAGGCAGGACGCTTCGTCAACATTACTCAGTTCGCGACGACGATCCCGCAGGCCCTGGCGCCGTTCGCAGCGTCCGCCGTACTCACCTTCATCGCGACGGACGGTGGGCCGAACTACTCCATCCTCTACGTGGCCGCAGCTGCACTCGTGGTAATCGGCGGCTTCGTCGTGCTTCGCGTCAAATCTGTCCGATGATCCCCGAGCGATGCCGGTCAGTCAGCTTGCCGAGCGTCGGTGAACCAAAGATTCATTGAACGATCAGGTGTGTCTGCCCCCTGCCCGACGAGGCTGCGCTCTCTTGCGCCTTTCGCGGGTCGGGTGCGCCATGGCGTGACGCACCTGCTACTCCCCGCACCGCCCCTCCCGAGGAAGAAGACCCTGTTATGACTGAAGCACGAAATGCACTGACCGCAAACAGCAGCGTCGGCGCATGGCTGCAGCATCCCGTCGGTGCCAAGATCGTCCGAGGAATCGCGGAGCAAGGAGGAATGGATGAGCACGCCCTGTCTGTGTTGCGGAAGGTGCCACTTGGCCGCCTGATCGCCTCATCGCAGAACGCACCAGAAGGACTCATCGACACCCTTGTGGCGCAGGCCAACGGGGGTCGGTTGCCGTCCGACGATGAAGCCGCTGGACTCGCCTGGGCGGAGCGAATCAGCAAAGAGCGTTTCGCAGGTCAGACCGTGATCGTTACAGGAGCAGCCTCCGGTATTGGTCGGGCCGTGGCCTCACGAGTGGCTCGAGAAGGAGGTCGTGTCGTCGCTGTCGACCTCTCCGCCGATCGGCTCACCGCTCTCGCCAACGAACTCGCGGACCACGACGTTCGCACGGTTGCCGGTGACATCACCAATGAAGGAGACATCGCAGCAATCATCGACGCCTCTGATGGCCGAATCGACGCCCTGGCGAACGTGGCGGGACTGCTCGACGACTTCGCGCCGCTCCACGAGGTTGACGATTCTGTGCTGGAGCGCGTCTTCAATGTGAATGTCTTCGGAGTGATTCGCTTGACGCGAGCGGTCCTGCCGCTGATGATCGAGGCCGGACAGGGCTCCATCGTGAACATCGCATCTGAAGCCGCGCTCCGAGGATCAGCCGCCGGCCTCGTGTACACAGCCTCCAAGAACGCCGTGATCGGCATCACGAAGAGCACCGCCTTCATGTACGAACCTCATGGCATCCGCACCAATAGCGTCGCGCCGGGCGGGACTCTGACCGGGATGCGCCCGGTCAACACCAATGAGTTCGGGCAGAAGAGGGTGATGAGTCAGGTCGCGGATGTGCCGATCGCGGTGCCTGAGGCGCTCGCGGCGTCGATTACGTTCCTGCTGAGCGATGACAGCGTGAACATCAACGGGGCGATACTTCCGTCGGACGGTGGAGAGTCCGTCTTCTGAGCGACGACCAGGAAGAAGATTCGTCTTCGGCCACGTGGCGGGCCTGCAGGAAGCGCAGCGATGAGGCGTTCCACGATGTGCTCTGGGTCCCGATCGCTGCAGCGTTCGCTACACCGACGCTGAAGACGTCGCGTACTCCTCAGAAACTACAACTGTTATCACCCCTACTGTTCCAGTCCTCTAGGAGGCCGCACGATGACCGCTCACGCCGCTTTCCCGTCCCTCATCACGCAGGTGTGGTCGCTTGACGCCGTTGATTTCACCGAGCCCTTTATCGACGTCGACGAGATGCGTGACACCCCGGCTATCCATCGATATGTGCACGGAGGATTCGCGGGAACCGACACCCGGTTCTCGTTCTACTTGCCGTCTTCCGAGCAGTACGAAGGGCGCTTCTTCCAGCACGTCACGCCAGTGCCGCAGAGCGAGAACCTCGCCCAGTACGCGACCGGCGAGGAAGACAAGATCACCTTCACCCTCGCCAGCGGTGCCTATTTCGTCGAGACCAACGGCGGAGGGCCCGATGCCGCGAACCCGTTCTCGGGTATGGATCCGAGCATCGGCGCGTACCGCGCAAACGCTGCCGCGGCGGCATTCTCCCGCCAGGTGGCACGCGCGGTGTACGGCGAACATCGGACATACGGCTACCTCTACGGCGGGAGTGGCGGTGGGTACCGGACCATCGGTGCCGCCGAGAACACTCAGGGCATATGGGACGGCTTCGTTCCCTACGTCATCGGCAGTCCAATGGCTGCTCCCAACGTGTTCGCCGTTCGTATGCACGCGCAGCGCGTTCTCCGCGACGTCTTCGATCAGATCGCGGATGCTTACGACGTGGGGGGAGACCCGTCTGCTCTCGAGCTCACTGCAGAACAGCGGGAAGCGCTCGATGAGGTGACGCGGATGGGGTTCCCGCCCCGTTCATGGTTCGGCTGGAAGACCATGGGGATGCACGGTTTCAGCGCCCTCTATCCCGGAATCATGGCGGCCGACCCGACATTCGCCGAGGACTTCTGGTCTCTCCCCGGATACCTCGGTGCTGACCCGAACTCTTCGGTTCACCGCGATCGGGTGGTGCACGCGACCCGGGTCGTAGCGGTGTCGCGCGCCAATGGCGGCGATGCCAGCGAGCCTTCTGTCGGGGGAGTGGACGAGTCCTTTCAGCATGCGGGAGGTGAGACTTCCATTCCCACGGAGATCCTTCTCGACTCGGCACCTACGGGATGGATGCTCGGTGCGGAACTGCACCTCCGCAGCGGTGCCGCCGCTGGACAACTGCTGCGCGTCGCGTCGGTCGATGGCGACACGGTCGTACTCGAGCCAGGACAATCGGAAGACCTGCTCGCGTGCCTCGCGCCCGGCGATGAGGTGGTGCTCGACAACTCGAACTTCCTCGCAGCACAGACCTACCACCGTCATCAGGTTCCCGGTCCCGACTATCCCGTGTACGACCAGTACCGGAATGACCGGGGAGAGCCAGTCGCCCCACAGCGGTCGATGCTGCTGGGACCGATGTTCGCGGCCGGGGCGGCAGGAAGCGTCCCCGGCGGGGCCATCTCCGGCAAGATGATCGTGGTCTCCTGCCTGTTGGATCGCGAGGCGTTCCCCTGGCAGGCGGACTGGTACCGCCAGCGGGTGAACGAGCATCTCGGACCCGACGCTGATGAGTGCTTCCGGCTCTGGTACATGGACAACGCCACGCACGGCGATGATGAGACGCAGTCGAATCAAACGCACACGATCTCGTATGTCGGGGCACTGCACACCGCTCTCCGCCAGCTCGCGGCGTGGGTCGAGAACGACGTCGAGCCGGCACCGTCCACTGCGTACGTCATCACCGATGGTCAGGTAAAGATTCCGCCTTCGGCGGGCGAAAGGCGGGGCATCCAGCCGGTTGTTCGTCTGACGGTCGATGGTGGCTCGGCCACTTCGGTTCGCGTGGGGCAGGCTGTTCAGGTCGAGATCACGGTCGACGTGCCCGCGGGCGGACTGCCGGTCGCGGCCCTCGCGACCGATCTGAACGGCGACAGCACCTTCGGCCCCTCACTCGACGTCGACCCGACGCTCGCCCTGACCCGTCACACGGATGCCGTCTTTGAGACTCCGGGTGTGCACTTCGTCGCAGTGAAGGTGACCTCCCAGAGTGTGCAGGACGCCGGTACAGCCGCAGGGCGGGTGCACAACATCGCACGGGCGCGGGTCGTCGTCACCGGCTAGGCCGGCACGCGTCCCGCGCTGAACGGAGCACGCTGTCAGCATTACGCTTGATCTGACTTGCGCCGCCGGTCGGACGTATAGCGACGCACAACCTTCACCGTTGGCAGCACCACACTCGCGTGGTGTTGAAATAGGGCCGAGATACGCGGTCAGTACCTCCCGGAGAACACGATGTTCTTCGGCATGCCGCGCTTCGGGAACCATGCTGGAGCGGGTACGGACAGTGGGAAGCCGTGCTCCCGGTGGAAGGACGCCTGGTTAGCGCCGTCATGCTTCGGCAGTGCTTCAGCTTTGGAGACCCGCTTGCCTGCGGAGTCGAGCACGCCCAGGCGGGGGAAGATCTTGTGAGCGATGAGAGCGGCAGCGTCCACTGCCCTCACGTCGTAGATGTCCGCGAGCCGAAGGACGACGTCGCGCTGTTCTGCGCTGTACTCCCAGACCAGGAGGCCCTTGGCCGTGAGCAGCCCGTCTGCGTGCACACGATTGCCCAGTCGCATGTTCTCGCTCAGATAGTCGATGTCGCTCGAGTCCGCGAACTTAGTGACAGGAACGAGGGTCTCATTGGGCATTTCCAGGGTCTCGTGGAACCCGCCCCATGCTTCTGACTTCCACATCTCGTCGACGGTGATGAACAGGGGGAACGGGTGAATGTTGATGAATGCGGTCATGTCCGACCTATGCGCGTGGTCTGACTTCGAGTGCCGTCGCGGTCGAATGCGCCATGCAGTAGGTGCTCGCGGGTGCGGAGGGGTGGGCGTCCGGCGATCTGTCTCGCGCTTGCAGTGCAGGTCTGCCGCTCCCTTCCTCTGGCGCCCTTGGTCACGCGGCCGGACCATCGTTCGTTCGCCGTCGCGGCACGTCTCGCGTCCCGAAGATGTTCTTCGATGCGGTTCTCGTGCTCGGGGAGGTGCTCCGACGTGAACCCCGTCTTCCTGCAACCGTTGCCGGAGGCTCGTGACAGGTGGTGGCTTCGACCGGCCAAGTTCTTCGGCCGGAACCGCTAAGCATCCTCGGAAACCCAGCATGCCAAGCGTTGACCAAGGCGGTGACCAAGTCCGGAATGGGGACTTTGACCAGTCGTGGAGCGGGATCGCGGTCACCCGACCAAGGTGACCAAGTGCGGGACGTACCCCTATAGAGGTTTCAGAGGGAAGATCCGCCGATCTCTCTCTATCTCTCTCTTTTCTCTCATGAAGAGCTATCTACTACTTGGTCAGCTTGGTCACCCCCTCCGATCCCTCTCCACGACAGGGATCCCCCTGACCAAGTACCGCTTGGTCAGCCTTGGTCAGCTTGGCGTGTCCACGACCGGTTCGCCCATGGACAGATGGGACTCCAGCGGTCCGGGGGACACTCTCGCGGAGCCCGGCAGGCAAGCCCCACCGCTCGAAGGCGCGGTCGGTGAGGTGACACGCATAGGGGGCTCGTTCGCCACTCACAGAAAGAAGAACCATGCAGCCCACGCGCACCACGACCGGCCCTCCCTTGGACGTCGACCTGGAATACACCCCGCCACTGGAGAACGAGTACCGCGCCCTCGTCGACCCGGACAACAACCGTCTCTACATGCAGCTCACCTGCGCCCACATCCGGGTCGGCATCTGGGACGCCTACGGGACCCGCGTCATCACCAACGAGGAGGAGGGCTACGCCAGCGTCCACTTCCGTATCCCGGCAGCACTGACCGCCGCTTCGAAAGCGCGGCTGGCGGAGTTCTCCATCCAGCGCATCCCCTACACCGACCGCGACCGCGAATGGGATGCCGTCAGCCACGGCGGTGTGACGTCCACCAGGGAGAACTGAACTGCTTCGTCGACTCCACCCTGGCAGGCCTCAGCTTCGCCATCGCAGCGGTGGAGTCCGCAGTCTGGGCTCATGCGCGCGGTGAAGAGTGGGACTGGCCCTACGCCATTCCCGGCCGGGTCGAGGACAAGTACGAGTTGTGGGGTGACCAGCATCCGCTCACCTATGACATCTAAAGCGATCCCGACGCCATCGAGGCCGCGTCTCGTCCCTCGAACTACGGGGGCCCACCCCGGACGATGTTGAGTTCTAATCCGGCCAACCCCGCGCTCCCGCGAGCGCGGGGGTTCGCACGCCTCGTGAAGACCACGTAGCCGTGCTGCAATCGATTCGTCGATCTAGCTGCTCCACGCCCAAGCAACGTGCCCAGCGTCGCGGATCGCTTCGTCAAGGCGGCCTTCGTAAAGAAGCGTGATGTTGCGGGGCGGGTCCTCTTCTGGGAGCTCGGTGGTGAGCCATTGGGCCCATGTCCATGAGCCGGCGGTGCCAGTCTGGAGCACCCGGAGAACTTCCGTCAGCCCTTCGACGACCTTCCCGTGGTGGAGCTGAAACGCCGGGAAGAGGTCCACGCCGTCGGATGTGTGCAGCATCAGTAAGCGAAGCGACGCTGCGGCGTCCATGACCTCAGCCTCCGTCCACCCGAGGGTGCGGGCCATGCTGGTCAACGTGTAGCAGGGGCCGATGATCGATGCCCATGGGTTCGATTCCTCGTCAGTCATGACTCATCTCCAGGATTGCGAGTGTGACGGCGACGAACATCTTCGATGAGTTCATCGAGGGTGCGCCGTCCCTCGATGTAGTCCCAGGCGTCACGGATCGCGTCCTGAGTGGGCGCCCGCCCGTCCAGCGTCCCGTCGTGCAGCGCCTCGGCGACAGTGCGCATCCGCCAGCTGCCGTCAGTGTCGCCTCGTTCTGCCATCCCTCGCAAGATGGCGAGGCTTGGCGTCGCCATCTTCAGCGTGCGCATGTCGAGGATCCCGAGGTTCCACTCGTGCCCGTCTCGCCCGAGACTCGCCACCCGACGGCCGTCCGGGTTTTTACCGCCGCCCGCAACGTGCATATGCCCATGAGCGAGGAGCTCGGGGCGCACGACGTCCCAGACTTTGCTAACCCGTGCACGCGACGCTGCAGACGCCTCCAGCGCGGCCTTCGAGAAGTGGTGCGGGTTCTTGCGCAGAACCGCTTGGACCGGCCGTACCGGGGTGCTGGCTGGAGACTCATGGGTCAGCATCAGGTCGGCAGGTCCGCCGGCAATAGCAGCCGCCACTTGGTCGTCGGTGATGGCCTCGTCCGGCCAAAAGGCCCGCCCTTCCTTCCTGGACTCTCGGTCGAGGGAAGAGGCGCCGCCGAGCGATAGGACACTGCGGCCCCCGATGGTCAAGCGTGCCGGTCGCGGAAGTATCCAAGTGATCTTCGAGACGCGCACGGCGCAGCCGGGATGCTCGTCGAGGAGAGGGCTGATCTCGTTCCACGGTTCATGGTTGCCGAGAGTGACGTAGATGCGGTCGATGCCGGTCTCGGCGAACACCCCGTCGATCTCGGTCGGTGGCATCCACCAGTCGCCCAGGTGAAGGAGCGTCGTCACGTCGCGTGCGAGATAGGGGAGTGTTCGCGAGATCATCCGCGCCCAGCCGACGTTGCCGTGCCAGTCGCCGCACACTGCCACGCGCTGGTCCGGCAGCGTGATGCTGGTTGTGTACTCAAGCGCCCTCATCGGACCCTCGCCGCCTGACGAGCACGCGACTGCTCACGGAACTTCGGCCCGACACGCAAGCTGCGCTCGACGCCGGAGTCCCAGCTGAGCCAGCCTCGACGCTTCCACTGAATGGCGACGTGAAGGCGGAACGCGTGACGAATCGTGGCACGAACGGGATGAGTAAGGCCCTCGGGCCACTCGGGGTGCAGAGGTTCCTGTGTGAAGAGCTCGGCGAAGAGTTCGGAGAACGTCGGCCCGCGCCCCGTGCGTCGACGCACGCGGGCGATGAAGATGGCGGCTCGGAGACCGAGGGCGTCTGCGCGTTCTTCGTCGGTAAGCGCGTCGAACGCCGCAATCCAAGCATGGGGAGCTTCGACCTCCGTGGCACTCCACCAGATCGGTCGGGGATCAGTCACTGCTACTCAACAATCAGGGTCGACCTGAACGGGACCTACGCATCGAGGCGACCCGGAGCCGATGCGCAGCGGCACACGTGCAGGTCGAGACGCGCGGAGCGCCTGTCGATGGAGTGAATGTTTCGTATGGCTGTGGAAATTATGCCACATGAGAAAGGCCATACACCCGCGCCTTTCTCGAAAGGCTTGGTTGGTGGTTCGGAAGACAGCAGGCGCGAGCGAAGGATGGCGGGAGTTCGCGGTCGAACTCGGTCGCCAGATTCGCCGCCTCCGCGTGGAGAAGGACCTCTCCCAGGAGGCGCTCGCGTTTCGCGCGGGCCTCACGCGCTTCACGGTTCAACGGTATGAAGCAGGTGAAGGTCAGACTGGGGCCCCTGCGAATCCTTCTTTGCGCACCATCATCGCGCTCTCGCAGGTGTTGGATGTGCCGCTAGAAGATCTCCTTCCCGCCAACCGGCCGGACGTTACCACCCGATAGCTTGCTCGTCGGAGGGATCCGGGGGATCGAGTGAGCTCTCGGCGGGTCTCGGCGCTGGAGCAAACGATGACCACCCGAGTACAGGTGGGATGCCGCGGTTGAGCCAACGACGGACTCCTGCCGGACTCATGCCGACAACGTACAAGAACTTCCATCCTGTCCTAGGCCGGATGCGTCGTCGGCGGTTCGGCGGACGACAGAGGCGGATCTACTCCGACCTGCGCGACGTCGTCCGCCGTGAGCGAGGTGTCAGGGACCGGGATCGGATAGTTGGCCTGTCCGAACGAGTGCGACCGGAAACGGAGAGCTCGATCCAGCCACGCCGACAGATCCTTCTCGGACTCGGTGTCCGTCTCGAGCAGTACACGTGCGCGAAACTCGGATCCTAGGAATGGATCGAACTCGTCCAGTGTCGCTGCGGTCTCGTGGGCCAGCATCTTCGCGACCTCCAGTAACGCGCGTGCCCGCCCGGTCTGTTCCTCGAAGCCCGAGATGGGACGCCTTTGGATCTCGGTCAGAAGAGTTCGCGACTCCGCATGTCGTGAGCGTTCTTGCATGTGTGAAAACTCGCCCAGTGCTCGCGCGAACGGCGCGAGTCGCCGCCAACCCGCGGCTTCAAGCCAGCGGTGTGGAGTAACGGCCGCAGCACGCGCCTCAAGTTCTTGAGCCTTGTTCGGCTTCAAGCGGTGAGTTCGCGCGCGGGAGGCTGACTCAAGGACGCACCGCATCGAGATCAGAGATTCGTCGACGTCCTGAAGCCATAGCACCCACGCGGACTCTAGAGCTGCTGCTGCTGCTCGCAGGGCTTCAGCCCTCTCCGGCACGGCGATCTCAGCACTCGCGCGAACGGTCATCTCGGTGATGGAGCGGTATTGCAGCAGACGCCCCCTCAATACCGTCGGATCAAACGCATCTCCGACCTGTCTCGCTTCTATCTCGAACGCCGTGCGAGCCTCGTCAGCGAATCGCACCCATCGTTCCTCGATTGACATCCAGGAATGGAACCCGCTCAGTTTCAAAGGTTCTTTCGAGCCTCGGCGCACAACCTCTCGATATGTGCGTCCCCAGGGGATGACGGTGTGCGCATCCTTCGAAGTCACGTAATCGAGATCGAGAGGCCGACAGAAGACGCTGAGGAAATCGGGAGGGTCCGGCGCTCGGCCGAACAGCTTGACGGGCGCTAGAAGAAAGGCGCGTGCGTCGGTCGGGAGGTGCTTCTCATCGGCGAGAACACTGACGCAGCCGCGTACCTGACGGAGCGGGACCTCGGCGGCCCTCACGATGAAGTTGTGAAGCTTCGCCCGCTCATAGGTCGAGAGATCGAGATCGACTCTGATGTCGGTCGAGCCGAGACGGACAGATCTGCCGTGAAGAAGTTCCGACAGTGTTGCCCACCGCTCAGCCAGATCAGCGTCACGCATCGACTCGGGATACTGAGCCCATACCCGCTGGATGTAGCTCGCGTCATCCTCACCGTCGATGCGTGTGACTTCATAAGAGAACGCCACGTTGTATGTCCATCTCTCGATGTACCAGCGCGTCAGTGCGATAGCTGCTGACGAGTGACCGAAACGCAGACACCAGCAGATGCGGGCGAACGTGTCCAGACCGCCGCGCAACTCCATGAGCCACCGCTCATGAGCGGTCAGCCCCCGATCCGCGCGGTACCAGGGGGCGCCGAGCTGCTCTAGTACGTGATCTGCCGCCGCCAAGGCGTAGCCGGCGCGCCATGCGAACGACGGGAGCAAATCGGCTTGCTCCGAGAATCCGTCCATCCGTACGACAGCGCGGGATTCGAGAATCGGCAGCAGCGCCGCCGGAGTCTCCGTCACCACAGTCATCAGCTTGCCGAGACTGTCGACAACGTACTCGCGAGAACCTACGAAAGAGTGCGACTGCTGAGGGATCTCTTCACCGGATGTCGTGACAGGATCGCGAAGGCTTCGCCGAGCCTCTTTCGCACGCCGGCCAGACCCCATGGCCTCAGCGTATAGCCATGAGCTAACCCTCAGAGCCCGGAGCCCGGCGCACCTTAGGGTCCCCGCTCGGTCGTTGAGGACAGATGATCTTCGCTCGCTCCGTTGTCCACGGAGAAGAGACGGAGGAGAGCCGCGAGAGAACGCTCAGAATTCTGGTCGAGGAGGGCGACCGGGCCGGGCTGAGACCCGAAGACACGCACCAACGCTTCAAGGCACTCGAGCACGGACAAGCAAAGAGACGCGAGCATGTCCATGAGGAGATCGCGTCGATGCGCGAGCGTTGCACGACCTGATGAAGGGTCGAATGTGAGGAAGTTCCCGAGCCCTACGTGTTCCGCATGCGCAACGGACGAAAGTCCCGAGTAGTCCTTTCGTCCATGATCCTGTCCGTGCGCCGCATTGACCAGGGCAGCCACTCTTCCGGATATGTCCACCCGTTCCGGACGCCCGAGCCCTATACGCTCGAGTTCGGCAAGGGCCTCTGCGGCCTCGATCTCGGGATTCACAACCCGACCGTCATAAGTGCGCAGAGATTCCTTGAAAAGCCGCGGATAGCGATACTCCGAATACCGCGAGGACAGATATCGGAAAACGAACTCTTCCACCCCGGCAGAGGTATTGAAGTACCAAGACTTCGCGAAGGCCTCGAGCCCACCTCTCATGACTGTTGCCGTCGAGGTCGTCAACAATGGATCAGCCCGCACCAGAGTGTTGAGTGCGCGGAGGTGATCAGCCCCGGACAACATCGCAAACTCCACATGCAAGAAGCCTTGCATCACGTGCGGAAACATCCCTGGGGGATCTAAAGATGAGAACCAGGCATGTGCTGAGGAGCCTTCCGGTGGTTTGGACAGCTGGCATTCGTCCACGATGCGCGTGGCGGCTTTTGCCAGCCCAACGAGAACCTGGGAAATGTTCTGTTTGTCGGCCGGGGATAGGCGGGACTGGGGCGGCATGTCCCGAGCGTAGCGGTCGCATCAGCGGCGCTCAGGTGTGGCAGAGTCTCGGAGTCCCCGCCTCGAAGGCGCTGACCGAGCGCAACGCTTGAGGGTGGCCCGCGAGATTTGGATCGGTGGTCAGAGTCGGCGTCCGCGACGATCCGGGACGCTCAGCCCGCGACAGCCGTTCCGCTTGGGCGTATCATCGCTGTTACCAGATCTGGTGCGGTCGAGGTCGTGCGTGAGACATGAGACACATCAGAAACCATACTTAGCTCCACTTGTCGTGTGAGTTGCGAGTCTCACGAGTATTGGATTGATCTTCAGATCTATCCAGAAGAGATGTACCTCCGAGTCATCGAACGATGACTCGGAGGTAAGCCGTTGTCAGCTGAGGATGTGATCTCGTCGAAGCAGGAAGAGCACACGCTCCTCCTGGGCGAGGTTCGCCGCGAGCGCGTCGTTGATCTCCGGATCAACGACGCGCTTTTGCTTTCGGATCAAGTCATCGAACATCTAGATAGAGCCGGAGTGCCTGACAGAACGCCATTTCTTGCAGAGCGCAACGGACAGCTGGAGTCACTCCGTTACGCCAACGCCTACCTGAGAGCGGCGGCTCAGCAACGTGCGTATCCGCTGAAGACGCTGCGGAGCCAGCACGCAACTGCGCTTCGTCGTCTTCTCGAGTTCGTGCGCGCAGAGCGCGATCCCAGTGCAGATCTCGTGGATATCACGCGTGAGGACCTATTCGACTTCAGTAATCGCCGCCAGATGACTCTTCGGGCAAGCTCGTGGAACGGTGAGCTCAGCATTTTAGGAAACGCCTTTCGCTATGCCCTAGAGGTCGGATGGATTGCCCGGGATCCCATCGCTCGCTGGGGAGCCACGCGGCGAGTGACGATCAAGGCAAAGGAGAGGTATGTCCGACGAATCCGGTTCTTGAAAGAGGAACAGGCCAGGTTCTTCTTGGAAGCAGGCCTGAGAGCTGACAGTGCCGCGACCGAAGCTCGCACCGCCTACCCAGAGCGTGACTATGCGTTTGGCCTCACACTAGTCTCGACAGGGTTTAGGCGTAATGAGGCTGCGCTGTTGCTTGACGCGGAGATCCCACGAACTGTCGAGCCCAACGGAGTGCACACGTTCTGGAGGGTTGGAAAGAACAACCGGTCCCGCGAGATCTGGATTGCTGATTCGCTTGCACTGGCGGTCGATCACTATCGACTCGGCGAACGAGAGTATCTGGTCCAGCGGGCGCAGCGTCAGCTCCGCAAAGCTCGCAGGGAGGGACGGCTTCCGACTGTAGAGGCTATCGACGATGCGCGGGAACTGAGGTTTGTAGTCAACGGTGTCTCAATGCGCGCCGAGCAGATGAGCGATGACCTTCGACGTCACGCGGTCCGTGTGCGACCTGATGGGATTCTTGACCCTCTCGCTCTGTTCGTGATGCAAGGCGGCCATGGACCTTCACTGAATCGGTTCAATGAGACGTTCAACGACGCTAGTGAGCGGGTCGCTCTTCTCGGTCCTAGGCATGATGCGCCTCCTGCACACCTCAATGTCACGCCGCACGTTCTCAGGCACACCTTCGCGGTACGGATGCTGGCGGCGCTGATGCGCCATGGCCGCGAGACTGCTGGCGACCCGAACATTCACCTCACTCAGCCTCTTCTCGTCGTACAGGAACTGCTGGGCCATGCCCGACGTGACACAACCGAGCTGTGCCTGCGACATGCACATCGGTATTCCGACCAAGTTGTAGATGTGATACGAGACGCGGCAGCCCGTATGGTCTCAAAGTTATGAACGACGAAGAGGTCTCCGATGTTGTGTGGGAGCTTCCGTCAGGTACCAAACGTTTGCGTCTGATACCTGCGCAACTGGATGCGCCTGCGTTGGCGAGGGACCTCGCCGTCTCATGGGTCGCTCTCGCTCGACACAATGTCAACGCAATGGCACCTCTCAGAACTGCCATCCCCTGGTTTTGTGCAGTCGTGGCTCGCCAACCAGGATTCGAGCCAGAATACCAGGGGCTCGCTAGTATACGACGCCGTCATCTTGACGCGTGGGAGCGAGTACTTCTCGACGACCAGGCCGAGCGTGGTACGGAGCACCCGTATCGTCTCGCAATCTATATGTCCGCGTTTTTCCAGTGGATAGAAGACGAGCAACCCGGCCGACTTCATCCCGGAGTGGTGGCTCGTGCGGCAGTGAAGACGAGGCTGACTACAGTCGACAGTCAGCCATTAGAGGAGTTTTCACAGAGAGAATTCTGTCACATCCGAAAGCGGCACGCGAGGTACTGAAGCCTAAGCCGGGAGGTGAGAGAATTTGCACGACAGAGACGCTCACGGCACTTCACATCCTCTTGTCGTTGGCAACAGGACAGCCCCCCGAGGTGCTGCGCGTGCTGACCATGGACGATGTGGTCGCTACGACGACGAACGCACGAGGCGCCGACATGGACACCGCCGCTCTTGCATCAGGGGGGCTTGCCACGAGCTACTCCGTCATGATGCACAAGTGGCGAGAACACGCGAGCACGGAGGAAATCTTCTCTCGAAAACGTCATGCTCGAATAGTCCGACCCTTGAATGACCTGATTTCACGCACAAACTCTCTCCGTGAGAGAAGTTCACTGCGATTACTTTGGCTCACAGCCGGGCCTGACGGCGAGATCGGGCGCGTGGATTGGAACAAGCCCTCACTCTCTGACTGGCTGAAGAAGCACGTGAATGAACCGATTTCCAGACCACATGACTGGAGGAGGTTCAGGAAGTCCGCCATAGCCCGAGATGTCATTGACAATACCGCGACGTTCCTCGCGACTCAGAATCGTCACTCGCCCGCGACATTCTTCGATAGCTACACGGCGAGTCCCACCATGCGGGCCCACCTTCGCAAGTTGTGGGGCAAGACCGCCGCCGAGATGCACAGGCGCGCCATCGGGCCGACCGTCATCGTCGAAGGTGATCCAGTTCGTATCGACGCGACGAATCAGGAGATCGCCCCAGTCGCACACGACGAAGTTCCGCGCTCGTTCGCAGGAGGCCTTACCGGTTGCAGTGCCCCCGAAGAGTCGCCGTATGGAAAAGAAGGGGAAGTGTGCCCGGTATCGCGCGCGGGCAAGTGCTTCACCTGTCCCAACGCGGTGATCACCGCGGAGCACCTGCCGGCCATCGTGCTGTTCAACGAGATCGCATCGCCGGACGCTGCGGCGAGCCTTTCAACCTGGTCCGCCGTCCGGTCGGGACCGTCGCTCTTCGCCGACCACGATCCACTCCTCGAGCCCGGGGATCTCGCGCAGCGCGGCCGTCAAGGTCTGAATATGCGGGCTGTCGAAGTACCCCACCCATGTCCCCACCGACTCCTGCAGCAGGTCGACGCGGTCGCCGGCGGCGGCGTACAGCTCGGCGACCACGGCTGCTGGTGACTCCGTGTATCTGTTGCGTGAGCAGATCGCGTCAAGGGTGACGGTGAGCATCTTCTCGGGGGAAAGTCGTCGTGGCATGGCCAGCCTCCGGTCTCCGGCCGAGGTGATCGAGCGTAGGGTCCGGGACCGACAAAGGGAAACGCGACGCCCCGCTCGAGGGGGTAGCGGAACCGACGAGCGGGGCTTCGCGGACCGAACCTATGAGCGAGAACACCATCCTCCTAGGCGTCCTGGCTGGCATGGAAAGACCCCGGCAGCTCTGGGGTCGCCGCCGGGGTCTCTGAGGCGACAGGCTGGGGAACCCGTCGTCTCCATCGCCAGATCCACGCGATGCAACACAGAGACTACGACTCGTCGAGCGCGCCGTCGATGGCCCTCGCCCACCAACCCTCCTATCGGCTATGGACGGTCGCGGAACGTGGGTCGTAATCTGGGTGTGGAGCGACAAGGTTGCGGAGCTGGGGAACTCTCCGCACCGTGCTCTGTAGCTGTCCGTCGGGCGAGAAGGGGTTCCGTCCGGCGGATAGCGCTCGGGGCCGTGCTTCGCGGAGTCGTGTCATCGATGTCCTGAAAGCGCGGCCTGTCGACTGCGCGGAATCGTCGAGGCCCTCTGCGGTCGGACATGCTCGGTGCGAACACCTTGAGCCCCGACATCTCGTCGCCCTCCCTCCTGTTTCTGTGGCGCCCGCCGGGCGAGAGTTTGCCATCTGAGGTCATCTTCATTCCGCGGACGACGTGCTGGGTGATGTCGTAGAGGCATAGCTCTTCGGGACGAGCGTTCCTCGCTCGGTCGTGACCGGGCACACGGAGAGCGAACCCCGCACCCAATCGAGCTGCGCTCAGAGCAGCTTCCCGGGGCTAGCCAAGGGCGTCTCCCTACGCCTTCATAGTGACTTCGACGGCTGGGGACAAATCTCTTGACACGCAGACCCGCCCGACGTGTAACATCCGTCATACAACAGCTGATGCACAACCTTCTCCGCACCCTCAACGAAATGAGCACCCAATGACGAGTGACGAAGTATCCGAGGGACCGCGCGTCGCAGTAGACGTGGGGGGCACGTTCATCGACTTCGTCATGTTCGACCCCGCAACCGGCATTGTCTCGGTGGAAAAGCAGCCATCGACGCCCGGCGCCCTCGCGACGGAACTCGTTCGCGGGCTCGACCGCCTTCCCCACTCATTGGACAAAGTGAGCCAGCTCTTTCATGGATCGACGGTGGCAATCAACGCCATCGTTCAGGAGCGTGGCGCCCGGGTCGGACTTGTGACCACACGGGGCTTCCGTGACGTTCTCGAGTTGGCGCGAGGAAACCGTCCCGAACTGGATAACTGGCTCTATATGCCACCCGTCCCATTGGTTCCGCGCAACCTGCGGGTCGAGGCCGACGAACGTACCGCGGCGGACGGCGAGATCCTCCTCGAACTTGACGTCGATGCGTTGATTGACGAAGTAGCGAAGCTGCTCCTGGGCGGTGTCGAAGCGATAGCTGTGTGCTTCCTCAACGCATATGCCAACCCGCACAACGAGCGCGCTGCGGTGTCTGCATTGCGCGCCAAGTTCCCGGACGTTCCTTTGACTGCGTCTTCAGACATCGCCACGGAATGGCACGAGTTTGAGCGCACGTCGAGTGCGGTTCTGAACGCCTACATCCAGCCGCTTTTCAGCGGGTACATGGACGAGGTCACGACACGTTTGAAAGCGGCGGGCTATCGCGGCTCAGTCCCAGTGATGCAGTCGAATGGTGGGGTCATCGAAGCGGGGCGGGCCTCTCAGCTCCCGATCCGGACGGTGCAGTCAGGGCCGGCGGGCGGTGTTATCGGGGCCCAAGCGGTGTTGAACGAAATAGGAGTCAAGAACGCCATCTGTACGGACGTGGGGGGAACGACGTTCGATGTCGCGATGATCCAGGGAGGGGACGTCGTTGAAGCGAACGAGATGCTGATCGGCGGTCGTCCCGTGATCGCTCCTTCCATCGAAATCGTCTCCATCGGCGCGGGCGGCGGTTCAATCGCCTGGATCAATGACGCGGGAGCACTGCAGGTTGGACCGCACAGCGCCGGCGCTCGCCCGGGACCGGTGTGCTTCGGCCTAGGAGGCACAAACGCGACCGTCACCGATTGCCAGCTTCTTTTGGGGCGTCTCGACCCGGAAGCCTTTCTAGGGTCCCGCATGAGCCTCGATGTAGAAGGTGCGCGCCGAGCTGTTCGCGAGCAACTCGCCGAGCCGTTGAACGTATCCATTGAAGCTGCCGCACACGGCGTGCTCACCATTGCCGAGACGAACATGTCCGATGCGATCCACGAGATGGTCGCTGCTCGCGCTGCAGACCCCCGTGACTTCTCGGTCTTCGCGTACGGCGGCGGCGGTGGACAGTTCGCCGTGGCGACCGCAGAGGAATCCGGGGCCCGGGATGTGATCGTTCCTCCCAGCTCCGCAACCTTCTCAGCCTGGGGGATCCTGGCGTCTGACTATCGAGAGGATGCCGCACTGACACAGGTCCGCCCTGTCGATCATGGGATCGAATCCTCTCTGCGGGACAACCTGCGCGCCCTCCGCGCACAGACAGTCCAGGTAGTCGCAGATTTCGGATTCTCAGAAGAGGACATCGAGGTCAACTACCGAGTTGACGTACGATTCCAAGGCCAGGAGCACACCCTGACCATCCCCATAGATCCCTCGCTTGAGCCAGGCGTCGAGCTTGCTGATTCGATCCGCGCGGGCTTCTCGGCCGAGCACAACGCGCGGTACGGATACGGGCACGTTGCTGACGAGATGGAGCTGGTCACGGTCCGCTGCCGCGCGGTGGGGCGGACTCCCCGCCCGTTTTGGCCTCCGGTATCGACCACATCACGTAGCGCACCGCGTGGCTCCCGTCCTATCTCCTTCCGCAGTGAGGAGGGGTTCGTAGAAGCTGAGATTTTCGACCGTCCAACGCTTCCGGCAGGACAGCGTGTCATCGGCCCGGCTGTCATCGATGAATGGAACTCGACATTGCTGATTCACCCCGGCTGGGAGGCCGCGGTAGGAGAGTTCGGAGAAATTCGAATTACAAGGAGTGCAGAATGAGCGTCAACGTCATCACAGCGGAGGTCGTGCGCAACGGCATGGCGGCCGCCGCCGCGGAAATGTTCTCGACCATGATCCGCACTGCGCATAGTCCTCTTCTGTACGCCTCGCGAGATTTCGGCGTCGGCATCGTTTCTGCCGACGGTCAGCTATGGGGCTCTGCCCCTGGCGTCGGGACATTCGTCACCCTGCTCTCGCACACTGTGCGGCACGGGCTGACGCGTCGCACCGTCGAGGAGATGAAGGAGGGCGACTACTTCATCGTCAATGACCCCTACATCACAGGCACCCACATCTCGGACACAACTATTTACTCGCCGATTGTCGCGGACGGGAGAGTGATCGCATTTTCAGTGGTCACTGCCCACTGGCTGGACATTGGGGGGAAGTCACCGGGTGGCTGGTGTGGGGACAGCACCGATGTCTATCAGGAAGGTATGTGCTTCACTCACGAGAAGCTCATTGCCGAGGACATCCGTAACCCGTCGATGTTCAGCTACATCGAGAACAACGTGCGCTTCCCCAAAGAAGTCTTCGGTGACCTTGAGGCCCAAATCTCAGCCTGCCGTCAGGGCGCAGCCCGCGTCCATCGACTGTCTGACAGGTATGGTGCCGGTGCAGTCGAGGAAGCTATGCGCAACGTCATCAGGCGCACCGACGAAGCAGTTCGACGCAAGATCAGTGCTCTCCCCGACGGCGTGTATTCACGCTCCACTCAGCTCGACGGAGACGGCGTAGAAGAGGGAGCCCGACCGGTCGTGGCCCTCCAACTGAACGTCGAGGGGGATCGCATCCGATTGACCTTCGACGGGTCCACGCCGACGGCGCGCGGGCCGATCAACCACCCCGGGGCAGCGCACGACGTCTACTGCGCACTGAAAGGCTTCTTCGCTCCCAATGAGAAGCCGAACGAGGGCCACAGCCTCCCGTTCAGCTTCGATGTCGAACCCGGGCTGGTCGTCAGCCCCGTCCGCCCTGCACCGACCGACTCCTACGGGTTCGTCGGAGTCGCGCTCATCGAACTCGCTTTCGCCTGCATGTCGGACATCATGCCCGAGGCCACGCCCGCGTCTGGCTACCAACTGTTCGGCGGAAAGATCTCTCGAAGTGACGCCCGCTTCGGGGAGCCGTTCAACTTTCTCGATCTGAACGCTGGCGGGGCAGGAGCACGACCCACCCACGACGGACCGTCGCTGATCTTCTCCGGCAACGGAGACACACCGACAGCACCTATCGAGGTCATCGAGACCCGCTATCCATTGCGTTGCCTGCAACACAGCCTCATTCCCGAGTTCGCCGGCCACGGCAGGCAACGCGGCGGTCAAGGCGTTCGGCGCGACTTTCAAGTGCTGGGGGAAGGAATCTACACCGAGGCCGCCATCCAGAACTCGCTTTCACCTCTCGCGCTCGGCGCTGCAGGTGGAGAGGCCGGTCACCCGAGCGTCGTCGTCCTCAACCCAGATACCCCTCAGGAACAGATGTACAACGAGCAAGGCGTCGCTCTCGGGCCGCTCACACCAGGTGACGTCGTGAGCTGGAGGACTGGTGGCGGCGGCGGTTACGGACGCCCCAGCGAACGTCGCCCTGACGCTATTGCTCAAGACATTCGGGAAGGGCGCATTTCCCAGATCGAGGCGCGCGAGGTCTACGGATACCAGTCGGAGAGCGAGTCGGCACGGCCATGAAGAACTGCGGAGGCGACTTCTCCTCGTCGGTTGCATCCTGGATCACGGATGCGGAGTTGGCAACACGTGGCCTCGTGTCACGGCTCGCCAACCCTTCGCTGTCACACGACACCACCCTGATCGCCGTGGAGGGCATGGCGTGGGAGAGTCTGACGACGGACAATCGCCGAGTCATATCAGTCGTCGACCGCTCCAGCGGCACCATTTTGCTCGAAACACCCGGACTCCGAGATACAGCGCCGTGCTGGTCTCCGGTGTCTCAGAATTTGGCTTACCTGTCTGAAGCTGATGGAGCGAGCGTTCTTTGCATTTGGGGCATAGGCGAGAAACGCTGCGTCGCACTTCCCGGTACTGGGTGCGACGCTCAGTGGTCTCCGGACGGATTGACGATCCTGGTCATCGTCGAGGGGAAGCAAGCTCGAGATCAGCTGTCGGATCGATTCGCAGTCCTAGTCGATGCCGCTTCGGGAGACATCTCCACACCGTCGGGGTGGCCGACGGCCATCTGGGAAGCAGCGTGGGCAGATGCTGCAAGCGTTGTCTGCATCGCCTCCGACCATCACGACCCTGATGAATGGTATTCCGCGATGCTCATCCGCTGTCCGGTCGATGGCAGTAGCACCGCTGTTCTTCACGACGACACTCTGCAGCTTGGAACCCCTGTTCCGAGCCCGAGCGGCAGATACACGGCGTTCATTCGAGCGCTATGCAGCGACCGCGGAGTTCCCGCCGGCGATCTCGTGGTCATCGGCTGCGACGCCTCTGATATGCGCCCGATGGGGACTGACGACGTGGACGTCTCCTGCATGCAGTGGCGGGATGAGGAGACGCTCGCATTCATCGGGCTGCGCGGGCTGGAGACAGTCGCGGGCACGGTGCACGTGCCGACGGGCGTGGCCACGACCTGGTGGCGCTCCCGCGATACGTGCGGAGTCGAATACCCCTTTGCTGCCTTCACCGAAACCGGATTCATCGCGGTGCTGGAAGGGTACACCCGCTATCCAGAACTCTGTGAAGTCGACCAAGAAGGTGAGCGAGTCCTCCTTTCCGTGACACCGGACTCGGCACGTCAGCGGACCGCAGACCTCTCCGCGCCGGAGTTCATCTGCTGGCCCGGCGAAGGGGGAGTGAGCATTGAAGGGATACTCGTCAGTCCCCCCTCCGATGGCCCACATCCCCTCGTGATCAACCTCCACGGCGGGCCTGCCTGGGCGTGGCGTAACCGCTGGGGCATGGCCAACGGCAATCGCTACCCCTTCGTGAACATGCTGGTGGAACATGGATTCGCGGTGCTCCACCCGAACCCCCGAGGAAGTCAAGGACGCGGACGGAATTTTGAGGCTGCCGTTATCGGAGACCTGGGCGGTGTCGATGCGCGAGACATCATCGCGGGCATCTCCCACCTCAGCGAATCCGGTCGGATCCTGCCCAGCCGAATTGCGACGACTGGCATCAGCTACGGCGGCTATCTCGCCAACTGGCTCCCCACCCTGGACCACCGGATCTCCGCCGCCGTTGCCGTCGCCGCACCCACGGACTGGATCAGCTTGCACTTCAGCAGCGACATCTCCACCGTCAACGACA
Source organism: uncultured Microbacterium sp. (assembly GCA_963518515.1). Lineage (GTDB taxonomy): Bacteria > Actinomycetota > Actinomycetes > Actinomycetales > Microbacteriaceae > Microbacterium. Next base: position 193,403 of record CAUQIW010000002.1, read on the forward strand.
TGTACTTCGGTAGCCCTCCGTCCGAGGCCACCGCTCTGTATTGCGACCGGAGCCCAACACTTCGGGCAACCCGAAGTCGCGCGGCTCACCTCAACGTGGCAGGACGCTACGACACTGGTGTCCCCCTGGGGCAAGCGGAAGAGATGCACCGAGCACTCCAGATGGCCGGTCGTGCCACGAAGTTACAGGTCTTCCCCCGCCAAGGGCATGGCATCGACGGGTTTCCCGACACCGTGAATCACCTCGCCGCACTCCTCGAATGGCTATACGCACATACCCGCAACCAGGCCGACCAGCGACCGGCACCGCTCACCCGAGAAGAGAAAAGAGATTCACCGTGGAATCACTAGCGAGGACACCGGACGAGAGCAGCACCGGTGTCGAACAAGCAGGCGTCGAGTTCCTCCCAGACGCGGAGCGACGCTCCACTCCCTTCAACATGGCGATGGTCTTCGTCGGGGCGGGGTTCACACTCAACTCCGCTATCACGGGGTGGATCTATATCGGAATCGGGCTCAGTTTCCTCGAAGCGCTCACTGCCGCCATAGCGGGCCTGGTCATCGGAACCGTGGTCATGGTTCCCACGGCTGTCATCGGGCCGCGTACGGGCACAAACATGACGGTAGCCAGCGGCGCCGAGTTTGGGATCCGCGGACGCCTGATCGGTTCACTGCTTGCCCTGCTGGGTGCGCTGGGGATCGCGGCCATCACCGTGTGGACGAGCGGTGACGCTATCGTTGCCTCACTCGCACGACTGGTGGGTTTCCCTGACAACGACATCACTCATGCGGTTGGCTACGCAATCGTCGCAGCGGGCATGGTCGCCCTAGCGATCTACGGGCACGACAAGATCGTCGCCGCTCAGAAGATCGTGGCTCCTATCGGCGGAATCATTATGATCGTCGGGTTCTTCGCCTTAGCGCCGAGCTTCCAAGCCAACCCGTCTGGCGGTGAGTACCTTCTCGGATCTTTCTGGCCGACATGGATCTTCGCAGCGACTATCGCATTCTCCGTGCCCCTCTCTTACGCTCCGACGGTGGGCGACTACACGCGGCGGATCTCGAACAGGCGCCACTCGGAACGGCGGATTGCCGGCGCGTTGTCCATTGGGATGATTGGCGGTGCCCTCGTGCCGACGGTGTTCGGCGCTTTCACTGCTACCGCAATTTTCGGCAGCGGCAGCTTCTCATATGTTGGGGACCTTGTCGCGGCCTCGCCGCTCTGGTACCTCCCTGGAATCATCGTGTTGGCCATCGGGGGAGGCATCGGGCAAGGCGTGTTATGCATCTACGCGACGGGGTTGGACACGGAGGGCCTTTTCCCTCGTTTAACCCGCGTGCAGACTACGTCCGGCACCGCGATCATCGCGGTAGCGCTGCTGTATATCGGTGTCTTCGTCTTCAACGCCGTCGACTCGATCTCCGCGTTGGCGCTCCTGATGAACGCCATGATCACGCCCTGGGTCGTGGTGATGGTGATCGGACTCTTCCGCCGTCGGAGGGTCGGATACGACGCGCACGCTCTGCAAGCGTTCGCCCGTCATGAGAAGGGCGGAAGGTATTGGTACAGCGGAGGGTGGAACGTCCCCGCGGTCATCGCATGGGCTGCAGGAGCCCTGTTCGGTGTCCTCGCCGTCACAGCTACCGGGTACGTCGGACCACTGGCGAACCTCGCCGGCGGCATTGATATCAGCATCATCGGGTCCGCCACCATCACGGCGGTGCTCTATCTCCTTCTCGCGCCGCTCATGCACAAGCCCGGAACCGGAGTCTAGGAAGCTCACGCGCCTCTCTCTACTAGGTGAGCCCGAGGACGCCGGCCTCCTCGAACCACAAAGAACAGCACAGGTCGAGAACCGCGACCCCTCAGGCCACTTAGGAGCAAAGAAATGGCTGACATCGAGACCGATGTTGTTGTGCTGGGCTTGGGCGTGCATGGAACCGCGGCTACCGCGAGCCTCGCTCGACGAGGGCATCGTGTCAGGCCTGGAAAGGTTTGGCGCGGGCCACGGTCGGGGATCATCACATGGCAGCACACGGATTATTCGTCGCACATACCCGCACCCGATGTGGAATGACCTGGTGTCGCGAGCCTACTACGCTTGGGGAACGCTCGAAAAAGAGACAGGCGATGCCCTCATCCGGGTGACTAGCGGGCTGTTCTCGAACCCGGGTGCCCCGACACTACAAGGCACTGGGTGCGTCCCTATCCCGGACCGGCAGCGGCAGCAGCACTGATGCCGTCGCTACGGATTCCCATTGGACACAGCGTCATCCACGACTCTAACGCTGGCGTCCTCGATGCCAGAGCGGCTGTTGCAGAGCTGAGGCGAAGCGCCAAGAATCACGACGCACACCTGCGTTACGACGCTCCGCTGGCCGGGTGGGACGTACATCGAGACGGCGTCATCGTCCGGGCGGGCGGTGAGACGATCTCCGCACGCCGTTTAGTAGTGTCAGGTGGGGCCTTCATGGGTGCGCTGATCCCGGCGATGGCTGGGATGCTGAAAGCATGGCGCGTGCTTACGCTTACTGTGCGACCGGGACAGGGCAGAGCCATACCTCTCCGTCTGGGCGCATTCTCGGTGGACCGCCCAGACGGGCTTGTCTTCGGCATCCCTGATGCGGACGGTAAGGGGCTGAAGATCGGCGTCGATGCGGGCGAGGTGTGGGATCCCGAAATGCCCGTACGACCTCCGGACGCGGATGAAGTGAGCGTCTTGCGTGAACTGCTTGCGGCTTACGTGCCGGGAATCGACGCCGAGCCCGCAGAGGACGTCGTGTGTCTGTACTCCATGACGGCCGACCGTCGCTTCATGGTCGGGCCGCTGGCGGACGCCCCTCAGCTGCTCGCCGTGTCGGCATGCTCAGGCCATGGTTTCAGGTTCGGTGCTGCGATAGGGAAGCCACAGCCGACTTTCACGAAGGTACGAGTCGGCCGGATCTTGACTTCATCTCAACATCTCAGGAGGGGCTGTAAACCGACGCACGCACGCTCGCTGTGAGCAATCAGGACCTGGTCTTGGAGTGCATGCGGGTATCGCGCCCCCAGACCACAATTGATCAACAGACCGCAGACACCTCAATGGTCGGGTTCTGGACACAGATAAGCTGAAAGCCAGGAGGATTTGGTGCCCATCGCAGTGAGCCACGAAGAACGGCGGCAGGAAGCTGCGGATGCCGCCTGGCGCCTGATTGGCCGACGCGGTGTCCAAGGCTTGACTTTCCGAGCAGTCGCGGACGAGCTCAACCGCTCGACGACAGCGATCACTCACTATTTCCCAGACCGCGATGAGCTGATGGTCTATGTGGCATCGCGCGTTGTCGACGGGTGGCGACGCGAGTACGACATGCTCATCGCCGACCGAGATCCGGAGGAAGCAGTCGGATTGCTGCTCCTGTGGGCCCTGCCATACGACGACGCCCAGATCGCTCAGTCGAGGGCATACATCTCGTTGACGGACTGCGCCTCCGCTTCGCCAGCGGTTCAATCGAGACTTGCACATTGGCAGGAATGGCTGGTCGACCGAATCGCAGGGGTTATCGAAGCGTGGAGGGAGAAGGCAAAGCTGACGGATCCGCTTCTGAGGAGCAGTGAGCTGGCGGCTTTACTCGTATCCATCATGAACGGTCTCGCTGTGAACACAGTGCATTCCCCCGAAGAATGGCCCCTGGATCGCCAACAACGGTTGTTGTGTGCCTTTTTTGCGACAAGCGGATACCCGGTGCCCCAGGTGCTCTCGCGACCCGTGGGGCAGTCGGCCGCCACGGGATCATCGGCACTTGGACAGATGAAACTTCCTCCCGAGGTGCTCTAGGGCAAGAGCCCACGTCGGGTCGCATCTTGGCGGTGATACGTGGCGGGTCTATCCCTCGGACCAGCGGTGGTCCATGAGCAGCCTCGACAGCTTCAGCGAGATGTGAAGTGATAAACGATCATCTCCATCGCTCAAACTCATTCCAGTGATCTGCTCAATTCGGTTCAAGCGGTAGTAGAGACTTGTGCGGTGAATGCTGAGGCGTTCTGTGGTCCTCGGAACGTTGGCTGCTTCGTCGAGATAGACCTCAAGGGTCAGCGAGAGCACGTGCTGCTTGTCGTCCGCGAGAAGACGTCGAAAGCCCTCGGGTATGGCAGCCTCTCGCGCCTCATCGCCATCCAGCTGCGCCAGAAGTCGGTAGATCCCGAGATCGTGCCACCGGGCGACAGGTCGAAGCTCTGGAATCGCTTCAGCCACCCTCGCTGCCTCGACAGCATGACGAAAGCTACTGTGCAGCAGGTCAGGACCGGCCGCCGACGGTCCCACTCCCGCCCACACCTCAGCGTCGGGTGGGAGGGACTTTCTCAAGGCTGCCGTGATCCGACGGGCAACGTCGGCACTGGTATCGCGCTCTGGAGTCTGCGCTCCGACGAGGATGACCCGCGCACCATCAGACTCGGTGACCAGGTACTCGGTTCGTGGGAGAGAACGAGTCAATCGCGCGAGGGACACGTCGATGAGACTGTGATCGCCGCCCTCCGTGTTGGTCGTGTAGATGACGATAGCGGTCACGCTCTTGGACGTGGAAAGCGCATATCGAGCGTCCGTCAGCTTCGATACCGCTGCGCCCCGCCGTGTCTGGTCCGGATCGATTAGGTCGTCCGCTACGCCGCGTTCCCACTCGAGCATCTCCTCGTCCAGGTGCTGCTCGCGATAGAGGATTTCTCCCGCAGCGACGGCCGCTGCCACGGACGCCTGCAAGTCGCCATGCGAAAGAGTGCGGTGCGGATCGAGGAGCCACAGATATCCGAAAAGGTGTGCGCGGTACCGGATCGGGACACAGACTCGCTCTAGCCCGGCCGAGTCAGTATCCGACCGGATCCGGATGTATCCAGCATCCGGAACATCGGTCTGCCGACGGAGATGCTGAACGACCTCTTCCGGCGCCTGCTTCTGCATGATCGACTCCATGCGGTCACCGTCGAACGCCTCTGACCGGTGAGGAGTGTGCGCGAGCAACTTCAAGTGAGGATCATCTATCGCAACGGACCGCCCCAAACGCTCCGCAAGGACATCGGCGATCTCCTGCAGCTCTGGGGGAACCATCGAACCTCGAACTCGGTTGGCCGACATCGTTGCCGGGGTCTTCCAGGGTATCGGCAGTCAGCAGCAGTTCCCCGTAAGTGGATCGAAGAGATCGGTCGACTGTCCATGCGGAAGTACGGCCTCGGACAGGGGGACTCCTGTCGAAAACCTTGCCTCCACATCTCAACAGTTGATCGGCGACAATCGCCAGTCTCACGGTCAGGATGGTCGGGACGAGGGCGGGCGCTGAGGCCATGCCGGAGACGAGGAACCCATGGACCAGAGCCTGTTCGCGCCGCTGGAAGCTGAAGGACTCACCAGCCTAAAAGTCCAGTACGACTGGCGGACCGGCGAGGACCACCTGTGGGCCGCCAAGGAATGGACTACCGACCTCGACTTTGAGAAATACAACTCGACGTTCGATGCGGCGAGTATCGTCACGTCGGACGCTGTCTATCTCGATTACGGCGAAGTGCGGGAGCTCTATCGCCGAGCCGGACTGACTGAGTACCTCGACGAGGTCATCGATCTGTTGAGGCAAGGACGACACGTCGGGATAGAGGCCTACTTCGACAGCGTCCGAGACATCCGCTTCATGTGTCATCAGCACAGCCGACGACAAGGTGTTTTCGCCAAGCGACATGCTGTGATGGCAGGCGGTATCCGACGACACCCTCGGGAGGTATCTGAGATCGACGTGATCGTCGATGGGCTCAACCTCGGAAGGGCGATGAGCTTCAAGAACGTCGCCGCAGACCTCGACTTCGGTGGGTGTAAGACGACGGTCCAGATGGACGAGCTCGACCTCGGAGACCTGCGTGCTCTCGGCTTTCTAGCCTTTGCCATCGACCGCTGTCGCATGATGACCGGCCCCGATATGCGCTTCCCCACGGCTATGGCCGACGTCATCAATCGACACTTCTCGCCGCAGATCACCAGTGGGCCGAGCTCCCCACTGGGTGAGAGCGGGGGGCCGACGGCCTACGGTACGTACCTCGCGCTGCGCGAAGCGGTGATCTTCAAAGAGGAGCGCGACTCCTTGGAGGGCATGAGCGCCGTCGTCATGGGTCTTGGGGCGGTCGGTTGGCACCTGGCGGAGCTCCTTGTCGACGCCAAGATGCGCGTGGTCGTGGCAGATATCGACGCAAGTCGTGCAGACGCTTTCGTCTTCCGCCACCCAGAAGCTGACGTATCAATCGTTCCGGTCGCCGATGTTCTCTTCGTCGACGCCGAAGTTCTCTGCCCAGCCGCAATCGGCGGCATCATCGAGGAATCGATCATCCCCCGATTGAAGTTCAGCTACGTCTTCGGGCCGGCGAACAACCAGCTTCGGGCGACCAATCAAGCCGAGGAGGAGAGGCTTGCTCGGCAACTCGCGGATCGGGACATACTGTTCCAGGCCGAGTGGTGGCACAACACTGGAGGAGTCATGAGCGCGGCCGAGGAGTACATCAACGGGTCGGCAGCGTCGCCGGCCACGTTGCGAGAACGGATCGAGAAGACGATCCCGGCCAATACTCGCCGAAACTTGGAGGAAGCGAAAGTCCTCGGGATCACGCCGACCGAGAATGCCTACCGTGTGTCGACCGAGGCTATCTATGGCAGCTGAGCGGCAACGTGTGCCTCGCCATCGACGTAGCGATGGCTTTGTGACGCGCTTCCTAATCGGCGGCGACTGCGAGGTCGAGCGCCCCGGTGGCGACTGCGGACAGGGATTACCTGTAGAAAAATCCAGGAGCGCGAGTCAACGGTGAGTCGATACCGCTGCCGTAGCGAGGGCTGCGGCCCGAGCGAAGTCCGCAACCCTCCGTCGGTCGTGTCTCGCCTTCGCAGGCGATCTCCACGAGGTATTCCCCTCCCGCCTTGGGCTTGAGGAAGACCGCAGAGATGGCGTGACCGAGGATGCTCGACACGGCTCCGAATTCGTCATAGATCGTGACGAGCCGTCTATTGGTGACGGCGACAACCAAAGCCAAAGCCTGAACGATGACCTCAATGACCTCGCCTTCGGTCAACAGTGAGCTCACCATGTCAGCGTTACGAGGCTCGCCCCTGTAGTTCGTTGTCACGGCCAGCCCCCAGTGTCAGTGCCTGCCGGTGGCTTCACGCGACTCGCGGGGGTGCGCGGGTGAGCGAGGGACAGCGCGCGCGGAGGATCCACGGCTAGCTCCCTTGGCGTCTCCGGTAACGCCGGCACCCGCTGAGCCGCTCATACTCCCTGATCTAGGTGATGGCTGGGGGGACCTTGGTCAGCTCCGGGCTGAGGCGGATGGCTCGGTGGATTGGTCTGTTAGAGAAGCGCTGCTAGCGAACAGGCCAGGGCCAAGCCCGTCGGAGGTGGAGTCGCTGGTTACAGCCGACGACGTCGTTGCATTCGTGGGCAGTGCAAGGATCGATCTTGAAGTCCAAGCGCACGTGCTCCTGAACCTCGAAGCGCTCCTGAATTCGACTCATGCGGCAGCGTCTGCCAACGCAATCGCTGGCTTCTTATACGAGAACGCCATAAGTGCCGACCTTGCGGCAATCCACGCGCTTGCCGAGGCCGGTGCCGCTCGCCCCGCGTTGCTGCGACTGCTAGCGTCACCGGACGTGCGTTCGCATTTCGCAGCATCCCCTACCCGCACGCTTGAAGTCCTTGGAGGCGTCTATGCGGCTATCGTCGACATGGAGGCGGAATCGCCCAAGTTCTCCCCGATACCCGAGCACAAGGATTTCCTCGAGACCCTGCAGGCACTCGGATTGCTTAGAGTTTTGCAACCCGGCGTAGGGGGCCTGCTTCGGATCCGGCGAGGGTCATAAGCGCACCGGGGTCCGCCACGCGGTATGGATACCTAGACGCCACCGGGATGCTGCTCTGAACCAAAACCGGCTGAGCGCTCTGGCTCGCTCGCTTGAGATCTAGCCGAAACTCGAGTTCCAACTTCGCGTTCGCTGGCGCGGGGTCTCGGAATTTCGGTAACCCGGGGAGCATCGGTTTCTCGAGCTCCGGTATCTTTAGCCGATGAAGAAGCACGAGCGCGTTGAGGTCGGCGGTGTGGTGTATACGCTCGAGGCTCAGCTCGGTCAAGGGGGAGCGGCTGCAGTCTGGAGAGCGCGATCCGGGTCGGATGGACAGGCGTGCGCGCTGAAGTGGATCAGAAAAGACACGAGACGTGCTAGCCGGAACGAAAGGTTCCGCAAGGAGATCGCGTACGGCTTGCAGGAGAGTCATCCCAACATCATCAAGATTTACGCGCATGCTGAGGATGATGCAGCGTTTTATTACGTTATGGACCTGTATTCCGCGACGATTCAAGACATCATTGGGAGCGAGTTCGACTACGCGATACTTCTTGAGTATGCGATCCAGTTGTGTGAAGCTCTGGCGCACGTGCACGGCGACGACATAGTGCATCGTGACGTCAAGCCACAGAACATACTTATCGATACAGCTGATAGACGTCTGGTCTTGGCTGATTTCGGAATCGCGCGCTTCAAGGATTCGACGATAACCAAACAGGGGGAACTCTTAGCCAACCGCAATTATCTGGCTCCCGAGCAAATGGCCAGAAATGACCCCGACAGCATCGGGAAGCCGTCGGACGTGTTCTCCGCCGGACTGGTAATTGCGGAAATCTTCACCAAGCAGAACTCCCGCGGCGCGGGGCATAGGCGTGTCCGCGACCTGTATCCGTTTCTCTCTGACGTCGATTTGTTGGTGGAGCGAATGATGCTCCAGGATGAAAACCAGCGAATAAGTATACAAGCGGCGCGCGACTCGTTGCTGGTCGTCCGCGGTCAGATGCGTGACATGCTCAACGACATATCCTACGAACTGCGTCCTTCTGAATCCGTTCGGACGCGTTACTCCCGTGATCAGCAGGCGGCGCTAGGGAAAGCGACTCGAGACGTCCTGTCCGCGAAGTATATCTTTGAGCGGGCCACGGACGAGGAGCTCGCGCTATTTGATCCGAACTATCACTGCGAGATATCGTTCAAGGTATCTCCGTGGTTATTCAATCTATGCGTTCAAGCCGAGATCTATTCGATGAGCAAGCGAAAGTTCGAGTACGAGAGTGATGGCACGTGGGGCGCCGCAGACACCCTGGCTCTGTCCTCTTCTGAGAAGACTCGTTTGCAGGTTGAGTTCGAGACAATCTTAAACGCGTATCGGATCCCGAGCGAGTCGCTATGGTCAGGACTCCCTAGACGATCAGCGCAACTGTTCAGGTTCCTCAAGGATTACCACTGCGAGGAACTTTTACAAGACATCCTCGAAACGATCTCGAGTCGACGCGATGGCTCTCTATGGTCTAACTTGATGGACGCACCAGTGCTCTGGCTCGTCCGTAGCCTTCGCCAGTACCTGCAGACGGACTACCTCGATTTAGATCAGTTCGCTAGAGAACAACTTGAGATCGAGAAGCAAGTGTCCGTCCTCTGGGCCGACAGCTTGCCACTCGACCCGGTTCGAGTTGCGACCGGAAGTAATCTCTTCGTGGAGGTCACGGACGCAGACGAGGTAGCCGAGTTGCTCGATGCGCTAGAGCAGCGGTGGAACGTCTCGATTGGCGAACGAGTCGACAAGCGATTCTCGGTTCATTTCAGGTCTCGGGCCGAGTACGAGAATTTCCGAGCTGAAGCACTCAGAGTGGCGTCCCCTTATTACGCATTCGAGGGTGATGTGCTGGATCTGCTCCGACCGGAAGCGGATCACGACGATCTCGTAGCGCTCGTCTGGGACCGCGACTACGGCGTTCGCAACACCTTGGCCAAGGTCCTCGGCAAGCGAACGATCACGGAGAGCCGACGCGCTGTGGAGTTGGCGCCCGACTCGAAACCTCCCGATGATTAAAATGTGCTGCTAGTGCACGGAGTGTCTCAGGGGCGAGCGCAGTCCGATGGGGCTTCGACGCCACATGAGACATGAGACACCCCAAACGCGATTCTTCTCACCACCACGTCGCTGTCACAGAAGAGGCCCCCGATCCTGCGAACGCAGACGTCGGGGGCTTTTTCATGCGGCGCGCGTCACATCGTGTCGTAGAAGCCCCCGAAGGGGAAGTTCTCATCTCCCGAGTCGCGCTCGTCGAACTCCACCGTCGCGACCGTGATCGAGACGCTGCTCGTGGGGGTGATGAGAACGCTCATCGCACGGTTGCCGACGACGGTGAACTCGACGAATGTGCCGGTCGTGCCGGCGGCGGCCTCGATCCGACGCTTGAGATCGTCGATGTCCTGCTCTTGGGCGAGGAGCGCGGTGACGCCGTCGATGACCACTTCGGTTCTCTCCATCGTCTTGACGTCGCTCATCTGAGCACTCTAGTCGTCAGGCGCGTCGGGGATACCGGGTTGACTCACGGGTCGCGATCACTGCGGGTTGTCCAACTCGTCCAGCCTCGCGCGGGCTTCCTCCACCGCGGCCGACGACTCTGACGCCGCCCGAGCGGCTTTCGCCTGATTCTCACGCGCGGCCTTCGCGTTCGATCGAGCGTGGTCTGCATCGCGTCGGGCCTTGGCGATCTCGACCTCCAGATCATGAACTCGTCGCTCATCCTCATCCGCTCGAAGCTCGGCGTCGCGCAGTTCGCGGTCTGCCTTCGCCGCCGCCTTCTGCGATCGATCGCTCGCCTGCTCCGCGTCGCGCAGCGACCTCTGGGCGGCTTTGCGTTCGCGTCGCGCCGCCACCTCGTCGACGGGTTCTTCGGGGAGTTCAGGCACTGCCGCGCCGCCCCCGGCCACGACCTCTGCGGAGTCCTCGGGCACGGAACCCGGCTCGAGTTCCCGGATCAGGCGACCAGAGGCGACGGCGCCCGCCGCCACAGGATCGAAGAAGGCTGCGCCGATGGTCTGCCTGATCGCCTCGAGAGTGGCCGCCGTGATCCGCTCGCCACGGGACTCGGCGAGCTTCGCCGCGTGACCCGCGAGCTGGTTCGTGAGCGCGCGGCGATCGCGCCCGAGCTGGGCGAGAGCCTTGGCGTCGAGATCGTCCTGCGCCTCACGCAGTTCCTGTGCGAGCTGGAGAGCCTCGCCGAGTTCGCCGACGCGCTCGCGGGCGAACACGTTCACCGCCCATGCCGCCACCGAGGGCTTCCGAAGCCCACGGATTGCGGCCGCGAGCGCGGCGTCGCTCGTCTCCTTCGCGCGCGCATTGCGGCGTGACACGAACTCGGCCAGGGGAGCCGTGTACAGCTCCGCGGCCGTATCGGTGAGAGACGGGCCGGCGCTCATGCGAGCGACACTACATGAGGTCAGACGACGATCGGCTCGAGCGGACGATGAGGGGCGATGGCCTCGCTGGGCTCGGCGAGGAGGTAGAGACCCGACGGCGCGCTCGCGCTGAACGCGAGAGCGTCGATCCACGCCCTGTTGATGGCGGGCTGCCGGCTTCCGTAGTACTTGAACACCAGCGAGCTGCCGGCGTGGATCCACACGGTCGTGCGGCCGCCGCCGAGGGCGACGTCCTCACGCCAGGAGAACGAGAAGGGCTCACCCCGACGCAGCTTCGCGGTGATGACCAGCTGCACGTGAGTGAGTGCGCGGTCTTCGACTTCGACCTTCGGTCCGCCCTCGTAGATGAACTTGCCCATGCGGACGTCCTCTGTTCGTCCACCACGGGAGTCCGGTGCCAAGGGGCGCGGTCAGGCTGATCGCTCTGTGGGGAGCCTCTGAGTCTGACACACGCTCCCTGGGTGAAGGCCTGTCACCCACACGGTCGACGGTGCGGGTGACAGGCCTTCAGGCACGCGACCGCTTGATCCTGCTCCTCGCCGCATCGATGAGCACGAAGCCGACGAGCGTCCATCCCACGAGGGGAAGCACGACGCCGACCACCGCCCCCACGACCACGACAGCGAGCACTCCCCACCAGGGCGCGTCGCGAAGTGCGCCGGGTCGTGGGGCGGCACCGACCGGCATGCGCGCGGGGCGGGGTGGGCGGCGTCTCCACCACATCAGATATCCGAGCACGACCATGCTCGCCAGCGCGACGGCGAGCACGAAGAGGATGACCTGGTTGAGCAGCCCGAAGGCGACCCCCATGTGCAGGTTCACCCCCCAGCTCGCGAGCTTGGCGGGCAGGGAGAAGTCCGCGAAATCGACCCGGTCGACGACCTGCATGGTGGTGCCGTCGATCGCCAGCGAATCGCCCTCTGTGGGGAAGCTCGTCTTGATCTCGCGCACCGTCCAGGCAGTGCCGGGTGCAGCCGGCGGCCTGACCTCCACCTGTCCGGTGTTGACGTTCTCCCTCTGAGCGATGGCCAGCACCGCGTCGAACGTCGCAGGATTCGCCGATCCCGACGGGGCATCCCGCGAGACCCCATGATCGGCGTGCTCGTCGACGGTATCGCCATCGCCGGTGAGACTCGTGTCGACCGACGGCGTGCCCCAGTCGAGAGACGCGCGGATGCTGCTCACGTTCGCGCCGGCGTACTGGGACCAGGTGATTCCGGTCACGGAGAGGAAGACGGCTCCCAGCACCACCCAGATACCCAGGGAGGCGTGCCACCCGAACAGTGCCCGATAGCCGCGATGGCGGGGGTTCGGGCGCAGCAGATCCTTCTTCGTGCGGTTCCGACGGAGGCGGAGGATCCACAGCACCAGGCCTGCGACGGCGACGATCCCCAACCACGACGCCGCGAGCTCGCTGTACACCCGTCCGATGTCGCCCAGATGGAGGGTTCGATGCAGGGTGCTGATCCAGGTGCGCAGTGGCGTGGCTCCGCTCGTGCCGTAAACCACCAGGTCGCCGTGTATCTCGCCCGTCGCCGGATCGACGAACACCGCCCGCGACTCGCTGGGACCCAGCCCCGACTCGGTGTACATGATGCGGGTCGTGTCTCCGGGCTCAGGAGCGGGACGGACGGCGAACAGCGACGCGTCCTCGCCGAGGTGGTCGTCGGCGGCTCGGATCTGCTCTGCGAGGGTCAGCGATGACGCCGAGACCGGCGCATGCAGCTGCCTGTCGTAGACGATCTGTTCGAGTTGAGGAGTGAGCGCATACAGAGCGCCGCTGATCGCGGCGATGAGGATGAAGGGCCCGACGAGGATGCCGGCGAAGAAGTGCAGCCGTCGCAGAAGCGGGCCGAGCCAGGGGTGCGAACGCGCATCGTCGGCGGTGCTGGACGCCGGTGCTCCGGGAGACGTCGTGAGCGTCATGTCAGTGCCCTCCGCTCAGCAGCGTCTCGCCGATGAATCCGCCCTCATCGCACCCCGGTGGCACGGCGAACACGGCAGAGCCGACCGGCGTCGTCCACTCGTTCAGCAGGTCGAGCTCGTCGAGTCGGCGCTGCATCGGGATGAACTGGCGGTCGATGTCCGATTGGAAGGACACGAAGAGCAGTCCGGACTCCGACACCGCGGACCCGCTCGGGCGCTCGTCGAAGTTGTAGGCGCGTCGGAAGATCTTCTCGGAGTCATCGCCGCGAGCGCGTCGGATGTGAGCGAACGTCGGGATCACCGGGAATCCGATGGCAGTGGTCGCTTCGAGATCGGGCTCGTCGAACTCCTCGACCCCGGTCAGCGGGGCGCCGACGGAGAGAGTCCGACCGACCGAGGCTTCTCGCCCGCTGCGGTCCAGACGGTCCCATTTGTCGAGATCCATCCGGATGCGGCGGAAGACCATCCCTGTTCCGCCCTTCAGCCAGGAATCCTGCGACCACACGACCTCGTCGAACTCGGCGGTCCCCGGCTCGGGGTTCGCCGTGCCGTCGACCTGACCGAAGAGGTTGCGCATGGTCGTCCCCGGGCGCTCGGTGCCGTGCGCACGGCGAAAGCCCTGCTGATTCCACCGCAGTGCGGCGAAGGACCTGGCGTCCTTCAACAGCATCCGAGCCGTGTGAGCGACGGTCAGAGGATCGTCGGCGGCGATCTGGATCATGAGGTCGCCACCGGAGAACTCGGGCTGCAGGCGGTCCACTCCGAAGGCGGGAAGTGGCGCGAGCCAGACCGGCTCCGGCCCGCCCGCACGTGCCACGAGACCGGGGCCGAAGCCGAAGGTCACCGTGAGCCGCGCGGGCGAGAGGGCGAGCTCGGGTTCGGAATCGGCCAGCGCGGGCCGGCCCTGGGTGAGCCGCGAGGCGTCATCCGTGAGGATGCGCATCAGCCGTGTGATGCCGTCGCGATCGGCGGTGGGGAGCAGATCCAGCGCCAGGAAGACGCCGTGGGCCTGAGCGGCCGTGTCGACGCCGGCCTGGTGCGCTCCGAAGTAGGGAACCGTCTGCTCGCCGTTCATCGGCGTGGACGGTGCAGCGGACGAGGAGTCGGAGGTGTCGAGGGCGAGGTCGACACCGATCGCTGCGGCAGCGCCGATCCCGGCGACAGCCCCCCCGAGGAGGAACTGCCGCCGGGTCGACCCGGAGCGATCGGTGCGCGCGCCCTGTGCGCGCCGCGGCATCAGTGATCCATGCCCTCGTGCTCGTCGCTCTCCTCGTAGTTCTCGTTCGCGCCGGTGTAGTCCTTCACCGGCGCGGTGAACTCGAAGGTCGAGTCGTCCGAGAACGTGAGCGTGAACGTGACCTCGTCACCCGCGGTGAGGGGCTGTGCCAGATCCATGAGCATGATGTGGTTCGCGCCGGGTTCGAGAAGCAGTTCGCCGCCCGCCGGGATCACGAATCCGCCCTCGATCTCGCGCATCACCATCTGGCCCGATTCGTTCTCCACCGTCTCGTGGAGCTCGACCATGGGGGAGGCGTCCGTGGTCGCCGAGGTGACGGTGAGGTCCTCGTCACCGTCGTTCTCGAGGACGCCGAAAGCCGCGGACATCCCTCCGTCGACGGCCTTCACCCAGGCGTCGTCGATCGACACGGCGTCTCCGGCCGGGGTGGCTGCCGTCTCGTTCGGCACGCTCGTCGAGGCGCACCCCGTGAGAGCGGCGAGGGAGATCGCGACGAGCGCCGCGAGACGGGGGAGCGGAGTGGTGCTGGTGCTGGTGTTCACAGGAGTGCCTTTCACAGTTCTGTGTCCGCGCTGTCGCCGGAGGCCGGCGAGGCGGCTGTCGTCCGTGGACGACGAAGGAATCGGTAGAGGGCGAAGATGGCGGCGGCGAGAGCCGCGCCACCCGCGCCGACGAGCAGGAGGCGGATCGCTCCGCTCGTCTCTTCTGCGGTCTGATCCGGGGCGCTGGCGGCGGCGGACGCATCGTCGGAGGCCGCGTCATCACCCGGCTGCCCGGTCGATGCCTGATCGTCGTCACCCAACGCCATGGGCGCGGCATCCCCGATCGTGAAGGGGATGACGCCCGCGATCGGGTGGCCGTCTTCCGACACCACCTGCCAACGCACCTGGTAACCGGCGTCGGGCATGCCCTGTTCGACGGCCACCGTGACGGTGTCGCGCAGCACCTCCGGTGCACCGCTCACCCAATCCCGACCGTCCTGATCGACGACGAGGACGACGGCTCCTGTCATGGAGTCGCCGAGGCTGAGCAGCTCTCCGGAGAACTGCATGGTGATGCTCTCGGGAGGGGACGCGAGCTGAGCGTCTTGCGCGGGGTCGCTGAAGACGAGTTCATCGTGGGCGGATGCCGGCACGGCGGTCGCGAGGATCGCGACTGCCGCGACCGTCACCCCCACCGCGAATCTGCGGACAGGGGACATGACGTGACAGACCTCTCATCGGGCGTCGCCGGTGCGACGCCGGAGTGCGTTCGATGGATCCGTGCGCGCCGCGAGGGGCGCACAGCACGGAGCGACGCCGTGCAGACAGCCGGCGACGTGGATCAGACCGCGGAGAGCTGAGGGGGAGCGCGTCCTCGACGCGTCGAGAGGAACGTCGAGGTCGGGCGTGCGGGCGCCGGGGCCGCGGGAGCGAGACCGCGGGTGCGCAGCGGCGACGGTGCGACGAGGACGGCGTCGATGCGGCGGCGCACCCACCGCACGGCCTGGGCGGCGAGGGCCTGCAGAGTCAGCAGCATCCGCTCGCCGCGATGGAGCACGATGACCGTGACCGCGGCGGCGATCGCGTGGCCGAACCACATCATCCCGTCAGCGGTCGACATCGCAGCCTCCGCCGACACGGCCGGAAGCTGGAGGGGAGCACCGTGCACGTGTCCCACGCTGACGCCCGACGGGGTGACCGTGCCGAGCACGAAGAGGGCGTGGAACAGGAACTGGCTCACGGCCACCGAGAGGCCGAGGCGCACGACCGAGAGCCGGCGTCCGGCGAGGAGCACGCACACCATGAAGGCGAGCATCCACGGCACGAGGATCCCGAGCGGGCCGGGCATCGCGCCGCCGGCGGTCAGGTGACCGGCGAGAGCCGTGAAGATCGCCATCGATGCACCCGCGAAGCCGCGGACGACCGCGGGTCTTCTCGATGGGTGCACGAATCAATTCTGGCACGGACCGGCCGGAACCCACGTCGCCGTCCCCGAGTGCGAGGCGCTCAGGCCGCCCAGTCGATGAGGATCAGCCCTTGACGGGTGTCGGCGAACTTCACCCAGCCGTCGCCGAACAGGTACGTCATGCCGTAGCCGTCCTCATCGGTGCCCATCGCGAACTGCGGGTTCTCGGTGATGTAGATGCCGTCGGACCCGTCTTCCCTCGTCCATCCCTCGCCGAGCAGAGACGTCTGCGCCTGGGCGGCGTCTTCGGGTGTGATCTCCGACCACCCGTAGAGCTGTCCGTGATCGGAGGCGATCGTATAGTCGGCCCAGAAGCAGAGCAGGCCCTCTTCGAGCATGACGTCTCCCACGACGAACGGCTTCGCCTCGAAGCTCCACCCCGCGTCTGTGAGCGCCTGGACGGTGCCGGGGGACACGATCGTGTCGCACGCGGGTTCGACGACGGGCTGTTCCGTCTCCTCCGTCTGCACCGGATCGGTCGTCGCCGAAGCCTTCGGCGTGGACGTCGCAGATGCCTCAGGCGTGCCGGAGCACGCACTCAGTGCCGCGAGCAGCAGCAGGGTGCCTGCGGCCGCGGCGGTGATGCGGGGATTCATCGTCTGCCTCATCTGCATCCGGGGTGTCGGGGGAAGCGGTGATCAGCCGTGGAGGAGCTCGAGGAAGGCCTCGTGCAGGGTGCCGTTGCTTGCGAGTGTCGAGAGATCGGAGATGGTCTCAGCGCCGTTGAATCCCGTCATCCGGCCCCCGGCCTCTCGGACGATCGGGACAGCTGCCGCGATGTCGTACTCCTTCACGTCGAACTCCGCGACCATCTCTAGACGGCCCTCGGCGAGCAGCATGTAGGCGTAGACGTCGCCGTACGCACGGTCGCGCCAGACGCGGTCGGCGAGTCTCAGAAGCTGGTCCACGTGGCCGGAGTCCGCCCACTGAGCGATGCTCTGGAAGCTGACGCTCGCGTCGTCGAGTGACGACACGTCAGAGACGCTGAGGCGGCGGGGCGCCGCATCGGTCGCGGTCCAGGCGCCCTGACCGGCGGCCGCCCACCAGCGTCGACCGAGCGCGGGCATGCTGACGACGCCGACCTGCGGGATCCCGTCGATCGCGAGGGCGATCATCGTGCCCCAGAGAGGCACGCCGCGGAGGAAGTTCGCCGTGCCGTCGATAGGGTCGATGATCCACTGCCGATGCGTGCTGCCCTCGGCGCCGTACTCCTCGCCGAAGATGCCGTCGTCCGGCCGCTCGGCCGCGAGGATGTCGCGGATCGCGCGCTCCGTCGCCAGATCGGCATCGGTGACGTGGGAACGGTCGGCCTTCGTCGAGATCTTCAGGTCGGCGCTGTCGAAGCGCGGAAGCGACTGCGCGTCCGCGGCGTCAGCCAGCCGGAGGGCGAGCGCGAGGTCGCGGGCGAGGTCGGCGGCGGGGGCAGTGGCGGTCACGCGTCCAGGATAACCGCCGTCCCCCCGTCGGCCCCGATCCGTCGACGCACGACGACACGCGCGGGAGAATCGACCGGTCGGCTCGATTTCGCCCTCCGGCCGTCGGCTGGTAATGTAATTCCTCGGCCGGGGGATTCCCGGGCCACGCACCTCTAGCTCAATCGGCAGAGCAACTGACTCTTAATCAGTGGGTTCTCGGTTCAAGTCCGAGGGGGTGCACGGATCAGCCTCGATGACTCTCGCCAGTCATCGGGGCTTTTCTGCTTTTCGCCTCCCTCACGAAGCACCGCTCGTGCGCTAGCTTGTTGCCAACGGGGAGGGGTCTTCATGCGGAGAGTGACGAGATCCGCCGTCGTGCTGGCACTCGGGATGCTGGCCATGGCCGCTTCAGGGTGCGCTGCCGCAGAGCAGACGGTGCCCTACACGACCTCTTCGGTGACTCTGGCGCCGGGCGAGCAGCTGGTGGTCGACTTCGGCACCATCAACCCCACGGTCGGCGACGCCTGGGTCATCACCCAGGAGCCCGACCCGCAGGTGCTCGGGCCGGGCGACGAGCGCTCCCGCTACCTCGGAGCCCCGGGAGAGACCGGAGCCCCGAGCGAGGTCTCCTATCGATTCGCTCCCGTCGGAGACGGCACCACCATGATCCGATTCGAGTACCGGTTCAGAGGCGACATCCCCGACGACGCGGCGGATCAGAGGACCGCGGAGATCACCGTCACCGTGAAGTGATCGGGCACAGGCGCTCGTGGCTGTGGTTCCGGGTGCTCACGCCGCATCGCCGATGAGGATGGCCTCGGCGTCCTCTGCGGCGACATCCGTCGGCTCATCGTCGATGTGCGCCAGCGTCCTGCGTCCCAGGAAGATCGTGAGCGCGGCGATCAGCACGGCCGCGGCGGCCACCAGGTAGGGGACGGTCGCGCTGAAGGCGTGCCAGAGCGCGGCGGCCAGCGGTGGGGCGACGGCTCCGCCGAGGAAGCGCACCGACGAGTACGCCGACGAGGCGACGGACCGCGGGAGGTCTGTGGCCTCCATGACGGCTTCCGTCAGCACGGTGTTCATGATGCCGAGGAGCAGGCCTCCGACGACGATGCAGATCACCAGCGCGGTCGCCGACGCGACCAGGAGTCCTGCGACGATGAGGTCGACGGCGAGCAGAGGCAGCACGAGGAGGATGACGCGGGTGCGCGGCATCCTGCGCATGAGGAACGGTGCCACCCACACGCTGGTGACGGCGAGTGCGAGTCCCCAGCCGAAGAAGGTGAACCCGATGCCCATCGCTCCGAAACCGAGGGGGAACGGCGAGAAGGCGAGCAGGATGAAGAATCCGATGTTGTAGAACAGGGCGGCGACCGCGAGGATCGCCAGCGCCGGGCGACGGAGGGCTCTGAAGGGGGCGGAGAACGCGACGGGCGTGCGCTTCTCTGCGGGGCCCCGCAGAAGCAGCAGCACGGCGAGGAACGCGATGGCCATCAGCACCACGACGCCGAAGAACGGCGCGCGCCAGCTCTGCTCGCCGAGGATGCCGCCGAGGAGCGGCCCGATGGCGATGCCGAGCCCGAGCGCGGCCTCGTAGAGGATGATCGCCGCAGCGCTGCCGCCCGACGCCGCTCCCACGATGGTGGCCAATGCGGTGGAGATGAAGAGCGCGTTGCCGAGTCCCCATCCCGCGCGGAAGCCGATCACGGCGTCGACGCTGCCGCTCAGTGCGCACAGCAGCGAGAAGACGACGATGAGTGCGAGACCGATCAGCAGCGTCTTCTTGGCGCCGATGCGGCTGGAGATCCAGCTGGTCACCAGCATCGCCAGCCCTGTGACCGCGAGGTAGCTGGTGAAGAGGAGCTCGGTCTCGAAGGGGCTGGCCTGCAGCGAGTCCGCGATGGCGGGCAGGATGGGATCGACCAGCCCGATCCCCATGAACGCCACGACGCAGGCGAAGGCCACGGCCCAGACCTGTGCGGGTTGCTTCCATACCGAGGTGGTGGGTGTGCTCACCGTGTTGCTCCCGTCGATTCGATTGCGGTGTGCGCGGCGAGGATCTCCGCCGCGCGAGTCAGGATGCTCCACTCCTCGTCCTCGAGGTCGGAGAACCTCGGGGCGAGGGTGTCGCGGAACTCGGTGCGCCACGCAGCCAGGGCGTGCGACCCCGATTCGGTGATACCGACCGCGATCGCGCGCGAGTCCTCCGGGTCGGGGGAGCGCAGCACGAGGCCGTCGCGCTCGAGGCCGCCGACCAGGCGGGTCATGCCCGGCTGCGTGGTGCGTGCGGCGACGGCGAGCTCGCCGACGCGCTTCGGACCCGCCTGCGCGAGCAGATTCAGCACCCGCCACTGTGCGGCGGGGGCGTCGTTCCCCGCGTCCTGCGCGGCGATCCGGCCCAGTGCGTACGACGACAGCACCAGAGAAGGGATGACATCCTGACGATTCATACCATTAAGTATATACCTACTGGTATGCAAAGAGGTCAGCGCCGGGCGCTCGTCAGACGTGCCGACAGCTCGTGGGCATGGGCGAGCAGCGTGCGCCCGAGCTCGGCGATCCGCTCCGGACCGAAGCGGAACCCGACGCCCGTGAGGCTCAACGCCCATTCCGGCCGACCGAAGCGATCGAAGACGGCGGCGCCGAGGCCGTAGCTCCCCTCCACGATCAGTCCAGGGTTCACCGCATACCCGCGTTCCTTCGTCTCCGCGAGACGGCGGCGGAGGGGGTGCCGTGCGTGGGAGCTGCCCCAGGTCTGGGCGAGGTCGGGATGACGATCGAGATAGGCATCCACATCGTGGTCAGGGAGGAAGGCGAGGATGGCGAGACCGGCGCTGGCGACGCCCAGCGGGAATCGCACACCTTCGCTGAGCACGAAGGATCGGATCGGGAACGAGCCCTCCTCGCGGAGCAGGCACACCGTCTCATCGGCGCGGCGCACGGAGAGGAAGGCGCTCTCCTCGGTCTTCACGGCGAGAGAGCGGACGACGTCGCGCGCGAGCCCGGTGACGTCGTAGCGGGAGGCCGCGACGGAGCCCATGAGAAAGAGCTCTGGGCCCGGCATCCAGCGCGCCGTCGCGTCGATGCGATCGACCAGACCCTCGGCCTTCAAGGCGCTGAGCAGGCGGTGGGCGGTGGAGCGCGACAGGTCGGCGGATCGAGCGAGCTCCTGCAGGCTCGCCCCGGCCTCGCCGCTCGATGTGACGAGGCGCAGCAGCGACGCCGCGCGAGCGATCGCCTGGGCCCCGGGGATGCTTCGGGAAGGAGATTCCATAATGTGGACGCTACGGGTCCGTGAGTCCACATCGCAAGCAGCTGCTTTCGCCCGACGAGGTCCGAGGTGGATGCTGGAGGGACACGTCTTCGAAGGAGCACACGTGATCGACAAGCACTGGGCATCGCCGGCGGAAGCCGTGGCGGACATCGGCGACGGATCCTCCCTGGCCGTCGGTGGGTTCGGGCTCTCGGGAAACCCCATCGCCCTGATCGACGCCCTGCTCGCGCAGGGGACCACCGGCCTGAGCGTCGTCAGCAACAACTGCGGGGTCGACGACTGGGGTCTCGGGGTGCTCCTCGGCGCCGGACGGATCCGCAAGATGACGTCGTCCTACGTCGGCGAGAACAAGGAGTTCGAGCGGCAGTTCCTCTCCGGTGAGCTCGAGCTCGAGCTCACACCCCAGGGCACGCTGGCCGAGAAGCTGCGCGCGGGCGGGTCGGGGATCGCGGCCTTCTACACCCAGACGGGGGTCGGCACGCAGGTCTCCGAAGGCGGCCTTCCTCGTCGCTACCACGCCGACGGCACCGTCGCGGTGGGGTCACCCGTGAAGGACGTGCGCACCTTCGACGTCGACGGAACGTCTCGCGACTACGTCCTCGAAGAGGCCATCACGACCGACTTCGCGCTGGTGCACGCACTGGCGGGCGACCGCCACGGCAACCTGATCTTCAACAAGGCCGCTCGCAATTTCAACCCGCTGGCCGCGATGGCCGGGCGGATCTGCATCGCACAGGTCGAGCAGCTGGTCGAGCCGGGGGAGCTGGACCCTGACCGCATCCATCTGCCTGGCGTCTTCGTGCACCGTGTCGTCGAGGTCGGTGCCGACGCGCCGAAGCGCATCGAGCGACGCACCGTGTCGGCGGAGGGGATCTGACATGGCTCTCACACGAGACGAGATGGCGGCGCGAGCGGCTGCTGAACTGCGGGACGGCGAGTACGTCAACCTCGGTATCGGGTTGCCGACGCTGGTTCCCAACCATGTGCCGCCCGGGGTGACGGTGGTGCTGCAGTCGGAGAACGGGATCCTCGGCGTCGGTCCCTACCCGCACGAGGATGCCGTGGACCCCGACCTGATCAATGCCGGCAAGGAGACAGTGACGGTGCTCGCCGGCGCGTCGTTCTTCGACTCGGCGACGAGCTTCGGCATGATCCGCGGTGGCAAGATCGACGCCGCGATCCTCGGCGCGATGCAGGTGTCGGCGACCGGTGACCTCGCGAACTGGATGATCCCGGGCAAGATGGTCAAGGGTCCTGGCGGAGCCATGGATCTCGTGCACGGCGCACGGCGTGTGATCGTGCTGATGGAGCATGTGGCCAAGGACGGCTCGGCGAAGATCGTCGATGAGTGCTCGCTGCCTCTCACCGGTCGCGGCGTCGTCGATCGCATCATCACCGATCTGGCCGTGATCGACGTGACCGAGGCCGGGCTCGTGCTGGTCGAGACCGCGCCCGGTGTCTCGGTCGACGACGTGATCGCGGCCACCGAGCCGACCCTGATCGTCGCCGGCGCCCGGCAGGATCGCTGACGACCTTCAAGATCGCTGACGACGACGTGATGCAGGACAGAGCAGGAGAAGACGAAATGACCGGACCCTCGATCGCAGACCAGGACGTCGTCATCGTGGCGGCGGCACGAACCCCGCAGGGGCGGCTGAAAGGGCAGCTCGCGAGCCTCACCGCGCCGGAGCTGGGCGCCATCGCCATCCGGGGAGCTCTCGACCAGGCGGCCGTCGATCCGTCTGCCGTGGACGCCGTCATCGTCGGACAGGTCCTGGCCGCCGGCTCCGGTCAGAACGCCGCGCGGCAGGCGGCCATCGCTGCGGGGATCGGCTGGGATGTGCCGGCGCACTCCGTGAACAAGGTCTGCCTGTCAGGCCTGACCGCGATCATCGATGCCTCGCGGATGATCCGCACCGGAGACGCGACCGTCGTCGTCGCCGCGGGGATGGAGTCCATGACGCGCGCTCCGCATCTGCTCATGGGCTCACGCGACGGATGGGCATACGGCAGCGTCGAGGTTCTCGATCACATGGCGCACGACGGCCTGACCGACGCCTACGACAACGAGAGCATGGGGGCGTCCACCGAGCGCCACAACGCGCGATACGAGCTCACCAGGGAGGCGCAGGATGCCGTCGCCGCGCTGTCCCACCAGCGCGCTGCCGCCGCGCAGGCCGCGGGTGTCTTCGACGACGAGATCGTCGCGGTCTCCGTTGCGCAGCGGCGCGGCGAGCCGCTGGTCGTGACGGCGGACGAGGGGATCCGCCCCGACACCACGACGGAGACGCTCGGTCGGCTGCGTGCAGCCTTCGCCGAGGGCGGCTCCATCACGGCGGGCAACTCGTCGCAGATCTCCGATGGAGCGTCGGCCGTCGTCGTCACGACCAGAGGACTCGCCGTCGAGCGCGGGTGGCCGGTGCTCGTCACCGTGGGTGCGAGCGGTCAGACGGCGGGGCCGGACAACTCCCTGCAGGCGCAGCCCGCACGGGCGATCGCACGCGCGTGCGAGAAGCAGGGGATCACCCCGCGCGATCTCGACCTCGTCGAGATCAACGAGGCGTTCGGTGCCGTGGTCGCCCGCTCGCAGGTGGAGCTGGGCATCGACAGCGACATCGTCAACATCCACGGCGGCGGTATCGCCATCGGGCATCCGATCGGGGCCTCCGGCACACGCCTGGTGGTCCACGTCGCGCATGAGCTCGCCCGTCGGGGAGCCGGCACGGCAGCCGTCGGCCTCTGCGGCGGCGGAGGTCAGGGCGAAGCCCTCATCCTCACGCGCTGAGCGCGACGCTTCTCGAGCATCAGCGCTTCGAGTGCTTGAGCTCCTTCGCGAGCTTCTTCGACTGCTTCTCACGATCCTTCTTCTGCTTCGCGGCGACGGGAGAGTCGGGTGCCACCGGGATCCCGCGCTTCGCGCGTCGCATGTCGACCACCGATCCGATGGCGAGTGCGAGCGTGATTCCCCAGCTGGCCCACGCGAGAGCCGAGCGCCAGGTGAAGGCCTCGTCCTTCGAGCCACGCAGAAGGGTGCGGCCCGCGGTGATCGCGCCGATGAGTCCGGTGCTGAAGAGGTAGTTCATGGCCTTCACGCTACCCGGCATCCTCCCGATCGTGCGCAGCCTTGACAATCGGCGGCGGCTCGGGTCACGGACCCTGGCAGCTCATCCAGACCCGTCCTGCCGTCTCGCGCTACGATTGAGGGGTCGCGGCTGGTCCGCGGCCGCACCCCGTGTATCTACCGGCCGTCGGCGATCCGACGGACAGCGGCGGCACCCG
Organism: uncultured Microbacterium sp.; assembly: GCA_963518515.1. GTDB lineage: Bacteria > Actinomycetota > Actinomycetes > Actinomycetales > Microbacteriaceae > Microbacterium. The sequence goes on from CAUQIW010000002.1 coordinate 217,753, forward strand.
AGCAACGCGTCTCCGGACGCGCGAGAGCCATGACGCACGCACCCTCCACGCCACACCCGTCCGCAGCTACCGAGACCGACGGTTCCTCCGGCCTCCTCCAGATCGCCGGACTGCCGTACTTCCTGATCGCGTTCATCGCGCGGCTTCCCTTCGCCATGATGGTCGTCGGAGTCCTCACCGTCGTCGTGTCCGCCAGAGGCTCGCTGTCACTCGGTGGACTCACCTCGGCGGCGGTCGGCCTCGGCACAGCGTGCTTCGGTCCGCTGCTCGGCGCCGCGGCCGATCGCTACGGACAGCGCACCGTGCTCCTGATCCTCGCCCTCGCGAACGGCACCATGCTGGTGGTCTTCACCGTGGTCGTCTACGCCGAGACCGCGGACGCGCTGGTGCTGCTGGCCGCCGTCGGCATCGGCGCCACCGCGCCACAGGTCGCCCCGATGTCCCGCTCCCGTCTCGTGACGATGATCAGTGACCGCATGCCCGAGGCGGGGCGCAGTCGCACGATCTCCGGCACGATGGCGTACGAGTCGGCGGCCGACGAGACGGTCTTCGTCTTCGGTCCTTTCATCGTCGGCATCCTCGCCTCGCTGATCGCCCCCTGGGCGCCGCTCGTCGGCGCCGCCCTGCTCACCGTCGTCTTCGTCGGCGCCTTCGCCCTGCATCGCAGCGCCCGCGCCGTGTCGGTCCATCGCGGCGCCGACGGTCGCGCGCCGTCTCGGGTCTCCGAGCTGTTCAGCCCGGGTCTCGTGGTCGTCGTGCTCGGCATCCTCGGCGTCGGCATGTTCTTCGGCACCATGCTCACCGCCCTGACGTCGTTCATGGCGGATCGCGGCGCATCCGAGCAGGCGGGTCTGCTCTACGGGGTGATGGGAGTCGGCTCTGCGGCGCTCGCGCTCGGTGTCGCCTGGCTCCCCGTGCGGTTCTCGCTCCGAGCCCGCTGGCTCACCTTCGCCGGCGTCCTGCTGGCCGGATCTCTGCTGCTGCTGCTCGTGGAGACCCCGACGATGATGATGGTCGCTCTCGCGATAATGGGTATCGGCATCGGTCCGACCCTCGTCACGCAGTACAGCTTCGGAGCCGCACGGAGTCCGCTGGGACGCTCGGCGACCGTGATGACCATGCTGGGATCAGGGATCGTCGTCGGCCAGTCGCTCGGTGCGGCAGTCGCGGGAGAGCTGGCCGAGAACGTGGGGACCGGTGCTGCGCTGGTGCTGCCGATCGTGGCCGCGGCGGTAGCCTTCACCGCCGCCCTTGTCAACTGGCGACTGAGTCGCCCGCTTTCTCGCGTAGCCTCGGCCTGAGCTTCTGTACCCTGAGGAGCACCGCCCCCAGCGACAGGAGCTCCACCCGATGCCAGCCGCAGATTTCGTCGTCGTCGCCAACCGACTGCCCGTCGACCGGGTCGAGGGCCCGAACGGCGAAGAGGTCTGGCGCACCTCGCCCGGCGGGCTGGTGGCCGCGCTCGAGCCGATGATGCGCGCGGCGCACGGGGCGTGGGTGGGCTGGCCTGGGCAGCCGGATGTCGAACTGGCGCCGTTCGAGATCGGCGGCATCGACCTCGTACCGGTGACGCTCAGCGCTGAGGAGGTCGCGGAGTACTACGAGGGGTTCGCGAACGACACGATCTGGCCGCTCTACCACGACGTCATCGCGCCTCCGCAGTATCACCGCGAGTGGTGGGACGCCTACGTGACCGTCAATCGGCGCTTCGCCGAGGCGGCCGCCGCGATCGCTGCGCCTGACGCGACCGTCTGGGTGCACGACTATCAGCTGCAGCTGGTGCCGCAGATGCTGCGCGAGCTCCGCGACGACGTCACCATCGGCTACTTCCACCACATCCCTTTCCCCGCGCACGGCCTCTACGCGCAGCTGCCGTGGCGCGATCAGGTGCTGCAGGGTCTCCTGGGCGCCGACGTGATCGGTTTCCAGCGGGCCCAGGACGCGACCTACTTCCTCACCGCGGTGCGCCGTCGCCTGAAGTACGAGGTGAAGGGCTCGTCCGTCACGGTGCCCTCCGACGACGGCTCGGGTCGCACGGCACTCGCGAAGGCGTTCCCGATCTCCATCGACACCACTCCGTACCGTGAGCTCGCCGCACGCCCCGACATCAGAGCGAGGGCGGCTGAGATCAGAGAGAGCCTCGGAAACCCGAAGAAGATCCTCCTCGGCGTCGACAGGCTCGACTACACGAAGGGGATCCGCCACCGCATCAAGGCGTACGGAGAGCTCCTCGAAGACGGCCGGCTCACCCTGGAGGACGTCACTCTCGTGCAGGTCGCGAGCCCCAGCCGCGAGCGGGTGGACGCGTACGTCCACCTCCGAGACGAGATCGAGCTCGCCGTGGGGCGGATCAACGGCGACAACGACACCATGGGCCACACGGCCATCCGCTACCTGCACCAGGGCTATCCCCGCGAGGAGATGGTCGCGCTGTATCTGGCCGCCGACGTGATGCTCGTGACGGCGCTGCGCGACGGGATGAACCTCGTCGCGAAGGAGTACGTGGCGACCAGGGCCGACAACCGCGGGGTGCTCGTGCTGAGCGAGTTCACCGGTGCGGCCGACGAGCTGCGTCAGGCGATCCTCGTGAACCCGCACGACATCGCAGGGGTGAAGGACGCGATCATGCGCGCGGTCGAGATGACCCCGGGCGAGCAGAGCAGGCGCATGCGCGCGCTGCGGCGCCGAGTGCTGGAGAACGACGTCAACGCCTGGTCGTCGTCGTTCCTGCAGGCGCTCTCCGACGTCCGCCACGGCTGAGCGCAGGTCGTCCCGCGCCGATCCACCCGGCCATACTGGAAGGGACCCCGCCATGATTGGAGATCCCTGTGACCCGTAGCTGGACCCCCGGAGAGGCGGATGCCGCGCTGAGCGCCATCGCCGCGACACCGCGACTCGTGGTGGCGCTCGACTTCGACGGCACGGCGTCACCGCTCGTCGCCGACCCCATGGCCGCGCGCGCTCTGCCCGAGGTGGCCGAGCAGGTCGCCCGGCTCGCCGCCCTTCCCGACACCGTCGTCGCCTACGTCTCCGGGCGGAGCCTGCACGACCTGCGCGTGATCACGGAGCACACCGACGACTCGGTCATCGCGCTGGCGGGATCCCACGGCGCTCAGTACTGGTATCCCGGAATCGGTGAGGCCGCGTCGACCGGACCGGACACCGCAGTCGAGGAGCGCGAGCAGCTGTGGGCGGCCGCGCGTCCGATCATCGACCGCTACGAGGGTGCGGAGCTCGAGCCCAAGACGTTCGGCATGGGCGTGCACACGCGCCGAGCCACCGCAGACGTCGAGCGCGCCGTCTTCGCCGAGATCGACGCGCTGGTCGCCGACCGGCATCCGCACTGGCGGCGTCGCGCAGGGCACCGCGTGCTGGAGTTCTCATCGCGGAACGAGGGCAAGGACGCCGCCATGGACGCCCTGCGCGAGCATTTCGACGCGACAGGCATGGTGTTCGCCGGCGACGACGTGACCGATGAGGACGCGATGCGCGTGCTCACCGGCGACGATCTCGGCGTGCGGGTGGGGCCGGGGGAGAGCGCGGCGACGCTGCGTGTGGAGAACCCACAACAGATGGCTCAGCTTCTGAAGGCTCTCGCGGACGAGCGGACCTCCCAGCGGGAATAGACTTCCGTCATGTCCTCGCATGATCCCTCCACCAGCGCGCCCATCGACATCAAGCCCCGCAGCCGCGTCGTCACCGACGGCATCGAGGCGACGACCTCCCGAGGCATGCTCCGTGCCGTCGGCATGGGCGACGCCGACTGGGACAAGCCGCAGATCGGCATCGCGTCCAGCTGGAACGAGATCACCCCCTGCAACCTGAGCCTCGATCGCCTGGCGCAGGGTGCGAAGGAGGGTGTGCACTCGGGTGGCGGGTACCCGCTGCAGTTCGGCACGATCTCCGTCTCCGACGGCATCTCGATGGGTCACGAGGGGATGCACTTCTCGCTCGTGTCGCGCGAGGTCATCGCCGACTCCGTCGAGACCGTGATGATGGCGGAGCGCCTCGACGGCTCTGTGTTGCTGGCCGGCTGCGACAAGTCGATCCCCGGCATGCTCATGGCGAGTGCGCGCCTCGACCTGTCGAGCGTCTTCCTGTATGCCGGATCGATCGCGCCCGGCTGGGTGAAGCTGTCGGACGGCACCGAGAAGGACGTCACGATCATTGACTCGTTCGAGGCCGTCGGCGCGTGCCGTGCCGGCCTCATGAGCGAAGAGGACCTCAAGCGCATCGAGTGCGCGATCGCCCCCGGAGAGGGAGCGTGCGGTGGCATGTACACCGCGAACACCATGGCATCCGTCGCCGAGGCTCTGGGGCTCAGCCTTCCCGGCTCGGCGGCGCCGCCCGCGGCCGACCGCCGACGCGACTACTTCGCCCATCGCTCCGGAGAGGCCGTCGTCAACCTCCTGCGCCAGGGGATCACCACTCGCGACATCCTCACCAAGGAGGCCTTCGAGAACGCGATCGCCCTGGCGATGGCGCTCGGCGGCTCGACCAACGTCGTGCTGCACCTGCTCGCGATCGCCCGCGAGGCCGAGGTCGACCTCTCGCTGCACGACTTCAACCGGATCGGCGACAAGGTGCCCCACGTCGCCGACATGAAGCCCTTCGGCAAGTACGTGATGAACGACGTGGACCGTCACGGCGGCATCCCCGTGATCATGAAGGCGATGCTCGATGAGGGCCTGCTGCACGGAGACGCACTGACCGTCACGGGTAAGACGCTCGCCGAGAACCTCGCGGACCTCGATCCCCAGCCGATCGACGGCGAGGTCATCCACACGTTCGACAACCCGATCCATGCCACCGGCGGCCTGACGATCCTGCACGGGTCTCTGGCACCGGAGGGCGCCGTGGTGAAGACCGCCGGCTTCGATGCGGCCGTCTTCGAGGGGCCTGCTCGCGTGTTCGAGCGCGAGCGCGCGGCCATGGACGCTGTCGCCGACGGCGAGATCGAGCCGGGCACCGTGATCGTCATCCGCTACGAGGGCCCCAAGGGCGGGCCCGGCATGCGCGAGATGCTCGCGATCACCGCGGCCATCAAGGGCGCTGGGCTCGGAAAAGATGTACTACTCTTGACTGACGGACGATTCTCAGGCGGCACAACCGGCCTGTGCATCGGCCACATAGCACCCGAAGCGGTGGACGCAGGTCCCATCGCCTTCGTGCGCGATGGTGATCTGATACGGGTCGATATCGCAGCCCGCTCTCTCGACCTACTCGTCGATGATGCGGAGCTCGCCTCCCGCCGTTCCGGCTGGGAGCCGCTTCCCCCGCGCTATACCCGTGGCGTTCTTGCCAAGTACTCGCGTCTCGTGCGGTCCGCCGCAGAGGGCGCGACCACCGGCTGATCCTCGACCGGCCCAAGGCCCCGGCACCGCGCCAGGGTCATGGACACGGCTCAGGGATCAAGTCGCCGATGCTCCGGCATCCGACGTCGACCACAGACCACCAGAAGGAATGTCATGACTGCTGACACCGCCTCGGCCGTGCCGAGGCCTCCCGCAACGAAGACCGCCGCTCCGGAGATCTCCGGAGCCGAGGCCGTCGTCCGCACGCTCGAGCTCCTCGGTGTCACGGACGTCTTCGGGCTTCCCGGCGGAGCCATCCTTCCCGTCTACGACCCGCTGATGGATGCCGAGGATCTGCGGCACATCCTCGTGCGTCACGAGCAGGGGGCCGGACACGCGGCCGAGGGGTACGCGTCTTCGTCCGGCAAGGTCGGCGTGTGCATCGCGACGTCGGGCCCCGGAGCCACGAACCTCGTGACCGCCATCGCCGACGCCTACATGGACTCCGTGCCGCTGCTCGCGATCACCGGGCAGGTGTTCTCGACGCTCATGGGAACGGACGCCTTCCAGGAGGCGGACATCGTCGGCATCACGATGCCGGTGACGAAGCACTCCTTCCTCGTCAAGGACGCCTCCGAGATCCCCGGGGCGCTCGCGGCGGCGTACGAGATCGCTTCGACCGGCCGCCCCGGTCCGGTGCTGGTCGACATCACCAAGGACGCGCAACAGGCGATCGCCCCCTTCATCTGGCCCGCCAAGATCGACCTTCCCGGCTACCGTCCGGTGACCAAGGCCCACGGCAAGCAGATCCAGGCCGCGGCGGCCCTGCTCGCCGCAGCCAAGAAGCCCGTGCTGTACGTGGGCGGGGGAGTGATCCGCGGCCGTGCCTCGGCCGAGCTCCTGAAGCTCGCCGAGACCACCGGCGCACCCGTCGTGACGACCCTGATGGCTCGGGGGGCGTTCCCCGACTCCCACCAGCAGCAGCTCGGCATGCCGGGGATGCACGGCACGGTCCCCGCGGTGCTCGCTCTGCAGGAGGCCGATCTCATCGTGTCCCTCGGCGCCCGCTTCGACGACCGCGTGACGGGCAAGGCCGCGCTGTTCGCGCCGAACGCCAAGGTCGTGCACGTCGACATCGACCCTGCAGAGATCTCGAAGATCCGCATGGCGGACGTGCCCATCGTGGGCGATGTGCGCGATGTGATGGTCGACCTCGAGGCCGCGTTCCGCACTGCCGCGGGCACCACGCCCGTGGACACGGAGGAGTGGTGGTCGTACCTCGACGGACTCCGCGCCGAGTTCCCGCTGGGGTACGCGCCGACGACCGACGGTCTGCTGGCGCCGCAGTACGTGATCCAGCGGATCGGCGAGCTGACCGGCCCGGAGGGCATCTACGCCGCGGGCGTCGGGCAGCACCAGATGTGGGCGGCGCAGTTCATCAAGTACGAGCGTCCCAACGCCTGGCTCAACTCGGGTGGGGCGGGCACCATGGGCTACTCGGTCCCCGCGGCCATGGGCGCGAAGGTCGCCGAGCCCGACCGCGTCGTCTGGGCGATCGACGGCGACGGATGCTTCCAGATGACCAATCAGGAACTGGCCACCTGCGCGATCAACAACATTCCCATCAAGGTGGCGATCATCAACAACTCGTCGCTGGGGATGGTGCGTCAGTGGCAGACGCTGTTCTACGACGGCCGTCACTCGAACACCGACCTCAACACCGGCCACGGCACGGTGCGCATCCCCGACTTCGTGAAGCTCGCTGAGGCGTACGGCTGCCTGGCGATCCGCGTGGAGAAGGAGGACGAGGTCGACGCCGCGATCGCGCTCGCCCTCGAGACGAACGACCGTCCCGTCGTGATCGACTTCGTCGTCAGCGCGGACTCGATGGTCTGGCCGATGGTCCCGCAGGGCGTCAGCAACAGCTACGTGCAGTACGCACGCGAACACGCGCCCGCATTCGACGAGGAGGACTGACCATGTCGACTCACGTGCTGAGCCTCCTGGTGGAGAACACCCCCGGACTCCTGACTCGCGTCGCCGGCCTGTTCGCACGCCGCGGCTTCAACATCGAATCCCTCGCCGTCGGCGTGACCGAGGTGCCCGGCATCTCGCGCATCACCGTCGTCGTCGATCTCGAGGACCTTCCGCTCGAGCAGGTGACGAAGCAGCTCAACAAGCTGATCAACGTCATCAAGATCGTCGAGCTCGACTTCCCGACGTCGGTGCAGCGCGAGCACATGCTGGTGAAGGTCCGCACCGACAACTCCACGCGTTCGAACGTCATCGAGGTCGCCAACCTCTTCCGTGCCGCGGTCGTCGACTACGCGTCCGACGCGCTGGTCATCGAGGTCACGGGCGACAAGGGCAAGATCGATGCGCTGCTGCGCGCGCTCGAGCCCTTCGGGATCAAGGAGATCGCGCAGTCGGGTCTTCTCGCCATCGGTCGCGGCGGCAAGAGCATCACCGAGCGCGTGCTGCGCGGCTGACCATCCACCGAACACTTCGCCGCCCGACGCACGGGCGGACGAGACGAAACCACACCAACCAAGGAGAAAAACAGTGAGCACCGAGATCTTCTACGACGACGACGCCGACCTGTCCATCATCCAGGGCAAGAAGGTTGCCATCGTCGGCTACGGCTCGCAGGGTCACGCGCACGCGCAGAACCTCCGCGACTCGGGCGTCGAGGTCGCGATCGCCCTCAAGGACGGCTCGAAGTCCGCTCCGAAAGCCGAGGAGGCCGGGTTCGCGGTCAAGTCCGTCGCGGACGCCACCGAGTGGGCCGATCTGATCATGATCCTCGCACCCGACCAGCACCAGCGCACGATCTACAGCGAGTCGATCGCGCCGAACCTGGCCGCAGGCAAGACCCTCGCGTTCGCGCACGGGTTCAACATCCGCTTCGGCTACATCGACGCTCCCGAGGGCGTCGACGTGATCCTCGTCGCCCCGAAGGCTCCGGGCCACACGGTGCGCCGCGAGTTCGTCGCCGGCCGCGGCATCCCCGACATCATCGCGGTCGAGCGCGACGCATCCGGCGGAGCATGGGCGACCGCGCTCTCCTACGCCAAGGCCATCGGAGGCACCCGCGCCGGTGTCATCAAGACGACCTTCACCGAAGAGACCGAGACCGACCTGTTCGGTGAGCAGGCCGTTCTCTGCGGTGGCGTCAGCCACCTCGTGCAGGCCGGCTTCGAGACGCTCACCGAGGCGGGATACCAGCCCCAGATCGCGTACTTCGAGGTGCTGCACGAGCTCAAGCTGATCGTCGACCTCATGTGGGAGGGCGGCATCGCCAAGCAGCGCTGGTCGGTGTCCGACACCGCCGAGTACGGCGACTACGTCTCGGGCCCCCGCGTGGTCACCCCCGAGGTCAAGGAGTCGATGAAGGCGATCCTCGCCGACATCCAGAACGGCGCCTTCGCGAAGCGCTTCATCGACGACCAGGACAACGGCGGCGAGGAGTTCCTCGCGCTGCGCGCCAAGGAGGAGACGCACCCCATCGAGGCCACGGGCAAGGAGTTGCGCGCTCTGTTCGCCTGGAAGCAGCAGGATGAGGATTACGTCGACGGCAGCGCTGCGCGCTGATCCGATCTTCTGAGGACGGGCACCCCGAGCGGGGTGCCCGTCCTTCGTCGTTCCGGGGGCCTTCCGCGACCAGGCTTCGCTAGACATCCGATGTCTGTGAAAGGATGGGGAGATGGATAACGGATGGTTCACGTATGCCCGCTTCGGCATGTTCGTCCACTTCGGCCTCTACAGCGGTGCGGCCCGCCACGAGTGGGTGCAGAACTACGAGCGACTGACCGACGACGACTATCGGCAGTACTTCGAGAATTTCGACCCCGACCTGTTCGACGCCGCCGCGATCGCCCGCGCGGCGAAGGACGCCGGCATGGGATACGTCGTGCTCACGACCAAGCACCATGACGGATTCTGCCTGTGGCCGTCGGCGGTCACGGACTACACGTCGATGACGGCGATCGGCCGCGATCTGGTGCGCGAGCACGTCGAGGCGCTGCGTGCCGAAGGCCTCAAGGTGGGTTTCTATCACTCCCTCCTCGACTGGCATCACCCCGACTTCACCGTCGACTGGAACCATCCGAGACGCGATGACGTGAATGCGCACGCACTCAACGACGGTCGCGACATGGGCGCTTATCGCGACTACCTGCATGCGCAGGTGCGCGAGCTTCTCACCGAATACGGCGAGATCGACTACTTCTTCTTCGACTTCACGTACCCCGAGGAGAAGGACGGCTGGGCGGGCAAGGGGCCGGAGGACTGGGATGCCGACGGTCTGCTCGCGCTGTGCCGAGAGCTGCAGCCGGACATGCTGGTGAACGACCGCCTCGGCATCCCGGCCGATTTCGTCACGCCAGAGCAGTACCAGCCGACCGCTCCGCTGGTGCGCGACGGCGAAACGGTGACGTGGGAGGCGTGTCAGACGATGAACGGCTCCTGGGGGTACCACCGCGACAACACCGATCAGAAGTCGGCGACGCTGCTCGTGCAGATGCTCGTGGACTCGGTCTCGATGGGCGGCAACATGCTGCTGAACATCGGCCCGGACGGACGGGGCGCCATCACCCCACGCGACGCCGCCACACTCGCGGAGATCGCCGAGTGGATGCGGTTGCATCGGCGTGCGGTCGTCGGGGCCGGGCATGCGCCGCTCGTGCCGCCACGCGAGGGCGTGTACACCCGCCGGGGAGACCGGCTGTATCTGAGCCTGCTCTCGTGGCCCCTGGGCTTCGTCCATCTGCCGGATCTCGCCGGCAGGGTGAGCTACGCCCGCCTCCTGAACGACGGCTCCTGGTTGAGGACCAGCGTGTCCGACCCCGCACAGCAGGCCGACCTGATGACGCCGGCCGGCGAGGCCGAGGGAACTCTCACGGTGCATCTGCCCGTGCGCCGTCCCGACGTCCTCGTTCCGGTGATCGAGCTGACGCTCACCGGCGACTGATCAGGCGGTCACTCGGCAGGCGCTTCCTCGACCTCGATCGGTGCGTCGTCGGGATCGGCCCACACCGGCGCGGGCAGGGGAGTGTCCACCTGGCCGGCCTGGATCTCGCGCAGTGCATCGGTGATCTCATCCGCGTTCTCCGGCACGGCCAGACCGCAGGCGTTGAGCTCGGAGGCGAACTTCAGCGTGAGACGGATCTTGCCCGCCTCGACCGCCTGCGCGGTCGTGCCGGTGCGCTTCTCGCTGCCGGTCTGGATGTCGGACACTTCGTCGCAGACGTGATAGACGGCTCCGCCGTCGACCCAGACGACCTCGTCCTTGCCGAGCAGCTGGATCACGGCCGACTGGTCTGCGGTGTACTGCTCGACCGAGGGCGGGTCGAAGTCGATGCCGAGCACGGCGGCCAGCACGGCGAGGAGGATGCCGACGATCCCGGCTGTCGCCTTCTGCCCCTTGTTCATGTCCTTATTCAGGAAGATGAGGATGATGAGCGGCAGGAAGGCGACGACGGCGATGATCGCGCCGAGCTGATTCTGCACGAAGAACCGCACGGCGTCCGAGCGTCGAGCCGGATCGAGGCGGTTCGCCTTCTTCCACAGGATCGAGCCCGTGATCGACAGTGCGGCGATGACCACGAGGAGGACGAGAAGGGTGATGAACGCCCATTGCGGGAACTCCGCCGTCACTCCCTGCTCCTGGAGGAGGCCGGTCTCGGGATTCCGGACGAGTGCGCCGTCTTCGCCGACGTACTCGCGCTGGCGGAGCAGCCAGAAGATGGCGACGGCCTCTGCGGCGATGGCGAGGAACCACAGCACGCCGGCGATCCAGCGGAACGTCGTGGCCTTCGAGCGGGCACCCGCGGTCGGCTTCCAGTCGGCCGGTGGCTCTCCTGACGCTCGTTCCGATCCGTTGCGGTCGACCTGGTTGTTGTGCTCGGCCACGGCTTTCCCTCTCGGCGCGGGGCTCCTGCGGCCCGGATGCCCCGAGCATAGTGGACACGGTGTCTTACGCTGAGGAGATGACATCCGATTCCGATGACGCCCTCAGCTGGGACGGCGACGAGGCTCCGCAGCCGCGGGCTCCGCAGCCGCGGGCTCCGCAGCCACGGGACTCATCCCCGCGCAGAGTGGAGTCGGAGCAGGTCGACTCGCCGGCAGTCGACGAAGGAGCATCCCTTCCGGCGGGGTGCGATGCGGTCGGCAGAGGCAGCGAGCACGTCGGCCGATCGAGCGCGAACGGCAGCGGCCCCGACCGCGTTGCGACGGACGAGGAGCGGGTGCCGCTCAGCACGGCGATGCTGCTGATCTCGGGTGTCGTCGGGGGCGTCTATCTGCTCTACAGCATCGGGTGGGTGGTCGGCGGGCTGCGCCTCAAGCCCCTCGCGAACTTCTTCGTCTCGGACGCGGTGTTCCTGCCGTGGTTCGTTCTCGCCGTCGCCGCTCCCGCGCTCTGGTTCCTCACCTCGTGGGTGCTGACGCGCGGGAGGGCGAGCTGGGTGCGCGTCTGCCTCCTCCTGCTGGGGATCGTCCTGCTCGTGCCCTGGCCCTTCGTGACCGTGGGGGTGGTCGGGGCATGAGCGAACGTGCACGTGTGAGCCGCTCGCCGCGCTGGCTGACCACGACGGTCGTGGGTATTGCGGGACTCTTCTACGCGTATGCGGTCTGGAACGCCGTCGCGCACCTGATCTCGCTGGCACAGGGCGAGCTCAGCGGCACCGGATGGCTCGTGCTCGGCTTCGGAGTGGTCTTCCCCGCTCTCGTGTTCGCGTTCGCCTACGCGATCGGCCGACGTCGGAGGCTCGGCGAACTCGCGCTCGTGCTGCTCACGGGCCTCGGCGTGGTGGCGGTGTTCTGGATGAGCCTTCTCGCCTACAGCCTCACGCTGCTGGCGGCGTAGGAGACCGTCACACGGCACGGGCCGGCATGCCCCTCCGGTACAGTTGAGGTGATCGCGCCCCCACGGTGTGCGGCGCATCGGCCCCCTGTCGCGCTGCCCCGAAGGAACCACTGTGCCGAAGCCCGTCGTGCTCATCGCCGAAGTCCTCTCTCCCGCCACGATCGACGCACTCGGACCCGACTTCGACGTCCGTGACGTCGACGGCACCGACCGCGAGGCGCTGTTCGCGGCGCTGGCGGAAGCCGACGCGGTGCTCGTGCGCTCGGCGACGCGCATCGATGAGGAGGCGCTCTCGCACGCCCCGCAGCTGAAGGTCGTCGCGCGGGCCGGCGTCGGTCTCGACAACGTCGACATCAAGGCGGCGACGACAGCCGGTGTCATGGTGGTCAACGCGCCGACCTCCAACATCGTCTCGGCCGCGGAGCTGACCGTCGGCCACATCCTCAGCCTCGCTCGTCGCATCCCCGCCGCTCACGCCTCGCTCTCCGCCGGACAGTGGAAGCGCAGCTCGTTCACCGGAGCGGAGCTCTTCGAGAAGACCGTCGGAATCGTCGGTCTCGGCCGCATCGGCGCTCTGGTCGCCGCGCGCCTCGCCGCCTTCGACATGCGGGTCGTCGCCTACGACCCCTACGTCACGTCGGCCAGGGCGCAGCAGCTCGGCGTGCAGCTGCTCTCGCTCGACGAGCTCGTCGCGGAGTCGGACTTCCTCACCATCCACATGCCGAAGACGCCCGAGACGACGGGCATGATCGGCGCCGAGCAGTTCCGGGCGATGAAGCCGACCGCCTTCGTGGTCAACGTCGCCCGCGGCGGTCTCATCGACGAGGAGGCTCTGCGCGAGGCGCTCGTGGCCGGCGAGATCGCCGGAGCGGGTCTCGACGTGTTCACCTCGGAACCGCCGGTCGAGGGCGGTTCGGCCCGCGCCCTGCTCGACCTGCCGAACGTCGTCGTGACGCCGCACCTGGGGGCGAGTACCGAGGAGGCGCAGGAGAAAGCCGGCGTCTCGGTCGCCCGTTCGGTGCGTCTCGCCCTCGGCGGCGACCTCGTGCCCGACGCGGTCAACGTGGCCGGGGGAGTCATCGACCCGTACGTGCGGCCGGGGATCTCGCTCGTCGAGAAGCTCGGACAGATCTTCGCCGCCCTCGCGACCTCCCCCCTCACGAGCCTCGACGTCGAGGTGCACGGCGAGCTGAACGACTACGACGTGAGCGTCCTCAAGCTCGCGGCTCTCAAGGGCGTCTTCACGAACATCGTGAGCGAGACGGTGTCGTACGTGAACGCGCCTCTGCTCGCGGAGCAGCGCGGAGTCGCCGTGCGACTGCTGAAGGACGACGTCAGCGATGAGTACCGCAACATCATCACGCTGAGCGGTGCGCTCTCCGACGGCTCTCAGCTGTCGGTCTCGGGCACGTTGACGGGGCCGAAGCAGGCCGAGAAGCTCGTCGGCATCAACGGGCATGCACTCGAGCTGCCGATCGAGAAGCACCACGTGGTCATGCTGTACACCGACCGCCCTGGCATCGTCGCCGTCTACGGCCAGAAGTTCGGCGAGGCGGGCATCAACATCGCCGGCATGCAGATCTCCCGCCTCGGCGCCGGCGACCAGGCGCTCAGCGTCCTCACGCTGGACTCGCCGCTCTCGGACGAGCTGCTCGACGATGTGCGCGGCGCGATCGACGCCGACCTGTTCCGCCAGATCGAGATCACCGAGGTCTGATCGGGTTCGGATCGATGATCGATCCTCAGGGCGGGACGCGCGTGCGTCCCGCCCTGAGGCGCTTCAGGGTGCCGTCGTCCGCAGCACCAGGCTGATCAGCTCGGCGAGTTCGTCGCGATGGGGCACGAGGTGCTCCGCGCCGTTCACGTCGAGGGAGTTGTTGAAGTACAGTCCGTCGCCCAGCAGCATGACGAGGTCGAGGCTGGCCTGGTCGCGGACGTGCGGCCTGATCGTCTCGGACCAGCGTCTGCGAACGTCGCGCAGCGCATCGCCGGCGGAGGCATGCCCGCCCTGGGCGAGACGGGACGCGGCGACGAGAGCGCGGTCGAGAGCCGCATCCTCCATGACGGAGGTGCGGATGTAGTACGCCACGGGACCCTCGTCGGCCGCCGCCATCCTCTGCAGATCCGCATCGGCGAGAGCATGCAGGCGCTCGAGCAGTCCCGCGGCCAGCTCGTCCTTCGACGCGAAGTGGTAGAGCAGTCCGCCCTTCGACACTCCCGCCGCCTTCGCCGTGGCATCGAGGGTCGCCGTGCGCTCGCCCTCGCCGATGACGATCGACTCGAAGGCGTCGAGCACGCGTTCTCTCGCGAGCGGGGGTCTGGGCATCGGGTGCTCCGTTTCGCAGATCAGGTCGCCGATTCTGTTACTATACCATCTGGACGGTTTAGTAACGATCGCCCATCGACGATGTGAGAGGTGTGACATGACGCGGACCGCGTCGATCCCGACCGTGCAGACCGACGCTCCCCGTGTGGGTGCGCGGGGGTGGGCCGCCCTCGTGGTGCTCATGCTCCCCGTGCTGCTGGTCTCGGTGGACAACACGGTGCTGAGCTTCGCTCTGCCCGAGATCTCGATCGCGCTGGCGCCTACAGGGGCGGAGCAGCTCTGGATCATCGACGTGTACCCGCTCGTGCTCGCCGGACTGCTCGTCACCATGGGGACGCTGGGGGATCGCTTCGGCCGCCGTCGGATGCTCCTGATCGGCGCGACCGGATTCGCCGCCGTCTCGGTTCTCGCGGCCTTCGCGCCCACCGCCGGGCTGCTGATCGCAGCCAGGGCGCTCCTCGGGTTCTTCGGCGCGATGCTGATGCCGTCGACGCTGTCGCTGCTGCGCTCGATCTTCCTCAACCGCGATCAGAGGCGTCTCGCGATCGCCGTATGGGCGTCGGCCTTCTCGGCGGGAGCCGCGCTCGGTCCGATCGTCGGGGGCTTCCTGCTCGAGCACTTCGCCTGGGGATCCGTCTTCCTCATCGCCGTCCCGGTCCTGATCCCACTCCTCATCGCCGGTCCGCTGCTCGTGCCCGAGAGCAGGGACCCGCAGCCGGGCCGCATCGATCCCCTCAGCATCCTGCTCTCGATGGGCGCGATGATCCCCGTCGTCTATGCGATCAAGTCGCTCGCGGTCGACGGGGTGAGCATCGGAGCTGCCGCGTGGGCGCTGCTCGGGGTGATCATGGGTGTGCTCTTCGTGCGCAGGCAGACACGCGCGGCTGTGCCGATGCTCGACATGGCGCTGTTCCGCCGCGGAACCTTCTCGGGTGCGATCCTGGTGAACCTGCTCAGCGTCGTCGCACTGGTCGGCTTCCTCTACTTCGTCTCGCAGCACCTCCAGCTGGTGCTGGGGCTGTCGCCGATGCTCGCCGGTGCGGCGCTGGTGCCCGGCATGGTGGCGATGATCGTCGCGGGGCTCACCGTGGTGCCGATCTCGCGCCGCGTGCGGCCGCACATCCTGGTGCCGGCAGCGCTCGTGTTCTCGGTGGCGGGATACCTGCTGGTCGCCTTCACCACCGTCGACCACGGCGTGTGGCCCCTGATCCTCGCGTTCGTCGTGCTGGGCATCGGCATCGGGGCGGCGGAGACCATCTCCAACGAGCTGATCCTGTCGAGCGCGCCCGCCGAGAAGGCCGGCGCCGCGAGTGCCGTCTCCGAGACGGCGTACGAGCTGGGCGCGGTGCTGGGCACGGCAGTGCTCGGCGGCATCATCACCGCGTTCTACCGAGGGGCGCTCCAGGTGCCAGCCGGTGTGCCGGCGGAGGCTGCGGGCGCGGCGCAGGAGACCCTCGCCGGCGCGTACACGGCGGCGGACGGCCTGACCGCCCCGCTCGACGAGATGCTCTGGCAGGCGGCGACCACGGCCTTCGGTTCGGGCGTGATGGTGACATCGCTCATCGGGGCGGCGCTGGTCGTCGTGGCGGGCACGATCGCCGCCGTCACACTGCGCAAGACCCCCTCGCACTGACCAGTACGCTGGGAGGACCGGCCCGACGAGCGTCTTCGCGGTCGCGGCCGGCCCATCCCGTTGCAAGGAGAGTCATGTCGCGTGTCGTGAAGCTGGCCGTCATTCCCGGCGACGGGATCGGGCCCGAGGTCGTCGCCGAGGCGGAGAAGGTGCTCGACGCCGTCACCTCCGAGTCCGACGTCGTCTTCGACAAGACCCGCTTCTCGCTCGGAGCCGCTCGATTCCTGGAGACCGGCGACACTCTCACCGATGACGATCTGGCCGCGATCGCCGAGCACGACGCGATCCTGCTCGGAGGGGTCGGCGGCACGCCGGGCGACCCGAGGCTCAAGGACGCGAACATCGAGCGCGGACTGCTGCTGAAACTGCGCTTCACGCTCGACCACTACGTCAACCTGCGCCCGTCGAAGCTCTTCGCCGGGGCTCCTGGTCCTCTGGCCGACCCCGGCGACATCGACTTCGTCGTCGTCCGCGAGGGCACCGAGGGTCCGTACGTCGGCAACGGCGGGTCGATCAGGACAGGGACGGCGCACGAGATCGCGAACGAGACCTCGGTGAACACGGCCTTCGGCGTCGAACGCGTCGTGCGCTACGCCTTCGACCTGGCGGAGCGCAGGCGGAAGAAGCTCACCCTCGTGCACAAGACGAACGTCCTCGTCCACGCGGGAGGCATCTGGCAGCGCATCGTGAACGAGGTGTCGGCCGAGCATCCGGACGTCGCGGTCGACTATCTGCACGTCGACGCCGCCACGATCTTCCTCGTCACCGACCCGTCGCGCTTCGACGTGATCGTCACCGACAACCTCTTCGGCGACATCCTCACCGACCTCGCCGGCGCAGTCACCGGCGGCATCGGGCTCGCGGCGTCGGGCAACATCAATCCCTCCGGCGCCTTCCCCTCGATGTTCGAGCCCGTGCACGGCTCCGCTCCCGACATCGCGGGGCAGCAGAAGGCCGACCCCACGGCGGCGATCCTCTCGGTCGCGCTGCTGCTCGATCACCTCGGCCTCTCCGCCGAGGCCGCGCGCGTGAGTGCCGCGGTCGAGAGCGACATCGCGGCGCGCACGGGAGCTCGGGCGACGGCGGAGATCGGCTCCGCGATCACCGCCCTGCTCTGAACAGCATCGGGCGACAGGCGTAGGCTGACACCGCGCGATGATGCGCCCTCCGAGAAGGAATGGAAGACGAGATGACGACGATTGACGCAGAGGCGGCCGTGGCCCCCCTCGAGTTCGCGGTGACGAAGAACCTGGCGGCTGCGCCGCAGGCGCGAGTGGCCGAAGTGCTGGAGAACCCGGGATTCGGTGTCGTCTTCACCGACCACATGGTCGACATCTGCTGGTCGGTCAAGGGCGGGTGGCACCGCCCCCGCGTGCAGCCCTACGGTCCGATCCCGCTCGACCCTGCGGCATCGGTCCTGCACTACGCGCAGGAGATATTCGAGGGCATCAAGGCCTATCGTCACGCCGACGGCTCGATCCACACTTTCCGCCCTGATCGCAACGCGGCACGCATGCAGGCGAGCGCGCGTCGTCTCGCTCTTCCCGAGCTGCCGACCGAGTACTTCATCCAGTCGCTGCGCGAGATCGTCGCGGTCGACGGCCGATGGGTGCCGTCCGGTGCCGATCAGAGCCTGTACCTGCGTCCGTTCATGTTCGCGAAGGAGGCCTTCCTCGGTGTCCGTGCGGCGCAGAAGGTCGCCTACTATGTGATCGCGAGCCCGGCGGGCGCATACTTCACCGGGGGCGTGAAGCCGGTGCGCATCTGGCTCTCCGCGGACTACGCCCGCGCGGGCAAGGGCGGAACCGGCAAGGCGAAGACCGGCGGCAACTACGCCTCGAGCCTGCTCGCCCAGAGCGAGGCGAGCGCGAAGGGATGCGACCAGGTCGTGTTCCTCAACGAGGAGCGCAACGTCGAGGAGCTCGGCGGCATGAACGTGGTCTTCGTGTTCAAGGACGGCCGCATCGTGACTCCGGAATCCGACAGCATCCTCGAAGGCATCACCAGGGATTCCCTGCTGCAGCTCGCCGAGGACCGCGGATACACCGTCGAGAAGCGACCGATCTCGATCGACGAGTGGCGCGAGGGCGTCGCCTCCGGCGACATCGTCGAGGTCTTCGCCTGCGGCACCGCCGCCGTCGTCACGCCGATCGGCGCTCTGGTCGGCGAGGGGTTCGACGAGCCGCAGCCGCTCGGCGAGCTCGCGCTGTCTCTGCGAGAAGAGCTCACGGACATCCAGTACGGACGCCGCGAAGACGTTCACGGCTGGCTCCTGCGTCTCGACGCCTGAGACCAAGGTCGATCGACGACCTTTCGATCGAGACCCCGCTGTGCGAACTCTGCGAAGCGGGGTCTCGTCGTCTGCACCTCTGGCTAGGCTTGTCGCATGAAGATCGCCCGATTCAGCCATGACGACGCCATCCTCTTCGGGATCGTCGACGACACCGACCTCGTCGTCCTCGCGGGCGATCCGCTCTTCGCGGGGTACGAGCCGACGGGAGACCGCGTGCCGATCGCCGATGCGGTGCTGCTCGCTCCGGTGATCCCCCGCTCGAAGATCGTCTGCGTCGGCAAGAACTATCACGATCACGCCGCGGAGATGGGGGGAGAAGCCCCCGAGGAACCGCTGCTCTTCCTCAAGCCGAACACCTCGGTCATCGGACCGGGCGACTCGATCGTCCGGCCCGCGATCTCGCACCAGACGGACTTCGAGGGCGAGCTCGCGGTCGTGATCGGCAAGGTCGCCAAGAACGTCGCAGCGGCCAATGCCCTCGATCACGTGCTCGGCTACACGATCGCCAATGATGTGACGGCGCGCGATCTGCAGCGCAAGGACGGCCAGTGGACGCGCGCGAAGGGCTTCGACACGTTCTGCCCGCTGGGGCCGACCATCAGCACGGACTTCGATCCGGCCGAGGCGACCATCCAGACCCGCGTCAACGGAGAGGTCCGCCAGAGCGCACCCCTCACCGACATGATCCACTCGGTCGAGGAGATCATCGCGTACGCCTCCGCGGTCTTCACCCTCCTGCCCGGCGACGTCATCCTCACCGGAACTCCCGCAGGAGTGGGGGAGTTCACGGCAGGCGACACCGTCGAGGTCGAGATCACCGGGCTCGGCATCCTGCGCAACTCCGTGCGCGACGCACCGCGCGCCTCATGACCGAGGTCGCCCTGACGGCGACCCAGCAGGCGGCGGTGCAGAAGCGCACCGTGCTCGTGCTGTCGCTCGGACAGGTGCTGGGCGGTATCGCCTTCGGGGCGACGGTGTCTCTGGGCGCTCTCCTCGCCGCCGACATCTCGGGCGACGACGCACTCTCGGGGCTCGCGACGGCCTCGGTGACCCTGGGGGCGGCGCTGTGCGCGATCCCTCTCGCGCGGCTCGCCGGCAGGGTCGGTCGTCGTCGAGCGCTGACGCTCGGCAATCTCTTCGCTCTGGTCGGCATCGCGATCGTGATCCTCGCGGCCTCCCTGCGCGTCTTCCCGCTGCTGCTCGTCGGCATCCTGATGATCGGCGCGGGCAATGCGGGCAACCTGCAGTCCCGGTTCGCGGCGACCGATCTGGCTGCACCCCGGCATCGGGGTCGAGATCTGTCGGTCGTCGTGTGGGCGACCACGATCGGCGGCGTGGCCGGGCCGCTGCTTCTCGGCCCGGGAGAGGTCGTCGGCGCGGCGATCGGCATGCCCCCGCAGACCGGTTCGTACGTCTTCTCGTTCGTCGCCCAGTGCGCCGCGCTGCTGCTCTACGTCGTCGCACTGCGGCCCGACCCGCTGCTCTCGGCGCAGCGCCTCGCCCTCGCCGCCGCGGCGAAGCTCCCTGTCTCCGTCGCCGACCGCCCGATCGTCGCGCGCTATGCGATGTTCGCCATCGCCGGCTCTCACGTGGTGATGGCCTCGGTCATGGCCATGACCCCCATCCATCTCTCGCACATGGCCCACAGCGCGCACCCCGGCCACGACATGGCCGCCGCCGCGGCCGACGTCTCTCAGCTCGTCGGCGTGACGATCGCCCTGCACGTCGCGGGGATGTACGCGCTGTCCCCGGTCTTCGGTGTCCTCGCCGACCGGTGGGGCCGCCTGCGGGTCGTGCTCCTCGGACAGCTGCTGCTCGCTGCCGCACTGGCCTTCGCGATCTTCACGAACGACCAGGCCTGGGGTGTGATGGTGGCGCTCATCCTGCTCGGACTCGGCTGGAGCGCAGCGACGGTCGCGGGCGCCGCCCTGCTCACCGAATCGAGCGCGCCGGAGATCCGCACGCGCAGGCAGGGGCGCAGCGATTCCCTCATGAGCCTCTCGGCCGCCGCCGGCGCGGTGCTCGCCGGGGTGATCCTGTCGAACTTCCAGTACGCGGGGCTCGGCGCCGCGGCCTCCGTCCTCGTGCTGGTCATCGTGGCGCTGTCGCCCCTCGCCCGCTCGTCCGGCCCGCTCGGTGCGCCCCGCTCCTGAGCCGTAGACTCGAGGGGATATGGCTACTCCGCACCCCCTCACCACGACCGCCGCCGGTGCCGACGTCCGCGTCCGCTTCTGCCCCTCTCCGACCGGGCTGCCGCACGTCGGCATGGTCCGCACCGCACTGTTCAACTGGGCCTACGCTCGCCACACCGGCGGGAAGATGGTGTTCCGCATCGAGGACACGGATGCGGCGCGTGACAGCGAGGAGAGCTTCCGTCAGCTCGTCGACGCGCTGACCTGGCTCAAGATCGACTGGGACGAGGGCGTGGAGGTCGGGGGACCGCATGCTCCGTACCGTCAGTCGGAGCGGCACGAGATCTACCGCGGTGTGATCGACAGGCTCCTGGCTTCGGGTGCGCTCTACGAGAGCTTCTCGAACGCCGAGGAGATCGACGCGCGCAACGAGGCGAACGGGCGCGCGAAGCAGCTCGGCTACGACAACTTCGATCGCACCCTCACCGACGAGCAGAAGGCCGCCTTCCGCGCCGAGGGACGCCAGCCCGCGCTCCGCCTGCAGGTGCCGGACGAGGACCTCACCTACGTCGACCTGATCCGCGGAGAGGTGACGTTCCCGGCCGGCTCGTTCCCGGACTTCGTCGTGGTGCGCCCGAACGGCATCCCGCTCTACACGTTCGTGAACCCGGTCGATGACGCGCTCATGGGCATCACGCATGTGCTGCGCGGCGAAGATCTGATGCCGTCGACGGCCAGGCAGCTCGCGCTCTACGCGGCGCTGATCGACGCGGGAGTCACGACGTTCGTGCCGCGCTTCGCGCACATGCCGCTCGTGCTGGGGGAGACCGGCAACAAGAAGCTCTCCAAGCGCGACCCGCAGGCCGATCTCTTCCTGCATCGTGACCGAGGATTCATCCACGAGGGGCTCCTGAACTACCTGGCGCTGCTGGGATGGTCGATCGGGCATGACCGTGACGTCTTCTCGCTCGAGGAGTTCACAGAGGCCTTCGACATCGTCGACGTGAACCCGAACCCGGCCCGCTTCGATCAGAAGAAGGCCGAGTCGATCAACGGAGACCACATCCGAAAGCTCGAGGAGAAGGACTTCGCGGAGCGGACGATCCCGTATCTCGCCGCCGCCGGGCTCTTCGACGAGCCCTCGCACGACCAGCTGGTCCTGGCCTTCCGCGCGGCCCCTCTCGTGCAGGAGCGCGTGCAGCTGCTCGGCGAGGTGCCGGGCATGCTGGGCTTCCTCTTCGTCGACGACGTGGCGTACGAGGCCGATGCTCTCAAGGGACTGCCGGCCAACGCCGCAGAGGTGCTCGGCGCCTGCGTCGTGGCGCTCGAGCCGGTCTCCGACTTCACCCCGGAGAAGATCCAGGATGCTCTCGCCACGGCGCTCGTCGACGGTCTCGAGCTCAAGCCGCGCGTCGCCTACGGTCCGCCCCGTGTGGCGATCACCGGGCGCCGCATCTCGCCTCCGCTGTTCGAGTCGATGGAGCTGATCGGCAAGGACGAGTCGCTCCGCCGCCTGCGCGCCCTGTCGGCGTTCCTCGCCTCCTGAGCACCGTCTCTCGCATGCGGTGAGGGGAGGGGTCGCACGTCGGCTGCTCCCTCTGCGCATCCGCAACGGCCGAGCCGATGCCGCGTCCATCGGCCGACGCGCCCGGACCGTGCGGGGCGTTTTGGCATTACGGTCCCGGCTCGGGTAGGCTTGACTCTCGGTGCGAGGCTCCGGTTTCGCCCTTGGGGTATGGTGTAATTGGCAACACGGCGGTTTCTGGTTCCGTTGTTCTTGGTTCGAGTCCAGGTACCCCAGCAAGACGAAAACCCCCGCTCAGGCGGGGGTTTCGTCGTATTCGGGACTTGTCTCAGGGACTCGGCGTCATTCGCATTCTCCGAGGAACTCGAGGTAGCACACGGCCTCGTGCGTCTCGGCGGGCTTCTGATCGTTGTTCGACACCTCGCGGGTTCCGATCTCGGGCGTGCGGCTGAGAGTGCCGTACGTGCCGAGGGTCGCGACGTAATAGCCCTCGCCGTCCTGAGCCCTCATCTCGTCGATGGCTCCGCTGTACTCCGTGCAGAGGAGCGTCGCGGTCTCGGTGAGCTCGACGCCGACGCAGTTCGCCTCATAGGTGGCGACCAACATATTGGTGCAGTCGGTCCAGTCCTGGTTGATGAAGCACGGGTTGACGTCATCCATCGCGACGTCGTAGCGCCCGGTCTCGTACTCCTCGCTGTGGAAGGTCTCCGGCTGCTCGGGGACGTCGACCTTCGTCCACTGCCTGGCGGTCGCGAAGGCCGCGATCACGACGATCGCCGCGATGAGGAACAGCGCTCCGACGATCGACAGCGTCACCCAGAGGCCCACGCGGCTCTTCTTCGTCGGTTCGCCGTCGCCGCCTTGCACGAAGCCCGGGTACGGAGCCTGGACGTGTGCTCCCGCGTAGGCGGGATGGCCGACTGCCGTCGCCACCGCCGGGGCGTATGCCTGCTGCGGCGACGTCGAGAAGTCCGGATACGGTGTCGTCGGCTGCGCATCCGCCGCGGGCGCAGACCCCTGATACGGGGGCGGCGGCGTCTGGTGCGACGGGGCCGCATCGGCGGCAGGGGGCGGCGGTGGAGAGGCCGCAGCTGCGACGGACGGAGGCGGGGGAGTCGGGTTCGCAGAGACCCAGTAGTCGTACCAGCTCTGCGTCGAGGCGGCGTCGGCCGCGACCTGCTGCGCCTCGATGTCGGTCAGCTGCAGGCCGAGAGCGTCGCGCAGGTCTGCTCTCACCAGTGCGGCGCGGAATTCCTCGAGTGACATCGTCATAGACCGAGGATGGCAGAACCAGTATGCCGGCGACAATCGACGGGCCGTCTGACCGGAGCGCACAGGCGGCCGACGACGCCTAGCACCGGGAGACGAGTCGACGCCATGCCCTTCTCAGAGCTGGCACTGCGCGGCATCCTTTCTCCAGGGGCCCCGGATCGGGGGCTCAGGAGAGGGACGAGTATGGCGCTCATCAGGGTCACACCAGGGCAGGAGCCCGGCTTTCGACGGATCCGCTCAGGATCGGGTTTCCGTTACGTGGACGTCGACGATGTCGTCGTGCCTGAGGCGGACCGCGAGCGCATCCACGACCTTGCGATACCGCCGGCTTGGAAGGACGTGTGGATCGCCGCAGACCCTCTCGCGCACATCCAGGCCGTCGGCATCGACGATGCGGGACGCAAGCAGTACCTCTACCATCCGCTGTGGCGCGCCGGCCGTGACCAGCGCAAGTTCGCGCGGGCGCTCAAGCTCGCCGCTGCCCTCCCGACGGCCAGGGCCAAGGTGACCAAAGCCATCGGGCAGGAGGGCCTCACGCGCGAACGCGCACTCGCCGTCGCCTTCCGTCTTCTCGATGACGCCGCCCTGCGCATCGGCTCAGAGAGGTATCTCGCGAAGCACGGGAGTCGCGGTCTCAGCACGTTGAGACGGCGCGACGTGAGGATAGACGGAAGCTCCGTGGCCTTCAGCTTTCCTGCGAAGAGCGGTCAGATCGCCGCGATCGAGGTCTCCGATGCCGCCCTCGCCGACGCGCTCTCGGAGTTCGCCGTGGGTTCTCCCAAGGCGCCGCTCCTGGCGTACCGCAAGGGCCGGCGCCGTGTTCGCCTCACTTCGGGAGAGGTGAACGACTACCTGCGCGAGGTCGCCGGCACCGCGTTCACCGCCAAGGACTTCCGCACGCTGCACGGCACCATCCTGGCGGCCGACGCGCTCGCACGCATCGGCCGGCTCGACGGGAAGAACGAGAGGCGGAGGGCCGAGCGCCTCGCCGTGCAGGCGACGGCATCGGCTCTCGGGAACACCACGGCTGTGGCACGAGCGAGCTACATCGACCCTCGCGTGTTCCGCCAGTATGCGAGGGGGCGGATGCTCGACCTCTCCGTGTCGCCGGAGACGGCGATCCGCCGGCTGCTCGGCAGGTGAGCGTCTCTGATCGTGCGTGATCAGTGGGGGAGTACCGATGACAGGATGGATGCATGGACACAGCCAACCTGACCCGGGAGGAGACCGCGGCGCGATCCGCCGCCGTCACCGTCCACCGCATCCGTGTCGAGCTCGACCTCACCGGCGCCCCTGAACGCGCACGCTCCGGCTTCCCGACGGTGACGACGCTCGAGTTCGACTCGACCGCCGACGCGACCTGGCTCGACTTCATCGGAGAGTCGGTCGATCGCCTCGTGGTGAACGACGAGGAGCGCGAGATCGAGTACGACGGAGCGCGCATCGCGCTGAACGGCCTCGCCGCTCACAACACGGTGCGTGTCGAGGGCACCGGTGCGTACAGTCGCTCCGGCGAGGGGCTGCACCGCTTCCACGACCCCGCCGATGACCTGACCTACCTCTACACGCAGTACGAGCCGGCCGACTCCCGACGCGTCATGGCCTGTTTCGAGCAGCCGGACATGAAGGCCTCGTTCACGTTCGTCGTCGATGCCCCCGCGGGATGGCAGGTGCTCTCGAACCAGGCCGCGTCGAAGATCGATGCGGGCGTCGGCGTGCAGCGCGTGGAGTTCGAACCCACGCTGCCTCTGTCGAGCTACATCACCTCGGTCGCCGCCGGCCCCTACGCACGGGTCGACGGGGAGTGGACACGCGACTCGCAGTCGATCGCGCTCGGGCTGCTCGTGCGGCAGTCGCTCGCCACTCATCTCGAAGCCGACGACATCCTCGAGGTCACCACTCAGGGGCTCGACTTCTTCTCCGAGGCATTCGCCTACCCGTATCCCTGGGGCAAGTACGACCAGATCTTCGTCCCCGAGTACAACCTCGGCGCCATGGAGAACCCGGGACTGGTGACCTTCACCGAGGCCTACCTCTCACGGGGCGCGGCGACCGACGCGCAGCGCGCGGCGCGGGCGAACACGATCCTCCACGAGATGGCCCACATGTGGTTCGGCGACCTGGTGACCATGAGGTGGTGGGACGACCTGTGGCTGAAGGAATCCTTCGCCGACTACATGGGCTCGCACGCATCCGCGGTGGCGACGAGGTTCCACGACGCCTGGGTCAAGTTCGCGGCCAACCGCAAGGCCTGGGCCTACCAGCAGGATCAGCTGCCGACCACGCACCCCATCGTCGCCGACATCACCGACCTCGAGGCGGCCAAGCTCAACTTCGACGGGATCACCTACGCCAAGGGAGCCGCGGTGCTCAAGCAGCTCGTCGCCTTCGTCGGCGACGACGCGTTCTTCGAGGGTGCACGTCGGTACTTCGCCGCCAATGCGTTCGGGAACACCACGCTCGACGACTTCCTCGTTCAGCTCAGTGCGGTGTCGGGGCGCGACATGTCGGAGTGGTCTAGGGCGTGGTTGCAGACCACCGGCGTCTCGACCCTGTGGCTCGAGACGACCGGCGAGGGCTCTCGAGAACTGGTGCAGAGCCAGCCGCGCCCGCACCGACTGAGGATCGGGCTCTACGACCGGGTCGACGGCCGTGTGATCCGCCGCGAACAGGTGGCCATCGACATCGTCGACGAGCGCACTCCCGTAGATCTGCCGGAGGCCGATCTGACGCTCCTCAACGACGACGACCTGACTTACGCGAAGGTGCGCCTCGACGAGCGCTCGCTCGCGACGATCGAGCAGAGCCTGTCGTTCGTCGATGACCCGCTGGCGAGGGCCGTCGTCTGGTCGTCGCTGTGGAACGCCGCACGCGACGGCGAGCTCGATGCCGCGCGGTATACCGCCATCGTCCGCGAGCACGCTCCGGGGGAGTCGAACATCGGTCTGCTGGTGGGAGTGCTCGCCAACACCCTCTTCGCGGTGCGGCACTACGTCGTGGACGACCGCCGCTCCGACGAGCAGCGTGCCTGGACGGAAGCCACCTGGACGGCTCTCCAGCACGCGGACGCCGGTGGTGACGCGCAGCTCTCCTGGGCCCGTGCGTTCGCGTCGGCATCGGCTTTCGACGACTCCCGTCATCCCGACGTTCGGGGACTGCTCGATGGTGCCGTCCCCGACGGGCTCACGGTCGACCCCGACCTGCGGTGGCAGCTCCTCACGGCGCTCGTCACGACCGGTCATGCGGACGGTGCGGAGATCGCCGAGGAGCAGCAGCGCGACGACACGGGAACCGGACGCACGGCCGCACGACGAGCGCTCGCCTCGAGACCGGACGCCGGCGTGCGCGCTGCGGCCTGGGAAGCGGCCTGGAACGATCTCGAGCTGAGCAATGATCAGCTCGATGCGGAGATCGCGGGGTTCCGGGCCGGTGGCAGGCGCGACCTGATCGCTCGATTCGACGAGGAGTACTTCGCGAGGATCGTCGATGCGTGGCGCACCAGGAGCATCGAGCTCGCGCGGCGTCTCGTCATCGGACTGTTCCCTGCGACTCCGACGCTCGATCCGGTGGACACGTGGCTCGAGGCGAACGAGTCCGCACCTGCGGCGCTGCGGCGCATCGTGATCGAACAGCGCGATCATGTCGCGCGCGATCTGCGGGTGCGTGCCGCTCAGCTCTGACCGACGTCCATGCCCATGACCGTGCGCACCACCCAGGGGTGCGCACGGTCATCGTCGATGTGGGTCATGCCGAGCTTCTCGGCCACTCGGCGCGACGCCGTGTTGTCGGGATGCACGATGGCGGTCAGCAGAGCGGGTGACAGCTCACGGGCGACCAGCTCGACGCACGCCTCGGCTGCCTCCGTGGCGAGACCTCGGCCCTGAAGCGCAGGCGAGACGTGATAGCCGACCTCGAGCACGGGTCTGGTGTTCACCGACTGCCACGTGACGCCGCAGTCGCCGACGAACTCGCCGCCGAGCGTCTCGATGATCCACAGGCCGTGGCCGTCAGTGTCGTAGCGGCGCCGATTGCTCGCGATCCACTCGGCGCTCTCTTCGCGGGATCTCACCGAGGGGTAGTAGGCCATGACTCGAGAGTCGCCGAGGAGCGCCGCGATCTCGTCGAGGTCGTCTGACGTCATCTCGCGGAATCGGAGCCGCTCGGTCGGCTGGGGAATCAGCCGTCGTGGCCCCGTGCTCACAGATCGAGGGACTCGCCGGGCTCCAGAGCGAAGAACTCGCCGCCGCCCTGCTCCGTCGCCCACTGCAGGCGCTGCCGATGCATGTTCTTGCCGGCCACGGAGAGCGTCATATCGTGCGTGCCGAATGCGCGCCGCGGCGCCACGGCGAGCACGTAGTCCATGGCCTCGCCGATCTTGAGCCACGGAGCGCCCAGGGGAGCGGCGAGCGTGTCGACGGTGACGCCCTCGGGTACGGCGTAGGAATCGCCGGGGTAGTACAGCTGGTCGTTCACCAGCACGCCGAGGTTCTCGATGGTCGGGATCGAGGAGTGGATCACCTCGTGCGTGCCGCCGAAGAACTGCAGCGTGAACGCCCCGACCTCGATGGTGGCGCCGGGCTCGACCACCGTGATGTCGTAGCCCTCCGCGGCAGCGGCGACTCCCGCGGGGCCGTAGATCGGCGTGCCGGGAGCCGCACGCAGCAGCCGGTCGAGCTGGTCGGGAGTCCAGTGATCGGGATGCTCGTGCGTGAGCACGATGGCGACGAGTCCGCTGAGATCGATCAACGGGGTGGTGAAGGAGCCCGGATCGATCACGAGGACCTCGCTGCCCACATCGATGCGAAGGGTGGCATGTTCGAATTTCGTGACGCGCATGAGATGAGTCAACTCCCTCAGCGGGCTGCAGGCAAACGCCTCCGCACGTGCGCCACGCCCGGGAATCGCTGAGGCCCGGCGTCGATTTTGCGGAGCGAGAATCGCCGTGGCATACTTGAACGGTTGTCGCGGGACGGAAACGCTCCCGCAAGACGGCCCCATCGTATAGCGGCCTAGTACGCTGCCCTCTCACGGCGGTAACGCGGGTTCGAATCCCGCTGGGGTCACCGACATAGAAGAAGCCCTTCGGATATCCGAAGGGCTTCTTCTGTCTCCCGCTTCCGGGCCGCTCGAACGGAACGGTGCACCGCACGCGCGCGAGCTTTCCGAGTGCGTCGACGGATACCCACGATCAGCCGTCTGACGGCGGCGCTGTGCTCTCGCGGATCGTGAGCGAGGTCGCCAGCTCGACGTGCTGCGACGAGGGGCGACCACCCGCAGCCATGGACAGAGTGGTCTGCACGGCCATCGCGCCCATCCCCTCCAGATGTTGATGCACGGTCGTCAGCGGCGGGGTGGTCCACGCGGCCTGCGGGGTGTCATCGAATCCGGTGACGCTCAGCTCCTCGGGCACGCGGATGCCCAGCTCGTGCGCCGTCGCGAGCACGCCGACCGCGATCTCATCGTCGCCCGCCATGATCGCGGTGGGCGGATGCGCGGAGGTGAGCAGACTCCGGGCGTGTGCGGCGCCCGCAGCGACGGAGAACTGGTCCGCCCTCATGAGCGACGCATCCATCTCGATGCTTGCCGCGTCGAGGGCCGCTTGGTAACCGTAGAGGCGGTCCCGTGCGGCATCGGACGCATCCGGTCCGCCGATCCACGCGATCCTCTGGTGTCCCAGAGCCAGGAGATGCTCTGCGGCTGTGCGAGCGCCGGCCCAGTTGCTGGATGCCACGCTGATCATGCCACGGTGGTTCGCGTCCACCGGATCGATCATGACGAAGGGGAGGCGCGCTGTGCTGGCGGCCTCGATCAGTCCGTTCGGCCCCGACAGTGTGATCGCGATGATGCCGACCACTCCGGCGGCCTGCTGCTCGGCCACCCACTCGCGCGCCACCGATCGTTGGGTACGTTCTGCCCGCTTCGGCGCCAGGCGGGTCAGCAGGTCGACCTTCGTCTCGGCAGATGCCTGCAGCACACCCTGCAGAACGCCCAGCACATAGGGCGACGCCGGCACGTCGAACACCACGGCCAGGGCGCGCCGGTCACCGGCCGTATTCGGCTGGGTCGTCGGGCGATATGCCAATTCCGCGACCGCCGCCAGAATCCGATCTCGAGTGGCGGGAGAGATGTCATCCCGGTTGTTGAGCGCCTTGGACACCGTGGCCTTCGACACGCCGACGGCCGATGCGACATCCGCCAGTGTGGCCCTTCGTCCTACACCTTCGGTCACCGGGTCTCCTTCTCGAAAAGATTTCGATACAAAATCGGTTGCGTGGGTGGCAATCGGCGCTATACCTTGGCGCAAGTCGCCCGAAGCATTTCAGTTCGGGGCTTCGTCCTTACAATACACCGGCGAAAGTGTTTCGCAAGGTTCTCGTTCATAGCAAGTCAGACCAAAGGAGGTCGCCTTGTCCGTCGCGACAACGTCCGCGCTCACCATCGACGGCCGGATCCGTGATGAGGAGCCGCTTCGTCACGTGTGGAACGCCTGTTTCGGAGCCGGACGCGCCAACGAAGCGCTGCGTGCCGACTGGCAGGCGCAGTTCCGCGAGGCGGTGTCGGTTCTGGGGGCACGGTACGTCCGCTTCCACGGGTTGTTCCACGACGACATGTTCGTCTACCGCACATCCAACGGCGGAGGTTTCGGTCCGCCCCGAGTGCTCGATGAGCCCGTGTACACCTTCGCGTACGTCGACAAGGTCTTTGACGCGATCCTCGACTCCGGCGCGCGTCCCTTCGTCGAGCTGGGCTTCATGCCGCGAGAGCTCGCCACCCAGACAGAGACACTGTTCTGGTGGAAGGCCCATTGCAGTCCGCCCACGGACATGGCGGCCTGGGTCGCCCTCGTCACCGCCACTGTCGAGCATTGGATCGAGCGCTACGGTGCCGCCGAGGTGCGCACCTGGCCCTTCGAGGTCTGGAACGAGCCCAATCTCGTTCCCCACTTCTGGACGGGAACCCGCACCGAGTACTTCGAGCTGTACGAGGCGACCGCGAAGGCGATGAAGGCGATCGATCCCGCGCTGAAGGTGGGTGGACCCTCGACATCGGTCTTCGTGCCCGACGCCCGGTACGACGGGGAGTACCATGATCCCTCGCTCGAATCGGCGACCGCGGAGGCACCCGATCCGGAGACACTGCCCTGGAAGCCGGTGTGGATCTCGGAGTTCATCGAGTACTGCGCCGCGCATGATGCGCCGATCGACTTCCTCTCCACCCACCTGTATCCGACCGACTACGCGTTCGACACCCAGGGAGTGGGCAAGTCGATCAGCCGGGGGCGGGATGCCACGCACGACGACCTTCTCGCGATGCGTCGGCTCATCGCCGAATCGCCGTTCCCTGACGCCGAGCTCCACATCACCGAGTGGTCCACGTCGCCCTCCAGCCGTGACCGGATGCACGACACCGTCTTCGCGGCGACCTACATCGCCAGGGCGTTCCTGCAGAGCCACCAGCTGGCGGACTCGATTTCGTACTGGACGTTCACTGACGTCTTCGAAGAGGGCGGGGGTGGGATCGGCCCGTTCCACGGCGGTTTCGGCTTCGTGAACGAGCAGGGCATCCACAAGCCCACCTTCCACACGATGGCCATGCTCAACCGCCTCGGATCGACGCTCGCCCTCCAGACCGAGCACGGCGTCATCACCCGCACGCCCGACGACGCGGTGGCGGCGGTCTTCTTCAACTACCCCGACTCGATGGGATCGCGTTCGGTGGGAGACGCCCACAGCCACGCCGAGACGCTTCGACTCGCCCACGAGGGACCCGCTCGCCGGATCACCCACTCCATCGAAGGGCTCACCCCTGGCGACATCTACACCGTCGAGATCCTCGACCAGGAACACGGCAATCCCGTCGCGGCCTGGCATCGCCTCGGGGAGCCCCTCAATCTGACCCGCCAGCAGGTCGCCGATCTCAAGAGCATCGCCGACGACCTGCTCCGGAGCACCCTGACGGTGAGCGCCGCCGGGGTGCTCGAGATCGACATCACACTGGCGCCCTGGGGCGTCATGTCGATCTCACACGCCCACCCGCCCCAGATGTTCGCGCACGAAGACGTCACGAAAGGACCCACATCATGAGAATGGACAAGCGAGTCGGAGGGGCCGCTGCCGCGATCGCTGTCGCCGCCCTCGCGCTGACCTCCTGCTCCGGCGGAGGAAGCGGCGACAGCGGCGGTGGCGAGGCCACCGACGACAACAAGCCGGACAAGCTGACCGTCGCAGCCTGGATGGACTTCCCGCCCGAGCTGCTCGCCTCCTTCGAGGATGAGTACGGCATCGAGGTCGTGGTGAACTCGTTCCCCGACGGTGCCTCCGCGCAGACGGTCCTGCGCAACGGTCTTTCATCCGACGGGGCAGGGCTCTCCGACGTCCACCTGATCGAGCTCGACTGGTGGGCCGAGATGATGTCGGTGCCGGAGGACTGGGTGGAGCTGCCCGAGGTACCCGATCGGTGGGTCGATTGGAAGGTCACCCAGGGAACCGTCGACGGCATGATCACGGGTTACGGCACAGACATCGGCCCGCTCGGCATCGCCTTCAACCAGGACATGACGGGAGCTGCGGGCCTCGCAGCCGACTCGGATTCCTTCGGTGAGTTCATCGGCGGAGACGCGGCCACGTGGGAGTCTTTCCTCGATGCCGGCCGCGAGTATGTCGCCGTCTCCGACAACTACTTCGTCGATTCCCTCTCCAGCGCCTTCCAGGCGGCGATCAACCTGCTTCCCGACGCGTTCGAGGACCCGGAAAGCGGGGACCCTTACAACATGGCGGACAACGCCGCGGTCAAGGAACTGTTCACGACCTTCGCGGATGCCGCAGAGGACGGCGTGTCGGCTGGAATCCCCATCGGCCACGCGGACTGGGGTGCAGGCTTCCAGAACCAGCAGTGGGCGACTGTCGTCACCCCGGCCTGGATGGCGGGCATCATCGCGGAGAATGCCGACGGCATCCCCGGCTGGCGCATCGCGAGCACCTTCCCCGATGGCGGTGGCAACTGGGGCGGGTCCTTCTTCTCGGTACCGGCGACGGGCGAGAACACCGCGTGGGCCGTGAAGCTCGCCGATCACCTCACTTCCGCCGATGCCGCGGTGCAGTGGTTCGAGGAGACCGGTCAGTTCCCCTCCCAGGTCGAGGCCATCGAGAGTCCAGACATCGCCGACACGAAGAACGTCTTCTACGGCGATCAGAAGGTCGGACAGATCTACGGCGAGCTGGCAGCCTCGGCAGGCGACGCTGCGGCCGGCGGATACCGTGGCGAGAACTTCGCCGGCATCCAGACCCTCCTCACCGACGGCATTCAGCTCGTGGAATCCGGCAGCGCGACCGCTGACGAGGCGTGGGAGTCGGTGGTGAGCGACTTCGAGGCGCTCGGCTTCGACACCGCGGACTGATCGACGTGACGCGGCCCGGACTCCCGGTCACTCCGAGCCGGGCCGCGTCCCGGTCCCACACCCACCCGACCTCACGAAAGGCACCGATGATGGCGCACACATCCACGAGCCGGCGCACTGTGCGGCGCCTCGGCTGGGGCCAGCGGCTCTCGCGATGGGACTTCAAGGTCTCGCCGTACCTCTATGTGTCGCCGTTCTTCCTGCTCTTCGCGGTGTTCGGCGCATTCCCTTTGGCCTTCAACGTGGTCGTGGCTCTGCACGACTGGCATCGCCGCTCCGGCATGGGAGATTTCGTCGGCCTCGACAACTTCACATGGGTGCTGCAACAGCCCCTGTTCTGGCGCTCGCTGGAGAACACCATCTCGATCTTCCTGCTGGGCGGCATCCCGCAGCTGATCCTGGCTCTGCTCATCGCCGCGGTACTCGACCAGAACCTTCGCGCACGCACGTTCTGGCGGATGAGCGTCCTCATCCCTTTCGTCGTCATGCCCGTGGCGACCTCGATGATCTTCGGTCAGGTGTTCGGTCAGTTCGGAATCCTCGTGCCGAATCTGCAGGAGCTCGGACTCTTCACCGACACCAGCTCCCCGTTCTTCCAGGACCGACTGCTGTCGCACATGGCGATCGGGTCGATGGTGGTGTTCCGGTGGACCGGCTACAACGCGCTCATCCTGCTCGCTGCGATGCAGGCCGTGCCACGTGAGCTCTACGAGGCGGCGACTGTCGACGGAGCGGGGCGGTTCCGGCAGTTCTTCGCCGTCACCGTCCCTGGCATCCGCCCCACGCTGATCTTCGTCATCCTCACCATGACCATCGGTGGTCTCGAGATCTTCGATGAGGCTCGGCTGTTCGACGGAGGTGGCACGGGCGGCGGCTCAGGCGGGGCGGACAACCAGTGGACCACCGTGATGCTCTACCTCTTCAACCTCGGCTTCGGCGAATGGCAGGACCGGCTCGGCCAGGCAGCGGCGGTCGGCTGGATCTTCGCGTTCATCATCCTGCTGATCTCCCTGACCAACTTCCTGCTCACCCGGGCGATCTCGACCTCGGATTCGCCGCGGAAGCCTTCGCGCAGACGTCTGCCGAGCAGGGGATCGATCCCCTCAGGAGACCAGACCACCCCGTCGGAGCCTCTCGCCGACTCGATCGAAGGACAGCGCCGATGAGCACCTCATTCATCGAGAACACCGCCGGCAAGGGCGCCGCACGATATGCACGGAAGCGCGCATCGCGCGGTCGTCCGGTCGCCTCGCACACCGCCTCGGGACGCCGGCCGGGGTGGCTGACCTACGTGCTGCTCAGCGTGGTCATCGTGGTCTCGGTGTTCCCGCTCTACGCGGCCGCGATGTACGGCTCCTCCACGACCACCGAGATCACCCGGTCCGTGGGAGACCTGCCGCGCTGGCTGCCCACCGTCCGGCTCCTGGAGAACTTCGGCGCGGTCTTCGCCGCGGAGCAGTTCAGCATCTGGCTCGCCTTCGGCAACTCCCTGATCGTCGCGGTGACTGTGAGCGCGTCGGTGGTGTTCTTCTCCACCCTCGCCGGGTTCAGCTTCTCCAAGCTGCGTTTCCGCGGTCGTCAGGCGCTGTACGTCACGGTGCTCGCCACGCTGATCATCCCCGCGCAGGTCGGCACTATCCCTCTGTTCGTCATGATGAACGAGTTTGGATGGATCGACTCCCTGCTCGCGCTCATCGTTCCCGGCCTGGTGGGTGCGTTCGGGGTGTTCTGGATGACGCAGTACCTCCAGGAGGCGCTGCCCTACGAGCTCGTCGAGGCCGCGCGCGTGGACGGTGCCTCGATGTTCCGCACGTTCTGGTCGATCGCTCTGCCGGCCGCTCGGCCCGCGGCGGCGACGCTGGCGCTGTTCACCTTCATCGGATCGTGGAACAGCTTCTTCTGGCCTTCCGTGGTCATGCGTTCCCAGCTCACGATGCCGCTCGTGGTGCCGCAGCTCCGCGGGGCGTTCACGTCCGACACCGGGCTGGTGATGGCAGGCGTGTTCCTGGTGGCTGCTCCACTTCTGATCGTCCTGATCCTCGCGGGCCGGCACCTCGTCGCCGGGGTGATGGCGGGAGCAGTCAAGGGCTGAGGGTCGGATCCGATCCGGTCGACGATCCGTGCACGGGCCTCGACGGCGTCACTCCGATTCGGCCCCTCCGACCGGGGCGCGGTTCGTGGATCGCCGGCGCCGACGTGCCCTGCGCACAAGCCAGATCACCAGCAGAACGAGCGCCGCGATGCCCAGCCAGGGGAGGAGGAAGCCGACGGCGACCACCAGCGCGTTGAGCGATACGACCAGGCCGTTCCATCCGGCGAAGAGACCATCGCCGAAGCCCGCGGGGTCGGCGGCTGTCGGCGGCGCGGTGCGGGTGAGCTGCACCTGGAGGCTCGACATGGCCACCTGGTCTTCGAGGGACGCGAGCTGCTGCTCGTACGACTCGAGCTGCGCCTGACGGTCGGTCAGCGCGACCTCGGCCTCGATGAGCTCGGACACCGATCCCGACTGCGACATCAACTCGGTGAGACGCTGCACAGAGGTTCGCGTCGCCTCGACACGAGCCCGCAGATCGATGGCGGTCGAGGTGACATCCTGCTGCGAGGTCGAGGAGGACAGCACTTCGCCGGTCTCGCCGAGAGCGTCGATGACGGACGTGAGATCGGCTGAGGGCACGCGGATGCTGATCCACCCGTATCCCGAGCCCGTGGGAGCGGGATCCGACGTGCCGTCGACGACCTCGCTCCTGCCCACCTCCGTGCTCTCGACATAGCCGCCTCGAGATTCCGCGAGCTCGGCGATCTCTGTCGCGGAAGCCGCGATGTCATCGACCTGCACCGTGGCGGATGCCGTCGCGATGATGTCACGATCGGCCGCGCCCACGTCGGACTGGGCGATGCTCGACGATTCGGCGTTCGAGTCGACGGCGTCGCCGACCGCACCGGGTGCGCTGCGATCGGGGGCGCCCATGGCGGACTCATCGACGGCCGACCCGGAGAAGCCGCCTTCTGCGGTGCTCATGGATGAGCCACCCAGGCTGCCGAGGATCGGCGGCGTCACCAGCACGCCCACCACGAAGGCCGCGGCGATCCCGGCGGCCGTGACCCACCCTCGGCGTCGACGCCGGACCGGCGCCGATGCGGAGGAACGCGCCGGGCGGGGCCGTTCGGACGCAATCTCGTCGAACACCGCACTCTCGATGCGGGTCAGTGCCGCATCCGAGAGTTCCGGCAACCCGTCGGTCGTGATCTTGTCGTTCATGCCTCGCTCGCTTCCTTCACGGCACCGCGCAGTCGGGTGCGCACTCGCGAGAGACGATTGCGAACGATCGCGTGACTCACGCCGAGCTCTTCTGCGGCCGCCTGGTAGGCATAGCCCTCGGCGGCGCACAGGCGGAAGATCTCGCGATCCAGATCGCTGAGGGTGCCCACCTCCTGGGCGATCCGCTCGGCCAGGGCCGCGGTGATCACCTGCTGCTCGACGTCGATCGTCGACGGCAGCGCATCGTCGACGGCGTCGGCGGTGTGCGCGCGATCCCGCCGTTGCTGTCGCAGCCTGTTGGCGGCCTGGAACCGGCAGATCGTCGCGAGCCAGGGGAGGATCGATTCTCCCTGCAGCTCCAGGCCGGGCAGCTTGCGCCAGGCCGTCACGAACGTCTCCTGCGTGATGTCCTCGGCATCGGCGGGGGAGCCGACGATGCCGTGAGCGATCCAGTAGACGGGCCGGACGTGCGTGCGGTACAGGTCCCGGAAGGCGCTCTCATCACCCGCCGCAGCCTGCGCGGCCAATCTCTGATCACTCGTCTGCACGGGCATCCTGTTTCCGTTCGGTGTCTCTCACCCGAGAAGTGTCGGCCGAGGCCCGATCGTCTCAGATGAGTGGCGGAGCATCCTCCGCCGTCGTCACGGGCACCATTCCACCATGGTGCTCGCGCTGGGCTAAGATTCGATACGCGAGAGGGAGTATCCCGGACACGCACTGATCGTCATCACGAGCACCACGACCGCTGCTCCGGTCGTGCGACGCACTTCGTGCGGGGGAGAGACTTTCGGCCTTCTTCCCCACCCTCCCGAAAGGCTGAATGCCCGTGGAAATCCCCGTCTGGTTCGAGATCACCTCGATGGTCGTGCTGTCGATCATCCTGATCGGCGACCTGCTGCTCATCAGGCTCCGGCCGCACATCCCGTCGACCAAGGAGTCGACCCTCTGGGTCGTGTTCTACGTCGGCCTCGCGCTGCTCTTCGCGGTGCTGCTCGGCAACGTCGCCGGGTGGCGCAACGCCGGGGACTTCATCACGGGATGGGCGCTGGAGTACAGCCTCTCGATCGACAACCTCTTCGTGTTCGTTCTGA
Organism: uncultured Microbacterium sp.; assembly: GCA_963518515.1. Taxonomy (GTDB): domain Bacteria; phylum Actinomycetota; class Actinomycetes; order Actinomycetales; family Microbacteriaceae; genus Microbacterium. The sequence goes on from CAUQIW010000002.1 coordinate 254,840, forward strand.
TCATGGCGCAGTTCGCGGTGCCTCGGCGTCTGCAGCAGCAGGTGCTCATGGTCGGCATCATCATCGCCCTCGTCCTCCGAGGCGCATTCATCCTCGTCGGCGTCACGATCGTCGAGCACTTCTCGCCGATCTTCTACATCTTCGGCGCCTTCCTCATCTGGACGGCGATCCGCCAGGCGATGCCCGAGGGCGATCATGAGGGCGAGGTGCAGCGCGAGAACTTCGTCGTCCGTCTCCTGCGTCGTCGCATCGACATCAGCGAGGAGTACGACGGGTCGAAGCTGCGCACCACGGTCGACGGCACGCGCATGTGGACTCCGATGGTCATCGTGTTCATCACGATCGGCGTCACCGACCTGATCTTCGCGATCGACTCGATCCCCGCGATCTTCGAGATCACCACCAACGGATTCCTCGTGTTCGCCGCGAACATCTTCGCGCTGATGGGCCTTCGCCAGCTGTACTTCCTGCTCGGCGACCTGCTCGACCGTCTGCGCTACCTCCATTACGGCATCGCGGTGATCCTCGGATTCATCGGCGTGAAGCTGATCCTGCACGCACTCCACGAGAACGAGCTCCCCTTCATCAACGGCGGCCAGCACGTCGAATGGGTGCCGGACATCGACAACATGGTGTCGCTGGGCGTCATCGTCGCCGCCATGTCGGTCGCGACGATCGCCAGCCTCATCGCCTCGTCGCGCGAGAAGCGCGCGCAGCGGGTCGCGCCGCCGGTCGAGTGAGCGCCCTGTCATGACGCGTCACTGGACACCGCTGGCCGTGGTCTACCTCGTGCTGGCGGTCGCCGGGATCATCGGCACCTGGACGTTCAATGTGCTCGCGATCACGCAGATGGTCGATTTCGTGGGCGACCTGGTCGACAGCGGCCCGGCCGTGTCATCGATCACCGTCGATCTCCTCGTCGTGGCCGTCGCCGGCAGCATCCTCATCATCGTCGAGGCACGACGGATCGGGATGCGCTTCGGATGGCTCTACGTGGTCCTCTCGGGCGTGACGGCGTTCGCCTTCACGTTCCCGCTGTTCCTCGCGATGCGCCAGCGCCACCTCACTCGGCTGACCACAGAAGCTCGGCTTCGAGTGTGAGGTCGATGACCTGCTGCAGCAGGCCGCCGGTGGTCGTCGACCGCAGCAGCGCGAACTTGTCGTAGTCGCCCAGCGGGGCTATCGCGGCCAGCTGCCAGGTCGCGGCGAGCGGATCGTCAGACAGTTCGACGTCGGACTCCCAGGGGCCGTCCGTGCGCGCGAGCATCCGCCGCACGATCGCCTCGGCCTCGGTGCGCAGGGGGGTGAGTGCATCGCTCCAGGTCAGCTCAGGAAGCGGAGTGACCTCGGCGCGAGGATGCGGATCCTCGTCGAGCCACTCGTCGATCGCGAAACGCGTCGTGCCGATCGCCACGATGTCGAGCGCCTCGGCTCCGGCCGCCACGCTCGCCAGCCGAGCGATCGTGCCGACGCCGCTTCGCCGGTCGCCCCCGCCGACCTCATGCCCGCGTTCGATGAGAACGACGCCGAACTCCGGATCGTCCTCGTCGAGAAGTCGTCCGATCATCGTGAGGTACCGCGGCTCGAACACGCGCAGAGCCAGCGGCGTGAACGGGAAGAGCACCGACCCGAGCGGGAACATCGGCAGAGCGGTCATGACCCCAGTCAACACCGCCGGACGTACAGTGAACAGATGCGCAGACCTCAGCCTCTCGTCCCCGCCGCCGGCCAGGAATCCGTCTGGGACTACCCGCGGCCACCGAGGGTCGAGCGCGTACCCGAACGCGTGACGATCCGCCTCGGCGGCGAGCTGATCGCCGACACGCGGAACGCCGTGCGGGTTCTCGAGACCAGCCACCCACCCGTCTACTACCTCCCGATCGCCGACTTCGTCGGCGGAGCGCTCTCGGACGCCCCCGGTTCCTCGTTCTGCGAGTTCAAGGGATCGGCGCGCTACCTCGACGTCCGTGGGGGAGAGATCGTCGCCGCGGGTGCGGCGTGGAACTATCCGCAGCCCGCTCGCGGGTACGAGGCGCTCGTCGATCTCGTCGCCGTGTACGCGGGGCCCATGGACGAATGCACCGTCGGCGGCGAGGTCGTCATCCCGCAGCCGGGTGGCTTCTACGGCGGATGGGTCACCTCTGCCGTCGTCGGACCGTTCAAGGGCGGACCAGGGTCGATGGGCTGGTAGAGCCCCACTCCGCGAGTGGATCAGAACGCGCGGAGGTTCGCCTGCAGGCCGCCGTCGACGTGGTCGCGACGCAGGATCCCGCGACGACGGAGCACGGGCACGAGCTCGTCGAGCGTCCGGTGGAGGGTCACCGGATGGAAGTCGCCCCAGAGCAGCACCCCGTCGTTGCCCCACTCGCCGAGCTCCTCGATGAGGTCAGCGAACTCCTCAGCAGTGCCCACGAAGCCCGAGCGGTCGGAGATGCGGCCGGTGCGCGCGAGGGCGGTGAGATGCGCCCTCAGCGGAGCATCCTCACCGCGGTCGCCGATCAGCCGCTGGATGCTGCCGCGCGAGACGTGGTCGCCGAAGATCGAGAGGTCGAGCGGTCGGTCGAGGTCGAGCGCGGTCAGATCCGTCTCGAGATCGCTTGACTGCTTGCGGGCGATCTGCACGAGTGCCGCATCGTCGGGTCGGGCGGATGCGGCGACGATGCGATCCGCCTCCTCCGCCGATGACGTGATGACGGGCTGGATGGCGAAGAGGATCCTGATGTCCTCGGGGGAGCGGCCGGCGGCGACGGCCGCATCGTGGATCTTCTTGCGATAGGCGCGCACCGACGCCTCGTCCAGCGGTGCGAGAGCGAGCTGCACGTCGGAGTTCGCACCCGCGAACCCGAGACCGCGGCCGGAGCCGCCCGGCGAGACGATCGCTGGCTCGCCATCGGTGAACGGCACCGCGTTCAGAGGGCCGTCGAAGGAGAAGTGCTCGCCGCGGTGCTGAACAGGGCGCAGCCGAGACCCGTCGGCGAACACATCGGTGTCCCGGTCGCGCACCAGCGCGTCGTCGTCCCAGCTGCGCCACAGGTCGCGGATGCCGGTGAGCCACTCCTCCGCGCGGTCATAGGCGGCGTCGTGGCCGAGCTGCTCGGCGGACGAGAAATGACGCGCGCTGCCCGTGTCCGTGACCACGTTCAGCCCCAGGCGGTGTCCGCTCAGGTGCTGGAGGGTGGAGAACTGCCGGGCGGCGGTGTACGGCAGGTACGCGGCCGGATTGACGGTGGGGACCACCCCGAGATGGCGGGTCGCGGCGAAGAGATAGGGCGCGAGCAGCAGCGGGTCGTGCTTGGGGCCGCCGAAGGCGTGCCGCACCCGCAGGTCGATGGTCGACGCGGAGCCGAGCGACGGGGCGTCCTCGATGATGACGAGGTCGAAGCCAGCCTGCTCGAGAGTGCGTGCGGCCTCCTGGTAGATCTCCGGTCGGGTCCAGTCGTAGTCCCACTCGAGCGAGGGGTAGCCCCAGCCCTGCGGTCCGAAACCCCTGGCGAGGAACCATCCGAAGTGCTGCGGCCGGCTCATGCCGCCGCCTCGGTCGCGGGGACCAGCGTGCGCGAGAGGTCGGCCACCAGATCGGCGACGTCCTCGATGCCGATCGAGAGTCGCAGGGTTCCCGGGTGCACGCCCAGCGACTCCCGCTCGTCCTCGGTGCGGTAGGCGTGACTGGTCGTCGCAGGGTGCAGGACCAGCGACCGCACATCGCCGATGTGCGTCATGTGGGTGAACACCCGCACGTTCTCGACGAAGTCGCGCGCCGCATCGAGACCACCGCGCAGCGTGAAGGTGAAGATCGATCCGAAGCCCCCGTGCAGGTATCGGAGGGCGAGCAGATGGTCGGGGTGTGTCTCGAGTCCGACGTAGTCGACCCGCTCCACCGCATCCTGAGTCGACAACCAGCGCGCCACCTCGAGGGCGTTCCTCGACTGCCGCTCGACGCGCAGTCCCAGCGTCTCGACGCCCTGTCCGATCAGGAAGGCGTTGAGGGGAGAGGGCGAGGCGCCGAAGCGCGGCGCGACCGCTTCGCGCGCGTAGGCGATCCGAGCGAGACCGCCGTGTCTGGCAGCCACGCTGGCGAGTCCTCCGCGCCCGGGGAGCACGAGATGCGGCGCGTTGTGCCCGGCCTTCGCCGCATCGAAGCGCCCGTCGTCGACGATGACGCCGCCGAGCACCGATCCGTGCCCTGCGAGGAACTTCGATGCCGAGTGGACGACGATCGAGGCGCCGTGCTCGAGCGGACGGACGAGGAACGGCGTCGCGAGGGTGTTGTCGACGATGAGCGGCACGGCGAAGGCATCGGCCACGTCGGCGATCGCCGCGATGTCGAGCAGGTCGTTGCGGGCGTTGGCGATCGACTCCGCGAACAGCGCGCGTGTGTTCGGTCGCACCGCGGCGCGCCACGCCAGGGGGTCTGTGACGTCGTCGACGAACGTCGTCTCGATCCCGAGTCGCGCCAGGTTGTCGAGGAGCAGGCCCCTGGTCCCCTCATAGATGTGCGTCGACGAGACGATGTGGTCGCCGGCACCGGCGACGGTGAGGAGCGCAGTGACCACGGCGGCCTGTCCGCTGGCGACGAGCACGGCATCCGCCCCGGACTCGAGGTCGGCGAGCTGGCGTTCGACGGCTCGGACCGTGGGGTTTCCCGTGCGGGTGTACCCGAACCCCGTTCCGGTGCCGAAGTGATGCGCAGCGTGATCGAAGTCGTCGAACTCGAATCCTGCCGTGAGGTAGATGGGGGTGGCCCGTGAGGAGGCGGGTTCGTGATTCCGGCCCGCGTGAACAGCTCGGGTGGCGAAGCCGGTGGAGTCGTCGGTCATGCGGATGCCTCTCGATGGATCGGGTGCCAGTAGCGTGTCACGGCGCGTCATCGGCCGCTGAAGCGGTGGTAATCTGACGTCATGCGGCTCGTGCTCCTTCTTAGCGGCCGCGACGAGACCTCGTTCTGAGCCCCTCCTCGTCGCGGAGTCCATCGTGGGCCGAACCGCCAGCTTCAGGAGATACGCAATGAACACGCCCGCAGCAGACTCTGCCCCCGCACGCCGCAGGACTCTCGCCGAAAAGGTCTGGGACGACCACCTCGTGGTGAAGGGCGACAACGGCGAGCCCGACCTCATCTACATCGACCTGCACCTCGTGCACGAGGTGACGAGTCCGCAGGCGTTCGACGGCCTCCGTGCCGAGGGGCGGCCCCTGAGGAGGCTCGATCTCACGATCGCCACCGAAGACCACAACACGCCGACGTGGGACATCGACAAGCCGATCGCCGACCTCACGAGCCGCACGCAGATCGAGACGCTGCGTCGCAACGCCGCAGAGTTCGGCGTGCGGCTGCACTCGCTCGGCGACGCCGAACAGGGAATCGTGCATGTCGTCGGACCCCAGCTCGGGCTCACCATGCCCGGCATCACCGTCGTCTGCGGCGACTCGCACACCTCGACCCACGGCGCCTTCGGCGCGATGGCGTTCGGCATCGGCACGAGCGAGGTGGAGCACGTGATGGCCACCCAGACGCTCCCGCTCAAGCCCTTCAAGACGATGGCCATCAACGTCGAGGGCTCACTGCGGCCTGGCGTGACGGCCAAGGACATCATCCTCGCGGTGATCGCCAAGATCACGACCGGCGGGGGACAGGGGTACGTCCTCGAGTTCCGCGGCAGCGCGATCAGAGCGCTGTCGATGGAGGGCCGGATGACGATCTGCAACATGTCGATCGAGGCCGGCGCTCGGGCGGGCATGGTCGCACCGGACGAGACCACGTTCGAGTACCTCAAGGGTCGCCCGCACGCCCCGAAGGGCCAGGATTGGGACGATGCCGTCGCGTACTGGCGCACGCTGCCCACCGACGAGGGAGCCGAGTTCGACGCCGAGGTATTCATCGACGCGGACGAGCTCGAGCCGTTCGTGACCTGGGGGACGAACCCCGGACAGGGCAGCTCGCTGTCGGCGTCCGTGCCGAACCCGGCCGACATCGCCGACCCCAACGAGCGCGCGGCAGCAGAGCGCGCACTGGAGTACATGGACCTCACACCGGGCACCCCGCTGAAGGAGGTTCCCGTCGATGCGGTGTTCATGGGCTCCTGCACCAACAGCCGGATCGAGGACCTGAGGGCCTTCGCCTCCATCGTCAAGGGCAAGAAGAAGGCCGACGGGGTGCGCGTGATGGTCGTGCCGGGATCCGCCCGAGTGCGGCTCGAGGCCGAGGCCGAGGGCCTCGACCAGGTGATCAAGGACTTCGGGGCCGAGTGGCGCTTCGCGGGCTGCTCGATGTGCCTCGGCATGAATCCCGATCAGCTGGCGCCGGGCGAGCGGTGCGCATCGACCTCGAACCGCAACTTCGAGGGTCGTCAGGGCAAGGGCGGTCGCACCCATCTCGTATCGCCCCTCGTCGCGGCGGCCACCGCCATCCGCGGCACGCTCTCGAGCCCCGGTGATCTGTCGACGGAGTCATCCGACACCGTGGCCGTCGGAGCACACACGGATGGAGGCATCTGATGGAGAAGTTCGTCACCCACACCGGGATCGCCGCGCCGCTGAAGCGGTCCAACGTCGACACCGACCAGATCATCCCCGCCGTCTTCCTCAAGCGCGTCACGAAGACGGGCTTCGAGGATGCGCTGTTCCACGGCTGGCGGCAGGACCCCGATTTCGTGTTGAACCAGGACGCGTTCCAGGGAGCATCCGTGCTCGTCGCCGGCTCCGACTTCGGAACCGGCTCCAGCCGCGAGCATGCGGTGTGGGCGCTGCGCGACTTCGGTTTCGCCGTCGTGCTGAGCCCCCGATTCGCCGACATCTTCCGCGGCAACGCGGGCAAGCAGGGCCTCGTCGCCGCCACGATCTCCGAAGAGGATCTGGAGCGCATCTGGGCCGAGATCGACCGGAATCCCGGGGCTCGCATCACGGTCGACCTCGAAGAGCGCACCGCGTCGATCGGCGACGTCCAGACCGATATCGGGATCGACGATTACACTAGATGGCGGCTCCTCGAAGGGCTCGATGACATCGGGCTCACGCTGCGCAACGAAGACAAGATCGCGCAGTTCGAGGCCCGACGAGAGTCGTGGCGGCCCCGGACCCTTCCCGTTCAGTGAACGGCGGGGCGGGCGAGCTGAGGGCGACCCCGCCCCGAATTCCGTTGAATGAAGTGAGGCTCCGAATGACGACACCCGTGCGCGACGCTCTTCCGGACGGAGTCCCCCCACTCACCGGAGACGTCCTCGCCATTCGCGGAGGACGACCGCTGCGCGGCCGGGTCGACGTCAAGGGAGCGAAGAACCTCGCCACCAAGGCGATGGTCGCCTCGCTCCTCGGTGAGACGGTCAGCGTGCTCCGCGATGTGCCGGCGATCAGCGACGTGGCCGTCGTGCGCTCGCTGCTCGAGGTGCACGGCGTCCGGGTCTCCGACGGTGACGAGCCCGGCGCGCTCGTGTTCGATCCGAGCGACGTCGAGTCGGCTCACTTCGAGGAGATCGACGCCCACGCCGGCGCGTCGCGCATCCCGATCCTGTTCTGCGGCCCTCTCCTGCACCGCCTCGGACAGGCCTTCATCCCCGACCTCGGCGGGTGCCGCATCGGTGACCGCCCCATCGACTTCCACCTCGACGCGCTCCGCAAGTTCGGCGCGATCGTCGAGAAGCTCCCGAGCGGCATCCGCCTCTCGACCGGTGGCACCCGGCTCCACGGCGCCAACATCCACCTCCCGTACCCGAGCGTCGGAGCGACCGAGCAGGTGCTGCTGACCGCGGTGCGCGCCGAGGGCACCACTGAGCTCCGCAACGCCGCGATCGAGCCCGAGATCATGGATCTCATCGCCGTGCTGCAGAAGATGGGCGCGATCATCTCGTACGAGCCCAACCGGGTCATCGTCATCGAGGGCGTCGAGAAGCTCCGCGGGTACGACCACCGCTCGATCTTCGACCGCAACGAGGCGGCCTCGTGGGCCTCTGCCGCGCTCGCGACCGATGGCGAGATCTTCGTCGGCGGGGCCAAGCAGCAGGAGATGCTCACGTTCCTCAACGTCTTCCGCAAGGCAGGCGGCTGGTTCGACATCCAGGAGGACGGGATCCTCTTCCGTCGCGACGGCGAGCTCAAGCCCGTGGTCGTCGAGACCGACGTGCATCCCGGGTTCATGACCGACTGGCAGCAGCCGCTCGTCGTGGCCCTCACACAGGCGAACGGTCGCTCGGTCGTGCACGAGACGGTCTACGAGAACCGGCTCGGTTTCACCGACGCTCTGGTCAAGATGGGCGCGGACATCGTCGTCCATCCGCGGGGACTTCAGGACGGGCCCCGTCGTGTGCCTCGCCGTGACCTCGAGCAGGCCGCGGTCATCACCGGCCCGACGCCCCTTCACGCCGCGGACATCGTCGTGCCCGACCTGCGCGGCGGCTACAGCCACGTCATCGCGGCACTGACCGCCGAGGGCGAGTCGAGGGTCTCGGGCGTCGACATCCTCAGCCGGGGGTATGAGAAGTTCCTCGCGAAGCTCGACGCCGTGGGTGCCGACTTCGACGTCATCCGGTGACGGCCATGGGTTCCCGATCGACCGAGACGACGAGGCCGAGTGCGTTCTGGCCGGTCGCGGCGATCGCTGTGCCGTTGATCTCCCTGATCGCCAAGCTGCGCATCACGGGCAGCGAGAAGCTTCCCCGCGAGGGTGCCTACGTGCTCGCGCCGAACCACTACTCCGAGTTCGATCCTCTGGTGGTCGCCCTCGCAGTGTGGCGCATCGGCCGTGCTCCCCGGTTCATGGCGAAGGAGAGCCTCTTCAGGGTGCCCGTCCTCGGGTCGATCCTCCGCGCGACGGGGATGGTCCCGGTGGCGCGATCGTCCTCCGCGGGCGCGGCCAAGCAGACGCTGAAGCAGTCGTCCGAGCTCGTCGAGCACGGTCGCGGTGTGATCGTGTACCCCGAGGGGACGCTGACACGCGATCCGGACCTCTGGCCGATGCGGGGCAAGTCCGGCGCGGTCCGTCTGGCGCTGGCTGACGGCATCCCGCTCATCCCGATGGCGCACTGGGGCACCCAGAAGATCATGGGGCGCTACCAGAAGGGGCTCAGCCTCTGGCCGTTGCGCAAGCCCGTGGATGTGATCATCGGCGACCCCGTCGACGTCTCGGATCTGCAGGGCAGAGCGGGGGAGGCCTGGGCGCTGAACGAGGCGACGAACCGCTTGATGGCGGCGATCACCGCGCTGCTCGAAGAGCTCCGCGACGAGAAGGCTCCTGCGGAGCGGTGGAACCCGTCGACGCACGGGCAGAACGAGACGGGCCGCCTTGACTCCTAAGCCAACTCCCCAGAGCGGTCCGCGCGTCGCGGTGATCGGCGCGGGCAGCTGGGGTACCACCTTCGGCAAGATCCTCGCCGACGGCGGCGCCCAGGTCACGATGTGGGCGCGTCGTGCCGAGCTCGCGCGCGAGATCGACGAGGCCAAGCGGAACTCCCGCTATCTGCCCGGCATCAACCTCCCGCGCACCATGGCGGCGACGCACGAGCTCTCCCTCGCGATGAAGGATGCCGAGCAGGTCTACCTCTCGGTGCCGAGTCAGTCGCTCAGGGAGAATCTCAAGGCGCTGCGCCCGCTCCTCACGGAGAGCGACGCGAAGATCGTCAGCCTGATGAAGGGCGTCGAGCGCACCACCGGCCTGCGCATGAGTCAGGTCATCGAGCAGGAGCTGCGGTGCGATCCGGATCGGATCGCCGTGGCCTCCGGGCCGAACCTCGCCCTCGAGATCGCGCGGGAGCAGCCCACCGCCGCCGTGATCTCCTCACGCAGCCGAGAGACGGCCGAAGAGGTCGCCCGCGCGGCCCGCAACAGCTACTTCCGCACGTTCGTGAACACCGACGTGATCGGCACCGAGTTCGGCGGGGTCCTGAAGAACCTCATCGCCGTGGCGATCGGCATCGTCGACGGCGTCGGCTACGGGGAGAACACGAAGGCGTCGATCATCACCCGCGGACTGGTCGAGATGACCGATTTCGCCGTGGCGAACGGCGCCCATCCCGAGACGCTTCAGGGGCTCGCAGGACTCGGCGATCTGATCGCCACCTGCCAGTCCCCGCTCAGCCGCAACAACACCGCCGGGCGTCTGCTCGGTCAGGGATACAGCTTCCAGGATGTCGTCAAGCAGATGCAGCAGACCGCCGAGGGACTGGCCTCGGTCGCCCCGGTGCTGCAGCTCGCCCGCGAGTCCGAGGTCGACATGCCCATCGTCGAACAGGTGAAGATGGTGCTCGACGGGAAGATGGATCCCCGCGACATCGCACCCCACCTGACGACGGACGACGACACCCCGCAGGGTGAGAGGACCAACCATGGACAAGCAGACGGTGGTGGTGCTCTTCGGAGGACGCTCCAGCGAGCATTCGATCAGCTCCGCAACGGCGGGCGGGGTTCTCGGCGCGATTGATCGCGACCGCTACGACGTGATCCCGGTCGGGATCACGCGCGAGGGCGCCTTCGTGCTCGAGGACGACGACCCTTCGAAGTTCCCGCTCGACGCCGCGCATCTGCCCGAGGTCGTCGACAACGGCAGCCGCGTGCTCTGGCCTGAACCGGGCGGTGACCGCACGCTGCGCGTCGTGCTGGCCGACGGCACTGTCGAGGGGCTCGGCGCGATCGACGTCGTCCTGCCGATCCTGCATGGCCCTCACGGTGAGGACGGCACCATCCAGGGGTACTTCGACACGCTCGAGGTTCCGTACGCCGGCGGAGGAGTGCTCGATTCGGCGCTGTGCATGGACAAGCACTTCATGAAGATCGCCCTGCAGGCGGCCGGGCTCGCGGTGGCCCCGTGGGTCACGGTCCGGTCCCGCGACTGGGCGCGGAACGCCGAGGGCGTGCGCGCCGCAGCATCCGCACTCGGTCTGCCGCTGTTCGTGAAGCCGGCCAGGGCGGGTTCGAGCGTCGGCGTGTCCAAGGTCGAGACCCCCGAGGAGCTCGACGACGCCATGGCGATCGCGTTCGCGGAGGACGACAAGGTCCTCATCGAGACCGGCGTGGTGGGTCGCGAGATCGAGGTCGCCATCCTCGAGGGTGCCGACGGCGTGTGCGCGTCGCTGCCGGGCGAGATCGTGCTGACGTCGCGCGGATTCTACGACTTCGAGGGCAAGTACCTCGGCGGTGACGGCGTCGATGTGGTGTGCCCCGCCGAGCTGTCGGAGACCGAGGTGGCGGCCATCCAGGATGCCGGGGTACGCGCGTTCGAAGCCGTGGACGGCCGCGGGCTCGCGCGCGTCGACATGTTCCTCACCCGCACCGGCGATCTCGTCGTCAACGAGCTGAACACCATGCCGGGCTTCACTCCCATCTCGATGTTCCCGAAGTGCTGGGTCGCGTCGGGGCTCAGCTACGGCCAGCTCATCTCCGAGCTGATCGAAGCAGGCCTCCGCCGCTGAGGTCAGCCGCCGTGGCGCTGCTGGTGCGTCTCGGCGGTCCCGGGCGCTGGTGGGTACTGGGCCGGTGGGTACTGCGCCGGTGGGTACTGCGCCGGTGGGTACTGGGCCGGTGATTCCACCGTCGAGTACGGGTGTCCCTGGTGCGCGGGGCCGGCCTTCGGAGCGCCCGCCGCCTGCGCGGGAGTCGCGCGATGGATCAGCGCGACGATGAGAGCGGCGAGCCAGCCCCAGTTCAAGCCCCAGGCCGCGCCCGACGTGGCGATCTGATGGAACTGCGACGTCAGGATCTCGGACTGCTCCGCCGGGATGCCGAAGGTGGAGAGCACGAGAGGCGCGCGCACGATCCCGGCGATCAGGGCCGAGACGATCACTGCGCCCCAGGTGCCGAAGAAGACCGCTGCTCCGCGACGAGGCAGGGCGGACCGGACGATCAGGCGCACGAAGACCCAGGTGAGGCCGACGAGCACGACGAAGGCCAGAAGCATCGCCACGATGGCCAGGGGCTGCACCGCCGGGCGCAGCGCCCAGCCGATCGGATCCTGCAGGAGGTACGTCCGCGCCGCATTCGGAATGCCCCACAGCAGGAAGAAGAACGAGACGAGGCTGCTGCCCAGTGCTCCTACCGCCACGAGGATGGCCGCGACGATGGATGCTCTGCCTGCGGGGGATGCGTTCATGCGGCGAGTCTAGGGTCTAGGGCGTCGGCACGCGGTCGGTGCAGCGCGCGGTGGCGGGTTGCAGACCCGACTGGATGCTGTTCGAGAGGCTCTCGACCACCGTGCGGAAGTCGATCTCCTCGCCGCGGCGGATGATCACCTCGATCGCCGGGTCGCGACCGTAGGTGACGAGCCGCTGACGCTCCTCCTCCTGGTCGAGCACGAGCCAGTCCACGCTGCCGATCGTCGTGCAGACATCGGTCGACGGTGCCGGCGGCTCGACCCCGCAACGCAGCACGACCGTGGGGTCGCCCCACGCCCCGGTGGCCTGGGCATCTGTCCACACCCGGTCGAGGTCGCCCACCGCATCGGGCAGGAGTACCGACACCTCGGCGCAGGCCGGGTTGTTGGCGTCGTCGGCGGGCTCCAGGTGGATCGTCGTCGAGCACCCCGACAGCGCGGCGACCACCACGAGCGCGCCCGCGACGGAGGCGAGACGACGAGAGCGGAGCATGCATCCAGGCTACCTTTGACTGCATGCCCTCCCGACCCGACGACGATAATCCGCGCCTCGGCGACCTCTCCGAGGGCGAGATACTGAGAGCGATCCTCGCCCGCACCGTGCCGGCTGCGCATGCCCTGCTCGGCCCGGGCGACGACGCCGCCGTGATCGCCGCACCATCGGGATCGGTGGTGGCCACGACCGACACGCTCGTACACGGCCCCGACTTCCGACTGGCGTGGTCTTCGGGATACGACCTGGGGTGGAAGGCCGCCGCAGTGAACCTCGCCGACGTCGCCGCGATGGGTGCGCGTCCGACCGCCCTGCTCGTGGCGCTCGCGGTGCCTCGCGATCTTCCGCTGTCGTTCGTGGAACGCCTGGCGGACGGTCTGCGAGAGGCGTGCACGGCTCTGGCGCCCGGATGCTCGGTCGTGGGCGGTGACCTCACGGTCTCCGATGTCCTCACCGTCGCGGTCACCGCGCTCGGTGATCTCGAGGGCCGCCCTCCGGTCACGCGCTCGGGCGCTCGCCCCGGCGATGTCGTGGCGGTGGCGGGGGAGCTCGGTCTCGCCGCGCAGGGCCTCGCCGTGCTGTTCGGTCGATTCCGCGACGCCGACGGCGTACCGGTCGCGATCGACCCGTCGGCTCTGGAATCGGGCGAGCGCGGTGCACTGTCCGCGCAACTCCGTCCCACGCCGCCGATCGGGCTCGGCCCCTTCGCGGCGACCGCCGGTGCGACGGCGATGATGGACATCTCCGACGGACTCGCCCTCGACGCGAGACGGATGGCCGCGGCATCCGGAATCACCATCGCCCTGCGCTCCGACGCTCTCGGCGAGAACCCGCATCGCGCTCTCGCAGGCGGCGAGGACCACGGTCTGCTGGCCACGTTCCCCGCCGGGTCGCTGCCGTCGGGCTTCCGCGTCATCGGGGAGGTGCGGGAGAGGGGCGACGAGGGTCTCCTCCTCGACGAGCTGCCTGCGGAGGACTCGGGGTGGGACCCGTATCGCGACTGGGACTCGGCCTCCGGCTGAGCCATGACCCCGGCCGGGTCGCATCGAGGCGTGAGTCAGGCCCCTCCAGTCTCGGGCTCCGCCCACCACAGCGTCGTGTCGCCGTAGGCCTTCTCGCGGATCAGCGCCAGTCCCGCGGCGCCGAGGTCGGGCGGCGTCGACCGCCGCGCGCGTTCGACGATCACGAGCGCATCAGGGGCGAGCAGAGGTGCGAGAGCCACCAGATCGGCGGTCATCGCCTCGTCACTGAGGTCGTACGGGGGGTCGGAGAACACCAGGTCGTAGGGGCCGGTGGCGCGCTGCAGGAACGACCGCACCGTGCTCTCGTGCACTCGCGCCGCAGCCAGGCCACCGGCCTTCGCCACCACCGCGACGTTGCGTCGCACCACGGCCGCGGCGCTGCGGCCGTGCTCGACGAGATCGGCGGCGGTCGCTCCGCGACTCAGTGACTCGAGGCCCAGTGCCCCGGATCCCGCATACAGATCGAGCACGCGCGCACCCGCGAAGGCGTCTGCCGACTCCAACGCCCCGAACAGCGACTCGCGCACGCGGTCGCTGGTCGGTCGTGTTCCGGTGCCCGGCACCTCGAGACGCGCTCCGCGTGCCTTGCCGGCGATGATCCTCGTCACCCGTTCACGATACGACAGGCGAGGGGCTCGGCGTGTCGGTGCGGCCTTCTAGACTCGAACCATGTCGCTCACGCTCGATTCGTCTCTCGAAGAGGCGTTGGGTGCCACCCCGGCCAAGACCCTCGATCGCGCGTTCGGCATGCGCATCGTCGGCGATCTGCTCTCTCACTACCCGCGTCGCTACGCAGACCCGGGCGAGCTCACGCCCATCCGCGAGCTCCCGATCGGCGAGACGGTCACGATCGTCGCCGAGGTGCTGTCGTCGGGTGCCCGCGCCATGCGCAACCGCCGCGGGGCGATGGCCGAGGTGGTCATCGGCGACGGCATCGGCAAGATGTCGCTCACCTTCTTCGCCAAGAACCTCGGGGCGGCGAAATGGCGCACCGAAGAGCTGGCGGTGGGGCGCCGGGGCGTCTTCTCCGGCAAGGTGGGCGAGTTCAACGGCGTGACCCAGTTCGCTCATCCCGAGTACGAGCTCTTCGACGACGATGACGCGGCGCGGCGCAGAGCGGATGCTCGGGCTGCCGTGCTGATCCCGATCTACCCGGCCACCTCGAGCCTGCAGACGTGGCAGATCGCGAAATTCGTTGGTCGCGTCCTCGACGCGCTGGTCGACGTGCCGGAGCCGCTGGACGCCGAGGTGCGCGAACGCGAGGAGCTGCTCACCGCGAGAGACGCGCTCGACCGGATCCATCGGCCGAAGACCCGCAACGACATCGACCCCGCTGTGCGCACGCTGCGCATGCATGAGGCGCTGACCCTGCAGACCGCGCTGCTGCAGCAGCGCGATGCGGTTCGCGCCCTGTCCGCCACGCCACGCCCCGCCGCGCCCGGCGGCCTGCTCGAGCGGTTCGATGCGACGCTGCCGTATGCGCTCACGCCGGACCAGCAGACGGTGGGCGAGCAGGTGGCGAGCGACCTCGTGGGTTCCTGGCCCATGAACAGGCTGGTGCAGGGCGAGGTGGGTTCCGGCAAGACGCTGGTGGCGCTCCGCGCCATGCTGCAGGTCGCGGAGTCCGGGGGACAGGCCGCCCTCATCGCGCCCACCGAGGTGCTCGCCGGCCAGCACCTGCGGTCGATCTCGAAGATGCTGGGGCCGCAGCTCGCGCCGCTGGTCATGCCCACCCTGCTCACCGGCCAGCTCCCTGCGGCGGAGCGGCGCAGGGCCGCGCTGCGCGTCGCGTCCGGGCAGTCGCTCATCGTCGTCGGAACCCACGCGCTGCTGGGGGAGAAGACGACGTTCGCCGACCTCGGACTGGTCGTCGTCGACGAGCAGCACCGCTTCGGTGTCGAGCAGCGGGAGGCGCTCCGCGCCAAGGGCGCGAGCCCGCACGCGCTCGTGCTCACGGCGACTCCCATTCCCCGTACCGTGGCGATGACGGTGTTCGGCGACCTCGACACCTCGGTGATCCGGACCATGCCGAAGGGGCGCGCCGGGATCGAGTCGTTCGTCGCTCCGCTCGCCGAGCATCCAGGATGGTTCAACCGGGTGTGGCAGCGCGCGTCGGAGGAGATCGCGCAGGGGAGGCAGGTCTTCGCCGTGTGCGCCGCCATCGACACGACGAAGAAGACGACCGAGGCGGGCGAGCAGCCCGCCGCGGCGCCCGAACCGGCCGGCGCATCGGGACCGCGCTGGGGCGTCGTGCAGCTCGATGAGGCTCTGGCGACCCATCCGACGC
This sequence comes from uncultured Microbacterium sp., assembly GCA_963518515.1. GTDB lineage: Bacteria > Actinomycetota > Actinomycetes > Actinomycetales > Microbacteriaceae > Microbacterium. Next base: position 270,712 of record CAUQIW010000002.1, read on the forward strand.
TCTCGGGCGTGCGACGCGCCGTGCTGCACGGCCGCATGCCGTCGGAGGAGAAGGACGCCGTCATGCAGTCCTTCGCCCGCGGTGACATCGACCTGCTGATCGCCACGACCGTGATCGAGGTCGGCGTCGACGTGCCGAACGCGTCGACCATGATCGTCCTCGACGCCGACAGATTCGGCGTGTCGCAGCTCCATCAGCTCCGTGGTCGGGTGGGGCGAGGCGGCGTCCCCGGCCTCTGCCTCCTGGTCACCGAGGCAGAGGAAGGCTCCGTCGCCCGCGAGCGGGTGGATGCGGTCGCCGCCACGCTCGATGGCTTCCGCCTCGCCGAGGTCGACCTCGAGCTGCGCGGTGAGGGAGACGTCCTCGGTGCCGCTCAGGCGGGTGTACGGTCCTCGCTCAAGCTGCTCCGCGTCGTGAAGGACGGTCGCCTCATCGTGCGGGCGCGGGAGCTGGCCGAGGTGATCCTCGCGGAGGATCCCGACCTCGCGGTGCACCCCGGTCTCCGGTCCGCGATCGCACGCCGGGTGAGCGACGAGGACCGCGCGGCGCTCGCGAAGAACTGAGACGCGGGGCGTGCTTTAGGCTGGACCCATGAGCAGTCGGATCGCCGTCGTCCCCGGTTCCTTCGATCCGCCCACTCTCGGTCACCTCGATGTGATCCGCCGTGCGGCGAAGCTGTACGACCAGCTCCACGTCCTGGTCGTGCACAATCCAGGCAAAGAGGCGATGCTCCCCATCGCGCAGCGCCTCACGCTGCTCGAGCAGTCGATCGCCGAAGACGGGATCGCCGACAACGTGATCGTCGGCTCGTGGAGCATGGGCCTGCTGGTCGACTACGCGCGCGACGTCGGAGCGGGCGTGCTCGTCAAGGGCATCAGGTCGCAGATCGACGTGGCCTACGAATCTCCGATGGCGATCGTGAACCGTCACCTCGCAGACATCGAGACCGTGTTCCTGCTGCCCGACCCTGCGCATGCGCTGGTCTCGAGCTCATTGGTGCGCCAGGTCGCCGGGCTCGGAGGCGACGTGTCGCCGTTCGTGCCCCGCGCCGTCTCGGCGTTCCTCGACACGGGCTCCCGCGGGCTCTGACACCGTTCCCCGAACGGGGGACCGCCGGGCTCCGGGCACACAGCCCGAGACCAGCCTCACTGTCCGCCGAGCCGGTAGCATTGACGGGTGCGTCCCCGACTCGATGGCCCTTTCATGCTCCCCGTCCGCGACATCGTCCGACGACCGGGCGAGATGCGCGAGCATGCCTTCTCGGTGTCGCTGCGCGAAGCCTGGGGAGAGGGGATCGTCTCCTTCGAAGCGGGCTCGCAGATCGATCTCGACGTCAGGCTCGAGTCGGTCCACGAGGGCATTCTCGTCTCCGGAACGGCCGACGCCGAGTACTCCGGGGTGTGCGGAAGATGCCTGACCGACATCGTCAGGCCTGTCGAAGTCGAGTTCCAGGAGCTTTTCGCGTATCCTGGTCAGGAAGAAACTGACTTCGAAGTTCAAGACGACCACGTGGATCTTGAAATTCTTATCAGGGACGCGGCCGTGTTGTCGCTTCCATTTCAGCCGGTGTGTCAGCCGGATTGCCCCGGGCTCGATCCGATCACGGGCGAGAGGCTGGCCGACAGCACCGGAACGGAGCAGGCAGCTCCCATCGATCCTCGGTGGAGTGTGCTGCAGCAGATCACAGACCGAGACGGCACGGCAGAGAGCCGCGCCGCCGAGAAAGAAGAGAGCTAGTCATGGCTGGTAACCCCCCGAAGCGCAAGGTATCCCGTTCCAACACCCGCTCGCGCCGTGCGCAGTGGAAGGCCGCGCCCATCGCGCTCGTCAAGACCATCGAGAACGGCAAGGCCGTCTACAGCCGCCCGCACCAGGCGAAGGTCGTCACCGACTCGCAGGGCACCGAGCTGTTCCTCGAGTACAAGGGCCGCAAGGTCGCAGACGTCTGAGTCGCGGTTCGACAACCGTGGCGAAGGCGTTCGCTCAGAACACGCCTCTTCCAGAGAAGCTCCGCGTCGACATCGACGCGGAGCTTCTGGAGTTGGCGCTCACCCCCCGCTCGTACGCGTATGAGCAGGGCGGGATCCCGCACAACGAGCGACTCGAGTTCCTCGGTGATTCGGTGCTCGGCCAGGCCGTGACGGTGATGCTGTTCACGACCCACCCCGATCTCGACGAGGGTCAACTCGCGAAGCGCAGGGCGAGTGTCGTGTCCACCGTCGCACTGGCGGAGGTGGCACGAGGTATCGACCTCGGCAGTCACCTGTTGCTGGGGCGGGGAGAAGAGCAGACGGGCGGTCGTGACAAGGACTCGATCCTCGCCGACACGATGGAAGCGGTCATCGGAGCCACCTACCTGTCGGCCGGCCCTGAGGCGGCGACCGAGCTGGTCCTGCGCCTCACCGCGCCGCTTCTCGACGACCCCGAGCGCTATGGCGCGGCGATGGACCCGAAGACGAGTCTGCAGGAGCTGGCCGCGCGCGCGAACGCCTCGGCGCCGCTCTACTCGGTCGAGGCGAGCGGTCCCGACCACGACCGACGTTTCACGGCGACCGTCGTCGTGGGCGATCTGAGCATGGTCGGCACCGGAACGAGCAAGAAGACGGCGGAGATGGCGGCCGCGCTCAGCGCGTGGCGCGTGCTCAACGAGCGTGCCTGAGCTTCCCGAGGTCGAGGTCGTCCGCGCGGGTCTCGCCCCCGCCGTCGTCGGGTCGCGCATCAGCGCGGTCAGCGTCTTCGATGAGCGCGCACTGACACGTCACCCCGCCGGCGCTGCCGACTTCGTCGCGCGTCTGGAGGGGCGCTCGTTCGTCGGAGCCGCCCGCAGAGGGAAGTTCCTGTGGCTTCCGCTCGACTCGGGGGATGCCGCCCTGATCGCGCACCTCGGCATGAGCGGCCAGATGCTGCTGCGCGCACCGGATGCGGTCGCCGAGCGGCACGAGCGGATCCGCCTGCACATCGAGCATCCGACGCACGGGGAGCTGGCGGTCGTGTTCGCCGACCAGCGCACCTTCGGTTCGCTCGCCGTCGACTCCCTCGTGCTCGACGGCCCCACGGCGATCCCCACGCAGGTCGTGCACATCGCCCGAGACCCCGTCGATCCGCTGTTCGACGACTCGAGGTTCCGTGACGCTCTTCGCCGTCGGCGAAGCGCGGTGAAGCGCGTCCTCCTCGATCAGCAGGTGATCAGCGGCGTGGGCAACATCTACGCCGACGAGTCCCTGTGGGCGGCTCGGATCCACCCGGAAGCGCTGGCGAGCTCCCTGTCGACCCAGGCGGTGCGTCGCCTGCTCGCCGAGATCCGGACCGTCCTCGCCAAGGCGCTGGCCGAGGGCGGCACGAGCTTCGACGCCCAGTACGTGAACGTCAACGGGCAGGCAGGGTACTTCGCCCACTCGCTCAACGCCTACGGCAGACAGGGGAAGCCCTGTGCTCGCTGTGGCGCACCGATCCTGCGGGTGTCGTTCATGAACCGGTCGAGCCATTTCTGTCCCCGGTGCCAGCGGCTGAGGGCCAGCGGCACAGGCGCAGTGACCGCCCGCTGACGAGCGGCACAGGCGCAGTAACCGCGCGCTGACGAGCGGCTCAGGCCGCGACGAACGATCGCGCGAGAAGCGGACGCGTCGCCCGCGTGCTCGCCCAGACGACGCCGACACCGACACCCACGACCAGGGCGATGGTCGCGAGGGAGAGCGGCGCGGTGATCAGGGCGATGCCCAGCAGCGGGAAGACCAGCACACCCGCGCAGATCGCCGACCCGAGGGCGGTCACGAGCAGCGGGGACATGATGGCGCGGCGACGCGCGCGGTCGACGGTGTCGAGCGGCATGCCGAGGGAGTGCAGGCTGCGATGCAGCTCGGCCTGGTCGAGGATGCTCGCCGCCTGGTTGACGCCCACGGACGCGGCGACCATGAGGAACGAGGCGACCAGCGTGATGATGAGCCCGGTGCGCATGTCGGTGGCGAGAAGGAGGTCCGCCTCGGACGTGCCCCCACTGCTCAGCGTGTCGATGAGAGCGACACCGGTCCCCGCGAAGACGGCCATGAAGCTGGCCATCGAGATGCCGCTGACCTGCCTCCATGCCGCCTTGGGAGAATCGAGCACCATCCGGGCGGCGAGAAGCCGATCCGGCCGCTCGGCGCGCTTCAGGCCGCGGGCGGCGGCGAGTCTGAGCGTCCATGGTCCCGCGACGTTGAGCACGGCGAGCGACACCGCGAACAGCAGGGCCAGCACGACGACGGTGGTCACGAAGCCCGCGACCGAGGGGAACAGGGCGATCAGCGCGAAGGCGATCGCGAGGACGAAGACGGCGATGACGATACGGAACCAGTGCACGCTGCCTGCCGTCGTCCGCATCCGAACCCCGAGCGGCGAGATGACGACGCGGCGGAGACCGATGCCCGCGCTGCACGCGGCGACGAGGAGCACGCCTCCGACCACCGCGAGGACGCCCATCGGGCTCAGGGCGACGGCGTCGAATCCGAGCGCATCACCGCGGAAGGGGATCAGCCCGACCAGCGGGCTCATCGCGTAGTGCGCGAGGAGCCCGATCAGGCATCCGGCCGCCGCGACGATGACCGACTCGATCACGGTGGCGACGCCGACTCCGGCCGCCGTCACCCCGAGAAGGCGCAGTGTCGAGAGGCGTTCGTCTCGGCGTCGAGCGGACAGCCTGGCGGCGGCGCCTCCCAGGTTCATCAGCGGCACGACGAGGAGTACGAGGGCGATCGCGGCCAGCGCCTGATAGATCGGTGCCTCGGGGTCCGTCCACGACCAGAACGACTGAGCCCCGCCCACGACGGTGAGCACGAGCGTCGTGACGATCCCGAACGCGACGATCGGAAGCATCAGCACGGCGTTCTGGCCGGGGGCGGGACGAAGCAGCAGGGCGAGCACGCGTGGGTTCATGCGGACACCGCCGACGAGAGGATGCGTCCGTCGCGGACCGAGACGATGCGGGAGCACCGTGCGGCCACCTCGGCGTCGTGGGTCACCACCAGAAGGGTGCGCCCCTGCCCGGTCGTCGACCAGAGCAGAGCATCCATGACCTCCCGCGAGGTCGTCGAATCCAGCGCGCCCGTCGGCTCGTCGGCGAAGACCATGTCGGCACCCGTCACCTGCGCACGGGCGATCGCGACTCGCTGGGCCTGCCCTCCCGACAGCTCTCCGATCCTCCGCTCCTCCATGCCCGAGAGTCCGAGCGCCGCCAACCAGGAGGCGGCGTGATGCACGGCGTCGGTGCGGCTCACCCCCGTGATCATGAGCGCCAGCGCCACGTTCTCGACGGCGGTCAGCTCGGGGATCAGCAGCCCCTGCTGGAAGACGAATCCGAATCTCTCCCGTCGCAGGCGCGACCGCTCCGCGTCGCGCATCCCCGCCAGTTCGACCGGGGATCCGACCGAGGGCTGAAATGCCACGGTGCCGGAGTCCGGCGGGACGATCCCGGCCAGCACGTGGAGCAGCGTCGTCTTGCCGGAGCCGGATGCGCCCATGATGGCCACGGACTCGCCGCGACGGACCGTGAGGTCCACCCCGGCGAGCGCGTGCGTGGTGCCGTAGGTCTTGGTCAGGGCGCGGGCTTCGAGTACGGAATCGTTCATGCATCCAGCCTCGCGAGGCGCGGGCCCCGGCACATCGCTCGGCCGGATGATCCGCCGTCCGATGGCTACATCGGCAGGATGATCGTCAGATCTCCTTCTGCCATGCGCCCGCGTAGGAGACCGCGACGAAGCCGATCGCCTCGTTGATGCTCAGCATCGGACGGTTCTCCTCGGCGTTGAAGGTCGACACCACAGCAGACTCCGGCGCGAGCTCGCGCCATCGGAGGAGGTTCGCGCACTTCACGACGGTGCCGAGTCGATGACCGCGGTGTCCCTTCGCCACGAGTGTTCCCAGCTGATGGGTGCTGCCCGTGCGGTCGGCGCCGATGAGCAGCTCGTTGTAGGCCACGATGTCGCCCGTCGGCACGTGCTGCACCGCCACGATCGAGAGCAGCTGGCCGGCGCTCGTGAGGCGCGTCTCGCGACGCACCACCCGCTCCGCATCCCACGACTCCGCGGCGAAGTCCATGTCGCCGCTCGGAGCATCGGTCGAGAGTCGTGCGAGAACCGCGGCGTACCCCGCCCGCAGCTCGGGGGGCGTCGGGGCGACCCAGTGCAGCGTGCGGTAGTCGAGCCCCGCTGCATCCTCGGCCGCGGTGAGCGCGCTGCGGATCGGCGTCGGGTCCGCGAGCAGGTCGAGCTCGCTGTTGCGCTCGACCTGCTCGAAGGCGAACCCCCGCGCGTCGATGAGGTCGGACAGCGCGGTGGCGGGGATCCGTCCCCACCCGGTGCGCGGCGTGATCATCCGAGCCGACTCGACGGGGCGATGCAGCGTCCAGGTCTGCAGCAGACGGCGACCGCGAGCCCTCGCCTCCGATTCGGCGACGTCCAGCAGAGCGTCCTCGACCCCGTCGCCCCAGTGCTGCTCAGAGACCAGCACATCGAGTTCCGCGGCGTGGGCGTCGGCCTCCTGGGCGTAGGAGACGGTGATCATCCCCACGATCCTGTCGTCCCGTCGGGCCACGAAGCCGGTCTGCAGCGTGTCGGTCGAGTCCTGCCAGGACGCGAGCATCTGCGCGGCGTCGGGTGCGATGTCCGGCAAGCCGACGGACTCGTCGCAGATGAGTCTGTTCAGGGCCCCGTACGCACGGAACTCGGCACCGTCGTCGTCGTCTAGGGCGTCGGGGACGGTGAGCGGGGTGATGGCGAGCGCGGCGGTCATGACAGCTCCTTCTTCCAGGCGCCTTCGTAGGCGATCGGGGTGAACCCCATCGCCTCGTTGATGGCGAGCATCGGCCGGTTCTCCTCGGCGTTGTACGTGATCACTCCCGTCGCCGCCGGTGCCATGCCTCGCCAGGTGAGAAGAGCGGCGCACTTCACGAGCAGGCCCAGCCGGTGCCCGCGGTGCTCCATCAGCACGAGCGTGTCGTGCTGATGGGTGGTGGCGTCCGTCATCGACGCCGTACCGAGTTCGGTGAAGGCGGCGAGCGCGCCGGATGATACATGCTGTGCCGCCGTGATGAGCATCGTCTGACCCATCTCGGCGATGCGCTTCTCGCCGGCGACGAGACGAGCCGCATCCCAGACCTCCTCGTCCGCTTCCAGACCGGCCGAGGGGGCATCCGTGGACATCCGCGACTTCAGCCAGGCGTAGCCGTCGAGGTGCGGCGGCGGCGTGGGCACCGTCCACTGCGCGATCCGGTAGTCGGACGACGCCGAACGCGCGTCGCCGTGCAGGCGCTGTATCCGGCCGAACGTCTCTGGCATGAGGTCCAGTCGGCTCACGCGGTAGACCTGCTCGAGGGCGAAGCCCTGACGGGTCAGGAAGCGGGCCACGTGATCGTCGGGAACGGAGCCGAATCCGGTGCGCGCGGTGATCCGCTGACCATCGCTCGCCTGCTGCTCGGTCCAGTTCTGGATGATCCGTCGACCGTGCTCGCGCGCGACGTGCTCCAGATGGGGGACGGCGGCCGTGCCGATGCCCCGTCCCCAGACGCGCGGCAGGATCTCGATCGAGGCGACGGCGACCTGGGATCCCGGCTCGTGCGGGATCTCCACGAGCGCACGACCCACGGTCTCGCCGCCTATTCGGACGGCCCACAGCACTCGTGTGCGCTCTCTGGTCGAACGGAGCAGGGGGAGCAGTGCCTCGGGCTCGAGGTCCTGCTCGTCTCTGCCGGTGAGCTCGCGGTAGACGAGATTGCGCACGCGGGCGAGCTCACGGAACTCGCCCGCGTTCCCCGCATCCGCCCGTGCCGGAAGCACGAGCGGATGCAGGACCGCATCTGCGGTGAGAGAGATGGTCATCGCACCCTCCTGATCAGCGCAGCTGACGCTGCAGGTCGAATGCGGAGAGAGCGAGGGCCTCGCTCGCCGATGCTCTGCGCCGATCGAGGCGCAGGGCATCGGTCGACTCGCTCGTCGAGAGCGGGCGCGACCGATGCGGACGCTGAGCCCTCTCGAGCAGCCAGAGCCCGACGCGCAGCGAGAGCCGGTCGGCGAGCGACAGGCGCCGCAGCTCATCGGCAGCGGGCAGACGCAGGACCGTGCGGTCCTCGGTATCGGGCGGGTGGGGGGTGCTGCGGTACAACGTGGTGTTCACGATGGGTCCTTCTGTGGTGTGCGTGTGCGAGGCGCGGCGCGACCGCGGAGACGGTCGACCGAGCATGATCAGACGGGATCCCGGAGTCGCGGATGCGACGGGTGCCGGGACCGGTGGCGGTCGATGATCTGCGGAGAGATCAGACCGCGGGGTGCGAGAAGACGCGCGAGAACGGGCCCGAGGAGGGCGGAGTTCTCTCTGGCGGCGGTTCTAGCAGAGACCGCTGCGACGGATGCCGGCGGCTACCGAGTGCGCAAGGCGCGGCGCGAACGGCGCGGCGAGGCCTGTGGCCTGTGCGTTGAGCTGAGTGATCATCGGTAACCTCCTTTCGTGTGGCGATCCGGAGGTCACGGTAGCGAATCCCGGGCGTGTCCGTCAAGGATGAGCCCTCCCCATCGGCGTGTCGGCTTCTCGTCGGTCCCGCGCGGGATCCCTGACACGGCCAGGGATTCCGGTAGCGTATGGGCGTGATTCACCCCCGACGCGCGGCCAGCGCATGCATCTGAAGAGCCTGACCCTCAAGGGGTTCAAGTCCTTCGCGCAGCCGACGAGCTTCGTCTTCGAGCCGGGTGTGACCTGCATCGTCGGCCCCAACGGCTCGGGCAAGTCGAACGTGGTCGACGCGCTCGCCTGGGTGATGGGCGAGCAGGGCGCCAAGACGCTTCGCGGCGGCAAGATGGAGGACGTCATCTTCGCGGGCACGTCGACGCGGGGTCCGCTCGGCCGCGCCGAGGTGCAGTTGACGATCGACAACAGCGACGGTGTGCTGCCCATCGAGTTCGCCGAAGTCACGATCAGCCGCACGCTGTTCCGCAACGGGTCGAGCGAGTATGCCATCAACGGCGAGAACTGCCGACTCCTCGATGTGCAGGAGCTGCTGAGCGACTCGGGGCTCGGCCGCGAGATGCACGTCATCGTGGGGCAGGGACGCCTCGACACCGTGCTCCAGGCGTCCCCCGAAGACCGGCGGGGCTTCATCGAGGAGGCGGCGGGCATCCTGAAGCACCGTCGGCGCAAGGAGAAGACGCTGCGCAAGCTCGACGCGATGGAGACCAATCTCACGCGTCTGAGCGACCTCGCCGGCGAGATCCGCAGGCAGCTCAAGCCTCTCGGACGACAGGCCGAGATCGCTCGCGAAGCCCAGACCATCGCCGCCGTGGTGCGCGACGCCAAAGCGCGGATCTTCGCGGATGACGTCGTCGCGCTCCGCACCGCACTCGCCGATCACACCCGGACCGAGCATGAGCGTCACACCGAGCGGCTCGTGCTGTCGGACCAGGCGGAGGCTGTGCGGGCCGGGATCGCGCGGCTCGAACAGGACCAGAACTCGGTCGCCGTCGACCGTGCTCGGGGAGTCGCCTTCGGTCTGGAGCAGGTGCAGGAGCGGATGCGGGGGCTCTACACGCTCGCGAATCAGCGGCTCGCGCTCCTGGGATCCGAGGAGGACGACGCCGCGGTCACCGCGATGACGGTGACGCAGGCGACCATCGACGACGCCAAGGACGAGATCACCGCGATCTCCGCGGGCCTCGGCGATGCGCAGGACGCGGCGAGCGTCGCGAGTCGCGAGGTCGTGCACGCACGTGCCGAGCTCGACACCCTCGACGTCGACATCGCGGAGCAGAGCGCGCTGGTATCCCAGTACGACATGCGGCTGAGTGCGCTCCGAGGCACGGCTGACGCCGCGGCATCCGCTCTCGCCGCTGTCCGTGGTGCGGTGCTGCGGCAGGAGAACGCCCTGGAGGCGGCGAACGCGCGGCGACGGGAGGCGACCGAGGCGCTGGAGTCGCTGGAGGACGCCGAAGCGCCGCAGGGGACCGCAGCGGAGTACTCCGCGGCCTACGACAGCGCTCAGCGCGCCGCGACCGCCGCCGAGGCTGAGCGGGAGGCGCTGCGGGAGCGGCTGCACACGGCGGAGCGCGAGGTCGACTCGCTCACGGCCAAGGCTGCGGCGCTCGGCAGCGCCCTCTCCCTCTCGGGAGGTGCGGCGGAGATCGTCCAGATCGGGGGCGCCGGCATCCGCGGGCTCGTCGGCGACGCCGTGCAGGTGCGTGCGGGGTTCGAAGCGGCGATCGCGGCCGTGCTCGGTCCTCTGACCGAGGGGGTGCTCGTGGAGACCTCGGCGGACGCCTTCTCGTTCGCGGCCGCGGAGCAGCGCAGAGGGGTGGTCGACTTCGTGATCGCCGATGCGGCACACGAGGATGTCGCACTGCCGTCACTGAGCGGGGTCACTCCCGCGATCGACACCGTGACCGCCCCCGCGGGAATCCTCGGCATCCTCGGCCACGTGCTGATCGCCGATGACCTGGCATCGGCTCGAGAGGCGAGGGCCGCTCTGGATCGGGCGAAGGACACGCTGACGACGATCGTCACGACCGGTGGCGACGTGGTGACTGCCCAGACCCTCCGGACGGGTTCGGGTGGTGAGCGCTCGCGACTCGAGCTCGCCGCGGAGCGCGATGCGGCGACCGAGCGCCTGGCCGAGGTGCAGGTCATCGTGGATTCCCTGCGCGAGGCTCGCGAAGACGCGAACGACGCCGTCGAGACGACGCGCCGTCAGGCGAAGGACGCGCTGCGCGCGCTCCGCGAGCATGACGCCGCCCTCGCCGGCCACGCCGAGCAGGTCAATCGCATCACCGTCCGGCACGAATCGGCCGTCGCCGAATGCGAACGCCTGGAGAACGGTCTCGCGCAGGCGCAGGCCGCCGTCGCGGATGCCGAGCAGGAGGCCGCCACGGCGAAGGCCGCCCTCGACGCCGCCGTCGCCGCACCGCGACCGGTGCTCGACGCTTCGGCGAGAGACGGGCTCCTGGAGACTCTCGAGCTCGCGCGGGAGGGCGAGGTGCGTGCTCGCCTCGAGATCGAGACTCTTCGAGAGCGCATCCGCGCAGCACAGGCCAGAGTGGCCGGTCTCGAACGACAGCGCGAGCAGGAACGGGATGCCGCGGCGGAAGCGGCGCGTCGCGCCGTCATCAGACGCGCGCAGCGCGAGGCGGCGTCCGCCGTCGCCGCAGAGCTGCCGCGCGTCCTCGACTCCCTGGACCGCTCCGTGACCGAGGCGAGAGTCGCGTTGTCCGAGGCCGAAGCCGCCCGGTCGGCGCAGAACGAGGAGCTCACCGCTCTCCGCGCTCAGGAATCCTCCCTCCGAGAGCGTCTCAACGGTCTTACGGAGAGCGTGCACGGCCTCGAGCTGCAGATCCATGAGAAGAAGCTCCACCTGCACAGCCTGCTCGAGCGCGTGGCCTCTGAGCTCGCGCTGGACGAAGACATCCTCGTCGCCGAGTACGGGCCCGATCAGCTCGTTCCCCGCGACCCGGTGGTCGAGCCGGGGGACGTCGACGACGATTCCGCGATCCCCTTCGATCGACGCATCCAGCAGCGGCGGCTCGCCGAGGCGGAGCGCAAGCTCGCTCAGCTCGGCCGCGTCAATCCGCTCGCGCTCGAGGAGTTCGCCGCGCTCGAACAGCGGCATGCATTCCTCACGGAGCAGCTCGCGGACCTCACGCAGACGAGGCAGGACCTGCTCACGATCATCGGCGATCTGGACGAGCGCATGCAGACCATCTTCGCGAGTGCTTTCGCCGACACTCAGGAGGCCTTCGGCGAGGTCTTCCCGCTGCTGTTCCCCGGCGGATCCGGAAGCATCTCGCTCACCGATCCCGAGAACATGCTCACGACCGGCATCGAGGTGTCGGTGCGTCCTGTGGGCAAGAAGATCGAGCGACTCTCGCTGCTGTCGGGAGGTGAGCGTTCGCTGGCCGCGGTCGCGCTGCTGGTCGCGATCTTCAAGGCACGTCCCAGCCCGTTCTACATCCTCGACGAGGTCGAGGCCGCCCTCGATGACGCGAACCTCGGGCGGCTGCTGACCGTGTTTGAGCAGCTGAGGGAGAGCTCGCAGCTTCTCGTGATCACGCATCAGAAGCGGACGATGGAGATCGCGGACGCTCTGTACGGAGTCTCCATGCGTCAGGACGGTGTCTCGGCGGTGGTCGGACAGCGCGTCGGCGATCGCAGCGCGGCCGGCTGAGGTCTCCGCGACCGAGCAGTGCCAGGGACCACGGGGACGCGCCGCTGATCACCCGCCGAGCGATGCCTCGAAGGACTCGATGACGGCCGGAAAGCCTGCGGAGTCCTGCGGTCGGTGAGCGTGCCCCGCCAGCACCTCGTGGCTCGCGCCGTGGTCGACGAGCCGGGCCGCGATCACCTCGTACTCGGCGTTCCAGCCTCCGGTGACGACGAGGGTGGGGATGCGCTCGATCATCGCCGGGCGCACGCCGTGTCCCCAGGGCAGGTTCATCGTCGACCAGCGCGCCGCGAGGGCCTGCTCGGCAACCCAGGACTCGGGGTCGAAGGGTCCTCCGAACATCAGGGGCCGCAGCATCGCCCAAAAGGACCGCAGGTCGCCGCGCTCCGCCTGAGCTCGCGCCTCCGTCACGATCCCGATGTGCCTCTCGGCCGCGGGGTCGCCGCGGACGATGTCGTACAGGGCGGGTTCGACGAGCACCAGGCCGGCGGTGTCGACGTGCGATGCGGCGAGCACCGCAGGCACGGCGCCGATCGAATGGGCGTACACGATCGTTGGTCGTCCGCGGAGCGCGACGCGGACCTGACCTATCTGATCGAGGATCGCGGAGTCCGGAGCGAACGTGACGAACTCATTCCTGCGGCCTGCGCCGAGCGGCGGCCATGCGGCGGCTCCGCGTCGGCCGGCACCGTGGAGGAACAGCCGATCGTGAAGCATCTCAGGATGCTACCCGTAGGCTGGACGTATGGCGGAGAAGTCGTGGTCCCTCACTCGTGCGCTGCGCGGGATGTTCGTCAAGCCGACTATCGATGAGACGACGTGGGAGGACCTCGAGACGGCGCTGATCACCGCCGACTTCGGACCCGACATCAGCGAGCGTCTGGTCGAGGAGCTCCGCGCGAAGGTCGACCGGTTCCGCACGACAGATCCCAAGGACCTGCAGCGGATGCTGCGTGAGACCCTGGAAGAGCATTTCGCGAAGTTCGACACGACGCTCAAGCTCACCGAGCGGCCCGCCGTGGTTCTCGTCGTCGGCGTCAACGGTGTCGGCAAGACGACGACGATCGGCAAGTTCACCAAGTTCCTCCGCGGGTATCAGCGCAGCGTCGTCGTGGGCGCCGCCGATACGTTCCGCGCCGCAGCCGTCGATCAGCTCGCGACCTGGGCCCAGCGCGGGGGAGCGGCGATCGTCCGCCCCCAGCAGGAGGGGCAGGACCCGGCGTCCGTCGCGTATCAGACGGTGGAGTACGCCCAGCGCGAGCACATCGAGATCGCGATCATCGACACCGCCGGCCGTCTGCACACCAAGGGTGGGCTCATGGACGAGCTGTCGAAGATCCGACGCGTGATCGAGAAGCAGGCACCGATCAGCGAGGTGCTCCTCGTGCTCGATGCGACGACGGGCCAGAACGGCGTGATGCAGGCCGAGGCCTTCCTCGAGCATGCGGGCGTCACCGGCCTCGTCCTGACGAAGCTCGACGGTTCGGCGAAGGCCGGATTCGTCTTGGCGGTGCAGGAGCGCACCGGCATCCCCGTGAAGCTGCTCGGGCAGGGCGAGGGAATCGACGATCTCACCGGTTTCACCCCCCACGTCTTCGTCCAGGCCATGGTCGGCTGAGGTCGGGGCTACCGTGATGCACTCAGGGCTGGTTTCATAGCGTTATGGCGATCGAACACGACTACTTCGGACTCCTGTCGTCGGGGCCCGACGGCTCGATCTTCTGGTCGGAGACCGTCGAGCTCGGCGATCAGAGCGTCACCGTCGATCTCACGGCGCCCGACCAGGACGACGTCTCCGTCGACGCGCTCGACATCGCCGCATCGCTGATCGCCGGACTCGAGACGGTCGATGCCACCTCGCGGCGCGGGATGCTCTCCGAGGTCGACGATCGCACGAGCGAGGTCACGGAGTACATCCTCCAGCAGCAGGAGGCGTACGGAGACGACCTCGAAGAGGTGCTGGTGGACGTGAGTGGAGACGCGGCCGTCGACATCATCCGCTCGCTGCGTCTGATGAGCATGACCATCCTCGCCGACGAGCACGGAGGTTCGGAGCCGTTCGCGGTGCTCGAGTACGCGCTGGACGCCGGTACGACCGACGATGTGCTCCTCGTGAACCTGGGTTCCGACGGCACCGTGCAATCGGTGATGAGCGCGGACTGACGGCGCGTCCTCCGGCGGCGCCTGTGCGTCACACCGCCTGAGCGAACCCCAGATCGGCGCTCTCCGCGATGTGCGAGAGGTGCGCGGGGATCTGTCGTCCCTTCGACACCATGGACTGGGCCCACAGGCGTCCCGCCCGGTACGACGAGCGGACCAGCGGCCCGGCCAGGACGCCGAGGAAGCCGATCCGCTCGGCCTCCTCCTTGAACTCGACGAACTCCGCCGGCTTCACCCACCGCGCGACGGGAAAGTGCCGAGGCGTCGGCCGCAGGTACTGCGTGATCGTGATGATGTCGCATCCGGCATCATGCAGATCGTTGAGGGCCTGCACGACCTCCTCCGGCTCCTCGCCCATGCCCAGGATGAGGTTGGACTTCGTGATGAGCCCCGCGGCGCGTCCCTGCGTGATGACGTCGAGCGAGCGCTCGTAGCGGAAGGCCGGGCGGATGCGCTTGAAGATGCGCGGGACCGTCTCGATGTTGTGAGCGAAGACCTCGGGGCGCGCGTCGAAGATCTGGCCGAGGAACGCGGGATCGGCGTTGTGCTCGTTCGCCAGCAGCTCGACGCCGGTGTTCGGATTGAGCTCATGGATCTTGCGCACCGTCTCGGCGTTCAGCCAGGCACCGGTGTCGGGGAGGTCGTCGCGCGCGACGCTCGTGACCGTCGCGTAGCGGAGGTTCATCCGCATGACGCTCTCCGCCACCCGCCGGGGCTCGTCCGTGTCGTAGTCGGCGGGCTTGCCGGTGTCGATCTGACAGAAGTCGCACCGTCTGGTGCACTGCGATCCGCCGATCAGGAAGGTCGCCTCGCGATCCTCCCAGCATTCGAAGATGTTCGGGCACCCCGCCTCCTGGCAGACGGTGTGCAGGTCCTCGCTCTTCACCAACGATTGGAGCGCGGTGTACTCCGGCCCCATCTTCGCCTTGGTCCTGATCCACTCCGGTTTGCGCTCGATGGGCGTCTCGGCGTTGCGGATCTCGAGGCGAAGAAGCTTGCGTCCCTCCGGTGCGGCGGTCATGCGGGCACTCCGGCGTGGTCGAGGGTCGAGTATTCGGCGGTGAAGGCATCGATGACGGACGAGACGATGTCGAGGGGGGACACCCGTGTGCCGCTGACCTCGCTCACCGTGGTGACGCCGGCGTCGGTGATGCCGCAGGGGATGATCCCACGGAAGCCCGCGAGCGTGTTGTCGCAGTTGATGGCGAAGCCGTGCATGGTGACGCCCTGCTGCACGCGGACTCCGATCGCGGCGACCTTGTCCTCGGAGAGCGGTCGGCGCACCCAGACTCCGCTGCGACCCTCCACCTGGTGGCCGTCGACGCCCCACGGACGCAGGACCTCGATCAGCAGCCGCTCGAGGCGCCGCACGTGCGCCACGACGTCGATCGGCTCGATCAGTCGCACGATGGGGTAGCCCACCAGCTGTCCAGGGCCGTGCCAGGTGATCTTGCCTCCTCGGTCGACGTCGATCACCGGGGTGCCGTCCGAGGGCCTCTCGTGCGCCTCTGTGCGCGTACCCGCGGTGTAGACGGCCTCGTGCTCGAGGAGGATCAGCGTGTTGGCGCGGGTGCGATCGACGACTTCGGCATGCACGCTGCGCTGCAGCTGCCAGCCGGTCTCGTAGGGAACGGTGGCAGGGGCGAATCCGGGGGTGAGGATGTCGAGCATCATCGCCGCCTCTCGATAGATGGATTGCGTCTAACAATACCTCGTTCGAGGGGCGCCGGCCATCGTGACCCGCAGACCGGTAGCGTGTGAGCATGAGCAGCACGAGCCGAGCGGGTCGCCCGAGGGCGTCGTCGCGCGAGACTCTGGCCGAGGCGGCCTGCGAGCTGTTCCTCGAGCAGGGGTACGAGAACACGGCGGTCGTCGACATCACTCAACGCGCGGGCGTGAGCCGGTCGAGCTTCTTCAACTACTTCTCGTCGAAGAGCGATGTCATCTGGTCGGGGCTCGACACCCGGATCGCGGCGGCCGCGCTCGATCTCTCCGCTCTGGGGGAGAGCGCCGATGACCACGCGGTGCGCGCCGTGCTCCGCGAGCTGCTGCGGGACTTCGCTCCCGATCCGCTGGCGCTCGCACTGCGGCACCGTGCGGCGATGGGGGTCGAGGGGGAGCTCGTGCGCGACTCCGGAGTGCGGCATGCCCGGCTGGCCGCAGCGGTGGCGGCCGCAGCATCCGCGTCAGGGGCAGCAGTCATCACGGCCGACGTGATCGGTGCCGCCTACGCCGCCGCAGTCATGTCCGCGCTGCGGGTCTGGGCCGAGCAGGGCGCGGGATTCAGTACCCCCGAGACCGTGCTGGAGGACGCCTTGCATGCACTCGACGGGTTGCGCTGGTCCTGAGCGGGGACAGGGCTGCCCGCTCGGTTAGAATCGGTAGCACCATGGCTACGTTTGGCACACTCTCCGATCGACTCACTGAGACCTTCCGCAATCTGCGCACGAAGGGAAAGCTCACTGCTGCCGACGTCGACGGCACCGTCCGTGAGATCCGCCGCGCCCTGCTCGATGCCGATGTCGCGCTCGTCGTCGTCAAGGAGTTCACGGCGAAGGTGCGTGAGCGCGCCCTCGGAGATGAGGTCAACAAGGCGCTCAACCCGGCTCAGCAGGTCGTGCAGATCGTCAACGAGGAGCTCGTGCAGATCCTCGGCGGCGAGCAGCGTCGTCTGCAGTTCGCGAAGACCGCCCCCACCGTGATCATGCTCGCCGGACTCCAGGGTTCGGGTAAGACGACGTTCGCCGGAAAGCTCGCGCGGATGCTCGAGGCCGACGGTCACACTCCGCTGCTGGTCGCCGCCGACCTCCAGCGTCCCAATGCCGTGAACCAGCTGCAGGTCGTCGCGGAGCAGGCGGGTGCCGCCGTGTACGCCCCCGAGCCAGGCAACGGCGTGGGTGACCCGGTCAGGGTGTCGCGCGACGGAGTGGCCCACGCCCGCCGCCAGCAGCACGACGTCGTGATCATCGACACGGCAGGACGCCTCGGCGTCGACGCCGAGCTCATGAAGCAGGCGGCCGACATCCGCAAGGCCGTCGACCCCGACGAGGTGCTGTTCGTCATCGACGCGATGATCGGACAGGACGCCGTCAACACGGCCAAGGCGTTCCAGGAGGGCGTGGACTTCACCGGCGTCGTCCTGTCGAAGCTCGACGGCGATGCGCGAGGAGGTGCCGCGCTGTCGGTGGCCTCCGTCACCGGTCGTCCCATCATCTTCGCCTCCACCGGCGAGCGGCTCGAGGATCTCGAGCCCTTCCACCCCGATCGCATGGCGAGCCGGATCCTCGACCTCGGCGACATCCTCACCCTCATCGAGCAGGCCCAGCAGGCCTTCGATGAGGAAGAGGCCGTCAAGATGGCCGAGAAGCTCGCGACCGAGCAGTTCACCCTCGAGGACTTCCTCGACCAGCTTCAGCAGATGAAGAAGATGGGGTCGATGAAGAAGATGCTGGGGATGCTCCCCGGCATGGGCCAGATGAAGCAGCAGCTCGAGGACTTCGACGAGCGGGAGATCGACCGCACCGAGGCGATCATCCGCTCGATGACGCCGGGGGAGCGTCGCAACCCCAAGGTCCTCAACGGATCGCGCCGCCTGCGCATCGCGCGCGGTTCGGGAATGACCGTCACCGACGTGAATCAGCTCGTGCAGCGCTTCGATCAGGCGGCCAAGATGATGAAGACCGTCGCTCGCGGCGGCACGCCCAACATTCCCGGCATGGGCGCGATGCCCGGCATGGGCAAGCCCGGTGCCTCTTCGAAGCGCGGCAAGAAGGGCAAGTCCTCGTCCGGCCAGTCGCGCTCGGGGAACCCGGCCAAGCGCGCCGCGGAGAACGCCGGCCTCGCCGCATCGAGCACCCCGACGGGATCGGGGTTCGGTCTCGGAGGACAGAAGGCGCCGTCAGAGGCCGACCTCGCCGAGATCCAGAAGCTCTTCGGCAAGAACTGACGCTCGCGAAGCGTCGCACACATGAAGAAGCGGGCCCGGAGGAATCCTCCGGGCCCGCTTCTTCATCGCTGCGAGGTCACTTCACGTCTTCGTCGACCCAGTCCATCGACTTGGTGACGGCCTTGCGCCACAGACGCAGCTGGCGATCGCGCTCGGCGTCCTCCATCGAGGGCTCCCAACGACGATCCTCCTGCCAGTTCGCCGACAGCTCGTCGAGTCCGTTCCAGAAGCCGACCGCAAGGCCCGCCGCGTACGCGGCGCCCAGCGCTGTCGTCTCGGCGACCACCGGACGGACCACCGGCACGCCCAGGACGTCGGCCTGGAACTGCATGAGCGCATCGTTCGCGACCATTCCGCCGTCGACCTTCAGCTCGGTCAGATCCACTCCGGCGTCCGCGTTCACGGCATCCAGCACGTCCCTCGTCTGGAACGCGACGGCCTCGAGCGCCGCGCGAGCGATGTGGTTCTTGTTCGCGTAGCGGGTGAGACCGACGATCGCGCCGCGAGCGTCCGGACGCCAGTACGGGGCGAACAGCCCCGAGAACGCCGGAACGATGTACACGCCGCCGTTGTCCTCGACCTTGTCGGCCAGCTCCTCGACCTCGGGAGCGGACGAGATGATGCCCAGCTGGTCGCGCAGCCACTGGATCAGCGACCCGGTCACGGCGATCGATCCCTCGAGCGCGTAGTGGGTAGGTCCATCGCCGAGCTTGTACCCGACGGTGGTGAGCAGACCGTTCTTCGAGTGGACGATCTCCTCGCCGGTGTTGAAGATCAGGAAGCAGCCCGTGCCGTACGTGTTCTTGCTCTCACCGGTGTTGAACGCGGCCTGGCCGAAGGTCGCGGCCTGCTGATCGCCGAGGATGCCGGCGATCGGCGTCTCGCGCAGCAGCGAGGAGTCCTCGGCCGCACCGTAGACCTCGGAGGACGAGCGGATCTCCGGCATCATCGACCGCGGCACGCCGAAGGCCTCGAGGATGTCATCGCGCCACTCGAGCGTCTCGAGGTCCATGAACATGGTGCGCGAGGCGTTGGTGACGTCGGTGGCGTGCACGCCGCCGTCGACACCGCCCGTGAGGTTCCACAGCACCCAGCTGTCGGTCGTGCCGAATGCGAGCTCTCCGGCCTCGGCCTTCTCGCGTGCACCCTCGACGTTCTCGAGGATCCAGGAGATCTTGGTGCCCGAGAAGTACGTCGCCAGCGGAAGGCCGACGATGTCCTTGAAGCGGTCGCCGCCGCCGTCCGCGGCGAGGCGATCGACGATCTCCTGGGTCCGGGTGTCCTGCCAGACGATCGCGTTGTAGACCGGCTTGCCGGTCGTGCGGTCCCAGACCACCGCGGTCTCGCGCTGGTTCGTGATGCCGATCGCCGCGATGTCGTGACGGGTGAGGTCGGCGCGGCTCAGGGCGAGTCCGATGACCTCCTGCACGTTGCGCCAGATCTCGGCCGCGTCATGCTCGACCCAGCCTGCCTTCGGCAGGATCTGCTCGTGCTCCTTCTGGCCCGACTCGACGATGCTGCCCTTCTTGTCGAAGATGATCGCGCGGCTGGATGTCGTTCCCTGATCGATGGCGATGATGTAGTCAGCCATGGGTGTTCTCCTTTGAAGTCAGGTGTCAGTGATGAGGGTGTCTGATCAGGCGAGGCCGAGCAGGGCGGGAGCCGCCAGCGCTGCGAGCACACCACCGATCAGCGGACCGACGACCGGCACCCACGAGTAGGACCAGTCGCTCGAGCCCTTGCCCTTGATGGGCAGGATGGCGTGCGCGATGCGCGGTCCGAGGTCACGAGCAGGGTTGATCGCGTAGCCGGTGGGACCACCGAGCGATGCTCCGATGGCGACCACGACGAGCGCGACGGGCAGAGCGCTGAGCGGTCCGAGTCCTCCGGGCGTGCCGATGTCGGCGACGCCGTAGTCCCTGAACGCGAAGACGGAGAACACGAGGACGAACGTGCCGATGACCTCGGTGACGAGGTTCCATCCGTAGGAGCGGATGGCGGGGCCGGTCGAGAACACGCCCAGCTTGTTCGCGGGGTCGGGCTCCTCGTCGAAGTGCTGCTTGTACGCGAGCCAGACCAGGACGGCACCCAGGAGCGCACCGAGCAGCTCGGCTCCGGTCGCCACGGCGAACTGCGAGAAGTCGATGTCACCCGCCACGAGCAGGCCGATGCCGACGGCGGGGTTGAGGATCGCTCCCGAATATGCCGATGCCAGGACACCGACGAAGACCGCGAGGCCCCATCCCCAGTTGACCATCAGGAAGCCGCCGCCGAAGCCCTTGGTCTTGGTGAGGGCGACGTTCGCGACCACACCGCCACCCAGGAGAAGCAGCAGCGTCGTACCGACGAACTCCGAGAGGAAGTAGAGACCGAGATTAACTTCAGTCATGTCTTCATTGACCTTTCTTGTGTGACGAGGCCCCTCTGCCCCGTCACCTGTTGGGAATACGCCGCGAGGAGGGCGGCGGTGCCAGACCCCGTCAGCCGCGTGTGCGGGACGGGATCTGGAGTCCGTGGCGTTCGTTCAGCAGCTCACGCGTCTGCTCGAGCTCGGCATCCTGACGTGCGCGGTCCCAGTTGAGCAGTGGAGCCAGTGCATCCGCAAGCTCTTCGAGAACGTCGGCATCGGCGTTTCCCACGAAGGCGATGCTGGTGCGGCGCAGAACGACGTCCTGCAGACGCGCCACGAACTCGTTCTCCACCATCCACTCGAGCTCTCTCGTGGAGAGATCGCCGCCGGCGAGAGGCGCGTCGTCACCCTGCTCGACGAACTCCCAGACCTGGGCCGCCCGCGTGCCGTACCGAGCGAGAAGACGCTCCGCGCGGTCTCCGGCCCCGGGGAGGTTCTCCTGGATCCAGATCCGGCGGGCCTTCTCGGTGCGGGGGAAGTCGCGACCCCCGCCGATGGCGCGTCCGACCGTCGAGACCGTGCGGGTGCGTCCGATGAGTCCGAGCACGATGTCCGAGAGCGATTCGCCGAGTGCGCGGAACGTGGTCCACTTGCCGCCCACGAGGCTCACGAGCGGAACGGCGCCCTTGTCGTCGACCTCGATGCGGTAGTCGCGTGACACGAAGCCGGGTGCCGTGTCCTCGTGACGGGGCAGCGGGCGGATACCCGAGAAGTTGAACACGATCTGCTCCCGCGTCACGTCGATCGTCGGGTACACGTGGTGGATCAGCTCGAAGAAGTAGTCGACCTCCTCGTCGGTGCAGACGGGCACCTCGCGCGGGTCGGCGTCGATATCGGTGGTGCCGACGAGCACGCGGCCCTTGAGCGGGTAGATGAGGACGATGCGGCCGTCGGAGTGCTCGAAGAAGATCTCCCTGCCGCGGGTGGCCTCGAGCAGCTCGGGGTTGTCGAGCACGATGTGCGAGCCCTTGGTGCCGCCCATGTAGCGGGTGTCCTCACCCAGAGCATCGTTGGTGAGGTCCGTCCACGGCCCTGAGGCGTTCACGACGACGTCGGCGGTCACGCTGAACTCCGTGCCGCTTTCGCGGTCGCGAAGCAGCACGTCCTTGCCGTCGCGTCCGATCGCCTCGACGTAGTTGAGCGCGATCGCACCCGGGTGGGCTGCGCGACCGTCCTGCAGCACGTCGAGGGCGAGACGCTCCGGGTCGTGCATCGACGCGTCGTAATAGGTCGCGGTGTACTTGATGTTCGGGTCGAGCGACGGCAGCTCGGCCAGCGAGCGCTTGCGACCGAGGAACCGGTGGCGCGGCACCGTGCCGCCATCACGCGAGAACGTGTCGTAGATGGTCAAACCGACCTTGATGAGGAAGGCTCCGCGCTCCTGCGCCTTCCCACTCTTGTGCGTCAGGAAGCGCAGGGGAGCGGAGAGGATGCCCGAGAACGTGGAGTAGATCGGGATCGTCGTCTGCAGGGGCTTCACGTAGTGAGGGGCGATCTTGAGGAGGCCGTTGCGCTCCTCGACCGACTCGCGCACGAGACGGAACTCGCCGTTCTCGAGATAGCGGATGCCGCCGTGGATCATGTGGCTCGACGCGGCCGATGCCCCGGAGGCGAAGTCGCCGCGCTCGACGAGGAGGACGTCCACCCCCTGCAGCGCCAGGTCGCGGAACGTGGATATCCCGTTGATTCCTGCTCCGATGACGAGAACGCTGGTTCGGCCCGATTCGCGGACGGTGCGTACCTCTGTGCGTTCCGGTGACGAGTGTGTCGACTCGATCATCTTCGACCTCCCTCTGATTTCTTGCCACCAGCATCGACCCATGTGGGCCCTGCGCGCAACCCAGCTGCACATATGTGCAAGGATCGAGGTCGAGGAGGCATCATGGAGAACTCCGATGCGCAATCACGGGACTCGAAGCTGGTCGCGGCGCTCACCGCCGCGCAGCTCTACTACATGCAGGACAAGACGATGGAGGTCATCGCCAAGGAGCTGAAGACCTCGCGGTCATCCGTGTCCCGTCTGCTCAGCTTCGCGAGGGCGAGCGGGCTCGTCGACATCCGCATCAACTCCCCGCTGGAGAGGCTCGGGATGCTGGAGCAACGGATCCGCGATCGGTTCCACATCGTCGCCCACGTCGTCCCGATCCCCGAGATCGTCAGCGAGGTCGAGCGTCTCGATCGCGTCGCGCTGACCGCAGGGCGCCTGCTGTCTCAGTTCGTGGACTCCAACATGATCGTGGGCGTCGCCTGGGGGTCGACGATCAGTGCCGTGAGCCGGGGCCTCACACAGAAGGAGACCCACAACACGACCTTCGTGCAGCTCAACGGGGCGGGCAACACCCAGACCAGCGGCGTCGAGTACTCCAGCGACATCCTGCAGCGATTCGGCAGCGCCTTCGGCGCGCAGGTGCAGCAGTTCCCGGTGCCCGCCTTCTTCGACGATCCGTCGACGCGCGAGGCGATGTGGCGAGAGCGCAGCACGCGACGAGTGCTCGACCTCCAGTCGAAGATGGACATCGCCGTCTTCAGCCTCGGATCGCCGGCGGCCGAGGTGCCCAGCCGGGTTTACGTGGGTGGCTACCTGGGTCGCGACGACTATCGGAGCCTGCGTGAGGATCACGCGATCGGCGATGTGGCCACCGTCTTCTTCCGCGCCGACGGGTCATGGAGGGACATCAGGCTGAATGCACGGGCGACCGGCCCCGGTCTGGACCGACTGCGCAGGGTCCCGCGCCGGGTGTGCGTGGTCTCTGGCATCCCGAAGCTCGCGAGCGTGCGGGCGGCGATCGCCGCCGAGCTCATCACCGACGTGGTGCTTGACGAGGGCCTCGCGCGGCGCCTCGTCGACGACTGAGTCCTCTCGGGCGTCAGGGTGCGTCGACCGAGGACTCCGGGCCCGACCGGAACTCGCGGATCAGATGCTGCACGACCGCCGACAGGTCGCCGGCGGTGGCGTTGGCGATGGTGAGCTGGCGTTCGTAGCTCGCGCCGTGCTCGAGGGTCGTCGCGATGCTTCCGAACTCCTGCGCGCATCCGAGGTCGACCGCGAGGGGGGCGAGTGCCTCCAGTGTCTCGGTGAGGTGCTCGCGCACGGGGCGCTGAGTGCCGGCGGCGTCGACGATCACGCGGGCATCCATGCCGTACCTGGCTGCGCGCCACTTGTTCTCGCGATGGAACCAGGCGGGCATCTGGGGGAGTGCACGCCCCTCGTCGAGCTGGCGCGAGAAGTGCTCGACGAGCACCTGCACGAGCGCTGCGATCGAGGCCAGTTCGGGGAGCGACGACATGCCGTCGCATGCGCGCACCTCGATGGTGCCCCAGCGAGGTGCAGGGCGGATGTCCCAGCGGACCTCGGTCGCATCGGCCATCACCCCTGTGCGCACCATGTCGTCGAGGTACGACTCGTATTCCGACCAGTCGTTGATCGGCCAGGGGAGCCCGGCGGTGGGGAGCTGCTGGAAGACCAGGGCCCTGTTCGACGCATAACCGGTCCGCTCACCCGCCCAGAACGGGCTCGACGCCGCGAGAGCCTGCAGATGGGGGAGGTGACCGGCCAGCGCGTTGATGATCGGGAAGACCTTGCGCTGGTCCTCCACACCGATGTGCACGTGGATTCCCCAGATCATCATGTTGCGTCCCCACCACTGGGTCCGCTCGATCAGGGTGTGGTAACGCGTCTTGTCCGTCACCTGCTGGTCGAACCACTGGGCGAACGGATGACTGCCCGCGGAGAGCAGCTCGATGCCTGCCGGGTCCGTGGCGGAGCGCACGGCCGCGATCGCGTTGGCGATGTCGTCGACCGCGTGAGCGACGGAATCTCCCACTCCGCTCGTCACCTCGATGGTGTTGGTGAGCAGCTCGCCGGTGACCGTGTGCCGCTCGGGGGCGCTCTCGGCTTCGAGGGCGTCGAGCAGCTCGGGCGCGCGTCCGACGAGGTCACCGCTCGCAGGATCTGCGAGCATGATCTCCCACTCGATGCCGACGGTGGAGCGTTCGGACGAGGCGAATTCGAGCTTCACGAGCACAGTCTGGCACGCGGTGCGGACGACGCCGCAACCACCGTGTCGCCCCGTTTCGCTCCTGAGGCGAGGATCTGGCAGAATAGAAGGTCGGACGACGTGCTCGACCCTCTATCCAGCTCTCGTCCTCCCTATTCGAGCTTCCGCCGGGTGTGCACCCCACTCTCCAGGCGATCAGTTCCTTCCTTCCACACAATTCAGGAGAATCGTGGCTGTAAAGATCCGTCTCAAGCGCATGGGCAAGATCCGTGCGCCGTTCTACCGCATCGTCGTCGCCGACTCGAAGACCAAGCGCGATGGTCGCGTGATCGAGGAGATCGGCAAGTACCACCCCACCGAGGAGCCCTCGTTCATCGAGATCGACTCCGACCGCGCGCAGTACTGGCTGTCCGTCGGCGCACAGCCGACCGAGCAGGTCGCCGCCCTCCTCAAGATCACGGGCGACTGGGGCAAGTTCAAGGGTGACAAGGACGCCAAGTCCACCCTCCGGGTCAAGGAGCCCAAGGCTCCGTTCGAGATCGACGCTTCGAAGAAGTCCGTCGTCAAGCCCAAGGTCGAGAAGAAGTCGGAAGCCGCTGAGGCTCCCGCCACGTCCGACGCGGAGGCCGCCGAGGCTCCCGCCACCGACGCAGAGTAATCCGTCGTGCTCGCCGCCGCGCTCGAACACATCGTCAAGGGGATCGTCGATCACCCTGAGGACGTGCAGATCAACGCCTCCACATCGCCTCGAGGCGATCTCCTCGAGGTGCGTGTGCACCCCGATGATCGTGGACGCGTGATCGGGCGCGGCGGCCGCACAGCGAAGGCACTGCGCACGCTCATCGCCGCGCTGGCCGACGGACAGCGCGTCCGCGTCGACGTCGCGGACGACTGACGTGGTGCCGAAAGACAGGAACCAGGGCAAGAATCAGCTGCGGGTCGGGCGCCTCGTGAAGGCCCACGGCCTGAAGGGTGCGCTGAAGGTCGAGCTCTACACCGACAACCCCGAACGTCGGTTCTTCACCGGTGCCGAGTTCACGTTGCAGGTGCCGGAGGCATCTCCGTGGCATGGCAAGACCGTGACGGTGCGCGAGTACCGGGTCATGAACGGCAACCCTGTGGTCTTCCTGAACGACGTCGACGATCGTGACGGCGCCGAGAGCCTCGTCAAGGCGATCCTGTGGATCGATCAGGACCTCGAAGAGGTCGAAGACGACGCATGGTTCGATCACCAACTGGTCGGGCTCGAGGTGGTGCGCGACGACGTCGTGATCGGCACCGTGTCTCGCGTCGATCACTTCCCCGCGCAGGACCTGCTGTACGTCAAGGCGGGCGACCGCGAGGTGATGGTCCCGTTCGTGAAGGCCATCGTGCCGACCGTCGACATCGCCGCCGGCCGCGTCGTGGTGACCCCGCCCGCCGGGCTCTTCGAGGATCTTCCCGAATCCGAATCCGAATCCGATTCCGAGTCCTCGGACACCGACGCGGAGAAGCACTCGGACGCCGACGCGTCCGAGTGAGTGGCGCCTCCCATGCGGATCGACGTCGTCTCCATCTTCCCGTCGTACTTCGACGGTCTGGCGCTCTCGCTGCTCGGCAGGGCTCGGAGCGCGGGCATCCTCGATCTCACCGTCCGCGACCTTCGCGAGTGGACCTACGACCGACACCGCACTGTCGATGACACTCCCTACGGCGGCGGTGCGGGCATGGTCATGAAGCCGGAGCCGTGGGCTCTCGCGCTGGATGAGCTCGCGGCGGCGGACGCCGCGGGAGGCGACCGACCGACGATCATCTTCCCCTCCCCGGCAGGTGAGGTCTTCACTCAGGCGACGGCGCGCGACCTCAGCACTCGAGAGCACCTGATCTTCGGCTGCGGTCGCTACGAAGGCATCGACGAGCGAGTCTTCGAGTACGCCGGCGCGGTCGGCGACGTGCGCCTGATCAGCCTCGGTGATTACGTGCTGAACGGGGGAGAGGTCGCCACCATGGCGATGATCGAGGCCATCGGACGACTCATCCCCGGCGTCGTCGGCAACCCGGAGAGCCTCGTGGAGGAGTCGCACGAAGACGGCCTGCTGGAATATCCGTCGTACACGAAGCCCGCGATGTGGCGGGATCGCGAGGTGCCGCCGGTGCTGCTGAGCGGCAACCATGCCGTCATCGCGGCCTGGCGCCGTGAGCAGCAGCTCGAACGCACTCGCTCGCGACGCCCCGATCTCCTTCCCGACTGACGGCGGATCCTCGCACCCGTCGCTCTTCCGGATCAGATGATGCGCTCGACGCCGTGCTCGATCTCGAAGACGACGTCGTGCGGATGCCGCAGAGACAGGGCCGCTGTCGCATCGAGACCCCGCAGCTCGGCCCGCAGCATCCGTCCCAGCATCTCGTGGCTCACGAGCACCGGGATCCCGCTGCATGCCCATCCGCACGCGGACAGGGCTCTGCGTGCGCGTGATCGTGCCTGCGCGTAGCTCTCGCCACCCGGGAACGCCCAGCCGTACCTGTTCGCGGCCCGCGCCTCGCGCGCCGCGGGGAACGCCACGTCGATCTCGGCCCAGGTCAGCCCTGCCATCCTCCCGTGGTCGACCTCCGCCAGCTCCGGGACCTCGACCACCGCGGCGCCGATGGCCTCGGCGATGATGAGGGCGGTGCGAATGGCACGGCCCGCCGGGCTCGAGCAGACGGTCGTCATCCCGCGACCCTTGAGAAGCTCGCCGGTGCGGACGGCCTGTCGGAGTCCATCGTCGGTCAGAGGGGAATCCAGCTGCCCCTGGAGCCGGTGCTCGAGATTCCAGCGCGTCTGACCGTGCCGAGCGAGGAAGAGGCGCTCGGGCACATGGCGGTCCTGCGGGATCATGGCCTCAGGATGGCACAGCCGGCGTGGGGCGCCCATGCCGCTGACGTACGGGCTGATACCTTCGCAGCATGGTGGATGCGTCACTCGCGAGATCGTTCGAGCTGATCGGCGAGGATTACGACCGCTTCAGACCGGGGTTCCCCGAAGAGGCCGTCGACATCATGATCCCCGAGCGCGTCGAGGTCGCTCTGGATCTGGGCGCCGGCACGGGAAAGCTCACGGCGCTGCTCCACGACAGGGCGGATCGGGTGGTCGCCGTCGAGCCGTCGGTGGCCATGCTGGACGTGCTGCGGAGCGCACTGCCCGATGTCGAGGCGTTGATCGGCAGCGCGGAGCAGATTCCTCTGCCCGCCGGATCGACGGACGTCGTCACCGTCGCGCAGGCCTTCCACTGGTTCGATCGGCCGTCCGCGTGTGCGGAGATCGCGCGAGTGCTGCGGACCGAGGGGACGCTCGGTCTGGTGTGGAACCGTCACGACCCGACCTGCAGCTGGGACAGGGCGGCGCACCGCGTCGCACATCCCGCCGTCGCCGACTCCGACGGCACGACCACGAGCGCCGTGGAGGAGCTGCCCGGTTTCCACTTCCTCGAGCGCAGGCAGATCTCCTGGGCGGAGCGCATCTCCCGTGAGGTCTACCTGGGGCGCTGGGCGACGGTCAGCAGCTTCCTCGTCGCGGACGCGGAGACCCGCGCTGTGATGTTCAGCGCCATCGAGGCCATACTCGCCGGTGATCCGCAGACGGCCGAACGCGGAGAGTTCGAGCTCCCGATCATCACCGACGTCTTCGTCTACCGGCGCGCATGAGCAGATGAGGATCTGGTCGCTGCACCCCCGCTATCTCGATCGACAGGGTCTCGTGGCCTGCTGGCGCGAGACTCTGCTCGCTCAGGCCGTGCTGGCCGGCCGCACGCGCGGATACGGCGCGCACCCCCAGCTCGAGCGCTTCCGCGCTGTTCCCGAACCGCTCGGCGCGGTCGTCGCCTACCTCCATGCGGTCGCCGACGAGGCGGATGCGCGCGCCTACACGTTCGACAGGACGAGGATCGACAGAGCGCGACCGTGCTCTCAGGGAGTGCTCTCCGTCACGCGCGGCCAGCTGGCGCTCGAGTGGTCGCATCTCTCGGCCAAGCTGGCCGACCGCAGCCCCGAGATCCTGGTCCGCTGGTCCGGGGTCGCTCTGCCGGAGCCGCATCCGCTCTTCGTGGCCGTGCCGGGGCCGGTCGAATCTTGGGAACGCGCGACGCCCGCGTCGTGAGATCAGTCGACCCCGAGGAACGAGCGGTCGGTCAGGATGATCGGGCCGTCCGCCGTGACCGCGACGGTGTGCTCGTAGTGCGATCCGCGTGATCCGTCGACGCTGCGCAGCGTCCACCCGTCCGGGTCCGTCACGAGCTCGTCCGTGGTCGCGAGCAGCCAGGGCTCGAGCGCGAAGACCAGTCCCTCGCGCAGCGGGAAGCCGCGACCCGCACGCCCGTCGTTGGGCACGTGGGGGTCGCCGTGCATGATCCGCCCGACACCGTGTCCGCCGAAATCGGTGTTGATCGAGTAGCCCTCGCCGTGCGAGACGGCGGCGATGGCCGCCGAGATGTCGCCGATCCTGTTGCCGACGACCGCCGACTCGATGGCCGCGTCGAGCGCCCGGCGAGTCGTGTCGATCAACCGGAGATCCTCATCGCGCGGCGTGCCCACGACGAACGACACCGCCGAGTCGGCGACCCACCCGTCGACCGAGACGGCGAAGTCGAGGGACACCAGGTCGCCGTCGCGCAGCGTGTAGTCGTGAGGAAGACCGTGCAGCACGGCGTCGTTGACCGAGGTGCAGATCACCTTGCCGAAGGGGCTGGCTCCGAACGACGGGTGGTAGTCGATGTAGCAGGACTCCGCTCCGGCCCTTCGGATCATGTCGTGCGCGCGGCGGTCGATCGTGAGCAGGTTCGTGCCCACCTTGGTCTCATCCCGCAGGGTCGCCAGCGTCTCGGCGACGAAACGGCCGGCGGCGCGCATCTCCTCGATCTCGGCAGGGGTGCGCAGTTCGATCATCGGGTGTCCTCTCGTTCCCTCCATTCTCCCCGATGCGTCGGGACCGGGCGTCCGAGTGCTCACAGCGAACACCGGGCCGCCGTCGTGCGCGCCCTCGTAGGATTCAGGCATGTGGTTGCGTCAGGCGTTCTTCCGCTGGCTGGTTCCGGCGGCGTTCCTTCTGCCGCTGTGGCTGGTGATCGGCTGGGGCGTCTTCCAGGGCGGCTGGGCGATCCTCTGGGTCCTGTTCATGGCGGTCCCGTCGGTCTTCGCCGGGCAGCTGCTGCTGACGCTGCTCACGCGATCCCGGCCCTCCGTACGCGCCGAGCGGGCGGTGTCCTGGTGGGACGTCGCCGGCTTCACGCTCTGGCACGCGCTGACCATCGCGGTCGGCTGCTTCATCGACGGAGCGTTCGGCTGGCTGCTGACCGCGGCGATCGTGGTCGGGATCGGACTCATCTGGCTTCAGGTCTGGCAGCTGTGGAACGAGGCGAGGGGCAGCGGTGCGCGGCTGCGCGAGACGATCTCGTGGTCGACCTACGCGAGCGTCGACGATCAGGAACCGCAGGCCCGACCGCATGAGGTGATCGTCGTCCGCGAGAGCGACGAGCCGCGCTGAGATTCGACACCGCCGAGTTTTGTCCGTGCGAGTCATCCGTGGCAGAATGGATCCTTGTGCTGTGACCGACTCTGCCTCAGGGGAGTCCGCGGGTGCTTCGGCCCCGTACAGCGCGAACACATTCTTATTCCTTCCAGCACCATGCATCCGACCTGAGGCGAGTGCAGAGAGAGACGATCATGCAGATCCTCGACGCCGTCGACGCAGCATCCCTGCGCAGCGACATCCCCGTCTTCAACCCCGGTGACACGGTCAACGTGCACGTGAACATCACCGAGGGCACGCGCTCCCGTATCCAGGTCTTCAAGGGCGTCGTCATCGGCCGCCAGGGTGATGGAGTCCGTGAGACCTTCACCGTTCGCAAGATCAGCTTCCAGGTGGGCGTGGAGCGCACCTTCCCGGTGCACTCGCCGGTCATCGACCACATCGAGGTCGTCACCCGCGGTGATGTGCGTCGTGCGAAGCTCTACTACCTTCGCCAGCTCCGTGGCAAGAAGGCCAAGATCAAGGAGAAGCGCTGACGCGCAGGTTCTCCACAGCACCCCGGGACACGATGTCCCGGGGTGCTGTGTTCTGTGCGGGGTGTGCGAACCTTGGTAGTGCCGTCTCACCACGGTGCGAGACTGTGAAGGAAACCTGATGACGACCGACTCCGCGACCGCATCCACGCCCCCCGTCAAGCGGCGCCGCGGACTGCTGATGTTCCTGCGGGACGTCCTCGTCATCATCGTGATCGCGGCTCTGGTCTCCTTCGTCGTGAAGACCTTCGTGGTCCGCTCCTTCTACATCCCCTCGGCCTCGATGGAGCGCACCCTGCTGGTCAACGACCGCATCCTCGTCGACGAGCTCACACCGCGGTGGACCGGCTACGAGCGCGGGGACGTCGTCGTCTTCAAGGATCCGGGCGGATGGCTCGACGGACAGGTGCAGACGCCGGCGCAGCCGCCCCTCATCGAGGCGCTCGACTGGGTGCTGAACATGGTCGGCATCTCCGCGACGGATTCACAGGACCACCTCGTCAAACGGGTCATCGGAGTGGGAGGCGATCATGTCGTGTGCTGCAACGCGCTGGGACAGATCACCATCAACGACGCGCCGATCGACGAGCTCGGGTACCTCAACCTGCCGGACGGCGACACCGCGGCATCCAACGAGCCGTTCGACGTCGTGGTGCCGGAGGGCTCGCTCTGGCTGCTCGGCGACAACCGCGACCGCTCGAGGGATTCGCGCGCGCACCAGGAGCTTCCGAGCGGAGGGTTCGTCCCGCTCGAGAACGTGGTCGGCAAGGCCTTCCTCACGACGTGGCCGTTCGACCGCCTGGGAGCCATCGACGGACACCATGACAGCTTCAACGGCGTACCGGATGCCGGATGACCGTCGTCGCCCCGAAGCTCACGCTGGAGCGCAAGCTGCTCTCCGAGTGCGACCTCGTCATCTCGCTCGATGAGGTGGGGAGGGGCGCACTCGCCGGCCCCGTCGCGGTCGGTGCATCGGTGATGGACGCGGCCGGCGCGAGACGCCGAGTGCCGGAGGGACTCCGCGACTCCAAGCTCGTGAGTGAGAAACGGCGCCCCGAGGTCGCACGTCGCGCAGCGGCCTGGGTTCAGGCGTCCGGTGTCGGCTGGGCGACTGCGGCCGAGATCGACGAGGTCGGCATCATGAGGGCTCTCGGACTCGCCGCGTCCCGCGCCGTGCAGAGCGTGGTCGACCAGGGCGCGTCCCTCGCGAACGCGATCGTCCTGCTCGATGGGAACCACGACTACCTCTCCGCCGTGCATCCCCTGCCTCTCATCGTCAGAACGGCGATCAAGGCCGACCGCGACTGCGCATCGGTCTCCGCCGCGTCGGTGATAGCGAAGGTGGCCAGGGACACGTACATGGAGGAGCTGCACGAGGGGCATCCCGCGTATCGGTGGGAGCGGAACAAGGGCTACGCCAGCCTGGAGCACCGCGACGCGATACGTTCTCTCGGGCTGTCCCCGCACCATCGCTCGTCGTGGGCCATCACCGATGCGCCGACCCTGTTCTGACCCTCGGTGCGGCTTCGCGCCTCGGCCGACTCTAGGATGGAGACATCATGGATGAGGAAGCCTTCGACGATTACGACCGCGAGCTCGAGCTCGCGCTGTTCCGCGAGTACCGCGACGTCGTCGCTCAGTTCCAGTACGTGGTCGAGACGGAGCGCAGGTTCTACCTGGCCAACGAGGTCAACGTGGTGCGCCGTGACACGGAGCACGATTTCTACTTCGAGATCTCGATGACCGATGTGTGGGTCTGGGACATCTACCGCGCCGATCGCTTCGTGAAGGCGGTGCGCGTGCTCACCTTCAAGGATGTCAACGTCGAAGAGCTTCAGCGCCGCGAGTTCGAACTTCCGCAGGAGCTCTCGCTCGACGGAGAATGACCCCTCCTGCACGACAACCGGGGATCGTCGGTGCTCCGCATCCTTCGGGCGATCGCTTCCGGGCCGCTCCATCGAATCGCCGATGACGCGATGCTGGCCGGATGGCAGCGAAAGACGATCTGGGCAGAGCCGGTGAAGAGCGTGCGGCTCGATATCTGAGCGAGATCGGCTATGTGATCGTCGACCGCAACTGGCGATGCCGACAGGGCGAGATCGACATCGTCGCCGTCACCGGCGAGCACCTCGCCGTCGTCGAGGTCAAGACGCGGCGGACGACGTCGTACGGTCATCCCTTCGAGGCTCTCGACGCACGGAAGGTCCGTCGGCTCTGGCGACTCGCCCACGCGTGGACCTCCGCGCACGCCGAGATGGCGCGAGGGCTCTCGGTGAGGATCGAGGCGGTGGGTCTCATCGGTCCCGATCCGGAGACCGCGCTGCTCGAGCACCTCCGAGACCTGTCGTGACGATCGCGCGGACCTGGGCGGTCGCGCTCACCGGAGTCGACGGTCACATGGTCGAGATCGAGGCGGATCTGTCGAACCAGACTCCCGAGTTCAAGATCATCGGCCTGCCGGACAAATCACTCGCGGAGGCGGTCCAGCGCGTGCACAACGCCTGCAAGAACGCGGGGCTCGATCTTCCGCGACGACGACTGACCGTGAACCTCTCGCCCGCGAGCCTCCCCAAGCAGGGCTCCGCTTTCGACCTCGGCATCGCCGTCGCCGCACTCGCGGCGGGCGGTTCGATCGCCACCCGATCGATCGCGCGCACGGTGCATATCGGAGAGCTGGGCCTCGACGGGCGGCTGCGTCCCGTGCCCGGCGTGCTGCCCGCGGTATTCGCCGCAGCGAGGGCCGGCTTCGACTCCGTGGTCGTGCCGTTCGCGAACGAGGCGGAGGCCAGTCTGGTGCCGGGCATCGAGGTGAGGTCGGCGGTGACTCTGGCTCAGGTGGCCTCGTGGCACGGTGCCACGGTCGAACCGGTCGATGCCGATCCCGTGATCACCTCGGCTGCACAGGGCGCGCCGGAGGAGCACCTCGATCTCGCCGACGTGGTCGGGCAGGAGGAAGCGGTGGACGCCCTCGTCGTCGCAGCGGCGGGCGGTCATCACATGCTGCTCAGCGGACCGCCGGGCGCGGGCAAGACGATGCTCGCGAGGAGGCTTCCCGGCATCCTGCCGAGGTTGACCGAGGCTGAGGCGCTCGAGGTGGCCTCGATACGGTCGCTGACCGGCGAGCACGTGAGCGTCCTCGACCTCCGCGCGCCCCTCGAGGCGCCGCATCACAGCGCGTCCGTGGCCGCTCTGGTCGGTGGAGGGTCGAGGGTCCCGAGACCCGGAGCGATCGTGCGCGCTCACCGCGGGGTTCTCTTCCTCGACGAGGCTGCAGAATTCTCGCGGGTGGCTTTGGATGCACTGCGACAACCCCTCGAGTCCGGCGGCATCGAGGTCAGCAGAAGCGGCTTCACGGCGCGTTTTCCCGCGCGGTTCCAGCTGATCCTGGCCATGAATCCGTGCCCGTGCGGCAATTATGGCGTTCGCGGTGCGGAGTGCACCTGTCCGTCGCTCGCAATACGCCGCTATGCCACGAGACTGTCCGGCCCGCTTCGCGACAGGGTGGACATCGAGCTGCACGTCGCCAGAGTGTCCACCTCCCTGGCGGTCTCGGGGCTCCGATCAGGGGTCACCAGCGAGCAGGCACGCACGAGAGTCCTCGGCGCGCGAGAGCGAGCAGCCGGCCGATGGCGCGGAACCCCGTGGCGGCGCAACGGCGATGTCCCGGGCAGCCGTCTCAGGCAGATCGATCTGCGGCTGGCCGGCGATGCGCGGCTCCCGCTCGACCGTGCACTCGAGCGTGGGGCACTGACTCTGCGGGGCTACGACAGGGTGCTCCGGATCGCCTGGACCATGGCCGACCTCGCCGGCATCGACGCACCGGGTCGCGACGAGGTCGGTCGCGCACTGTACCTGAAGAAGGGATTCGCCTCATGATCGACGATCTGCTGAGAGATCGGGAGGTCGTCGCGGCGCTCGATGCCGTCGGCGGCCATGACGACCGAGAGGACGCGGTGGCCCGAGTGGCCTGGACCGTGCTCGCCGAACCCGGCGACGGCGTGGCCGGGGCGCTCATCGCCGAGTTGGGGGCTGCGGAGTCGCTTCGATTAGTCGTGGCCGACGCCGCGGGACTGCTCACTCCGCGCCGTGCGCCGCACGTGGTGGAGGAGGGGATCGCCAGGTGGCGCCCGCGTGCGGAGATCCGTGGCGTCCGCGAGGCGATCTTGGGTGCGAGGGATGCCGGCGCACACCTGATCCTGCCGGGGGACGAGACCTGGCCGACGCCCGTCGACGATCTCCGCGAGCACGCCCCGGCGCTGCTGTGGGTCCGTGGGGATCCGCGGATGCTGGTGCGCGAGCCGTCGGTCGCGATCGTGGGTGCGCGAGCCGCGAGCGCATACGGCGAGATGCTGGCCGCCGAGTTCGCCGGCGACCTCGCCGCCTCCGGCGCGGTGATCGTCTCGGGCGGTGCGTACGGGATCGACGGTTCGGCCCATCGGGCAGCTCTCAGCGTCGGCGGCGCCACCGTCGCCTTCCTCGCGGGCGGTGTCGACCGTGCGTACCCTCAGGGGCACCGGCAGCTGCTGGAACGGATCGTCGAACGCGGCGCAGTGGTCAGCGAGGTGCCGTGCGGAACGGCACCCACGAAGTGGCGCTTCCTGTCGCGCAACCGACTCATCGCGGCGGTGAGCAGGGCGACGGTTGTCGTGGAAGCGGGATGGCGCAGCGGATCCTTGAACACCGCAGGCCATGCGTCAGCGCTGGGCAGAGCGCTGGGCGCGGTGCCGGGCCCTGTCACATCGGCCGCCTCCGCAGGCTGCCACCGGCTCCTCCGCGAGTACGACGCGCGGTGCGTCACCACGACGGCCGAGATCCGAGAGCTCTGGGAGATCGACAGTCACCCCTCGACTTCACCGGCCATGCGCGACCCCGACCTCGTCAGGCTTCTCGATGCGCTCAGCAGCCGCAGCGCGCTCCCCGTCGCAGAGCTGTGCCGGCGCAGCGGCCTGGCACCGGAGAGGATCGGCGCTCTGCTCGGTATGGCCGAACTCGACGGCATCGTGGTGCGGGCGGAAGGCGGATGGCGCAGATCCGCTGTCAGAACGACACGCGGCGGTGGCTGACGAGGGACATCCGGAGGGCGCACGGCAAAGGACGGAGTCTCACGTACTCGCACGACCCCGTGTCGACGCAGGTCCTCGCCCGGCGGGGCATCGTCGCCGGAACAGGGCACAGGGGCATGCTGAAGTCATGGAGTTCAGCGCGGCGGCATCGGCGTTCACGGAGCACCTCGCCCGGGTGCGACGACTGTCTCCGGCGACCGTGCGGGCGTATCGCTCCGACCTGCTCGATCTGGCCGAGGTGGTCGGTACCACGCCGCTGGAGAGCGTCTCGCTGTCGACGCTCAGAGACTGGCTCTGGCGTGCGACGCAGAGAGGCGACGCGCGATCGACGCTCGCCCGGCGCGCCGCAGCTGCCCGGTCGTTCTTCCGCTGGGCGACCGAAGAAGAGCTGATCGCCCACGATCCCAGTCTCCGGCTGGTGGCACCCAAGCGGGGCCGCACACTTCCCACCGTGGCGTCCCAGGACGCGATGTCCACCTTGCTGGAGGAGCGGCGGCGCAGCGCCGAGAACGGCGAGCCGCTGGCTCTGAGGGACCACGCGATGCTGGAGCTGCTCTACGGCGCCGGCATCCGCGTCTCCGAGCTGTGCGGTCTCGACGTCGACGACGTCGACCTCGACCGAGGAACGGTGCGCGTCATGGGCAAGGGAGCGAAGGAGAGGGTCGTGCCGTTCGGCGCCCCAGCCCGCACGGCCATCGGCTCGTATCTGACCCGCGCGCGACCCCTGCTGAGCGCCAGGGCCGCTGAACCCGGGCCCGCCGTGTTCCTCGGGATGCGGGGTGCGCGGATCGGGCCACGCGCCGTGTACACCGTGGTGGCCGAAGCGCTCGCGCCCTTCGTGGGGGCCGAGACGGTGGGGCCGCACGCGCTCCGCCACACGGCGGCGACGCACCTGCTCGACGGGGGAGCCGACCTGAGGGCCGTGCAGGAGATCCTCGGTCACGCGAGCCTCGGCACCACGCAGATCTACACTCACGTATCCGCCGAGCGGCTGACCGCCACCTATCGATTGGCGCACCCTCGCGCCTGACGCTGTGCGACATCCCCTCACGTCGCGCTGCAGCACGGCAGAAGCACCGCACGGGGCAGCCCGCCGAAGAGCAGCATCGGATTCATGTACTCGCCCTCGAGCCGGACGCCCAGATGCAGCGTGCCGGCGTCGGCATGACCGCCCGCCGCCACCGTGCCGATCACATCGCCCTCAGCGACCGCGTCGCCGGGTGAGAGCGTCGACACCAGCGGTTCGAACGTGATGACGAAGCCGCCGTCGTGCTCGATCGTGAGAAGCGGACGGTCCACGACAGTGCCTCGGTAGGCGACGACGCCGTCCGCCGGAGCCATCACCTCCGCTCCGACGGTCGCCGTCACATCCATCCCTCGGTGCCCCCCCGCATAGTCGTGTGCGGGAGCCCGATAGGGCGAGGTAACCTGTCGCGCTCCGGCGACCGGCCACTGCCAGAGTGGATACCGAGGGTCGTCTGCCGCGCTGCTCGTCGATCCTCCTGACTCGGGCACGGCGGCGGCCGCGACGACATCGGCGAACCCGTCGGCCGGTGCGGCCGGTGCCGCCGGTGCAGCGGACGCGGTCACGACCGCGAGCAGGAGGACGGCGACGCTCGTGCGGATTCCCATGCGGCAGATCGTCGCACCGCGGCCGTCGCGTCGGGAGAACCGTCCCTCCTCTCTGTGCGTGCCGGGGGAGAGGTGCGGCGGGACCTGCTGTGGTGCAGAGGCAGTGGGCACGCGGCGTCCTGTATGCTTGATCCGCACCTCGATTCCGAGGTGACTACGCGTGCCCACAGCGACTCAGGTCGCGGCATCCACTCCCACAGGTCCCGTCATACGGCGGGCGGGTGTGCGCCGGGCACCAGGAAGTCGGTCAGCTGACCGGCAGACAACCTCAACGGCGCACACGCGCCAGAACCAGGAGACGACCATGGCTGTGGTCACCATCCGCCAGCTGCTCGACAGCGGCGTGCACTTCGGACACCAGACCCGTCGGTGGAACCCGAAGGTCAAGCGCTTCATCCTGACGGAGCGCAGCGGCATCCACATCATCGACCTCCAGCAGTCGCTGGGGTACATCGACAAGGCCTACGACTTCGTCAAGGAGACCGTCGCGCACGGCGGCACCATCCTCTTCGTCGGCACCAAGAAGCAGGCGCAGGAGATCCTCGCAGAGCAGGCCACGCGCGTCGGCCAGCCCTACGTCAACCAGCGCTGGCTCGGTGGACTCCTCACCAACTTCCAGACGATCGCCAAGCGACTGGCTCGTATGAAGGAGCTCGAGGAGCTCGACTACGAGAACCCCGCTGCCTCCGGTTTCACCAAGAAGGAGCTGCTGCTCAAGAAGCGCGAGCTCGACAAGCTGCACAAGTCGCTCGGTGGAATCCGCAACCTCACCAAGACCCCGTCTGCCCTGTGGGTCGTCGACGCCAAGCGCGAGCACCTCGCGATCGACGAGGCCAAGAAGCTCGGCATCCCGGTGATCGGAATCCTCGACACCAACGCCGACCCCGACGACTTCCAGTACCCGATCCCCGGCAACGACGACGCGATCCGCTCCGTCTCGCTGCTCACCCGCATCATCGCGGACGCCGCAGCCGAGGGCCTTCAGCAGAAGCACAACCCCGAGTCGGGCGACGCCGAGCCGCTGGCCGAGTGGGAGAAGGAACTGCTCGAGACCCCGAACCAGGAGTCGACCGAGCTCCAGGAGTCCGCTGACGCCGGTTCCGTCGACGACGCCGCCGCCGATGAGGCCGCGACCGTCGAGACGCCCGCCGCCGACGAGACCGCTGCCGACGAGGCCGGTGCCGAGGCTCACGACGAGGCGATCGCCGCCGCTTCCGGTGAGGAGACCTCTGAGGTCGCCGCAGCCGAGGCCGCAGACGCCAAGTAATCCCGCGACCACCACACACATCACGAAGCAAGGAGCCACCACACATGGCCAACTTCACCATCGCTGACCTCAAGGCGCTGCGTGAGCAGCTCGGTACCGGAATGGTCGACACCAAGAAGGCGCTCGAGGAGGCTGACGGAGACGTCGAGAAGGCCACCGAGATCCTTCGTCTCAAGGGTGCCAAGGGCAACGCGAAGCGCGCTGACCGTTCGACGAGCGAGGGCATCATCGTCGCTCGTGAGCAGGACGGTTCCGTGACGCTCATCGAGCTCGCCTGCGAGACCGACTTCGTCGCCAAGAACGAGCGGTTCATCACCCTCGCCGAGCAGGTCGCCGACGCGGCCGCCGCCGTCAAGGCGGAGTCGGTGGAGGCGGCGCTGGCCGCTCAGGCGGGCGACAAGACCGTCGAGCAGCTCATCTCGGAAGAGGCCGCGATCATCGGCGAGAAGGTCGAACTGCGTCGCGTGCGCACGATCTCGGGCGACAAGGTCGAGGTCTACCTGCACCGCACGAGCAAGGACCTCCCGCCGCAGATCGGCGTCGTCGTCGCGTACTCGGGTGATGACGCGGACACCGCTCGCAGCATCGCTCAGCACATCTCGTTCGCGAACCCCTCGTACCTGTCCCGCGCCGACGTCCCGGCTGACGCCGTGGAGAAGGAGCGCGAGATCGTGACCGAGATCTCCCGCAACGAGGGCAAGCCGGAGGCGGCTCTGCCCAAGATCGTCGAGGGTCGCGTGTCCGCGTTCATCAAGCAGGTCGCACTGCTGGAGCAGGACTACGCGAAGGACAACAAGCTCTCTGTCGCCCAGGTGGCGAAGGACGCCGGTATCACCGTGACGGACTTCGCGCGCTTCAAGGTCGGCGCGTAGCAGTGTCGAAGGGGTTCGGATCGACGAGATCCGAACCCCTTCTTCATGCCCACAAGGCACTATCTTGAATCGGGACGAGAGGACAACACCCATGACCGAACGCACCGGACGCAGACGCGTCCTTCTGAAGCTCTCCGGCGAAGCATTCGGAGGCGGTCAGCTGGGCGTGAATCCGGATGTCGTCGGCCAGATCGCCCGCGACATCGCCGCTGCGGTCGACAGGGTCGAGGTCGCCATCGTCGTCGGCGGCGGGAACTTCTTCCGCGGCGCAGAGCTCAGCCAGCGCGGCATGGATCGTGGCCGCGCCGACTACATGGGCATGCTGGGAACCGTGATGAACGCTCTGGCGCTGCAGGACTTCCTCGAGCAGGCCGGAGCGCCGACCCGTGTGCAGTCCGCGATCTCGATGACGCAGGTGGCGGAGCCGTACATCCCGCTGCGCGCGGAGCGCCACATGGAGAAGGGGCGCGTCGTCATCTTCGGCGCCGGAGCGGGTCTGCCGTACTTCTCGACCGACACCGTCGCCGCTCAGCGTGCACTGGAGATCGGTGCACAGGAGGTGCTCGTCGCCAAGAACGGCGTCGACGCCATTTACACCGCAGACCCCAACAAGCACGCCGACGCCGAGCGCATCGAGCGGGTGACCTACCGCGATGCCCTGCAGCGCGGGCTCAAGGTCGTCGATTCGACGGCGTTCAGCCTCTGCATGGACAACAACATGGACATGCGCGTGTTCGGCATGGAGCCCGCGGGCAACGTGACCCGCGCACTGCTCGGCGAGCCCATCGGAACACTCGTCACCGCCTGAGCGCCTCACCTGGCGCCGAGGCGCAGCCCGATAGAATCGCAGAACACCCCGACGATAGGAGTCACCGTGATCGCGGATGTCCTCAGTGAAACCACCTCCCGTATGGCGCGCGCAGTCGAGGCCGCCAAGGAGGACTTCTCCACGGTGCGCACCGGGCGCGCGAACCCGCAGCTCTTCCAGAAGGTGCTCGTGGACTACTACGGCACCCCGACGCCGCTGGCTCAGCTCGCCTCGCTGGCGAACCAGGAAGCGCGCACGCTCATCATCACGCCGTATGACAAGTCGGCGCTGAAGGCGATCGAGCAGGCCGTCCGCGACATGCCCAACCTCGGTGCCAACCCGACCAACGACGGCAACCTCGTGCGTGTCGTGATGCCGGAGCTGACCGCCGAGCGCCGCAAGGAGTACGTGAAGCTCGTCAAGACGAAGGCGGAGGACGCGAAGGTGCACGTCCGCGGCATCCGTCGCAAGGCGAAGGATGAGCTCGACTCGCTCAAGAGCGATCTCGGCGAGGATGAGATCGCTCGCGGGGAGAAGGAACTCGACTCCCTCACGCGCCAGCACGTCGACCTCATCGACGACGCACTCAAGCGCAAAGAGGCCGAACTCCTCGAGGTGTAGGGCGGATGTCAGACGATCCGACCGGTGCAGACACCGAGAAGCCGCAGACGGATATCGGCGACCCGAAGCCGTCGGTGACGAGCGACGGCCAGCCGTTGACGGACCGGGCCTTTCCGGAATTCGATGCCGCCAGCATCCCGCCGCGACCGCCGCTGCCGGCGGAGGACTCGGCGTCGTCCGTGTCGTCCCTGAACACGGCCGACCACTACGCCATCCGTGAGCAGTGGCGAGCCAGGCGCGAAGAGCTGGGCACGCACGTCTCCTACGCCCGCGACCAGATCGATCAGGCGAACGAGCGGATCAAGGAGCGCACCGGGCGCGATCTCGTGCTCGCGATCGTGATCGGGCTCGCCTTCGGTGCCGGGCTGCTCGCGTCGCTTCTCTTCATCAAGGTCCTCTTCGTCCCCTTCGCCCTCGCGGCGGCCATCCTCGGCGTCTTCGAGCTGTCGCGGGCTCTGCGGTCCTCCGGCCATCGCGTCGACGTCGCTCCTCAGATCGCCGCGGCGACGGCGCTGGTGCTCTCCGCGTTCTTCGTCGATGAGTGGCTCGTGTGGGTCGTGCTCTTCCTCGCGGTGGCCTTCGTGATCGTCTGGCGTCTGCTCGCGCAGATGGTCGCGCAGGACGGTCGGACATACGGCGATGTGCTCTCCGATGCCGTCATCGCCGGCTTCGTGCAGGTCTACGTGCCCTTCCTCGCCGCGATCGCGCTGATCCTGCTCAAGCAGGAGGGCGGTCAGTGGTGGGTGCTGAGCTTCATCGCGATCGCGGTCGCGTCGGACATCGCCGCCTATGCGGCGGGGCTGTCCTTCGGAAAGCATCCGATGGCCCCGCGCATCAGCCCCAAGAAGACGTGGGAGGGTTTCGTCGGCGCGACGGTCGGCTCGATCGCGACCGGGGTGCTGCTCGCGATCTTCCTGCTGCAGCTTCCCTGGTGGATCGGGGTCGTCTTCGGCGTCGCCATCCTGCTCTCCGCCACGCTGGGAGATCTCGGCGAGTCCATGCTGAAGCGCGACCTGGGCATCAAGGACATGAGTTCCTGGCTTCCGGGACACGGCGGGCTGCTCGACCGGCTCGACAGCATCCTGCCCTCCACGGTTCCTGCCCTGTGCCTGTACTTCCTCTTCTCCTCCTGGACGGTGCTGTGATGGATTCCGACGTATCGCTGGACACGAACACCTCCGAAAAGGCTCCGCCGGCGTTCACGCTCACCTCGGGTCGCGAGCGCGGCTACCACCGCGCCGCAGTGGACACCTTCCTCGCCGCGGCTCGCACGTCCTTCGAGAGCGATGGCGACGATCTGTCCGCCGCCGATGTCCGCGTGGCGTCGTTCCCGCTCGTCAAGAACGGCTACTCGGTGTCCGAGGTCGATGCGGCGCTCGGTCGTGTCGAGGATGCGCTGGCGGCTCGTGCCCGCGACCGTGTCGTGCGCGCCCAGGGAGCGGGCGTGTGGGTCGATCAGGCGCGAGACGATGCACAGGTGATCCTCGATCACCTCGCGCGACCGCGCCGTCACCGATTCGCCAGGACCGGCATGCTGACCTTCGGGTACAGGGTCGACGAGGTCGATCACGTCGCGACGCGCATCGTCCGCTACCTCCGCGATGGCGAGCCGCTGACGGCGGGCCAGCTGCGGGCCGCCGCCTTCCGCATGCAGCGCGGCGGGTATCGCGAGGAGCAGGTCGACGCGCTGCTGGATGCGGCGGTCGACGTCATTCTGGCGGTTCGCTGAGCGTCCATGGCCGTCTCAGACTGCACCGGGTAGACTGCGTGACATCGTGAATTCCCGAAACGACATGACTCCCCAGCGAAAAGACGTCACTCCGACCCCTGGATCGACGGCTCTCTCGGCGCGCGCGGGAACGCGGCGCCGCGGCGTCGTGGGCTTCTTCAGCGCTCTCGCCGTCGTCGGATTCGCCGCGGCGATGGTCGCGCCGACCGGAGTCGCGCTCGCGGAGCAGCCCGTCGAAGCCGGTCCGGAGTCGGCCTATGCCGCCGCGCTCACGGACACGCAGAACCTCACCGTGACGGTCGATGGCGCCGCCATCGCTCCCGTCCAGCGCGGCACGTTCTCGGTCTACGTCACCCCGAAGCCGACGCCCACCCCGACTCCGACGCCGTCGACCTCGGACGACGACTCCGAGTCCGACTCCTCGGGCGGCGGTGGTCCTCTGTTCTACACCGGCGGTGGCGCGCCAGCCGAGTGGATGGCGGCGGCGGGCATCGCCGAATCGGATTGGGGCTACGTCGACTACGTGGTCTCGCGCGAGAGCGGCTGGAACCCCAACGCCACGAACAAGTCGTCCGGCGCCTGCGGGCTCGTCCAGGCTCTGCCCTG
The DNA here is from genome assembly GCA_963518515.1 of uncultured Microbacterium sp. GTDB lineage: Bacteria > Actinomycetota > Actinomycetes > Actinomycetales > Microbacteriaceae > Microbacterium. The sequence goes on from CAUQIW010000002.1 coordinate 314,005, forward strand.
CAGCAAGGTCCCCGGCAACGGGTACGACCCCGTCGACAACCTCCGCTGGGCCAACGGCTATGCGACGGGCCGCTACGGCAGCTGGGCCGGAGCGCACGCGTTCTGGACGAAGAACCACTGGTGGTGAGCCGCCATCATGGCTCGCGCACGCAGACGCGGTCCGGCGCGCGCTGACGCCGACGACTCGTTCGATCGCCTCCTCTCCTCGTGGAAGCGCACAGAGGTCAGGCGTGGCTCCGAATGGAGTGTGCAGCCGATCTCCGCACTGCAGGCGCAGAAGGAGTACATCTGCCCGGGGTGCGGTCGCGCCATCGAACCGGGCACCGCGCACCTCGTCATCTGGCGTGCCGACGGCGTGCTCGGCGACGCAGCGGACCTCGCCGCCCGGAGGCACTGGCACACGCACTGTTGGAGGATGGCATGAGCATGGAGATCCGCGGCCCCCTGGAGCTTCCGGCGAGACGAGAGGACATCTCGCTGCACACCGCCGACGGCCTCTCACTGGTCGGCGAGCTGGCATCGCCCGAGGGCAGGGCACCGCTCGCGACGCTCGTCACCCTGCACCCGCTTCCCACCGCGGGCGGCTTCATGGACTCGCACATCCTGCGCAAGGCCGCGGCGCGGCTGCCCGCTCTCGCCGACCTCGCCGTGCTGCGCTTCAACACCAGAGGCACGACATCGCCCAGAGGCACCAGCGACGGTCGGTTCGACGGAGGAGCGGCGGAGCAGTTCGACGTGGCTGCGGCGATGGAGTTCGTCCGTGAACGAGGACTACCGCGCCCCTGGCTCGTCGGCTGGTCGTTCGGCACCGAGCTCGCTCTGAAGTACGGCCGTGATCACGAGATCGAGGGCATCATCCTGCTGTCACCTCCGCTGCACAGGGCGACGGCCGACGAGGTCGCTGCCTGGGCGGACGTCGATGCGGCCGTGGTGATCCTCGTCCCGGAACTCGACGACTACCTCCGCCCCGACGAGGCGCGCGAGCGCTTCTCGGCGATCCCGCATGCGACTCTGATCGGTGTGGAGGGCGGCAAGCACCTGTGGGTGGGGGAGAGCCAGACGAGGCGTGTCCTCACCGAGATCGTGGCCGCGGTCAACCCGTCTGCGCTGCCTCTGCCCGACCGCTGGCCCGCAGACGGCTCCTGAGCGCCCCTATGAGCGCAGCGTCCCACTCCCGGCGGCTCAGAGGTCGTTCATCCGCGGGATGAGCACCTGCCGGTAGATGATCAGGATGCTGGCGGCGACGGGGATCGCGATGAGAGCGCCCAGCAGTCCGAGCAGACTGCCCCCCGCCAGTGCGGCCACGACGACCACCGCCCCGGGGACCGACACGGCGCGACTCATGATGCGCGGGGAGATCACATACGCCTCGATCTGCATGTAGATGAGGTAGTAGATGCCTGCGGCGATCGCGGTGGCCGGAGAACCGAGACCGGGGATCAGGCAGGCGAGGACGATGATGGTCGATCCGGTGAGCGTGCCGACGAGGGGGATCAGCGAGAAGAAGAACGCCACGACTGCCAGGACTGCCGGGAACGGCGCCTGGATGATCGAGAGGAACACGGCACTCAGGATCCCGTTGATCACTCCGAGCGAGATCTGACCCATCACGTAGTAGCCGACGGAGTCGGTGATCTGATCGGAGAGGTCGGCGAATCGCGCCCGCTTCGATGCGGGGGCCAACTGATAGACGGCGCGCTTGAGCGACGGCGTCGACGCCGTCAGGTAGATCGTCAGGATCAGGACGATGAACGCTCCGAAGAGACCGGCGACGACGGACACGCTCGCATCGATGACCTTGTTCGTGATGTCGCCCAGGTTCGCGATGAGCCAGGCCTGCGACTCCTCCAGCACCCTCTGCACGTCGAGGTTGGGGAAGATGCCCGTGATCCACTCCTCGAGGTCGCTCAGCAGCGTGGGGCGGCTCACTATCGCGGTGATCTGCACGACGAGCTGAGAGATCTGGTCGACGAGCACGGGGATCACGATGAGGATGATGCCCGCGAACACCCCGAGAACGGCGACCACCGTGATCAGCACCGCCAACCAGCGGGGGAGACGGCGGCGTTCGAGGAAGGACACCAGCGGATCAAGACCCAGGCTGAGGAAGAGCGCGGTGCCGACGTACAGCAGCACCGTCGAAAGGCTCTGCACGCTTCCGATCAGCAGGATGCCGAGGCCCACTCCGAGCGTCGCCACCAGAGCGGTGCGGAATGGGTTGTGGATCTTCATCGCTGCTCCTCGACGGTCCGGATTCAGCAAGGCTATCGAGTAGACGCTCACTCGCCGTTCACGACGTGCCGAGCGGGCCGCGTCGGTGCTCGTGGGCAACACACAGGAGGTTTCGCTAGTCTGGAATGTCGAGTGTTGCGACTCGGGCATGCGACCCGGGCCGCGTGAGGAGACTATTCGTGCGTTTCGTATGGGCCGTCGTGGCCTTCGTGCTGGCCGCGGGACTGATCGGTGCGGGCATCGCGCAGCGAACCGTCTTCGTCGGCCCCTCCACCGAGAAGGTCACGGTCGCGGTCGATGAGCCTGCGCCGTTCGTGCTGATGGACGGTGACGTCCTGCGCCAGAACCCGGGTGCCCAGACCCTGCAGGTGCGCGGTGATGGCGACATCTTCGCGGCCTACGGACGCACCTCCGATCTGGAGGCCTGGCTCGCCGACGTCGATCACAATCACGTCTCCGTCGCCGGCGACGGCTCGCTCGATGTCGAGCTCGTCGCTGCGACGAGCCCCGCAGAGGGCGATGCGAGCGACTCGACCGAGACTCCTGCCCCGACCGAGACTCCTGCCCCGGCGGAGACGCCGGCGCCGGCCGAGACCGACGCGGCAGCCGAGGGAGACTCGTCGGGCGAGGCCGTCACCGGGAGGAACCCGGCGGGTTCCGACCTGTGGCTCGACTCGTTCAGCGAGGCCGACCTGATGATCGCCGATCTGCAGCTTCCTGAGGGGATGAGCGTGATCATCTCCTATGACGGCGCCGAGGCCGCGCCCGACGACATCGTCGTCTCGTGGCCGCTCGACAACTCCACGCCGCTCGTGGGACCTCTCATGGTCTCGGGTGCCGTCGTGCTCCTGATCGGGCTGGTGCTGTACGGACTCGGCATCCGTCATCAGCGCCGTGGGCGTGGTCCTCGACGCAAGGGCCCTGGACCGATGCCGGCGACCGAGCCGATCGATCTCGCCGCGCTTCCCCCTGCCGACCGTGCCGCGGTCGAGCCCTCCCGCGACGACGGCCCGACGGCCGAGCGCGCGACGGCAGGTCATGAGGAGGAGGCGGAGATCGTGGATGACAGCACGGCGGTCCCGGGTCAGCACGGCGAAGAGCCGGACACCGGGCGCAAGACGGAGATGCGCGCCTCTCGCCCCTCCCGTCGTCGGCGGATGCTCGCTGTGCCGGCGATCGCGCTCACCGCCCTGTTCGCGACCGGATGCTCGGCGGACTCCTGGCCGCAGCTCGCGGAGAGCTCGCCCACACCGTCGCCGAGCGCGACGGTGATCGCACCCGAGAATCAGAAGCCGCCGGCGGTCGCCGAATCGCAGGCGAAGCGGATCCTGCAGGACGTCGCCGCGACGGTGACCGAGGCCGATGCGGCCATGGATATCGAGCTGGCCGCCACGCGACTCGACGGACCGGCTCTGGCCGCGAGGACGACCGAGTACGCTCTGCGGACCGCGGTCCCCGAGACTCCGGTCCCCACGGCGATCCCCACCGACGACGTCGAGGTCGTGCTCCCCGAGGCCACCGATCGATGGCCTCGCACGGTGCTGATGCTGTCGAAGAGCGCCGGCGACGACACGGTTCCCCCCGTGGTCCTCACCATGACGCAGCAGGACCCCTGGTCCGGCTACAAGGTCACGAACATGGCGGAGATGTCGGCGGACGCCGCGTTCCCCGAGGTCGCTGCGGCCTGGCTCGGCACCTCGATGGTGCCCGACGACTCGGCGTTCCTCAGCATGCCGCCTGGCGAACTGGCCGAGAGCTTCGCCGACGTCGTGGACGCGGGGGAGCAGAGCGCCTCGTACGGCCTGTTCGACGATCTCGCGCTCAACCTCGCGACCTCGATTCGCGACAGCCGTCAGGCCGTGGTGCAGAATCTCGCAGACAACGGCGCCGCCGAGACCTCTCAGACGGCCTTCGACATCATTCCCGCCGACGCGCCGCCGGTCTCCTTGGCCACCCTCGGCAGCGGAGCGATCGTCTCGGTCTCGCTGATCGACACCGAGACCGTGACCCCGACGTCGGCTGACGCGGTGATCCGCTTCGGAGACAATGCGCAGGCGAAGGCGCTCACCGGCGTCGAGGAGTCGGCCAAGGGTGTGACGACCAAATACGAGTTCCAGCTGTTCTTCTCCGTGCCTTCGCAGGGATCCACAGAGCAGATCCGACTCCTGGCGGTTCGCCAGGACCTTCTCTCCGTCGAGGTGATCAAGTGACTGAAATCTCTCCCGCCGCTCTCCGCGGAGCGGTCGACCTCTCATCGCTGCGCAATCGGCCGGCTGCGCCGGAATCCGGCTCGGCGCCGACGCCATCGGGCATCACCGACGTCGTCGTCGATGCCACCGACGAATCGTTCGGACAGATCCTCGAGATCTCGCGGACGGTTCCGGTGGTCGTCGACCTGTGGGCGGAATGGTGCGGACCGTGCAAGCAGCTGAGTCCGATCATCGAGAAGGTGACGCGGGAGCTCGGCGGCAAGGTGCTGCTCGCCAAGGTCGATGTCGACGCCAACCCTCAGCTCGCTCAGGGTTTCCGCGCCCAGTCGATCCCGATGGTCGTCGCTCTCATCGCGGGTCAGCCTGTTCCGATGTTCACCGGAGCCGTCCCCGTGGAGCAGGTGCGAGAGGTCTTCGCCCAACTGCTCCAGGTCGCCGCTCAGAACGGCGTCACGGGCAGCCTGTCCGTCGGAGGAGGCCCCTCGGGCCAGACGGCCGAGGAGGCTCCTGAGGAGCCCCCGATGCCGCCGCTGCACGCCGAGGCCTTCGCGGCGATCGAGATCGGCGACTACGCCGCGGCCATCGCCGCGTACGAGAGGGCGCTCGCGGAGAATCCGCGTGATGAGGACGCGCGGGCGGGTCTCGGTCAGGTGCGCCTGCTCGATCGTGTCCAGAAGCTGGATCTTCAGGATGCCAGGGCGGCGGCGGCCGCGGGCCCGCTCGACGTGCAGGCGCAGTTCGACGTCGCAGACCTCGACCTCGCCGGCGGCCACGTCGACGACGCGTTCGGGCGCCTCCTCGACCTGTTCGCGCAGCTCCCCTCCGACGAACGAGCGCCGGTGCGTGAGCGTCTCGTCGAGCTCTTCGGACTGATCGGCGCCACGGACCCGCGCGTCGTGTCAGCGCGGAACAGACTCTCCTCGCTGCTCTTCTGACGACGAGAAAGGGCCCCTCTCATCCATTCCGGACGAGAGGGGCCCTTCTGCGTCACTCAGCCGCGACTGACCGTCGGAACATGCGGCTCCGCTTCATGACGGAGCCAGATGGTCGACAGTGCGGGCAGCGTGATCGAAGCGATCGGAGCGCCGTCCTGCTCGACATGCGCGGTCACGCTGCCGAGGTTCCCCGAACCCCGTCCGCCGTAGTCGGCGGCATCGGTGTTGAGGATCTCCTCCCAGACACCCTCGCGCGGCAGATTCAGACGGTAGCCGGCGCGTTCGACGCCCGCGAAGTTGCTGATCACGACGACCCGTCCGCCATGGGCGTCGCGTCGCTCGAAGGCGATCACCGCCGGGTCCCACGTGGGCGCGCCGATCCGTGAGAACGACGATCCGTCGTTGTCGCGCTCCCACAGAGGCGCCTGGGCCCGATAGCCCCTGTTGAGCTCGCCCACGAAGTGCTGCAGCTGCGCGTGCGAGGGCTGATCGAGCAGCCACCAGTCCAGCTCGCGTGACTCCGACCACTCGGCGAGCTGCCCGAACTCCTGGCCCATGAAGAGCAGCTTCTTGCCGGGGTGCCCCCACATGTAGGCGAGGTAGGCCCGCACGTTCGCGAGCTTGTGCCAGTGGTCGCCCGGCATCTTCGTGACGAGGCTGCCCTTGCCGTGCACGACCTCGTCATGGCTGATCGGCAGAAGGTAGTTCTCTCCGAAGGCGTACACGAAGGAGAAGGTCATCTCGCCCTCGTGGTGAGCCCGGTACATCGGGTCGCGCTCGATGTACTGCAGGGAGTCGTTCATCCACCCCATGTTCCACTTGAAGCCGAAGCCCAGGCCCGCGTGATCGGTGGGGGCGGTGACACCGGGGAAGCTGGTGGACTCCTCGGCGATCATGAGCACGCCGGGGTGCAGACGGTAGGACGTCGCGTTCACCTCCTGCAGGAATCGGATCGCCTCGAGGTTCTCGCGGCCGCCGTGGATGTTCGGCTCCCACTCTCCGGCCTTGCGCGAGTAGTCGAGGTACAGCATCGACGCGACGGCGTCCACACGCAGGCCGTCGACGTGGAACTCCTCGAACCAGTACAGCGCGTTCGCCACGAGGAATCCCCGGACCTCCGAGCGCCCGTAGTCGAAGATCAGAGTGCCCCAGTCCTGATGCTCACCGCGGCGGGGATCCGGATGCTCGTAGAGCGCCTGGCCGTCGAAGCGCGCCAGTGCGAAGGCATCCTTCGGGAAGTGGCCGGGAACCCAGTCCATGATCACGCCGATACCCGCGAGATGCAGGCGGTCGATGAGGTAGCGCAGGTCGTCCGGCGTTCCGTAGCGACTGGTCGGAGCGTAGTAGCCGCTGATCTGGTAGCCCCAGGAGCCACCGAAGGGATGCTCGGCGAGAGGCATGAACTCGACGTGGGTGAACCCCGTGCTCGTCACATGCTCGATGAGCGGATCAGCGGCATCGCGGTAGTTGAGCCCGCCCCGCCACGAGCCGAGGTGCACCTCGTACACCGAGAGCGGCTGGGCGACGGCATGGGTCGCCGCGCGTCGGGTCATCCAGGCGCCGTCCGACCAGGCGAAGGTCGACCGGGTCACCACCGATGCGGTCTCCGGCGGGACCTGAGCGGCCTGAGCCATCGGGTCGGCCTTGAAGATCCAGGCTCCGTCGCGCGTGCGGATCTCGTACTTGTACCTCGTGCCGACGGGCAGGTCGGGGATGAAGAGCTCCCAGATGCCGCTGCCGCCCATCGAGCGCATGGCATGCGATTCGCCGCTCCAGCTGTTGTGGTCGCCGGCGACGCGGACCGACGTCGCATTGGGCGCCCACACCGCGAACGCCACGCCCTGGTCGTCGTCCATCACGCGGGGGTGAGCGCCGAGCACGTCCCAGAGACGCTCGTGGCGACCCTCCGCGATGAGGTGGATGTCCAGCTCACCGAGACTCGGCAGATGGCGGTACGGGTCGCCGGTGATCGTCTCGTCGGCGTCGTACGCCGTGGCGATCCGATAGGGCACGGGAGAGCCGTCGTGCTGGGCCTCCCAGATACCGTGCGCGACATGGTCGAGCTCGAGGCGGCTCCCGTCGCGGAACACCGCGGCGACGCTCGATGCGAGCGGTCTGCGCGCTCTGACGACGGTCGCTGTGCGGCCGGTCGCGTCCGTGATCGGGTGCGCACCGAGTACGGAGTGAGGCGCGTGATGCGATCCGGCGGCGACCTCGATCCACTCCGGCGATGTCGAGACATCCTCTGCGTAGCTCATGATCGTCCTCTCACCTTCAGGATGTGCACGGGTTCGGCGAAAGCGTCGAGCCGCACGTAGTTGTGGTCCGCCCAGGTCCAGACGTCGCCGGTGAGGAGATCCTCGACCTCGAACGTCTCACCGGGGGAGACTCCCCAGACGGTGGTGTCCAGATGGATGGTCGTCTCGCGCACGGAGTGCGGGTCGACGTTGGCCACGACGATGATCGTGTCGGGGCTTCCGTTCTCCGTGAACGCACCGTCGAGGTGCTTGCTGTAGACCAGGATGGCGTCGTCATCGCTCCAGTGCACCGACAGGTTGCGCAGCTGTCGCAGCGCGGGGTGCTCGCGGCGTATCGAATTGAGCCGTCTCAGCAGGGGGGCGAGCGAGTCGCCCGCCGCCTCCGCGCCCTCCCAGTCCCGGAACTTGAACTCGTACTTCTCGTTGTCGATGTTCTCCTCGGACCCCGGGCGCGCGACGTTCTCGAAGAGCTCGTATCCCGCGTAGACCCCGTACACGGGTGCGGCGGTCGCGCCGATGCATGCGCGGATGCGGTAGGCGGCGCGCCCTCCGTACTGGAGGTACTCGGTGAGGATGTCATGGGTGTTCACGAAGAGGTTCGGCCGCATGTAGTCGCTCGTCTCGTGCGAGACGGTCGTGAGGAACTCCTCGAGCTCGGCCTTGGTGTTGCGCCAGGTGAAGTAGCTGTAGCTCTGCTGGAAGCCGACGGCGGCCAGAGCCCGCATCACGGCAGGCCGGGTGAATGCCTCGGCGAGGAAGATGACGTCGGGGTCCGCCGCGTTGACCGTGGCGATCAGCCACTCCCAGAACTGCAGCGGCTTCGTGTGCGGATTGTCCACGCGGAAGATCTTCACGCCCTCGCGCACCCAGTGCTGCACGATGCGCAGCATCTCCTGGTAGATGCCCTCGGGGTCGTTGTCGAAGTTCAGGGGATATATGTCCTGGTACTTCTTCGGCGGGTTCTCGGCGTACGCGATGGTGCCGTCCGGCAGGGTCGTGAACCACTCGGGGTGGGATGTCACCCACGGGTGATCGGGCGATGCCTGCAGCGCCAGGTCGAGCGCGACCTCGAGTCCCTCCGCTCTGGCCGCGCGGACGAAGGCGCGGAAGTCGGCCGGTTTGCCGAGCTCGGGATGGATGGCGTCGTGGCCGCCCTCGGGGGCGCCGATCGCGTACGGCGAGCCGGGGTCTCCCGGCTCGATGGTCAGCGTGTTGTTCCGTCCCTTGCGATTCGTCGTCCCGATCGGGTGGATCGGGACGAGATAGATCACATCGAAGCCCATGGCGGCGACGGCGGGGAGGCGCTTGGCGGCGGTGCGGAAGGTGCCGCTCTTCACCGTGCCGTCCTTGAGGCGTCTCGCGCCCTCCGAACGGGGGAAGAACTCGTACCACGCGGCGACTCCGGCCGCCGTGCGCTCGACGAGCAGGGGCAGGGGCGCCGTCGCCGACCGCTGGGTCGACAGCGGACGCTCGTGGAAGATGCGCGCGAGGTCGGGATCCGTCGACAGCGCCAGTGTGGTCTCGGCGTCACCGGAGGCGAGCGCCGCGGCGTCGGCGGCCAGCCGTCTGCGCTGTGCGGCCGGCCTGTCGCGCTCGGCGGCGGCACGCGTGAGCAGCTCCGCACCGAGGGCCGCCATCACCGGCACATCGACGCCCACGGCCATCTTCACCTCGGCGGCGTGCGCCCAGGTGCCGAAGTCGTCGGAGAAGCCCTCGAACCGGTAGGTCCAGTCTCCCTGCAGATCGAGCGCGACCTCGGTGCTCCAGGTGTCGGTGCCGTCGAGCCGCGGTGTGAGCCGGTGCAGGCTCTCCTCGCCGTCCGGAGCGGTGAGGCGAAGCTGCACCCCGATGAGGTCATGACCCTCGCGGAAGGCGACGATGCTGAAGGGGACCACCTCTCCCACGAAGGCCTTCGGCGTAAAGCCTCCTGGCACCGTGGGCGTGGGGTTCACCAGTGGGATCCGGGTGGCGCGAAGGGACGCGCCATCCGAGACGGCGCCCAACGGGCGCAGGGGGATCTGAGCGGGACTCCGGAGAGCATTCGGACGGGTCTTCGTTCGGGCGGCCACTCCCCGAATGTACCGCTACCGACGCAAGTCGGGGAACGGGCTTGACGGGGAGGCGCGTCGCAGATCACTCCACACGGAAGAGCCTCATCGAGGTGCCGGGAGTGGGCAGGACATCACCGGGCGCGAACACCTCGCCGTCGTCCTGCGGACGCTCGTCCGAGCTCGACCAGAGCGAGACGAATCTGGTGGCGTCCTCGAGGTCCTCCGGCAGCCGCACATCGATCGGAGCCTCGGTGCCGTGCACGATCAGCAGGATGCGATTGGCCTCCTCGACGTCGGGAGTCGACGCTGCGACGTACTGGAGCGTCCGGTTGCTCGGGTCCGCCCACTGCTCGCTCTCCATCGTCTCGCCGTTCTGATCGAACCAGTCCATGACGGAAGCGTTCGGGATGTGCTCTCCGAGGCGCGCGTAGCGGCTGGGGCGCAGCGCAGGGTTCTCCGAGCGCAGCTGGATGAGCCGCGCGACGTGCGCCCGGAGGTCCTCCTGCCAGGGCTCCGGCTCCCAGTTCAGCCAGGTCATGGCCGAGTCCTGCGCGTAGGCGTTGTTGTTGCCGCGCTGCGTGCGGCCCACCTCGTCACCCGCGGTCAGCATCGGGATGCCGGCGGAGAGCAGCAGGGTGCCGAGCAGGTTCCGCATGGCCTTGCGTCGAGCCGCCAGAATCCTCGGATCGTCGGTCGGGCCTTCGATGCCGTGGTTGAAGGCACGGTTCATGTCGGCGCCGTCGCGGTTCTGCTCGCCGTTCGCCTCGTTGTGCTTGACGTCGTACGAGACGAGATCGTGCATCGTGAACCCGTCGTGCGCCGTCACGAAGTTGATGCTCGCCAGGGGGCCGCGCTGATCGGCGAACGTGTTCGACGACCCTGCGAGGCGAGTGGCGAACCCGCCGACGCCGACGGGCGCCGACGCGCGTCGGGCGTAATCGATGTCGCTGAGCCAGAAGTTGCGCACCCGGTCGCGATAGCGGTCGTTCCACTCGTGCCACCCGGTCGGGAAGTTGCCCGTCTGCCAGCCGCCGAGGCCGACGTCCCATGGCTCCGCGATCAGCTTGGTCTCGCGCAGGATCGGATCATTCGTGATCGCGGTGAGCAGCGGATGCTCCGGCGTGTAGGTGTGACTGGCGTCCCGAGCGATCGATGTCGCGAGGTCGAAGCGGAAGCCGTCGATCTGCATCTCCTGCGCCCAGTACCGCAGCGAGTCGAGGACGAGTCGCGCGGCAGCATCCGTGGAGGTGTTCACGGTGTTGCCCACCCCGGTGGTGTCGATGTACGCACCTGTGGCGTCCTGCCGGTAGTAGCTGGCGTTGTCGATGCCGCGGAAGCTCGAGCGAGGTCCGCCGATGCCCTCTTCGGAGGTGTGGTTGTAGACGACGTCGAGGATGACCTCGAGCCCCGCCTCGTGCAGCAGCCGCACCATCCCCTTGAATTCCGCGAGCACGGCTTCAGGCCCGCCCTTTCGCGCGTCCTCGGTGGCGTAGGCGTTGTGCGGGGTGAAGAAGTTGAGGGTGTTGTATCCCCAGTAGTTGCTGAGTCCGCGGTCGAGCAGTCGAGGCTCCGACACGAAGGCGTGCACGGGAAGCAGCTCGATCGAGGTGATGCCGAGCGACTGGAAGTACTCGATCATCGCGGGATGGGCGAGACCGGCGTATGTGCCGTGCAGCGCGGGCGGGATGTTCGGCTGGCGCTTGGTGAGGCCCTTCAGATGGCCTTCGTAGATCACCGTGCGGTCGAGGGGGATGCGCGGCTTGGTCGAGTCGCCCCAGTCGAATCCGTCGGCGATGACGACAGAGCGCCACTCCTCGTAGCCGTCGCCCTGCGCGAGACCTCGCGCATAGGGGTCGAGCAGAAGCGTCTCCGGATTGAACAGATTGCCCGGTCCGTGCGGTCCGCCGACGCGCAGCGCGTAGCGGGTGCCCGCCTGCAGGAGCGGCGTCGTGACGGTCCAGACTCCGCCGGGGAGTCGTTCCAGCGGCACCTCGTCGGTCGACCAGTCGAGATCCGTGGAATCGAAGATGAGCAGGTCGATGGAGGAGGCGTTCTGAGACCAGACACGCAGGGTCCCCCCACCGTCATGGAGGCGGACCCCCAGGTCGTCGAGTGCGGAACCGCCGGGCACGATGATGTCTCGGGTCGCGGGCATGAGTACAGATTAGAGGGACGAGCCCCGGTCTCAGGACCGCGCGCACTCAGTTCCCTGTGCAGGGTGCGGGCGGAAGGGTCCCGTGCGGCGGAAATACGGAAGAGTGGAGGGATGCGGCACTACCTCGACCACGCGGCCACCACACCTCTGCGCAGCGAAGCCCGCGACGCGTGGCTGGAGGCCGGCGACGTCATCGGCAATGCCTCGTCGACGCACGGCGCCGGCCAGGACGCGCGGCGGCTGCTCGAGGAGTCCCGCGAGCGTGCCGCCACCGTGCTGGGCTGCGATCCGATCGAGGTGATCTTCACCTCCGGAGGCACGGAGTCCATAAACCTGGCGCTGCAGGGGATGTGGTCGAGCCGGGCGGCCGGTGCGAACGCGGTGGTGCTGCCGGATGCCGAGCACCACGCGACGATGGACACCGTGGCCGCGTTGACGAAGGACGGCGCGGTTCTGCGGCGTGTGCCCGTGACGTCGACGGCGGTCATCGATCCGCCGGTCTTCGCTGCGAGCCTTCCCGGTGCGGCACTCGCCACAGCGCTGGTGGCCAACAACGAGACCGGGTCCGTGAACGACGCCGGGGCCCTCGCGGCGGCGGCTGCGCGGGCGATGGTGCCGTTGCACTTCGACGCCGTGGCCGCTCTCGGCCACCTGCCGCTGTCGTTCCGCTCTCTCCGAGGTGACGCTCCCGAGGCGACGGGACTCGTCGCATTGAGTGTCGCGGGCCATAAGATCGGCGCCCCGGTGGGGGTGGGGGCGCTCGTCGCCGCACGCACGGCGAAGCTATCAGCCCTCATCCACGGAGGGGCTCAGCAGCGAGGCCTGCGCGCGGGGACCCAGGACGTCGCCGGCGCTGCCGCGTTCGCGACCGCGCTCGAACTCGCCGAGGCGGAACGGGTCGGCGAGTCAGAGCGCCTCGCCGGTCTGCGGGATCGGCTCATCGCCGGCATCCTGTCACGCGTCCCCGACGCGGAGCTGCTCGGGGATCCTGACAGGCGGCTGCCGGGAAACGCGCACCTGCTCTTTCCCGGCGCGGTGGGCGAGAGCCTCCTGTTCCTCCTCGACATGGCGGGGGTCGCCGCCTCCACCGGGTCGGCATGCCAGGCGGGCGTCGCAGAGCCGTCCCACGTCGTGATGGCGATGGGGAGGAGCGAACAGGATGCCCGAAGCGTGTTGCGGTTCACCCTCGGACGCACCTCGACGGACGCCGACGTGGATGCGGTGCTCGGCGCCATCGTCGACGCGTACCGTCGGGCGTCCGGGACCGGCCCAGCCTCGCGCTCGTAGACTGGTCGCATGAGAATTCTTGCGGCCATGAGTGGAGGGGTGGACTCCGCCGTCGCGGCTGCGCGAGCTGTGGAGGCGGGACACGACGTGGTCGGCGTGCATCTGGCGCTCTCGCGGGCGGGCGGAACCCTCCGCACCGGCAGCCGCGGCTGCTGCACGATCGAAGACGCGCTCGACGCCCGCAGGGCCGCCGATGTGCTCGGCATCCCCTTCTACGTCTGGGACTTCTCGGAGCGGTTCCGTGACGACGTCATCGCCGATTTCGTCTCCGAGTACCAGGCGGGACGCACGCCCAACCCCTGCATGCGCTGCAACGAGAAGATCAAGTTCGCGGCTCTCCTCGAGCGGGCGATCGAGCTCGGGTTCGATGCGGTCTGCACCGGGCATTACGCGACCCTGGTCCCGACGGACGCCGGACTCGAGCTGCATCGGGCCGCGGACAACGCCAAGGACCAGTCGTACGTGCTCGGGGTGCTCACGGCGCAGCAGCTCGCTCACACGTACTTCCCGCTCGGCACGACCCCGTCGAAGGCCGTGGTGAGGGCGGAGGCGGCGGAGCGCGGATTGAGCGTCGCGCAGAAGCCGGACAGTCACGACATCTGCTTCATTCCCGACGGCGACACCCGCGGGTGGCTGGCAGAGAAGGTCGGCACGGCTGTGGGCGAGATCGTCGACCGCAGCGGCGAGGTCGTCGGCGAGCACGAGGGCGCGCACGCGTTCACCGTCGGACAGCGTCGTGGTCTCAAGCTCGGCGTTCCCGCAGCCGACGGCAAGCCACGGTTCGTGCTCGAGGTCCGTCCGGTGTCGAACACCGTCGTGGTGGGTCCGAAGGAGGCGCTCGCGATCCGCGAGATCGCGGGGGAGCGCCACAGCTGGGCCGGGGCTGCGCCGACCGAGTCGGAGTTCGCCTGCGAGGTGCAGATCCGCGCCCATGCCGAGCCCGTCGAGGCCTGGGCGTCCGTGACCGACGACGGCGTGCAGGTGGTGCCCGCGGTGCCGCTCGACGGGGTGGCCCCTGGACAGACCGCGGTCTTGTACGTCGGGACGCGGGTGCTGGGTCAGTTCACGATCGACCGCACGGTGTCGGCGGTGCCGGTCGACGCTTGATGGTCTCGGGGCGATGTCGGCGCACGCTCGTAGACTGACGGTGTGCCGGAGAACATCTCGCGGGAAGACGCCCGAATCGAAGCAGCCGAGCTGACCACTCGCATCCTGGAGGCGAAGGACGCCTATTACGGACGCGACACCTCGCTGGTCGACGACTTCACCTATGACGGGTGGATGCATCGTCTCGAAGAGCTCGAACGACTGCACCCCGAGCTGCAGGGTCAGGACTCTCCGACCCAGATGGTCGGTGCGGCCGAGGCGACGGGCCTGGCGACCATCGAGCACGCCGAGCGCATGCTGAGCCTCGACAACGTGTTCTCGCTCGACGAGCTGCGCGAGTGGGAGGCGAAGACCCGCGCTGCGGCCGGCCGCGACGTCGACTGGCTCACCGAGCTCAAGATCGACGGCCTCGCCATCAACCTCCGATACGAGAACGGCCTGTTGACGTCGGCGGCCACGCGCGGTGACGGTCGCGTCGGCGAGATCGTGACCGAGAACGCGCTGCGGCTGCCCGAGATCCCGCAGCAGTTGAACGGCTCCGGTCATCCCGCGATCGTCGAGGTCAGGGGCGAGGTGTTCATCCCGGTGGCCGCATTCGAGCGGTTGAACGCCGCTCAGGCGGAGTTCCGCGAACGGGCCTATGACGATGCGCTCGCGCGCTGGGAGGCACGCTCCGGATCCAAGAGGGCCTTCGACGAGGAGAAGGCCCGCACGGCGGCCGCCCGTCGCTTCCCGGCCTTCGCGAACCCGCGCAACGCGGCCAGCGGGGGTCTGCGCCAGCAGATCGACAAGAAGGACGGACTCGAGCTCGAGGCGGGGATGCTCCGTATCGAATCCCTCGCTCTCTATGTGCACGGGGTGGGCGCCTGGGAGAACCCTCCCGTCGCGGCGCAGAGCGAAGTCTACGAGCTGCTGTCCGACTGGGGCCTGCCGACGAGTCCGCACACCAGGGTCTGCCGCAGCATCGATGAGGTGGCCGAGTTCGTCGAGTACTTCGGCGAGCACCGCCACGACATCGAGCACGAGCTCGACGGAATCGTCGTCAAGGTCGACGAGCTGTCGCTGCACGACGAGCTGGGTGCGACGAGCCGCGCTCCCCGCTGGGCGATCGCCTACAAGTACCCGCCGGAGGAGGTGCAGACCGAACTCCTCGACATCGTGGTCTCGGTCGGCCGCACCGGGCGGGCGACGCCGTTCGCGGTGATGGCTCCCGCCCAGGTCGCCGGTTCCGTCGTCCGCCAGGCGACATTGCACAACAAGGACGTCGTGAAGGCCAAGGGTGTGCTGATCGGTGACACGGTTGTGCTGCGCAAGGCCGGCGATGTGATTCCCGAGGTTCTGGGACCGGTGGTCGAGAAGCGCGACGGCAGCGAGCGTGAGTTCGTCATGCCTCGCGACTGCCCGGAGTGCGGCACCGAGCTGCGTCCGATGAAGGAGGGGGACATCGATCTCCGGTGTCCCAACGCGAGGTCCTGTCCCGCTCAGGTGCGCGGCCGCGTCGAGCACATCGGCTCCCGAGGAGCCCTCGACGTCGAAGCCCTCGGCGAGGTGACGGCTGCCGCCTTGACTCAGCCCACGTCTCCCGAGATCCCGCCTCTCGAGACCGAGGCAGGGCTGTTCGCGCTGACGCTCGACGAGATCGTGCCCATCGAGCTGTTCGTCCGCGATGCGGAGACCGGGCTCCCGAAGGAAGATGACGACGGACTGGTCAAGACCAGAGCGCCCTTCCGGCGCAATCCGACCGCTGCCGAGAAGAAGGAGGGCCTGCAGGGCCCACAGCCCTCGTCGCAGGCTCTCACGCTGCTCGCGGAACTCGAGAAGGCGAAGACCAAGGAGCTCTGGCGCCTGCTGGTCTCGCTGAACATCCGTCACGTCGGCCCTGTGGCCGCGCGAGCACTGGCCCAGTGGTTCGGCTCCCTCGAGGCCATCCGCGCGGCGTCGCGCGACGAGCTCGCGGCCGTCGAAGGCGTCGGAGGGATCATCGCCGACTCCCTGCTCGCGTGGTTCGACGTCGACTGGCACCAGGACATCGTGCGACGGTGGGCGGACGCGGGTGTGCGGTGGGCGACCCCGGGGCATCCAGGCCCTGGAGCGGCCGTCGTCGAAGGAGGAGTCCTCGAGGGGCTCACGGTCGTCGCGACGGGCTCTCTCGACGGCTACACCAGAGACGGCGCGCAGGAGGCGATCATCAGAGCCGGAGGCAAGGCCGCGTCGAGCGTCTCGAAGAAGACCGACTTCGTCGCCGCGGGTCCCGGAGCGGGGTCGAAACTCGGCAAGGCCGAGGAGCTCGGCATACGGATCCTCGACGCGGCACAATTCCACGTGCTCGTCACCGAGGGCCCGGACGCGCTCGGATGAGGCGCTACGGGCCGCTCATCGCGGTGCCCGGTGCTCTGGCGGTGGGGGATCCGGGCCGCAACCATCTGCGTCTCACTCCCGAGGCGGTCGTCTTCCGCGAGGGTCGGAGCAACCGCGGCATCGTCACCTGGGATCGCGTGGACCGCATCCGGCTCGACGTCCCCGAGACGAGGTTCCGCCTTCCCGGCCTCGTGGGAACCGTGCTGCTCGGGGCGTTGACCTTCTTCTCGCTGTCCGACCTCGGCTCCGACCCGGAGGACGGCGCAGTCGATGTCGTGATCGACGGCGAGGCCACGACGACGCCGCTCAGCCGTCATCACGTCGGCGGCTACTGGGCGCCCACCGTCGACGGGGCGCACCGGTTGATCGCCCACCTGATCGCGCACCCCGATCAGCGAGCGCTGCTCGATCGCCCGGAGCCGCTGATCGACGTCGCCGCGAAGCTGGCCAGAGGCGCGGGACCAGGCACGGCCGCAGCCTGAGTCCGAGCGTCAGCTCACCGATTCGGGGGAGACGCGCTGACGCAGTCTCGGTGAATCCTCGAAGCCCGCGCGGCGATACAGCGACACCGCGCCCTCACTCGAGTGCACGGTGATCCGCGCGGCGCCTCGGGCGTGCGCGTGACGACTTGCGGCTTCGACGAGTGCCGCGCCGGTTCCGGCACCGCGATGCTCGGGAAGGACGAAGACGCTCTGCACGTCGGCCGACAGCCGTGTCACCGCTCCGGGACGCGGCACCCGGGGTACCAGGGCCACCCACGCGGCGCCGATGATGTCGCCGTCGTCCTCGCGCCGTGCGACGAACGCCGAGTGCGTGGCCTCATGCGCGCGCCACCAGTCGGCGAGATCTCGCGCGAACCTGGTGAAGTCGAGCCCGTGAGGCTCGTCGTCCATGGCATCGCGCCACTTCAGACGAGCCAGGCCCTCGACGTCATCGAGTCCCGCGGCACCGATCCGCACCGCGGGGTCAGCCCTTGTGGCGCGGCTTGCGGAAGGGCTTGTCGTCGCGATCGGTCCGAGCCGGACGGTCGTCCCTGTCGAAGCGGTCGCCGCGAGCGCCGGCATCCCTCGGGCCGCTGCTGCGACGACCGGCGGGTCCGCGGTCGGGCTTGATCTCGATGAGACGACCGGAGATGCGGGTGTCGCGCAGCTTCTCGAGCACGGCCGAGTCGAGGTTCGACGGCAGCTCGACGATCGTGAAGTCCGGACGGATGTTGATTGCTCCGAAGTCGTCGCGGCCGAGACCGCCTTCGTTCGCGAGCGCTCCGACGATCTGGCGGGGCTCCACGCGGTGCCGGCGCCCGACCTCGATGCGGTAGGCCGCGTAGTCCCCGCGGCCGCGACGCTCGGTGCGCGGCTCCCGCTCGCGGGAGTCCTTCGAGGTCCGCTCGCGCGGCGGGCGGTTGTCGTACTCGACCGCCTTGGCCAGCGGGTCGTCCGACGGATCGAGCAGCAGCGGCGTGTCACCCTGCGACACCACCGCGAGCGCGGCGGCGACGTCGGCCTCCGGCACGTCGTGGTTGCGCACGTAGTGGGCGATGACGTCGCGGAACTTCTCGATGCGACCCGCGTCGCCGAGAGCGGCGGTGATGGCGTCGTCGAAGCGTGCGAGTCGCGTGCTGTTGACGTCGTCGGTCGTCGGCAGCTGTATCTGCGTGGGCTGCTGCCGCGTCGCCTTCTCGATCGACTTCAGGAGGTAGCGCTCGCGCGGCGTGATGAAGCTGATCGCGTCACCCGTGCGGCCCGCACGGCCGGTGCGGCCGATGCGGTGCACGTACGACTCGGTGTCGGTCGGGATGTCGAAGTTGATGACGTGGCTGATGCGCTCGACGTCGAGTCCGCGTGCGGCGACATCGGTGGCGACGAGGATGTCGAGCTTGCCGGCCTTGAGCTGGTTGACGCTGCGCTCACGCTGCACCTGAGGCACGTCGCCGTTGATCGCGGCCGCGGAGTATCCGCGAGCGCGCAGCTTCTCTGCGAGGGTCTCGGTCTCGTTCTTCGTGCGGACGAAGACGATCATCCCGTCGAAGTTCTCGACCTCGAGGATGCGGGTGAGCGCGTCGACCTTCTGCGCGTACGACACGACGAGGTAGCGCTGCGTGATGTTCGTGCCCGTAGCGGTCTTCGACTTGATGCTGATCTCTTCGGGGTCGCGCAGGTACTTCTGCGCGAGTCGACGGATCTGGTGCGGCATCGTCGCGCTGAACAGCGCGACCTGCTTCTCCGCGGGCGTCTGGGCGAGGATCTGCTCCACGTCCTCTGCGAAGCCCATCTTCAGCATCTCGTCGGCCTCGTCGAGCACGAGGTACTGGAGCTCCGACAGGTCGAGGGTGCCCTTGGCGAGATGGTCCATGATGCGACCGGGGGTTCCGACCACCACGTGCACGCCACGGCGAAGCGCCGAGAGCTGCACGCCATAGCCCTGTCCGCCGTAGACGGGGAGGACGTGGACGCCCTTCATCTTCGAGGCGTAGGACTCGAAGGCTTCGCAGACCTGCAGCGCGAGCTCGCGGGTGGGTGCGAGCACGAGGGCCTGCGGCGTCTTCTGCGAGATGTCGAGGCGCTCGAGCACGGGCAGCGCGAACGCCGCGGTCTTGCCCGTCCCCGTCTGGGCCATGCCGACGACATCGCGTCCGGCGAGCAGGGTGGGTATGGTCGCCGCCTGGATGGGCGAAGGGGTCTCGTAACCGAGATCCTTGATGGCCTTGAGGACGGGGCCGGTGATGCCGAGTTCCTCGAATCCGGGGGTCGAGGGGGCGTCGATGGGCGCAGCGTCTTCAGGAGTCACTGATCAAAGGTAGCGCCTATCTGCTCGCGGCGCCTGTGAGGCCGCCCTCAGGAGCCCGTCGTCAGCGCGAGCAGCCGCTCCCTGACCTGCCGCCGCAGCACCTTGCCGATGAGAGACTTCGGCAGCTCGTCGACGACGAAGAGGCGCCGGGGGACCTTGTAGGGGGTCAGGATGCTCCGGGCGAACTCGCGGATCGACTCCACGTCGACGTCGGCTCCCGGATCGACGACGATCGCCGCCACGACCTCCTCGCCCGAGTGCTCGTTCGGGAGTCCGACCACCGCAGCATCCGACACGCTCGGATGCTGCCGGAGAACGCTCTCGACCTCGGTGGGCGCGACGTTGAAGCCGCCGGTGATGATCAGCTCCTTGATGCGATCGACGATGCGGACGAAGCCGGCGTCGTCGATCGTGACGATGTCTCCGGTGCGGAACCAGCCGTCGACGAACACCTCCTGCGTCTCCTCCGGCTTGCCGTAGTAGCCGCCGAACACCTGGGGGCCACGCACGACGAGCTCACCCGCGGTGCCTGGTGCAGCATCTTCCGTGGGGTTCTCGGGATCGACCACACGGCATTCCGTCCCTGGCAGCGGCAGTCCGACGGTGCCGGGCACTCGATGCGCGGCGACCGGATTCGCCATGAGCACCGGCGAGCACTCGCTCAGACCGTAGCCCTCGACCAGAAACCCGTGCGTCGCCTCCTCGAACGGCACCACGAGGTCGTGCGGCAGGGCCATCGCGCCCGAGATAGCGACCTCGATCCCCTCGAGCGACACGCCCCGGCTTCTCGCCGCAGCGAGAAGCCGGTCGGCGATCGGAGGCACGAGAGGGAGGAAGGTGGCCGGATGCTTCTTCACCACGTCGAGCACCAGATCGGGATCGAATTTCGGGAACAGCACGAGCCTGGCCCCCATCGACATCGCGAACGTCAGGCACAGCGTCAGCCCGTACGCGTGGAACATCGGCAGCACCGCGTAGACGACGCAGCCCTTGCCGCGCTGGATCGAGGGCACCCAGGCGCGGGACTGCGCAGCGTTCGCCAGCAGATTGCGGTGGGTCAAGGCCGCGCCCTTGGGCGTGCCGGTGGTCCCCGAGGTGTACTGGATGATCGCCAGATCATCCGTCTGAGGTGTCGGATGCGAGGCGGGGAGGAGAGCGGAGGCGACGACCGTCTCCCACGGGACGGTACCGCGGACCTTCTCCGTGAGAGCCGCACGCGACTCCTTGGCCTTCGCGACCGGGAGTCGCAGGGCGGCACGGGTGAGGAACGGCATCGCCCTGGTGACGTCGACCGACACCAGTGTGCTGACGGCGAGGTCGGCCGGGAACTCCTGCACGGTGGCGACGACCTTGTTCCACACGATGGCATGCTTCGCGCCGTGATCCTCGAACTGCTTGCGCAGCTCGCGCGGTGTGTAGAGCGGGTTGTGTTCCACCACCACGGCGCCGAGACGCAGCACCGCGTAGAACGCGACGATGTGCTGGGGACAGTTGGGCAGCACGATCGCGACGGGGTCGCCCGCCCGCACTCCGAGATCACGCAGGCCGCTGGCCGCGCGGTCGATCGCCTCCTGGAGCTGCCCGTACGACGTCTCGCGGCCGAAGAACTGCAGCGCAGGAGCATCCGGATAGTCGTTCGCCGACGCGGCGACGATATCGATGAGCGATCCCGAGACGGGGTCGAGGTCTTCGGGCACGCCCTCGGCGTAGCTGGCGACCCACGGGCGAGGAGGCTGGAAGGTGCTCACCCGCCCAGCATAGGGCGGTGACGCATCGCTGCCGGGGGAGGCGGAGCGGGCCAACTAGACTTGACCCGTGTCTGAAATCACCCCTGATCTAGTGCGTCATCTCGGCGTGCTCGCGCGCATCCAGCTGAACGACGACGAGGTGACGCGGCTCACGGGCCAGCTCGACGCCATCGTCGACAACATCGCGAAGGTGTCGCAGGTCGCGACCGCCGACATCGTCGCGACCAGCCACCCGATACCGCTGAGCAACGTGTTCCGTCCCGATGTGGTGGGGGAGCCGCTCACGCATGAGCAGGTGCTGCAGAACGCACCCGATCAGGCCGACGGACGATTCCGCGTGACGGCGATCCTGGGAGAAGAGCAGTGAGCGAGATCATCCGCCTGACCGCGGCAGAGCTGTCGGCCAAACTCGCGTCGCGCGAGATCTCCAGCGTCGAGGCGACGCAGGCGCACCTCGACCGCATCGCGGCCGTGGACGGGCAGGTGCACGCGTTCCTGCACGTGAACGAGGGGGCGCTCGACGCGGCGGCCGCCGTCGACGCGCAGCGTGCCGCCGGTGACGAACTGGGCCCGCTCGCCGGGGTTCCGCTGGCCATCAAGGACGTGCTCGTCACGACCGACCAGCCGACCACGAGCGGCTCGCGCATCCTCGAGGGATACCGCTCGCCCTACGACGCCACGGTCGTCGCGCGTTCCCGGGCAGCAGGCCTCATCCCTCTCGGCAAGACCAACATGGACGAGTTCGCGATGGGATCGTCGACCGAGCACTCCGCGTACGGTCCGACGCGCAACCCCTGGGACCTCGATCGCATCCCCGGCGGATCCGGTGGAGGCTCCGCGGCGGCCGTCGCGGCTTTCGAGGCGCCCCTCGCGCTGGGGTCGGACACCGGCGGATCGATCCGTCAGCCCGCGCACGTGACGGGCACCGTGGGCGTCAAGCCCACCTACGGGGGAGTGAGCCGCTACGGCGCCATCGCGCTCGCCTCGAGCCTCGACCAGGTCGGACCGGTGACCAGGACGGTGCTGGACGCCGGCCTGCTGCACGACGCCATCGGCGGGTATGACCCGAAGGACTCCACCTCGCTCCGCGACGAGTGGCCGTCGTTCGCCGACGCCGCTCGCGAGGGCGCTCGAGGAGACATCCTCACGGGGCTCAAGGTGGGTGTCATCCGCGAGCTTCCGGACAGCGGCTTCCAGCCCGGCGTCGCGGAGTCGTTCCGCAGCGCCCTCGCACTCATGGAGGCGCAGGGTGCCGAGATCGTCGAGATCGGCGCCCCGCACTTCGAGTACGGTGTGGCGGCCTACTACCTGATCCTTCCCGCGGAGGCGTCGAGCAACCTCGCGAAGTTCGACTCGGTTCGCTTCGGGCTGCGCGTCACGCCCGACGGACACCCGACGGTCGAGGACGTGATGTCCGCCACTCGCGACGCCGGTTTCGGCGACGAGGTGAAGCGCCGCATCATCCTCGGCACGTACGCGCTCTCGGCCGGATACTACGACGCGTACTACGGCAGCGCGCAGAAGGTGCGCACCCTGATCCAGCAGGACTTCGACAACGCGTTCGCCGAGGTCGACGTGATCGCCACGCCGTCCGCGCCCACGACCGCCTTCAAGCTCGGCGAGAAGATCGACGACCCTCTGCAGATGTACCTCAACGACATCACGACCATCCCGGTGAACCTGGCCGGTGTTCCCGGCATCTCGATCCCGAGCGGGCTCGCCGCCGACGACGGGTTGCCCGTCGGCATCCAGTTCATCGCGCCGGCTCGTCAGGACGCCCGTCTGTACAAGGTCGGCGCCGCGCTCGAGACGGTGCTGCTCGACTCGTGGGGTGCCCCGTTGCTCACCCGCGCCCCGCAGCTCGCAGGAGGGAACCGCTGATGTCCACCGCCAAGCTCATGGACTTCGACAAGGCGCTCGAGATGTTCGAGCCGGTGCTCGGCTTCGAGGTGCATGTCGAGCTCAACACGAACACCAAGATGTTCTCGGACGCGCCGAACCCCGCGAACGAGCTCTACCACGCCGCCGAGCCCAACACGCTCATCGCTCCGGTCGACCTCGGTCTGCCCGGCTCACTGCCGGTCGTGAACGAGACGGCGATCCGCTCGTCGATCAGTCTGGGCCTCGCGCTGAACTGCTCGATCGCAGAATCCAGCCGCTTCGCCCGCAAGAACTACTTCTACCCCGACCTCGGCAAGAACTACCAGATCTCCCAGTACGACGAGCCCATCGCATTCGAGGGGTCGGTCGAGGTCGAGCTCGAGGACGGCACCATCGTGCAGATCCCGATCGAGCGGGCGCACATGGAGGAGGATGCCGGAAAGCTGACCCATATGGGCGGATCGACCGGCCGTATCCAGGGCGCCGAGTACTCGCTCGTCGACTACAACCGCGCCGGCGTGCCGCTCGTCGAGATCGTCACCAAGACGATCTTCGGCACGGAGCACCGTGCGCCGGAGGTGGCCAAGGCCTACGTCGCGACGATCCGAGACATCGTCCGCAGCCTGGGCATCTCCGAGGCGCGTCTCGAGCGCGGCAATCTCCGCTGCGATGCGAACGTCTCGCTGCGTCCGCGCGGGCAGGAGAAGCTCGGCACGCGCACCGAGACCAAGAACGTCAACTCGATGCGGTCGGTCGAGCGTGCCGTGCGGTATGAGATCCAGCGGCAGGCGCAGATCCTCGCCGATGGAGGGACGATCATCCAGGAGACCCGGCACTGGCATGAGGACACCGGTGCGACCTCGCCCGGTCGCCCGAAGTCGGATGCCGACGACTACCGCTACTTCCCCGAACCCGACCTGCTGCCCGTGCAGCCGGCGCCCGAGCTGATCGAAGAGATCCGCGCCCAGCTGCCCGAGCAGCCCGTCGCCAGACGGCG
Organism: uncultured Microbacterium sp.; assembly: GCA_963518515.1. GTDB lineage: Bacteria > Actinomycetota > Actinomycetes > Actinomycetales > Microbacteriaceae > Microbacterium. The sequence continues at coordinate 338,011 of CAUQIW010000002.1, forward strand.
CCGCCTGATGACGGAGTGGGGCTTCACCGATCTGGAGTTCCAGGACGTGCGCAACGGCGGGCTGCTCGAGGTCGTCGAGGCGACCATCGCCGCCGGTGCGACTGCAGCCACGGCTCGCAAGTGGTGGACGGGAGAGATCACCCGGCTCGCGAACGCTCAGGAGCGGGATGCGACCGAGCTGGTCTCGCCCGAGAACGTCGCGGCGCTGCAGAAGCTCGTCGACGCCGGAACCCTGACCGACAAGCTCGCCCGTCAAGTGCTGGAGGGCGTCATCGCCGGAGAGGGCTCGCCGCAGGAGGTCGTGGACAGCCGTGGGCTCGCGGTCGTCTCGGATGACGGTGCGCTGATCGCCGCGATCGATGACGCACTCGCTGCTCAGCCCGACGTGCTCGCGAAGATCAAGGACGGCAAGGTGCAGGCCGCCGGCGCGGTCATCGGCGCCGTCATGAAGGCGATGAAGGGCCAGGCCGACGCGGCGAGAGTCCGCGAGCTGGTTCTCGAGCGCGCAGCGCAGTGACTCGTCGACGGGCTCGGCGTGTGTCTCGCCGAGCCCGTCGGAGTCGGGGCGCGGACGCCTGCCCGAACATCGCTCGCGAGCGGTGAGGGTCGTGACCTCGCGATGTCCGGGGGCTGCGAGACAATGGAGCCATGGGTCACGGTGACGGCAGAGGGCGGATCGTGTCGTCCGCCGATGCCGATGACACGGGCACCCGCATCCTCCACGTCGACATGGACGCGTTCTATGCGGCTGTCGAGGTGCTCGACGACCCGAGCCTCCGCGGGCTCCCGCTGATCATCGGAGCCCCGGACGGCAGATCGGTGGTCTCCAGCGCCTCGTATGAGGCGAGGAGATACGGGGTCCGCGCGGCCATGCCGGTGTCGCAGGCGTTGCGGCTCTGTCCTTCGGCCCGGATCGTGATGCCCCATTTCTCTCGCTATCAGGAGGTCTCGCGCCAGGTGATGGCGATCTTCGAGTCCTTCACCCCCCTGGTCGAACCGCTCTCCGTCGATGAGGCGTTCCTCGACGTCCAGGGCGTACGTCGGCTGTGGGGGAGTCCTGCGCGGATCGCCGCGCTCGTGCGCCAGCGAGTGCACGACGAGGTCGGCATCACCTGCAGCGTGGGGGTCGCGGCGACCAAGCACGTCGCCAAGATGGCGTCCACGATCTCCAAGCCGGACGGCATGCTCGTCGTCTCCGCTCAGGACACCCAGCGCTTCCTCGATCCGCGCCCGGTGCGAGCGATGTGGGGCGTGGGTCCCAAGGCCGCGGAGGCGCTCGAAGGCCGAGGCATTCGGACCATCCGCGACATCCGGGAGTCGTCGAGGGACATGCTCGATCGTGCCGTCGGCCCTGCGTTGAGCGGCCGCCTCGTCCAGCTCGCCCGAGGCGAGGATGCCAGGGCGGTCGAGACGGAACGCGTGGAGAAGAGCATCGGACACGAGGAGACCTTCGAGACGGACATCACCGACCGGGCCTTCCTGCGAGCCGAGTTGCTGCGGCTGGCGGATCGTGTCGCAGCGCGGCTCCGCCGCGCGCAGTGGGAGACGTCGACGATAGCCATCAAGATCCGCTTCGACGACTTCCGCACCCTGAGTCGATCCCAGACTCTGCCGGAACCCACTGCGGTGGGGCAGCGCATCGGCGAGGCGGCGCAGAGTCTCTTCGACCAGATCGAGCGGCGTGACCCCATCCGTCTCGTCGGCGTCAGAGCAGAGCGACTCGTACCCGCAGGTGGGGGCGGCATCGGGCTGTGGGACGACGACGAGGACTGGCGGCGCGTCGAGGGCGCGGTCGACGATGCGGTGGCGCGCTTCGGCTCTGCGACGATCACCCGCGCGAGGCACATCGGCCGCGGCGACGGGCGGGGAGCTGCGCAGCATCCCAAGGCGCACGGCGTGAATTGACCGTTCGACCGCGGCTGAACTCGGCTAGCGTGGGTCTCATGCCCAACATTGCACTGGAACTCGGTAAGCAAGCCGCGTCGTTCGGAGTCAAGAGCGCATACGGTGAGCCCCAGGACGTCGACGGGGTGAGCATCACTCCGGTTGCTCTCACATACTCCGGCTTCGGCGGGGGAAGCGGTGACGGCGCCGAGGGCGGTGGCGGCGGTGGAGTCTCCATCCCCGTCGGCGTCTACGTTCGGCGAGAAGAGGGGCTGAGGTTCGAACCCAACCTCATCACGCTGCTCATCGTCGCGGTTCCCTTCATCTGCGTGACCGGGCGTGCTCTCTCCCGCATCATCCGTGCTCTCAAGAAGTGACGATCCGGTCGCCGCAGCCCTCACGCGCGCTGCCGGCCTGATCGTCGATGATGTGCGGGCCCTGGCGGTGGCGAATCCGGTCGTGCTGATCGACGGGCGCAGCGGTGCGGGCAAGTCCTCGCTCGCCGCCAAGCTCGTGGAGCAGTGGCCGGTCGTGGGTCGCGTGCAGCTGATCGCGCTGGACTCGCTCTACCCGGGGTGGGATGGTCTCGACGACGGCGTCGCGAGGGCGCTCGACGGAATCCTGCGTCCTCACGGTCGCGGGCTCATCGGCACCTGGCATCGCTGGGACTGGAACAGGCACGCGGATGCAGAGGCCCACGCGGTCGATCCGTCGCTGGGCGTGATACTCGAGGGGAGCGGCGTCCTCACCCCGGTGACGGCGCGTCTGGCCGATGTGCGCGTCTGGGTCGAGTCGGAGGAGCGCCCGCGGAAGGCGCGCGCTCTCGCCCGCGACGGCGAGACGTACCGTCCTCACTGGGACAGGTGGGCGGCGCAGGAGGTGCGTCACGTCGAACGCGACCGTCCGCAGGTCCTGGCGACGCGGGTCGTCGAGATCCCCTGAGGCGGCCGGGGCGACCGCGCGTCACAGAAGCTCGTCGGCCGCCTGGATCATGACCTCGAGGCGATAGCCAAGCCAGTCGTACACCGCATATCTCGGATCTTCGGGGTCGTGATCCTCGTCGCTCTCGATACCGAGCCGGGCGGCGATGACCAGTCTGAGCGCCGTCACCGTGCGCAACCAGGGATCGACGTCATCCACTCCGAGGAAGACGTCGTGCGTGACGAAGGCCTCCTCCTCGCTGAGTGACTCGATGCCCGCGCGGAGCGGCGCCAGCGAGGCCTTGACCACATCCGCGTCGAGTGCGCGTCTGTCGAGCAGATCCGCTCGTGTCGCATCGCGGAACGCGTGGGAGGCGTCCTCGTCGTCGGGATACGCATCGGGTGCGAGGCGCCCGATCGCGGGGTCGTCCAGATCGCGCTCCGATCCCACCAGGTCGCGGAAGTCGTCGACCAGCTGCGCGAGCTGCGCCCCCTCGATCCTGGACATCTGAAGCCGGACGCGGGATGCGCTCATGTCGATGCCTTCCTGACAGTCGCCCAGAGGCCGTAGTCATGCATCGCCTGCGCATGCACCTCCATCGTCTCGCGCGGTCCCGTCGCCACGATGGCCCTTCCCTCGTGATGCACCGCGAGCATGAGCTGAGTGGCGCGTTCCCGCGAATAGCCGAAGTAGCTGCGGAAGACCCGCACGACATAGCTCATCAGATTGACAGGGTCGTTCCAGACCACGACCTCCCACGGCACCATCGGAGCCACGGTCAACTCCGTGTCCTCGTCGACCTCGGGCGATGCGAGCGCCATCACGCCCACCCCAACTCGTGCAGCTGGGTGTCGTCGATGCCGTAGAAGTGCGCGATCTCATGCACCAGCGTGGTGTGCACTTCGTCGCGGAGTTCTTCCTCGTCTTCGCATGCGGCCAGATGCGGTTCCCTGTAGACCACGATCCGGTCGGGCAGTTCTCCCATGCCGTACTGCGTGCGTTCTGTGAGCGCCAGTCCGTCGTACAGCCCCAGAAGATCGAGGCCGCCGTCCTCCGGTCGGTCTTCGACGACGAACACGACGTTGTCCAGGCCGTCCACCATGTCGTCTGGCAGCCTGTCGAGCTCGTCGATGACGAGTTCTTCGAAGGCCGCGGGATCCATCTCCATCACCGCCAGCCTATTGCCCCGCAAGGGCCGCACCTCAATGCAGGAAGGCGAGAAGCGCCGCGACGGCGATGAACAGTGCTCCGAAGACGATGTTGAGCGTGCGCTGTCCGCGGGGAGACCTGGTGAGGCGTCGGAAGGGACGCGCGGCGACGGCGAAGAATCCCCACATCACGATGACGTCCACGATGATCACGGTGATGATCAGGGTGAGGTATTGCGGAAGCTGCGGTTCATCGAGACGGATGAACTGGGGGATGAACGCGAGGAAGAAGACGATCGCCTTCGGATTGAGCAGGTTCACCCAGAACCCGCGTCGGATCATCGACCAGTGCCCCTCGCGCGCGACGCGGACGCCGGGGTCGTCCGCGTCGACGGTCGTCGTTCGGGAGAGCATCAGTCGCAGGCCGAGATAGACGAGGTAGGCGGCGCCGGCGTAGCGGATGATCATGAAGAGCATCTCCGAGCGCGACACGATGAGGCCGACCCCCGCCGCGACGATGACGACGTGCACGATCAGGGCGATCTGCTGGCCCACGATTCCCCAGATAGACCTCCGCCAGCCCTGACTGAGGGCGTTGGACATCGTGTTGATCGCTCCTGCTCCGGGAGTCAGGCTGATGACGACACAGGCCGTGAGGAGGGAGAACCAGACGGCGAGCGACACCTCGCAAGTCTAGGTGCGCGGGACCCACCGCATCGCCGCCGAGGCGGTCATGGCGGCCTTCGACCCGGGAACGCGAAACGGCCCGAGTCTCGGACTCGGGCCGTTTCGAACTGGGGTGAGTAACGGGACTCGAACCCGCGACATCCGGCACCACAAGCCAGCGCTCTACCAGCTGAGCTATACCCACCATGCGCCCACCGGAGCGGGCAACCAGATGAGTCTATTACATGTTCGGAGCGAACTCTGACACCGTGCGCGTCGCGATGTCGCGAGCGTCATCGCTCGACGGTCCCGGCTCGTCGACGAAGACGGCGTCGCGGTAGTAGCGCAGCTCGCGGATCGACTCGAGGATGTCGGCGAGGGCGCGATGCCCGCCATCCTTGGTCGGAGCCTGGAAGAAGACCCGCGGGTACCAGCGACGAGAGAGTTCCTTGATGCTGGAGACGTCCACGTTGCGGTAGTGGAGCCACTGGTCGATCTGAGGCATGTACTTGGCGAGGAACATGCGGTCGGTGCCGATCGTGTTTCCCGCGAGAGGTGCTTTCCGCTCGAGCGGCACGAACCGCTTGATGTACGCGAGAGTCTGCGCCTCTGCATCGGCGAGAGAGACTCCCTCGGGGATCTCGGTGATGAGTCCCGACTTCTCGTGCATCCTGGTGACGAAGTCGTTCATGTTCTCGAGAGCGGCGGCACTGGGGCGGATCACGACCTGGAACCCGGGATCGATGGGGCGGAGCTCGAAATCGGTGATGACGACGGCGATCTCGACCAGTTCATCGACAGCGAGATCGAGCCCCGTCATCTCGCAATCGATCCAGACGAGACGGTCGTTCTCTGACGCAGATACCATTCCGCCATACTATCGACGGCTCTGACATCGGCTCGTGGCCCCGTATCATTGGACATGGTGTTCGCCTCCGTAGCTCAGGGGATAGAGCAGGAGCCTTCTAATCTCTTGGTCGCAGGTTCGAATCCTGCCGGGGGCACCGATGCGTCGCCGTCTCGTCGTAGCGCAGACGCGCCTAGCCGTTCCGCAGCGCCGCCACAGCATCGTCCGGGCGCCAGAACTCGCCGACCAGCCAGAAGACGCCGTCGGCGAGGTGAAGGCGCTCTGCGCGGTACTTCATGCCCAGCGGATCCGCGATCATGCGCAGATGCCCGAGCACTCGCCCGTCGCGGTCCTGCACTCGCCAAAGGTGTGCTCCCGCGCGCACGAGGTGCTCGCGGGGTGAGCCGAGTCGGGGTGCCGCATACGGAACCTCGGGAACTGCTGTGATCTGGTGAGCGGACATCGCTTCTCCTTCCGTGATTCGAACATATGACCGACCACCGACATTCGTCCGGTCGGCCCTCCGAGGTGAGGTCTCACTCGTCCTGCCCACTCGAAGCGAGCGCCTCTTCTTCGCACAGTCACCGGCCCCAGGGCCCGAGCGGGCGCATCGCTGAGCGCACTCTGGTGGGAGCCGGGCGACCATCCCGGGTCACAGAGGAGAGACCATGTACGACAGAGTCACCATCGTCGGGAACGTCGCGACGGATCCCACGCAGGGCAGGACGAGCAGCGGGGTGCCCGTGACGAACTTCCGGCTGGCTAGCACACATCGACGCTTCGACGACACGACACAGACATGGGTCGATGTCGTCACGAATTGGTACTCGGTCGCCGCGTTCAGGCAGCTCGGCGAGCACGCGAAGGCGTCGTTGCGCTCGGGCGACAGCGTGATCGTCACCGGCAGCATGAAGATCCGCAACTGGGAGAACAACGGCAAGCAGGGCACGAGCGTCGACATCGACGCGGATGCCATCGGTCACGATCTGCGGTGGGGGACCACGGCGTATCGCCGCAGTGCGCGAAGCACAGAGGGAGATCGTGCGAGCCGAACCTCCGTCGATGCAGCGCCGGTCGACGACGATACCGAGGAGCGCGACGGCGACGAGATCCGAACGCCGTGGGCGGAGCAGGAGGCTGCGACCGCCGAGCCCGCCGACGGCTCCGTGCGTCTCGATCCGGTGCCACGGTGATTCGAGCCACGGTGACCGACGGGTCGTGTCCACGCTCGAGAACCGGATCCGCGTGAACGAACGGGGGAGGCCGGACCCGTAGAATCGGGGTCGTGCTTCGACGACCGGCCTCCTCCGCATCTCGTGCGGCGATCGCGGCCGGCGCCGCGCTCGCCCTGATCGTCACGCTCGTGTCCTGTGCCCCCGAGGCGCCCACCCCCGAGCCGACGGTGTCGACGACTGCCACTGAGGCGCCGTCGGAGACCGGCCCGTCCTACATCCCGGACGGCACCGCCGAAGAGAACCTGCCGTTGTTCTCCGAGGTCGCCGCTCAGGTCTGGGCCTCGGATCAGCGAGGATCGGGCCGTGCATACATCGACGCGCTGATCGCCGCGGGTTTCGACCGCGCGTCGATGCAGGTGACGCAGGACGTCACGACCGTCGGCAACCCTGCGGAGAGCCTTCAGTTCTCCGTGCGCTGGGGAGCGGGAGAATGCATCATCGGGCAGGTGGGGCCGTCGACGGGTGAGCCGGTCACGGCGGTGATGCCTCAGCTCGCCGAAGGCCGGTGTCTGGTGGGCACGACGCGCGCGATCGATTGGTGATGGTCCGCCCCGAGGGTGACCTCGTCTGATACTGACGAGCCGCTCCAGGCGGCACGGGCGGAGCGGACGTCGTTACCTCACGACTGCGGAGCCGTGAGAGGCCGGTAGGCTGGAGTGTCGATCTTCGACGCCAACAGAAGGAGCGGTTTTCGGTGGCTGAGTACATCTACTCGATGGTTCGTGCGCGCAAGGCGGTGGGCGAGAAGCTCATCCTCGATGACGTCACCATGGCGTTCCTCCCCGGTGCGAAGATCGGAATGGTCGGTCCGAACGGCGCGGGCAAGTCGACGATCCTCAAGATCATGGCAGGCCTCGACACCCCGTCGAACGGCGAGGCGAAGCTCGCGCCCGGATTCACGGTCGGCATCCTGATGCAGGAGCCCGAGCTCGACGAATCCAAGACGGTCATCGAGAACGTGCAGGAGGGCATCGCGATCAAGGCGAAGCTCGACCGCTTCAATGAGATCTCCGCCCAGATGGCCGACCCCGATGCCGACTTCGACACGCTGCTCGCCGAGATGGGCTCGCTGCAGGAGGAGATCGACGCGGCAGACGGCTGGGATCTCGACTCGCAGCTCGAGCAGGCCATGGACGCTCTGCGCACTCCGCCGGCAGACGCCGCCGTCGGCCCGCTCTCCGGTGGTGAGAAGCGTCGTGTCGCGCTCGCGAAGCTCCTGCTGCAAAAGCCCGATCTCCTGCTTCTCGACGAGCCGACCAACCACCTCGACGCCGAGAGCGTGCTGTGGCTCGAGCAGCACCTGCAGGCGTACAAGGGCGCGGTGATCGCGATCACGCACGACCGGTACTTCCTTGATCATGTCGCGGAGTGGATCGCCGAGGTCGACCGCGGTCGGCTCATCGGCTACGAGGGAAACTACTCGACCTATCTCGAGAAGAAGGGCGAGCGCCTCGAGATCCAGGGCAAGAAGGACGCGAAGCTCGCCAAGCGCCTCAAGGAGGAGCTGGAGTGGGTGCGGTCGAGCGCCAAGGGACGCCAGACCAAATCCAAGGCACGTCTGGCCCGCTACGAGGAGATGGCGTCGGAGGCGGAGCGCACCAGGAAGCTCGACTTCGAGGAGATCCAGATCCCGGCCGGCCCTCGCCTGGGCAGCGTGGTGATCGAGGCCAAGAAGCTGCAGAAGGGCTTCGACGGACGTTCTCTGATCGACGGCCTCAGCTTCAGCCTGCCGCCGAACGGCATCGTCGGAGTGATCGGCCCGAACGGCGTCGGAAAGACGACCCTGTTCAAGACCATCGTCGGCCTCGAGCCGCTGGACGGCGGTGACCTGAAGATCGGCGAGACGGTCAAGATCAGCTACGTCGACCAGTCGCGATCGAACATCGACCCCGACAAGACCCTGTGGGAGGTCGTGTCCGACGGCCTCGACTACATCGTCGTCGGCAAGACGGAGATCCCCTCGCGGGCGTACGTGTCGAAGTTCGGCTTCAAGGGACCCGACCAGCAGAAGAAGGCCGGCGTCCTGTCGGGCGGTGAGCGCAACAGGTTGAACCTCGCGCTCACCCTCAAGGAGGGCGGCAACCTGCTCCTCCTCGACGAGCCCACGAACGACCTGGACGTCGAGACGCTCAGCTCGCTCGAGAACGCGCTTCTCGAGTTCCCCGGGTGCGCTGTGGTCATCACCCACGACCGGTGGTTCCTCGACCGCATCGCGACGCACATCCTCGCCTACGAAGGCACCGACGAGAAGCCCGACCAGTGGTACTGGTTCGAGGGCAACTTCGAGTCGTACGAGGAGAACAAGATCGAGCGTCTCGGGGCGGATGCGGCGAAGCCGCACCGCTCCACGCACCGCAAGCTCACGCGCGACTGACCTCGCTCATGACGGATCCTGCGGCGGGGCCGCGCCTGCACATTCCGATCCACCTCCGGTGGGGGGATCTGGATGCGTTCAACCACGTCAACAACACCTCGATGCTCAAGCTGCTCGAGGAGGCGCGGGTGCGCGCGTTCTGGCGGGCCGGACCCGGCGAGGAGGCGCCGTCGACCGCAGTGCTCGACTCGGGACTCGAAGAGGGCGTGCTCACGCTGATCGCTCGTCAGGAGATCGAGTATCTCGCGCCTGTGCCGTACCAGCGCCGACCGCTGGAAGTGCAGATGTGGTTCGGCAGGCTGGGCGGGTCGAGCGTCGAGGTCTGCTACGAGGTTCACAACGATCCGTCGGCCGAGCCGCGCACGCTGTACGCGCGCTCGACGGCGATCATCGTGCTCGTCGATGCCGCCTCCGGGAAGCCCACGAGGCTCACCCCGGAGATGCGCGAGGCCTGGGAGCCGTTCGTCGGCCCGTCGATCGAGTACTCGCACCGCTGACGCCGCCGAGCACGAGGCAGCCGTCTCTGTCCTGTGCCCGCCGATGTGTGGCGGCCGCTCTCGTCAGGACGGAGCGGAAGGCACGCGAACCATGATCTCCTGGGCGACCGTCGCGACCAGTTCGCCCGCTCGCGTGTAGATGCGTCCCTGAGCGAGTCCTCGTCCTCCGCGAGCGTTCGGCGACTCCTGCAGGTACAGCAGCCACTCGTCGACTCGGGCCGGACGGTGCCACCACATCGCGTGATCGAGACTCGCGACCTTGAGACCCGGCAACGCCCAGTAGAGGCCGTGCGCCCGCAGGATCGACTCCTGGATCGTCATGTCGCTGAGGTAGGCGAGTGCCGCGCGGTGAATGCGCTGATCATCGGGCAGCGGAGCGCGCATCCGCATCCAGACGCCCTGCTGCGGAGCGCGCTCATCGTCGCTGGGGAGGAACAGCGGGGACCCGATGTGTCGCACGTCCGCTGCGCGGTCGCTCAGCATCCGAGAGGTCCCGGACGGCAGGCCGTCGACCCGCTGCTCATCGGGAAGGAGGGTCTCGGGATCGGGGACACCCGCGGGCATCTCGAGAGCGTGCTCGACGCCGGGGTCGGCGTCCTGGAAGGACGCGATCATCGAGAAGATCGGCACGCCGTTCTGATACGCCTGCGAACGCCGGGTCGAGAAGGATCGACCGTCATGGATCCGGTCGACGGCGATCGTGATGCCCTGACCGGCATCGCCCGGTCGAAGGAAGTACCCGTGCATCGAATGCACCGCGCGGTCCTCCGGCAGAGTGCGCTCGGCCGCCAGCAGGCTCTGCGCGAGAACCTGGCCGCCGTAGATGCGGCCCGACGGCATCGGATGCGAGGATCCGGTGAAGATGTCCTCCGTCGTGCGGGCCTGGGTCGAATCGAGGTCCAGCACGTCCAAGAGCTGTCGGACGGTGCGGATCGCGTGTTCGTCGGCGGTCATGACTTCCTTCCAACGCCTGCGGGTACCGCGGCGTTGCTAGTTTAGAGGGTGTGCCGCACCAGCTTCTCCTCGCCGATCCTGAGACCTCGAAGGACGTATTGACGTTCCTCGGGCGATCCGCCCGCATCTCCGACGAGGGTGTCAGGCTGCAGGCGGCGAACGGTGTGCTCGCACTCACGGGTGCCGCGCTCGCGCCGAACGGCCTCTTCGACCAGACGCCGACGATCCTCGCCATGCGCATCGTGCATGCGGACCCCGAGCTGCAGTGCGACATCGTCGTCGATGCTCTGGCGGCGACAGAGGACCCCCGAGTGCTCGATCTGCCCGACACCGGACTCTCGCCTGCCTGGGCCGGAGTCGCCCCGCCGCGAGGCGGCTGGGAGCCGGCAGGCAGCCTTCCGGCATCCCTGATAGCTCAGCGTGCGCAGTGGGGGATCAGCGCCGTGGCCCGCGGCGTCCCCGCGGGAGCGGGGGAAGACGCCGTGCGAGCTCTCCGTGCCGCCATCTGGGGCGAGCCCGACGAGGACCTCGGCGGTCTCGCCCGCGGCGTGGCCTTCGCAGCGGATGCGTTCGGGTTCATCTCCGGTGAGGAGGACGTCGCGGTCGTGCGGTCGGGACGCTGGACACGGCTGGCCTTCCGTCGTGGACACGTCCTCACCCGCGGTCCGGCAGCCACGGGACTCACGGCCGTCCGCGGCACCGGACCGTCGCTCTGACGCCTCGCCGCGCGAGCGATCGTCACCGAGCGGCGGCTCTGCCCGCCTGGCGCCCGGAGAACAGGCATCCTCCGAGGAAGGTCCCCTCGAGAGCTCGGTAGCCGTGCATCCCCCCACCGCCGAAGCCGCTGGCCTCGCCGGCCGCGAACAGCCCCGGGACGGCCTCGCCCTCGGAATCCAGAGCTCTGCCGTCGAGATCGGTGACGATCCCGCCGAGCGACTTCCGGGTGATCACGTGCAGCTGCACCGCGACCAACGGCCCGGCGGCCGGATCCTGCAATCGGTGCGGGGCGGCGGTGCGGATGAGCCTGTCTCCTCGGTACGCCCTCATCGATCGGAGCATGCTGATCTGCGCATCCTTGGTGAACTCGTTCTCGATCTCGCGATCTCGGGCGACCACCTCCCGCCGCACGTGGTCGATGTCGAGCGCCTCTCCGCCGGGGTGGGCGTGCATCCGCTCGAGCAGGCTCTCCAGGTCGTCCTCGACGATGAAGTCGGCGCCCTCGTCGAGGAACGATTGCACAGGACCGGTCGGTCCTTTGGCGAGGCGCGACCGGAGCAGCAGGCCCAGGTCCTTGCCGGTGAGATCGGGGTTCTGCTCGCTGCCGGAGAGGGCGAACTCCTTCTCGACGATCTGCCGCGAGGTGACGAACCACGAGTGATCGTGCCCCGTCGCACGCAGGTGCTCGAGGGTCCCGAGCGTGTCGAAGCCGGGGAACAGCGGCACCGGCAGGCGTCTGCCGGTGGCGTCGAGCCAGAGCGACGAGGGGCCGGGAAGGATGCGGATGCCGTGCGACGGCCACACCGGATCCCAGTTGCGGATGCCTTCGACGTAGTGCCACATGCGGTCCCCGTTGATGAGGCGCGCTCCCGAGGCCGCGCCGACCGGCTGCATGGAGCCGTCGACATACGCCGGCACTCCCGTGAGCATGTCCTTCGGGGGAGTACCAAGGCGGTCCGGCCAGGCCGCACGCACGAGGTCGTGGTTCCCTCCGATGCCTCCTGCGCAGATGATCGTCGCTCCCGCCGCGATCTCGAAGTCGGAGACGACGTCTCGCGACGACTCGACTCCCCGTTCAGCGGCGCTCGAGGCCAGAACTGCGCCACGCGCACCTGTCACGACCCCGTCGGACATGGTCAGCTCGGTCACCCGGTGCCGGGGGAGGACGACGAGGTGGCCGTCCCTCTCGCCCTGTTCGACCGCGGAGATGAACGGTGCGACGACACCGGGCCCGGTTCCCCAGGTGATGTGGAACCGCGGTACCGAGTTGCCCGGCCCGAGAGCTCCGTATCCGCCGCGCTCCGCCCAGCCGACGACCGGGAAGAAGCCGACGCCTCGTTCACGCAGCCAGGCGCGCTTCTCGCCGGCCGCGAACTGCAGGTACGCCTCCGCCCATCGACGGGGCCAGTCGTCCTCCGGCCTGTCGAACCCGGCGGTGCCGAACCAGTCCTGCGTGGCGAGAGCGAGCGAGTCGCGGATGCCCATCCGTCGCTGCTCCGGGGAATCGACCAGGAACAGGCCGCCGAAGGACCACCACGCCTGGCCGCCGAGATTCGTGCGCGGCTCCTGGTCGAGCAGGATCACGCGGCGACCGGCTGCGAGCGCCTCGCTCGCCGCCACGAGGCCGGACAGCCCCCATCCGATGACCAGCACGTCGGTGGACAGGGGCTTGTTCGTCATGGTGTCTCCGTCGGTTCCTGACGTGATCGGGTCTCGAGCGTGGGTCGACCGCCCGTGGGCGTGCCGATTCCTGTCGGCTCGAATGTGTTCACCATCGCATATGCCGCGCGCTCGAGATAGTCCCACAGCGTCGCTTCGTGCAGAGGCGACAACTTCGCCTCGTCGACGGCCGTCCGCATGTGACGCAGCCAACGATCGCGGGCATCGGGGTCGACCCGGAACGGCATGTGCCGCATCCGCAGGCGCGGATGCCCTCGGGTGTCGCCGTAGGTGGTCGGACCGCCCCAGTACTGCTCGAGGAAGAGCAGGAGCCGCTCCTCGGCGGGTCCGAGATCCTCTTCGGGATACATGGGCTTCAGCACCGGGTCGAGAGCGACCTCCCGGTAGAACACCGAGACGATCTTCGCGAACGTCTCACGACCGCCCACCTCGTCGTAGAACGTCACTTCTGGGTGCTCCCGTCATCGGTGTTCTTCTTGCGGCGCCAGATCCCGCGGTCGGGGATGACGGGCACGCCGGTCACGGCGTTGGGCCGGGTCTTGGGGGGATTCGCACCCCGCACGCGTCGGGCGCCGTCGAGTCCCGTCGGGACGATGGTCGCCATGCTCGGCAGCGCGATCTCCTTCTCGAGCAGGGCGGCGCGCAGACGCTTGCGCAGCTCCTGCGCGACGTCGTCCTTCGCGTTGGCGCGCGCCTTGATGACGATGCGGATGACCAGGGCGTCTCCACCGATCGACTCCAGCCCCCAGAGCTCGGGCTTCTCGATGATGCGGGTGCGCCACTTGGGATCCTTCGCCAGCGCTTGAGAGGTCTCGAGCATCACGGTCTCGACCCGGTCGAGATCGGAGTCCGCCGGCACTCCGATGTCGATGATCGCCCGCGCCCACCCCTGCGACATGTTGCCGATCCTCAACACCTCGCCATTGCGCACGTACCAGAGCGTGCCGTTGACATCGCGCACCTGGGTGATCCGCACACTGACGTATTCGACCACGCCGGATGCGAGGCCCAGGTCGACCACATCCCCGATGCCGATCTGGTCTTCGGCGACGATGAAGATGCCGTTCAGCACATCCTTGACGATGTTCTGAGCGCCGAAGCCGAGTCCTGCGCCGATCGCGGCGGTCAGGAGCGTCAGCGAACCGAGCAGACTGTTGTCGAGAGCGTTGACCGTGAGGACGAGGGCGATCACCACGAGCATCACGTTGACGATGTTCTGGAGGATCGTCCCGAGCGTGCGGGTCCGCTGCACGAGACGCATGTCCGCGAGCGGCGAGCGCTCGAGTGCCTGCGTGTCGTCGACGGCCGCCTTGTTCTTGGCCGTGTCGACGATGCGGTGCACGACGCGGCGGATCACCACGCGAAGCACGAGTGCGATGAGGATGCAGGCGGCGATGATGATCGCGACCTGCAACGCCTTCATGCCGACGCCGCCGAGGACGGCGAGCAGGTCGGTCAACCATGGAGGGGGCGGCGTCTCCGCGGGAGGATCAGTGGTCTGGAAGGGTATCGACATCACTACAGATGATAGTGATCAGGCCTCTGCGCGGGCTGGACGCACCGCACAGAGGCCTGATCGACGAGGGGCTCTCAGTCCTCGGCGTCGCGGGCCTGCGCGGCCAGTGCGCGCTCGACGTCTGCGAGGTTCTCGAGCACGAGCCGGCGCAGCGCGGGGGCCGCATCCTGGTTCGCCGACAGCCAGCCGCGGGTCGCGTCGCGCAGCGCCGTGTCGGCAAGCGCGGTCGGGAACAGTCCGACGACGAGATACTGCGCGATCTGGTAGCTGCGCGACTCCCAGATGGGAACGAGCATGTCGAAGTACTCCGGCACGAACTCCTCGAGCACCTCGACACCCGCGGGGTGCACGAAGCCGAGAGCCGCCGAGCGGATGATCGTGTTCGGCGCGTCGTCACGCTCGATGAGCGACGTCCAGGCCGCGCGCTTGGACGCGGAATCGGGAAGCGATGCCCTGGCCTGAGCCGCGAACTCGCCACCCTTGGCGGTGTTGTCGGCGGCCAGCGCGGCGTCGATCGTCGCCGAGTCCGTCGCTCCGATCGTGGCGAGGCCCACCAGCAGCTGCCAGTTGAGGTCGGCGTCGATCTCGAGTCCGGGCAGCGTCTCCTCGCCCGACCGCAGCCGTCCGACGATCCCGGCATGCTCGGGGGTCACGAGCGCGCTGGCGAAAGCCGTCACGAACTGCAGCTGGCTGTCGCTGCCCGACTCCGCCGACTCCGCGAGAGCCCAGAGTCCGTCGGCCACCTTGAGCCGTGCTGTCTGCCGTGCCTCCGGCGCCACGTAGAGCGTCGCCGCGGTGCGCAGCTGTGCGAGCGTGGTGCGCACCGTGGTCGATTCGGTCTCGCGGCCGATGTTGCCCAGCACGAGGTCGATGTACGCCGACGCCGGGGTCTCGGCGTCGCGGGTCTGATCCCAGGCTGCGCCCCACACGAGCGAGCGTGCGAGGGGATCGCTGATGTCGGCGAGATGCGCCACGGCGGTCGCCAGCGATCGCTCGTCGAGGCGGATCTTCGCGTAGGCCAGGTCGTTGTCGTTGAGCAGCACGAGGTCGGGGCGCGCGATGCCGTGCAGCTCCGGAACCTCTGTGCGATCTCCGTCGACGTCGATCTCGGCGTAGTGAGTGCGCTCGAGCGCGCCGTTCTTCAGCGTGTAGAAGCCGATGCCGAGGCGATGGGGCCGGATGGTCGGGTAGTCGGCGGGCGCCGTCTGCGTCACGGCGAAGCGGGTGATCGTGCCGTCGGCATCCTCTCCGATGACGGGCTCGAGCGTGTTCACGCCCGCGGTCTCGAGCCACTTCTTCGACCAGGTGCTGAGGTCGCGACCGCTGGTGGCCTCGAGCTCGGTCAGCAGGTCGCTGAGCTCGGTGTTGCCCCACGAGTGCTTCTGGAAGTACTGCGAGACCCCGGCGAAGAACTCCTCGATGCCCACCCATGCGGCGAGCTGCTTGAGCACGGATCCGCCCTTGGCGTACGTGATGCCGTCGAAGTTGACCTGCACGTCCTCGAGGTCGTTGATCACGGCGGTGATCGGGTGCGTCGAGGGGAGCTGATCCTGACGGTAGGCCCAGGTCTTCTCCATGGCGTTGAAGGTGGTCCACGCCTCGGTCCACTCGGTGGCCTCTGCGGTGGCGATGGTCGACGCCCACTCGGCGAACGACTCGTTCAGCCAGAGGTCGTTCCACCACTTCATGGTGACGAGGTCGCCGAACCACATGTGGGCGAGCTCGTGGAGGATGGTGACGACCCGGCGCTCCTTGACGGCGTCCGTCACCTTGCTGCGGAACACGTAGGTCTCGGTGAATGTCACCGCTCCCGCGTTCTCCATGGCGCCGGCATTGAACTCGGGCACGAAGAGCTGGTCGTACTTCGCGAAGGGATAGGGGACCCCGAACTTCGCCTCGAAGTACTCGAACCCCTGGCGGGTCTTGTCGAAGATGTAGTCGGCGTCGAGGTGCTGCCACAGGCTCTTGCGCCCGTAGACGCCGAGCGGGATGACGCGTCCCGATGCGCTCGTGAGCTCGGAGAACGTCGACTCGTAGGGGCCGGCCACGAGGGCGGTGATGTACGAGGAGATCCGCGGGGTCGGCTCGAAGCCCCAGGTGGCGACGCTGGGGTCGTCGTGCACGATCGGTTCGGGCGTCGGGGAGTTGGAGACGACCTTCCACGCGGCGGGAGCCGTCACGGTGAACTGGAAGGTGGCCTTGAGGTCGGGCTGCTCGAACACCGCGAACACCCGACGGGAGTCCGGAACCTCGAACTGCGAGTAGAGGTAGACCTCGCCGTCGACGGGGTCGACGAAGCGGTGCAGGCCCTCACCCGTGTTCGTGTAGGTGCAGTCCGCGTCGACGACCAGCACATTCTCGGCCTGCAGACCGCTCAGCGCGATCCGGGAGTCCGCGAAGACCTCCTGGGGGTCGAGCTGCTCTCCGTTGAGCGAGATCTCGCGGACCTCGCGAGCGATCAGGTCGATGAAGGTGTCGCTGCCGGGTGCGGCGGTGAAGCGGACGACGCTGCGCGACCCGAAGACCTCCGCGCCCTTCGTCAGGTCGAGCGAGACCTCGTAGGACTGCGTGTCGACGACCTCGCGGCGCTCCTGCGCTTCGATGCGGGTGAGATTCTCTCCAGGCACAGCTTGTACTCCCAGGGGTGAGGGGACGTTGCCGCCATCCAGCGCAGTTGGCGCCCACGGCAACCATGACAGCCTACGCCAGCATCCCGGCCTGTCTCACGCCAGGAAGGTGAAAGGATGGGGATGTGACTGCGATCGAGCCGAACACCGTCCTTTTCTCCTCCGAGGCTGCGGCCAGCGGCGAGCCCTTCATCACCACGCCCGTCGCCTACGACGGTCTTCTGCTCGCCGGTTTCGGCGGCCCGGAGGGGCAGGACGACGTCATCCCGTTCCTGCGCAACGTCACCCGCGGTCGCGGCATCCCTGACGAGCGTCTCGAGGAGGTGGCTCATCACTACCGCCACTTCGGCGGGGTGAGCCCCATCAACGGTCAGAACCGCATCCTCAAGGATGCGCTCGAGGCGGAGCTCGCCCGGCGCGGGATCGACCTGCCCGTGTACTGGGGCAACCGCAACTGGACGCCGTACCTCGACGAGGCGGTGTCCGCAGCGGCCGCCGACGGCAACACGACCCTGCTCGCATTCGCGACCAGCGCCTACAGCTCGTTCTCGAGCTGCCGCCAGTACCGCGAGGACTTCGCGAGGGTGTTGGAGGAGACCGGGCTGGGCGACACCGTGACGATCGACAAGATCCGCCCGTTCTACGACCACCCCGGTTTCGTGGAGTCGTTCGAGACCGGAGTGCGCGAAGCCATCGAGACCTTCCTCGGGCAGGGCATCGCCGCGTCGGACATACAGATCCTGTTCTCGACCCACAGCATTCCGACCGCTGATGCGGAGCGCTCGGGTGCCAGGGACATCGCGTGGGGCGAAGGCGGGGCGTACGCCGCTCAGCATCTGGCCGTCGCGGCATGGGTGATGGATCGGGTGCGCGAGAGCATCCCGGCCGCAGCAGACGTCTCGTGGGAGCTGGTGTACCAGTCGCGCTCAGGGCCCGCGTCCCAGCCGTGGCTGGAGCCCGACGTCTGCGATGTCATCGGCGAGCTCCCCGCTCGCGGGCGCAAGGCCGTGGCCGTCGTGCCCGTCGGCTTCATGAGCGACCACATGGAGGTCCTCTGGGACCTCGACACCGAGGCCGCCGAGGCAGCCGAGGAGGCCGACCTCGCGTTCACCCGCACACCCACTCCGGGAGTCGCCGAGTCGTTCGTCGCCGGCATCGTGGACCTGATCGAGGAGAGGCTCCAGGGCCGCCCCAACGACGAGCGCCCTCACGTCACGTCTCTGCCCGGCGGTTTCGATGTATGCCGACCGGGATGCTGCGAGAACGTGCGTGCCGGCTTCAAGCCGGCCGCCAGCGGCGTCGCCCCGTGATGTCCCGCTGACCGCGCGCGCTTCTAGGATGGGAGCATGCGCATCCACATCGCCACCGACCATGCGGGTCTCGACTTCTCCACGCAGCTTCAGGAGCACCTGAGAGTTGCCGGTCACGAGGTCGTGGACCACGGGCCGGTGGAATACGACGCGCTCGATGACTATCCGGCGTTCTGCATCCGCGCGGCGCAGGCCGTGGTGCGGGATCAGGCCCTCGAGATCGAGACCCTCGGGATCGTGTTCGGCGGGTCTGGCAACGGCGAGCAGATCGCCGCGAACAAGGTAGAGGGTGTGCGCGCCGCGCTGGTGTGGAACACGTCGACCGCAGAACTCGCGCGCGAGCACAACGATGCGAACGTCATCTCGATCGGCGCGCGACAGCACACGTTCGATGAGGTGACGTCGTTCATCGACACCTTCATCGCGACTCCCTTCTCCGACGAGGAGCGGCACGTCCGACGGATCGCTCAGATCGCCGCATTCGAGCGCGACGGCTCGCTGCTTCCGGATCCTCGGGCCTGACATGCCAGAGGGGCACTCCGTCCACCGCATCGCGCGGCAGTTCGATCGCAACTTCGTCGGCAAGCGGCTCGCCGCATCGAGCCCGCAGGGTCGCTTCACCGAGGGCGCCGCGCTCCTCGACGGCAGGGAAGCGGTCAGCGTCCAGGCGGTCGGGAAGCAGATGTTCCTCGAGGTGGAAGGCGACCTCTGGCTGCGTGTGCACCTCGGTCTCTACGGCGCATGGGACTTCGCCGGAGACATCCTGGTGGACCCGACGATCGCCTCGGCCAACGGCCGAATGGGGCAGACCAACCAGCGGGGCACGGTGCTCGACGAGCCGATCCTCGATGACGCGGGCGAGAACTCCCTCGCCTCGATCGGGGCACCTCGCAGGGCGAGGGTGCACGTCCGCATGTCGGAGCAGACCAAGGGCCTCGCGGATGACGACATGGAGTGGCCGCCCCCGATCGTGGGACAGGTCAGACTCCGCCTGATGACCGACATCACCGCAGCGGACCTCCGCGGGCCGACCGCCTGTGTGCTGCAGACACCGGAGGAGATGCTGGCGACGATCGCGAAGCTCGGCCCCGACCCCCTGGTGGGCGACCCCGTGCGCAACGAGGAGCGGTTCGTGACCGCCGTGCGCAAGAAGCAGACCGCGATCGCGCTTCTCCTCATGGACCAGTCGGTCGTGAGCGGCATCGGCAACGTCTATCGCGCCGAGATGCTGTTCCGACAGCGACTCAACCCGCACACCCCTGGCCGGGAGGTGCCGGAGGATGTCGTGCGCGCGCTCTGGGCGGACTGGGTGAGGCTGCTGGCGATCGGCGTCGACACCGGTCAGATGATGACCATGGACGACCTCTCGCCGGAACGATATCGAGCCGCCATGGCGAGCAGGGACGATCGGCACTGGGTGTACCACCGCGCCGGCCTTCCGTGCCGCGTGTGCGGCACGGAGATCGCCCTCGAGGAGATCGGCGCCCGCAAGCTGTACTGGTGTCCCCGCTGTCAGGCCTGAGCCGTCGGTCATAAGCTGGGACGATGCGTCAGAATCCCAGTTTCACACTCGCCGACGTGAGCGAGATGCGCCGAGTGGTGGAGTCGAATCCGTGGGCGACGATCGTCAGCGCGACGCCGGAGGGACTGGTCTCCTCGCACTACGCGGTGATGCTCGACGAGTACCGCGACGACCTCACGATCGTCGCGCATGTGGGCAGGCCGGACGACCTCATCCACGGTCTGGGCGATCGCGAGCTGCTCGTCATCCTGCAGGGGCCACACGGCTACATCTCCCCGGGGTGGTACGGCGACGTGCAGGCCGTTCCCACCTGGAACTACATCGCGGTGCATCTCTCGGGTGTGCCCGAGATCCTCAGCGACGAGGAGAACCTCGAGGTGCTCGACCGGCTGGTCGAGAGATTCGAAGGACGCATGCCCGATCCTCGGAGGATGTGGGAGCGGCCGAACGATCCCGCCTTCGTGCGCCGGCTCGCGGCAGGGACCGTGGGATTCCGGCTCACGCCGACGCGGGTGGTCGCCAAGCGCAAGCTGAGTCAGAACCGTTCTCCCGAGACCATCGAGACGATCATCGCGGAACTCGAAGGGGACGGCCCCTACGCTCAGCCCGAGCTCGCACGTGAGATGCGCCGCGCTCAGGACGCTCGTCCGGGAGGCCGTGGATGAGCGGGATCGGCTCACGCATCGGAACGGTCGCGGGTGTGCGCATCTCGGGACCGGGGCGCGAATACCTCATCGATGACGACCCCGTCGACCTGTTCCTCGAGGACGGTCTCATCGTGGACATCGCCCCGGCCGGAGCGCTCGCACCCCGGGGAGAGCGACTCGATGCGGCGGGAGCATGGGCGGCGCCCGGCCTGTGGGACAACCATGTGCACGCACTTCAGTGGGCGCTGTCGTCCGAGCGCGTCTCGCTGCGGGACGCCGGGTCTGCGGCGGAGGCCGCGGCCGTCATGGGTGATGCGGCGCCGCTCCCCGACGGCAGACGCGTGGGGGATGGCTTCCGCGATGCCGTCTGGGCGGATGCTCCTTCACTGGCGCTGCTCGATGAGCTGACGGGGGAGACACCGACCTATCTCATCAACGCCGACGTCCACAGCACCTGGCTCAATTCCGCCGCGCTGCGACTCGAACGGTACTCGAGCCCGGACGGCGTGCTGCGTGAGCAGGACGCGTTCGAGATATCCCGGCGCCTCAACGCCGTCGACCCCGCGCGTGGCGACGCAGCCGTGCAGATGGCGGCGCGTCGGGCGGCGTCGCGCGGTGTCACGGGTCTCGTGGACTTCGACATCGCCTGGAACGCCGACGCATGGAGGCGTCGTGTCGATGCCGGATTCGCCGCGCATCGCGTGGAGTTCGCGACCTATCCCGACGATCTCCCGCGCGCGATCGCCGCCGGGCTTCAGACCGGTGACCTCTACGAGGGTGACGATGCTCCTCGCGACGGCAGGGGTCTCATCCGGGTCGGCCCGCTGAAGGTGATCAGCGACGGCTCTCTCGGGACGAGGACCGCAGCGTGCTCGCACGCCTACTCGGGGGACTCATCGAACTTCGGGGTGCTCACCGTGCCGCCGCACGAGCTCACGGATCTGCTTCTGACCGCGGCGGGCGCCGGCCTCTCGGTCGCCGTGCATGCCATCGGCGACCGGGCGGTCACCGCCGCACTGGACGCCTTCACCACGAGCGGCGCGACAGGCTCGATCGAGCACGCACAGCTCGTCAGGCATGCCGACCTCGCGCGGTTCGGGCGCCTCGGGATCATCGCGAGCGTGCAGCCGCAGCATGCGCTCGACGACCGCGACCTCGTCGAGCGCCACTGGGCGGATCAGACGTCGATCGGCTACCCGCTGGGCACCCTGCGCGACTCGGGCGTCGAGCTCCGTCTCGGCTCTGACGCCCCCGTCGCCGACCTCGACCCTTGGCAGGCGATCGCTGCGGCGGTCATGCGGACGCACGATCGGCGTGATCCCTGGCACCTCGAGGAGAGCCTCACCGTCGATCAGGCACTGCACGCCAGCGTTCGCTCGTCGCTGCGGCCGGGGGAGCCCGCCGACATCGCGCTGTGCGCACAGGATCCGCGCACGGCAGTCGGCGACGACCTGCGGCGGATGCCGGTGATCGCGACCCTGCTCGCCGGTCGTCTCACACACCTGTCCTGAACCCTCGACCGCCACGACACGAAGAAGGGCACCGGAATCATCCGGTGCCCTTCTTCTGCGATCCGAGCGATCAGGCGGCGATGTGCGAGACGAGGAACCAACGGTCCTTCTCGAGGCCGCGCGCGATCTCGATGGCGACGTCCTGGCTCGTCAGGTCGACCTCGTCGAGTCCGTCGATGGCGGCCTTGGTGTCGATCAGGATCGCGTCGATGTCGGCGATCACGGCGCGCACGAGCTCGTCCGACTGGGTGAACCCGGCCGGCACGGAGGTGGAGCTGCCCTTGGCGGCGACGCTGCTCACCCGGGCGTCGATAGGGAGTCCGAGAGCGACGATGCGCTCCGCGGCGGTGTCCGCGAAGTCACCGGCGTGGGCGACGATCGTGTCGAGCAGCTCGTGGACGCCCACGAAGTTCGCCCCGCGGACGTGCCAGTGGGCCTGCTTGCCGTTGATGGTGAGAGCCTGCAGCCCGAGGACGACGGGGGAGAGGAACTGAGCCGCCGCTGCTGCCACTGTGGGGTCGCTGGCGGTGGTGGAAACGGTGTGTGCCTTGCTCATCTTGACTCCTCCGGAGTGTTCATCTCGTACCTGATGATGACAACGCTACTCATCCTCAAACATTCCGCAAGCAAGCCAAGGCTCCGCTTACAGGCCCGGAAACACGGGGGAATCCCCGCCGTTGAGGGTAGTCTCACCTCATGTTCATCGCTTCAGGAGCATCGGTCATCGCCCTCGAGGGCAGAGTCCCGAGCATCGCCTCAGACGTCTTCGTCGCGGACGGTGCTCGCATCGTGGGCGACGTCGCCCTGATGCCCGGCGCGAGCGTCTGGTGCAACGCCGTGCTGAGGGCCGATTCCGCGACGATCACGATCGGGCCGGGGAGCAACGTTCAGGACAACGTGTCGGTGCATGTCGATGCCGACAACCCCGCCGTGATCGGGTCGGACGTCTCCATCGGGCACAACGCCGTCGTGCACGGGTGCACCATCGGCGACGGATCGCTGATCGGGATGGGAGCCGTCGTCCTCAGCGGTGCCGTCATCGGCGCCGGATGCCTGGTGGCAGGCGGCGCGGTGGTCCTCGGCGGCTCCCGCATCCCCGACGGATCCCTCGTCGCCGGTGTGCCCGCTCAGGTGCGCCGACCGCTCAGCGCGGAGGAGCGGGCGCGCCTGCTCGACAATGCGGCGATCTATCGCGCGCACGTCACGACCCACTCCACCGCCACGCCGGGTGGACCCCGCGACTTTCGCTAGGCTGAGGACTACGGGGCGGTGGCCAAGCTGGTTAAGGCAGTGGGCTCATAACCCAACGATCGCGGGTTCAAGTCCCGCCCGCCCTACTCATGATCGACAGTGCGATGAGAAGTCGTCTGCGACGATTCGCCTGCTCGTTCGCCACGTCTCTCGACGCCGGTCACGGCCATCAGCACGCCGGCGGTGAGTCCGCCCAGCCCTCCGAAGACCATGTCGCCGATCGTGTCCTGATAGGTGACGAAGATGTCATCGCTGAGGTATGCCCAGCCGAGCCACTCGATCATCTCCCACACCGCGCTGAGGGCCAGCGCGATGATAGGCACCAGGACGATCGGGGTGCGACGATCCGCGCCGCTGTCCCGGGTGATCGACACGACACCCGTGCGAGTGAGGATGACCGCGACCACGACGGAGAGCACCCCGGTGCAGAGGAAGTGCAGGAGAAGGTCCCATCCATCGATGGTGCGATAGAGGTCGAAGACGTTGCTCCATGCGGCGGCGAGCACGGTCGCGCACACCGTGAGGTCGAACCATCCGCTCACACCGAGAATGCGCGGAAGCATCAGCGCGGGCAGGGCGAGCGCCGCGATGCCCGCATCGGTCGGTGCGAGCCAGATCGCCGCCACGAGCACGCCGAGCACCCCGAGCGCTCGCAGCGCGTCCGCCGACCATTCGCTCGGGGTGCGAGCAGGGCGCAGGAAGTTCTCCTTCATGAGGTCTCCTCATCGACTCGCAGCAGAGACTGCACGGCGAGATGGTCGGAAGGCCGGATGCCGTCGAAGGCGCGTGCATTGTGTGCGATCGCGCGAACCGCGACCTCGGAGGTGGTGAGCATCCAATCGATCTGTCTGCCGCCCTCACGAGGTTGCCGGTAGCCGGGGTACGTGCCCCATCGTGGTGTCAGGCGCTCGTCGGCGCGGTCCCAGGCGTCGAACAGGAGTCCCTGAGCGAGCAGGGTCCGCACCGCCGTCGAGTCCGCTCCCGCGTTCATGTCTCCCATGACGACAGCAGGCGTCCGTCGCGCCCGCACGAACTCTCGGATGACGTGCGCCGACCGTCGTCGGGAACGAGGCGACAGGTGGTCGAGGTGCGTGTTCACGACGAGGAGGCGTCTGCCCGTGCCTCGATCCGACAGCTCGGCCCACACGAAGACGCGCGGGATCAGATTGCCCCAGGAGCGCGATCCCGGCGTACCCGGTCGATCCGAAAGGGCTCGCTGTCCCCAGTCGTGCAGGCGATACTGCTCGGAATCGAACAGCAGGGGCGTGCCCTCGCCGGCGCCCGAAGGCCCGCGACCACGCCCGAGGATCCGATAGCGCGAGCCGAGCGCGCGGGTGGCCAGCGCCGCCGCGCGGGGGAGTGCCTCCTGCAGCCCGAGCACGCCCGGTCGCTCGCCCTGGAGCAGGGCGTGCACGGCGGGCGCGCGCACGCTCCACCGGTCGCGACGGCGGTGAAGAGGGCCGTCCATGGCGCGACGGATGTTGAGGGACATCACGTGCACATCGGGTCCGCCGGACGCCCCGATCAACGGCGCAGCGCTCATCGGGAGACCCTTCCGGCGGGGCGTCGCGAGGGAGCGCGCCGCCCGCTCCGGATCATCAGCCGAGCCCAGCGCAGCGGGGGGAAGTCGCGGGGCCAGTGCACGACCACGCTGCGGAACCCGCGACGCACGCGCCGCCCGAAGGTGCCGGCCGTGAACGGCCTCATCGACATGCCCATGAGGTCGCCGGGCAGAAGCGCGATGCGATGGTCCTCGCCGAGGTGATAGGCGAGATCCAGATCGTCGTGAAGCTCCGGATCGTCGCGGTGCACCTCGGTGCGGACGGCGAGCCAGGCCGCACGCCGGAAGGCGAGGTTGGACCCGAACAGAGGGCGATGCCCGAGAGTGAGCCCCAGCACCGCGGTGTACGTGCCGAGGTAGAGGCGCGCCAGCGGGGAGCGCAGCGGTGGCGGCCCGTCGATGAATCGGGCACGGCCGGTGACCGCGGCCACTTCGTCATCGGCGGCGAACGCGGCGACGACGGCGCTGATCCAGTCGGGATCCGGTTCGCAGTCGGCATCGAGGCGAAGGATCAGATCACCCCGCGCGGCGTCATAGCCGGTCGACGCCGCGGCGAAGATGCCCGGTTCGTCGCACCGGAGGACACGAGCGCCCCCCTCCGCAGCGACCGCGGCGGAATCGTCGACGGAGCCGTTGTCGACCACGACGATCTCGTCCGGTGCGTGGTCCTGGGCGATGAGAGCGGCGAGGCACCGAGCGAGCAGCGGCCCATCGTCCTTGACCGGGATCACCACCGATGTGGTCAGGGGTCTTCTGCCGTCCGCCCCGGCCCCGGTGGCGTCGAGCGGCCGACGCTGCCCCTGCTCTGTCTCCGCGTGGCCTGTCATCCCTTCGATCCTCTCATCCCG
The DNA here is from genome assembly GCA_963518515.1 of uncultured Microbacterium sp. GTDB lineage: Bacteria > Actinomycetota > Actinomycetes > Actinomycetales > Microbacteriaceae > Microbacterium. The sequence goes on from CAUQIW010000002.1 coordinate 363,727, forward strand.
CGAGACGCAGGGAGAGGCCTTGACAGCGCGAGGCCGCGACGAGGCTCAGTCGATGTCGTACGACGGATCGGGGGCGTCCAGCGGATGCCCGGTCGGCGACTCGACGCTTCGCGTCATGCGCTTCAGTCGATCGACGAGCTCGTCGTCCTCGAGCTCCTCGCCCTGCCGCGTGACGGGGCGCACGACGATCTGGCTCGCGGGCCCGATGAGGAACTGAGCGGTGACGACGGATCCGTCGTCCTCCCTCACGGGGATCTCGACGACTTCGGCGCGGTCGTCGTCTCCCAGCGCACGGCTGTACGCGAGCAGGGCGTTGGCGATCCTGTCTCCCGTCAGGTACTCGTTTCCGGCGTAGGTGACTATCTGCATACTGACGTTCTAGGCCCTCCCCGCTGAACCCGACTGCCCCTTGTCACGCGGGCGGAGTATTTGCTATCGGCGCAGCGACGGGTCGCTCTCCCACTCGAGAAGAGCGAGGCCGTCGAGCGCCAGCGTGCCCCCTGCGCCCGAGCGCACGTAGGTGAGCAGAGTGTGGGTGCATCCTCGACAGAGCAGCAGCACTCCGGCGTCATCGATCTCGGCGATCGCGTCGGCGAGGGCCGCGACCCTGAGGCATTCGGCGCAGGTCGCTCTGGCCGCGGTGACATCCCTGCCGAAGATCTCGAGCAGGTCGCCACCGGCGGCGTTCCCGTCGACCCGACCGTGATGTCCGGGGTGTGTGGTCGCCATCATGCTCCTCCGAAGCGCTCGGTGCGGATGCGGTCGGGGGTGTGCCCCGCTGCCACCAGAAGGTCGGCGACGGCTTCGACGAAGGACGTCGGTCCGCAGACGAAGATGAGCGGATGCTCGCCGGCTGCGATCGTCGACGAGTCGATCGTGGCACCATCGACTCGCCCCGCCGGCCGGGGGAAGCCCTTCGGCGAAGTGCGGGTGTACGCCCAGTCGATGGCGAATCCCGCACCGGCGAGCCCGTTCAGCTCGTCGGCATAGAACGCGTCCCCCGCAGAGCGCACCGAGTACAGCAGCCGCATCGGCGAGGTGCTCGCGGCTGCGTGATGGGCTCGCGCCATGGCGAGCAGCGGAACGATCCCGGAGCCGCCGGCGATGAGCTGGACGGGGGAGTGCTGCTCGGGCGTCCAGACGAAGTAGCCGCCGATCGGCCCTCGGACCTCCAGTTCGTCGCCCTCTCGCAGATCCTCGACGAGGTACGGCGACACCTCGCCGTCCGGCAGCTCGTCGACCGCCAGTTCGAGCAGCGGCTGATCGCCGGAGGACGCGAGCGAGTACGAGCGGACGGCCTGATATCCGTCCTCGGCGGTCAGCCGCACATCGACGTGCTGCCCGGCGCTGTTCCCCGGCCACCCGTCCACGCGCAACCGGATGACCCGCCCCTGCGATCCGGCTGCCTCGGTCGATGCGACGGTAGCCACCCACCAGGTCGATGCGGAGGTCACCAGTACCTCTGCTCCTTCCACGGGTCGCCGTACATGTTGTATCCGTTCTGCTCCCAGAACCCCGGCTCGTCCTTCTCCAGCAGGTTCAGGCCGTGCACCCATTTGGCGGACTTCCAGAAGTACAGGTGCGGCACGAGAAGACGAGCGGGGCCGCCGTGCTCCGCTGCGAGAGGCTGGCCGTCGAACTCGAACGCGATCCAAGCCCTGCCGCCCGTCAGATCCGCCCGCGGCACGTTTGTCGTGTAGCCCCCGTAGGAGAACACCTGAGTGAACGCACCTGCGTCACCCGCAGCATCGAGGAGGTGGTCGAGAGACACACCGCGCCACTGGGTGCCGAGCTTCGACCAGCGGGTGACGCAGTGGATGTCGGTGGTGACGGTGTCGATCGGCAGGGCCAGCAGCTCGTCCCATGACCAGGTGCGGCGCACGCCGTCGAGTCCGACGAGCACGAATTCCCAGGTGTCGGTCGGCACCCGCGGAGTGGGGCCGGCGGAGAGGACCGGGAAGTCCTCGGTCAGATACTGGCCGGGAGGAAGTCGATCGTCGGACTCTCGGCGCCGTGCACCGAACCCGCGGGAGATCACGCTCATACTGGTCTTCTTTCGTCGGTCACCGCCATCACATCGCATCTCGGAGCCGAGCACAATCGACACCTGTCGAGTGCGACCGCGCGTCGCGAAAGCTCCATGCGCGCGAATCGAGTCTGATATCGGTATTTTGGTCGCGGTCGGCACCTCCGCTGCCCTAGATTGAGCAGTGCTGCCGACGTGCAGACGCCGTCTGACCGGCGCCTCCCACCTGAAGGAATCCCCCTGTGATCCGCCCCCGCTTCGCTGCGGCCGCGCTCAGCGCCGCCGTTCTCGGCCTCACCGCCGTCCTCGTGCCCACCGCCTCCATCGCTGAGCCCGTCACCGCAGTTCCTGCCGCCTCGGCCGAGGTCATCTGGGCAGACGCCGCAGACGAGTTCTCCGTCTTCGCGCCCGGCCCGGTCGCGAGTGATTTCGTCATTCCGAACGAATGGCAGTGGACGGCCCTCGAGACCTCCCCGAATACGGCTCTCGGAGAGTACGCGACCTTCGACGCGAACGGTCTGAACAGCAAGGATCTCGCCCCTCTCGCCATCGTTCACGGCCTTCCCGCACCGGTGGCCCCGTCAGACCTCGCCTCCGCGCTGGCCGACGCGAGCGACAACGCCGGCGCGAACGCTCAGGTCGGACTCTTCGCTCAGCCCGCAAACCCCGACGAACCGCTGTTCCCGGTGCAGACCCTCTACACCGTGGGTGGTTTCAACGGCGCGGACACTCTGTGGACGATCGGCGGCAACGAGCCCTGGTCGACCGAAGAGCTCGCCGCTCGACTCGTAGAGGCCGATGCGGTCGTCACCGGGTACTTCGTCACCTTCTTCGGCGTGACTCAGCCGCCGGTCGATGAGGAGACCGTCGACCCGCCCGTCGAGCAGCCGGAGCTGAATCGCCAGCTGCAGTCCGAGCTCTTCACCGCTCCCGAGGGCATGCCCGCGCTCCGCGCCGCGGCCGTTCCCGGTGCCTCCGGCATCGCCAGCATCCGCTTCGGCGACCTGACGACGTACTTCACGCCGCAGCCCACCGCCACCCTGACGCTCGAGCGTCCGTCGTACACGACGACCGAGTCCTCCACCACCGGAATCACGGTCTCGGCCACCGGCTTCGCGCCCGGCGAGGTCGTCACGGTCGGCGTCGGTCGCGGCCAGTCGGGTGACGAGGTTCCCGGTGTGACGTTCGTGGCGGACGCCGACGGCAACGTCAGCGGCACCGTGGTCTTCCCCGTCGACTTCGTCGGCGTCGGAGACTTCTACACCCTCGCGCTGGTCGGCTCCTCTTCGGGACAGTTCGCATCGAGCCCGTTCGCGATCACCGCGGGCGGAGCACCGGTCGCCGTGCCGGTCTCCGGCGAGGCCGACTACGCCGGCTGATCATCAGTGCCGGTACTCTCTGACGTCCCGCGGCGGCGCACGATACTCATCGTGGCCGCCGCGGTCGTCGTCTGCGCGGCGATCGTCGCTGTCCTGATCGCCCTCAACCCCCCGAAGCCTGTCGAGTCCGCACCGACGCCGTCTCCCTCGGCGACGCCGACGCCCACGTCCACGCCGATCGAGACCACCGCGCCGCCGACCGAGGCGCCGCTCGCCGCCGTGACCGCTCCGGCGGTCACCACGGTCGCCGCCGTCATCGGGTCACAGGTCGCCATCAGCTCCGAGGCCGGCGGTCAAGCGGCGCAGACGCTGTCGAATCCTCAGCCGTCTGGTGCACCCCTGGTCTTCCGCGTCGTCGCCCAGAGCGGACAGTGGCTGCAGGTGCTGCTTCCCCATCGTCCGAACGGGAGCACGGGCTGGATACCCGCCGGCTCGGTCGAGGTCACGACGACCTCGTACGCGCTCGTCGTGACGACATCGACGAACACGCTCGACCTCTACGACGGAGGACAGCTCGTCGAGAGTTTCTCCGTCGCGACCGGCACCGGAGGCACGCCGACCCCGAAGGGCGACTTCGCCCTCACCGAGCTGCTCGCCCCGACCAACGACGGATACGGGCCGTACGCATACGGGACGACGGCGTTCTCCGACGTGCTGAACTCGTTCGGCGGAGGGCCGGGACAGATCGGCCTGCACGGTACGGACGACGCCGCGAGCATCGGGACGGACGCGTCGCACGGATGTGTGCGCATGACCAATGCCGACATCACGCAGCTGGCGCAGCTTCTTCCGCTGGGGACACCGCTGCAGGTGCGGTGAGGACGTCGTCGGGGCTCAGACCGCTCCGACCGCGACGTCCGATTCGTCGGCGGGATCGACCACTTCGAGGTGCTCGTCGACGAGGGTGATCCCCCCGCTCGAGTTCGCCGAGTGTGCGAGATCCTCGATCCAGCGTCGGCTGAGTTCGGGGGCGACGGGCTCCTGGAAGACGAACCGCAGAGGGATCGACGGATGCAGCCAGATGGTCGATCGGCCCTGGGGCTGGCCGTCGGGGTGGCGCCAGGAGAGGGTGAAGCTCTCGTTCCGGCGCAGCTTCGTGGCAATCACGACTTTGAGGTGCGCGAGGGCGCGATCGTCGATCTGGATCGGCTCCGAGCCGCCGTAGTAGAGAGAACCCATGGCTCGAATCTACGAGCGCCGCAGGTGCCGGATCGTCAAGAACGAGTCGACGCGCTGGGTGCCCGAACAGAGTCTTCGTATTCTGTCATCGACGGTGTCTGCTCAGCGTGACTGAGGGCAGGACGCCGAACGCATCGCGGTAGGCCGCGGAGAAGCGCGACGGATGCGAGAAACCCCAGCGCCGGGCCACCAGTGCCACCGAGGTCGGCACGCCGGAACCCAGCTCCCGGTGCGCTCCGTCGAGCCGTGCCTGGCGCAGGCTCTCGGCGGGCGTCGTGTCGAGCGCTCGACGGAACGCGTACTGCAGTCCGCGACTCGAGATGTGCACCGCGGCCGCGACGTCCTCGACGGTGATGGGGAGATGCGCGTTAGCGGCGATGTACTCGAGTGCACGACGGACCGTCGCTGGCGCAGGGGCGATCTGCGGAGAGCGGCGGTAGGCCTGCTGCATCGTGGTCGAGAACGCGGCGAGGGTGGTGCTGGCCGCGTGGCGCCTGAGCTCCGCCTTCAGCAGATGATCCTCGTCGTCGAGAGCGGCGACAGCGTCTTCGAGATAGGAGAACATGCGGTCCCAGGTGACTGCGGCACCCGCGCTGCGGGGGGAGTGGTCGGTGATGCGCAGGGTCAGCGCATCATCGCCGCTGATCCGCTGCGCGACGTGCTGAAGCGTCTCGCGGTCGAACACGAGGGCGGTGACCCTGGCGCCTTCGTTCCACCTCGCCCTGATCCTCGGCCCATCCGACACCCATGCGCGGCTCGCGACCAGATCGCCGCGGTCCGAGTGCACGCGCACATCGGGGCCATCCACGCGGCACACCAGGAACTGGTCCTCGGGTTCAGCGGTCGAATGCACTTCGGCCGCCAGGTCGTAGCGGACCAGGCTCACGCCGCCGAGGTCAGCGGAGTGCCAGTCGAACAGGAAACGGTGAGGGTCGACGTTGTGCAGAGCGGCGGAAGGGACGTACTGCTTCCAGGTGCTCTCGACGGCTGCGACATCGTGGCTGCGGAACTTCATGAGACTTCTATTTTCTCCTGAATCCGAGCGATGCGCACCGGCCATGAGCCGTCGAGGGACTCCTCCGGGTCGAGACGCCCGATCCGGATGAAGTACTCGGTCAGGCTCGCCGCCTGCGAGCGGGCCCAGGCGACCTGTCGCGTGTGCAGTTCGGCGAGGGTGTCCGGCAGAACGAACTGTCGAGCGAGTGCCTGGGCGACGCGCCCCGCGGCGACCGCATCGGCCGACGCCACGTGCGCGTCTTCGAGAGTCACGGCATACAACGCTGCGACGACCTGCAGAGTCCGTCGGCCCGGTCGGTAGCGGTCGAATGCCTTGTCGATCACGAGCGGATCGATGATCGGCGAGGGGTCGTGCAGCGGGAGGATCTCGTGCCTCGAGGCCTCGTGGGAGAGAAGGGAGAAATCGAACGAGGCGTTGTACGCGACGATGGGCACTCCCTGAGACAGGAGCGAACGCAGTGCGTCGATCACCTCGGCCACGACCGCGCGGGCCGGGCGGCCGGCCGCGCGAGCGTGTTCGGTGGTGACTCCATGCACCGCGGTCGCTCCGGCGGGGATCGGGATGCCAGGGTCGGCGAGCCATGTGCGGGCCGCGATCTCGTGCCCTCGACCGTCGAGCAGACCCACGTGTGCAGTGACGACCCTGTCGTGCTCGACGTCGACGCCCGTGGTCTCGAGATCGAAGACGCCGACCCTCGTCGTCCAGTGCGGGGTCGATCCGGCGGGAGGCATGACCTCACGGTAGAGCAGGGCACCGACATCGCGAGGACGAGTCGCGGTGGCCACGCCGTCGGCGACTCTAGACTTGCGGGATGACTGCGCCCTCTCCCTACGCCGAACGCCTGAGCCGTCTGCCGGTCGTGCGGCGCGAGGCGGAGGTGCGGGGCGGAACCACCGCGTACTGGGAATACGGCTCCGCCGAGGCGGAGGTCACGGTGATCGCGGTCCATGGGTTCCGCGGAGATCACCATGGGCTGGAATCCGTGTTGGCCTATCTGCCCGAAGCGAGGGTGATCGCGCCCGATCTTCCCGGTTTCGGCGAGACCGCCCCTGTGGCTGGCCGCACCCACGACCTCGACGAATACGTCGCCTGGCTGATGGAGTTCGCAGCCGAAGTGGCACCCGGAGCCGTGATCCTGGGGCACTCATTCGGCTCCATCGTGACGTCCGCGGCCGTCGCCGCCGGACTGAGCACACCGAGACTGATCCTCATCAACCCGATCGGAGCGCCGGCGCTCGAGGGACCCAAGGGCGTGATGACGCGTCTCGCGGTGCTGTACTACGCCTTGGGCGCGCGTCTTCCCGAGAAGGTGGGCACCGCTCTGCTGCGCAATCGCGCGATCGTGCGGATCATGAGCATCACGATGGCCAAGACCCGCGACCGCGGGCTGCGTCGATTCATCCATGATCAGCACGACACGTACTTCTCGCGCTTCGCCGACCGCGATGTCCTTCGCGACGCCTTCATCGCCAGCGTCTCCCACGACGTCAGCGAGGTCGCCGCATCGATCGACGTGCCCACGCTGCTCATCGCGGCGCAGCGCGACGACATCACGCCGATCGAGGTCGAACGCGCCCTCGCGAAGCGCTTCGCCGATGCCGAGCTCGTGGAGATCGCGCACGTCGGTCATCTCATCCACTACGAGACCCCGGCCGAGGCGGCCGGCGCCGTGCGTCGATTCCTCAGGATTCCCGTCTCGCGAGGCCGATGAGACCCGCGACCCTGAACGGGATCACCTCGCCCATCGCGAGTGATGTCTCCGTGCGCTCGACGCCTTCGATCGACAGGATGCGCGCGTCGGTGTCGAACAGGTGACGGGCGTCGCGGCAGGCCACGCGGGCGAGCAGGTCGACCGAGCCGCTGAGGCCGTGAGCCTGCACGATCTCGGGGATGCGCGCCAGCTCGTTGATGATGCGGGGGAGCTCGGTCTGTCGCAGCCCGATGTTCACGAAGGCCTGGAGCGGGAAGCCGAGCACATCCGTGGAGAACGACCGCTCGTACGAGAGGAACACCCCTGTCTGCTCGAGGCGCGCCATACGGGCCTGGATGGTGTTCCGGGAGAGCCCGAGGCTCTCGGCCAGCGCCACGATCGTGATGCGCGGATCGTCGGCGAGAGCCGCCAGGAGTTCCAGATCTATGCGGTCGAGTCCAGACATAGTGCCAAACGATAGCAGGGTGTGATCCCTCATATTTGGGCAACATGCTCAAGCCGCCTCCGGTTGCTTGAGCGAGGTGATGACCGGAAGTAGCCTCGAACCAGTCGGTGAAGGCGCCGACGTACGCGTGCACGCCTCACGAGGGCGGCACGGATGAGGAGGACGATGATGTCACCGCAGATCACCCCCATCGCCGACACGGCTCAGGATCTCGAGCTCGTCGAGCGCGTGCTGAGCCCGGACGGCACTCGCATCGCGAACCACGATCTCGATCCGTTCCTCGTCGACGTCGACGCGGCCCGGCTCCGCGCGCTGCATCGCGACATGGTCGTGCTCCGGCGCATCGATGCGGAGGGTGTGGCGCTGCAGCGCCAGGGACAGCTCGGTCTCTGGGCGCCATGCCAGGGCCAGGAGGCGACGCAGATCGGCACCGCTCGCGCTCTCGCCGCCCAGGACTTCGTCTTTCCGAGCTACCGCGAGACCGGAGTGATCTACGCGAGGGGTGCGCAGCCGGGGGACTTCGTGCGCATGTGGCGCGGCGAAGAGGGTGCAGGACATGACTCGGAGCAGTTGCGCGTGGCCCCGCTGCAGATCATCATCGGCGCGCAGACGCTGCACGCGGTCGGCTACGCACTGGGGATCAAGCATGAGGGCGCCGACGAGGTCGCCGTGACCTACTTCGGCGACGGCGCGACCAGCCAGGGCGATGTGAACGAGGCCATGATCTTCGCGTCGTCCTACCAGGCGCCGGTGGTCTTCGTCTGCCAGAACAACCACTGGGCCATCTCGGAGCCGGTCGCCGTGCAGTCGCAGTACCCGCTCGCCGGTCGCGCTCCGGGATTCGGGATCCCCAGTCTCCGCGTCGACGGCAACGACGTGCTCGCCTGCATGGCCGCGATGCGCTGGGCGCTCGACCACGCGCGATCAGGCAAGGGCCCCGCATTCATCGAGGCGGTGACCTACCGCATGGGTCCGCACACGACCGCCGACGACCCCACCCGCTATCGCGACGTCGAGGAGCTCGAGCGCTGGCGGCGTCTCGATCCGATCGATCGACTGGAGGCGCATCTGCGTGCCGAGGGCGAGCTCAGCGATCAGCAGCTCGACGAGACCAGAGCCGCAGCCGACGAGATGGCCGGCAAGATGCGAGCCGCGTGCCTCGGCATGGTGACCCGCCCGCCCCTCGCGGTGTTCGACGGCGTGTACGCCGAGCCGCATTCGGGGCTTCAGCGCCAGCGCGACGAATACGCGGCCTACGTGGCATCGTTCGACGGCGAGGTGTGACGATGACCGAGATGACGCTCGGCAAGGCGCTCGGCGCCGGCGTCCGTGCCGCGATGCGCGACGACGACCGCGTCGTGCTGCTCGGAGAGGACATCGGGAAGCTCGGCGGGGTGTTCCGCATCACCGACGGACTGCTCGACGAGTTCGGAGCGGCACGGGTCATCGACACGCCTCTCGCCGAATCGGGGATCGTCGGCACCGCCGTCGGGCTCGCCTTCCGCGGCTATCGCCCCGTCGTCGAGATCCAGTTCGACGGCTTCGTCTATCCGGCGTTCGACCAGATCGTGGCGCAGGTCGCGAAGCTGCATTACCGCACCCAGGGCCGCGTGCGGATGCCGATCACGATCCGCATCCCGTGGGCGGGAGGCATCGGCGCAGCGGAGCATCACTCGGAATCGCCCGAGGCCTACTTCGTGCACACTGCGGGCCTGCGGGTCATCGCGGTATCGAACCCCGAGGACGCCTATCGGAGCCTGCGCCAGGCGATCGCCTGCGACGATCCGGTGATCTTCTTCGAGCCCAAGCGCCTCTATCACCACAAGGGCGAGGTCGACCTCGACGCCCCGCTCGCGGATGCGCCGCCCATGGGCCTGGCACGGGTGGTGCGCCCTGGCGACGATGTCACCGTGATCGCCTACGGAGCGATGGTCGGCACCGCTGCGCAGGCGGCCGAGGCCGCTGAGGACGAAGGCATCTCGATCGAGGTGATCGATCTGCGGTCTCTGTCGCCCGTCGACTACGACTCGATAGCGGCCTCCGTCCGCAGGACGGGACGGGTGGTGGTCGCGCACGAGGCGTCGCGGGAGGCCGGAGTCGCTGCCGAGGTCATCGCGAGCATCACCGAGCGCTGCTTCGAGTATCTCGAATCCGCACCCCTGCGGGTCACCGGGCACGACGTGCCGTATCCGCCGGCGAAGCTGGAGAAGTACCACCTTCCGGACCTCGATCGGCTGCTCGACGCGGTCGATCGGGTGCTGGATCGCCCGAACAGCCTGACGGGAGCACAGGCATGATCGCCGAATTCCGACTCCCCGATCTGGGAGAAGGACTCACCGAGGCCGAGGTCGTCACCTGGCTGGTCGCACTCGGCGATGATGTGTCGCTGAACCAGACCCTCGCCGAGGTGGAGACCGCGAAGGCGATCGTGGAGCTGCCCTCGCCGTACGCGGGCACCGTGTCCGCGCTGCACGCCGAGGCGGGCGAGACGATCGCCGTGGGTGCGCCGCTGATCGCCTTCGACGTCGAGGGCGAGGAGCCGTCAGCGGCGCCGTCCCAGGGGGAGGGTGCGGAGAAGGCGCAGCCGAACCTCGTGGGCTATGGAGCCGCCCCGACTGCGTCCGGTCGTCCGACGCGACGTGCGCGTCGCAGCGGCCCGTCGGCGTCGACGACGGACACGACGGTGCTCGACGCCGCGCCTCATGATGCGTCGCCCAGTCCGAGCGTCGAGACCGTCGTCGAGCGACCGCGATCGACACCCCCGGTGCGCGCCCACGCGAAGCGGCTCGGGGTGGATCTCGCGCTCGTGGCCGTGCACGTCGGAGATCGCGTGATCTCCCGCGACGATGTCGACGCCTACGCGATGCGCACGGGTGCGACGGCCGTGGATGCCGTCGAGCCCGCGCGAGAACATCACAGCGCCATCACGTCCTCGCACGACGACGGCGAGCGGGAGACGCGCATCCCGATCCGTGGCGTGCGCAAGCACACGGCGGCCGCGATGGTCCAGAGCGCATTCACCGCGCCGCACGTGACGGTCTTCCACACGGTCGACGTGACCGCGACCATGGACCTGCTCGCCGGCCTGCGTGAGGATCGCACGCTCGCTGAGACCCGGATCGGCCCCCTCGCCGTCATCGCCAAGGCGGTCTGCCTGGCGCTGGGCAGGGCGCCGGGACTCAACGCGACCTGGAACGAATCCGCCGGCGAGATCGTGCAGCACCGCTATGTGGATCTCGGCATCGCCGCGGCCACGGATCGAGGGCTCATCGTGCCGAACATCCGCGACGCCGATCGCATGAACCTCGTCGAGCTCGCGAGCGCCATCACCGATCTCGCGGTGACGGCGAGATCGGGAAGGACGACGCCGGCCGAGCTCGCGGGCGGCACGTTCTCGATCTCGAACATCGGCGTCTTCGGCGTCGACGCCGGCACACCGATCCTTCCGCCGGGGCAGTCGGGGATCCTCGCGGTCGGAGCCGTCCGACGCCAGCCGTGGGAGTACCGCGGCGAGATCGCCCTTCGCCAGATGATGACGCTGAGCCTGTCGTTCGATCATCGCCTGGTCGACGGAGCGGAAGGTGCGCGGTTCCTCAAGTACGTGGCCGATGTCCTCGAGGAGCCTGGACGCGCGATGCTGCTCAGATAGTCGCCCGCAGCGCCGATTCCGCCATCGCGGCCAGCACGGTCGCGGTGGCGGAGTGGCGCCGGGAGGCCGAGCGCGTGCTGTGCGGGGTGGAGTTGATGAGTCCGAAGCACGCCTGCACGCGCAGGCGCAGCTCGTCGGCATCCGCCTCGATGAGCGGAGAGAGCGTGGCGATCCACAGCTCGATGTACGCGCGCTGCAGTCGCCTGACCTCTGCGTGGTCTCGCGGAGCGAGATGGGCGACATCGCGGTCGTGCACGCGGATGACGTCCGCCCGGCCGAGCGCGAACTCGACGTGGAACCCGATCAGCGCGCGCATCCGCTCTTCCTGCGCCGCCGACGCGGAGGCGACCTCGGTGCCACCCGCGATGAGATCCTCGCTGACGCGGATGAGCACGGCGCCGAGGAGCGCCTGCTTGCCCGCGAAGTGCCGGTACACCGCGGGCCCTGACACGCCCACGGCGGCACCGATGTCCTCGAGGCTGACGCCGTTGTAGCCGCTCTCGGCGAAGAGATGTGCCGCCTCGCGCAGGATCGCGTCCGAGCGCTCTGCCTTGGCTCGGTCGCGCGCGGTGCCGGGGGTTGTCATCTCAGTTAATCCTCGCTAACCTGAACTGTCGAGTTAGTGCAGACTAACCGAGGAAGCATGCGTCGCACCAGAACGTTACGCATCTGCCGCGTGGGTCGAGGAGGACATCACGATGCCAGTCATCACGCAGGAGTCCCTGGCGACGGAGTTGCACGAGAGGCTCGCGACCGCCGCGAAGGGCGGGCCGGAGGCATCGAGGGCACGTCACGTCGCTCGCGGCAAGCTGCTGCCTCGCGATCGCGTCGCCCGACTGCTCGATGAGGGCAGCCCCTTCATCGAGATCGCTCCGCTCGCCGCCGAGGGGATGTACGGGGGAGAGGCGCCCGCCGCCGGGGTGATCGCCGGCATCGGACTCGTCCACGGACGGCACGTGATGGTGGTGTGCAACGACGCGACCGTGAAGGGCGGCACCTACTTCCCGCTGACGGTCAAGAAGCATCTCCGCGCGCAGGAGATCGCCCTGGAGAACCGGCTTCCCTGCCTGTACCTCGTCGACTCCGGGGGAGCGTTCCTCCCTCGGCAGGATGAGGTCTTTCCGGACAGGGACCATTTCGGCCGTATCTTCTACAACCAGGCGCGGATGTCGGCGGAACGCATCCCGCAGCTCGCCGCCGTGCTCGGGTCGTGCACTGCGGGCGGTGCGTATGTGCCGGCCATGAGCGACGAGACGGTGATCGTGCGCAACCAGGGGACGATCTTCCTCGGCGGTCCGCCGCTGGTGAAGGCGGCGATCGGCGAGGTCGTCTCGGCGGAGGAACTCGGAGGCGGCGAGCTGCATGCCCGCCGCAGCGGGGTCGTCGATCATCTCGCCGAAGACGACGAGCACGCGCTGGAGATCCTCCGTGACATCGTGGCCACGCTTCCCGGTCCCGGTGCACCCGCATGGGAGGTCCAGGCGAGCCGTCCGCCGTCCGAGACCGGCTCGCTCTACGACGTGGTGCCGGTGGACGTGAACTCGGGGTACGACGTGCGCGAGGTCATCGTCCGTCTGGTCGACGGCGACAGCTTCCGCGAGTTCAAGGCGGAATACGGCACGACGCTCGTCACGGGATTCGCGCGGCTGCACGGTCACCCGATCGGCATCGTCGCCAACAACGGCGTCCTGTTCAGCGAGTCCGCGATGAAGGGCGCTCACTTCATCGAGCTGTGCGATCAGCGCGGCATCCCTCTCCTCTTCCTCCAGAACATCACCGGATTCATGGTGGGATCCGACGCCGAGGCCGGGGGCATCGCCAAGGACGGCGCGAAGATGGTCACGGCCGTCGCGAGCACCAGGGTCCCGAAGCTCACGGTCATCATCGGAGGTTCCTTCGGCGCAGGGAACTACTCGATGTGCGGGCGCGCCTACTCGCCCCGGTTCCTGTGGACCTGGCCGGCCAGCCGGATCTCGGTGATGGGCGGGACTCAGGCGGCATCGGTGCTCGCGACCGTGAAGGAGGATCAGCTCGCGGCCCGTGGCGAGGGGTGGACCGCCGATGAGCGCGGCGCTTTCGAGCAGCCCATCCGCGACCAGTACGAGACCCAGGGCGAGCCCTACTACGCCACCGCACGGCTGTGGGACGACGGCATCATCGACCCCGCCGAGACACGGGATCGGCTCGGCCTCGCCCTCGACGTCGTGGCACGCACACCCCTGCCCGAGACCCGCTTCGGCCTGTTCAGGATGTGACCTGATGACCTCCATCGACACCGATCCGGCGTCCCACATTCCCGCATCCGCTTCTCCTCTCTTCGACACCGTGCTGGTGGCGAATCGCGGAGAGATCGCGCGCCGGGTCATCCGCACGCTGCGATCGCTCGGCATCCGCAGCGTCGCCGTCTACAGCGACGCGGATGCCGAGGCTCCGCATGTCAGGGAGGCGGACCTGGCGGTCCGCATCGGCGCCGCTCCTGCGGCGGAGTCGTACCTCGACATCGACGCCGTGGTGGGCGCCGCGCGAGCGACAGGCGCACAGGCGATCCACCCCGGCTACGGGTTCCTCTCCGAGAGCGTCGGTCTCGCGGAGGCCTGCGCCGAGAGCGGCATCGTCTTCATCGGGCCCTCGGTCGAGGCGCTGCAGATCATGGGAGACAAGGCACGGGCGCGAGAGCACGTCATGCGCTCGGGGGTGCCCGTGGTACCGGGGTTCGATGCCAGGGGGCTGTCGGACGCGGAGATCGCGGAGGAGTCGGCCGCCGTCGGCTTTCCGCTTCTGGTCAAGCCGAGCGCCGGGGGCGGAGGCAAGGGCATGGAGGTGGTGGCGGATGCCGGCGCCCTCGGAACCGCTCTCGCCTCTGCGCGGCGTGTGGCGCGGTCGGCCTTCGGCGACGATTCACTGATCCTGGAGAGGCTCATCGCTCGGCCCCGGCACATCGAGGTGCAGGTGTTCGGCGATCGGCACGGGAATGTGATCACGGTCGGCGAGCGCGAGTGCACGCTGCAGCGGCGGCACCAGAAGGTGATCGAGGAAGCTCCGTCCGCCGGGATCCCGTCCCTCACGCGGGAACGACTCCTCGAGGCCGCCGTCGCCGCCGCACGCAGCGTCGACTACGTCGGTGCGGGCACGGTCGAGTTCCTCGTCGATGCGGATGCGCCGGACCAGGCGTTCTTCATCGAGATGAACACGCGCCTGCAGGTGGAGCATCCGGTGACCGAGGAGGTCAGCGGTCTCGATCTCGTCGAGCTGCAGCTGCGGGTGGCCGCCGGGGGAGCTCTCGGGGCCTCTCCCCGCATCAGCGGACATGCCGTCGAGGCTCGGATCTATGCGGAGTCGCCGGAGCGCGGCTTCCTGCCCTCCACCGGCCGCGTGCTGCTCTTCGACGTGCCGCAGGGCGTGCGGGTCGACGCCGCCGTCGAGACGGGCACCGAGGTGACCGGGTTCTACGATCCGCTCATCGCCAAGGTGATCGCGTGCGCCGACGATCGGCCCACGGCCCTCAGGCGACTCGATGAGGCCCTCGGCCGCATGATCGTGCTCGGTGTCGACACCAACATCGCGTTCCTCCGCCTGCTGTGCGGCGACCTCCGGGTGCGGGAGGGAGACATGGACACGGGGCTGATCGAGACTCTGCTGCCTCTGACGGACGAGGCTCCGACCGCGTCGATGCTCTCCGCCGCACGCGGCGAGGCTCTCAGGGGTGCATCGGCCCGTGATGACACGGCGTCGCCGCAGCGGTCCGGCGCCGTCTGGCGGGAGCTCAGTCGCGAGGACGCGCGCGAGGTGGCGTTCCTCACCGACGCCGACGACGAGGTCCGGGCATCGACCGCGACGGCGCCGGCGTCGCGCGCCCGTGCCGCAACGGACGATGACGGCGCGGTCTGGGTGAGCGAGGCCGGACGCACAGTGCGGCTGCGACCTCTCGATCGGCGAGGACTCATGCAGCGACGGCTCGATGCTCGGTCACGCGGCACCACCCGCACGAGCCCGGAAGGCCTCGCACCTATGCCGGGAAGCGTCGTCGCGGTGCATGTCGAGGACGGGCAGAACGTGGAGGCGGGCACGCCCCTGGTGTCGATCGAGGCGATGAAGATGGAGCACCAGGTGCGCGCGCCCCACGACGGCGCCGTGCATCTGCTGGTCGCGGTGGGCGACCAGGTGCGGCGCGACCAACCGGTGGCCCGCGTGACGACGGAGGAGAGTGCATGATGGATCAGCTGACGGACGAGGAGCGCGAGCTCGCCGCGATGGTGCGGGACTTCGCGGAGAGTGTCGTGGCGCCGCAGGCGTACGAGGCGGACCGCACGCACACGCTCTCGATGGACGTCGTGCGGCAGATGGGAGAGCTGGGGCTGTTCGGGCTGCCTTTCCCCGAGGAGCACGGCGGCCAGGGCGGCGACTACATGGCTCTCGGTCTCGCGATCGAGGCACTCGGGCGCGTGGACCAGTCGATCGCGATCACCCTCGAGGCGGGAGTGAGCCTCGGAGCCATGCCGGTCTTCCGGTTCGGCACGGACGAGCAGAAGCGAGAGCTCCTCCCCGATCTGCTGGCCGGGCGAGCGCTTGCGGGTTTCGGACTGACAGAGCCCGAGGCCGGCAGCGATGCGGGCGCCACGCGCACCACGGCGCGCCTCGACGGCGACCAGTGGGTCATCGACGGGTCGAAGCAGTTCATCACGAACTCGGGCACCCCGATCACTCGCTTCGTGACGGTCACCGCGGTCACCGGCACGGTCGAGGGGCGCAAGGAGATCTCGACCGTCATCGTGCCCAACGGCACCCCCGGATTCACCGTCGAAGCGCCCTATGACAAGGTCGGCTGGAACGCATCGGACACCCACCCTCTGACGTTCGACGGTGCACGGGTCCCCGCGGAGAACCTGCTGGGAGAGAGAGGTCACGGCTTTCGCAACTTCCTCAGCATCCTCGACGAGGGACGGATCGCGATCGCGGCACTGTCGACGGGGGCTGCGGAGGGATGCCTCGAGGCCGCGGTCGACTACGCCAAGAGCCGCACGATCTTCGGGAGCGCGCTCAGCACGAGGCAGAACGCCCAGTTCACCCTCGCTCGGATGCGCGCGCGCGTGCACACCGCGCGTCTCGCCTGGCACCACGCGGCCCGACTCCGTGACGGTGGGCGTCCCTTCGCCGAGCAGGCGGCGATCGCCAAGCTCGTGGCGGGCGAGGCCGCGATGGACAACGCCAGGGATGCGACCCAGATCTTCGGCGGCAACGGCTTCATGAACGAGTTCCCGGTCGCCCGCCACTACCGCGATTCGAAGATCCTCGAGATCGGCGAGGGTACGACAGAGGTCCAGCTCCTCGTCATCGCTCGGGCGCTCGGGCTCGCCGGGTAGCGTGGGAGCATGCGACCTGCTGAGCGACCGGCGCACGCCGAGCCGACCGTGGACATCGTGCAGCGCGGACTCTTCTTCGAGGAGTTCGCGGTGGGGTCCCGGTACCTGCACCGACCCGGTCGCACGGCGACCGACGCCGACAACGTGCTGTTCACCACTCTGACCATGAACACCCAGGCGCTGCACCTCGATGCGGCGTTCGCCGATGCTCAGGAACCGTTCCACGCGCGGCTGATCAACTCGATGTGGACGCTGTCGACGATGGTCGGCGCCTCGGTGACTCAACTCACCCAGGGCACGCTCGTCGCGCAGCTGGGGTTCGGCGACATCTCGTTCCCGCACCCGCTGTTCGCCGGCGACACCCTGTACACCGAGAGCGTCATCGTCGAGAAGCGACTCTCGGGCTCGCGGCCGGGCCAGGGCATCGTGCGCATCGAGCACACCGGTCGTAACCAGGAGGGAACGGTCGTCGCGACCGCCACCCGCTCTGTGCTGGTGCACTGCCTGCCCGGCGGGGGAGCGCGATGACCTTCGACCTCGGACCCGCGATCCTGTTCTGCCCCGGCGACCGCCCGGAGAGATTCGACGGTGCGCTCGGACGCGCGGATGCCGTCATCCTCGATCTCGAGGATGCGGTCCGTCCCGAGTCGAAGGCGGCGGCGCGGGAGCATCTGATCGCGGCAGAGCTCGATGTCGAACGTGTCATCGTGCGCGTGAACCCGTCCGGCACTCCCGACTTCCGCGACGATCTCGCGGCCCTCGCGCAGACCGGCTTCCGCACGGTGATGCTCGCCAAGACCGAGAGCGCGTCCGACCTCGAAGCCTTCGCCGACGATGTCGCGCTCATCGCACTCTGCGAGACGGCGAGAGGCATCCATGCGGCAGACGAGATCGCGGCGCACCGGTCGGTCGTGGCCATGATGTGGGGCGCGGAGGATCTGGTCGCCTCGCTCGGCGGATCATCGAGTCGCACGCCTCACGGTGCCTACCGCGACGTGGCCCGCTACGCGAGGGCACGCGTGCTCGTCGAAGCAGGCGCGCACGGGAAATCGGCCATCGATGCCGTGCACATCGACCTCGGCGACCTCGACGGACTCCGGCACGAGGCAGAGGATGCGGCGGCCTCAGGATTCGCTGCGACGGCCTGCATCCACCCGAACCAGGTCGCGACGATCCGCGCGGCATACGCGCCAGACGACTCCACACTGCGGTGGGCGCGCGGGGTCCTCTCCGCAGCCGAGGGGGAGCGCGGCGTGTTCCGCTTCGACGGTCGGATGGTCGACGAGCCGGTGCTGAGACACGCCAGGTCGATCATCTCCCGCGTGAACTGACCGCTCGCCTCGGGCTCAGATGAGGACGGCCTGCTCCAGCAGCCTCAGTGAGCCGGGCGACGCCTCGAAGCGATGCAGTGAGCCGTTCGCGAGCACGTCACCGACCTTGGGCAGTGTTCCACCCGAGACATGATCGATGAGCGAACGGATCACACCCCCGTGCGTCACGACCACGACCGACTCCGCCACCGGAGCGGATCGACGTCGTGCGTCGAGCGCGATGACGTCGAGCGCGCGCAGTGCGCGCGCCGCCACGTCGTCGAGCGACTCGGCCCCCGGCACCTCGGCGTGCCAGTCGCCGTAGCGCTCGATGTACTCCGAGACGAGCATCCCCTCGCCCTCGCCGAACTCGCGCTCGCGGATGTCGTGCACCGTCTTCGGAGCGTCGAGGCCGAGAGTCTCCGCGATGATCTCCGCCGTCTCCTTGGCGCGCACCAGGGTGCTCGAGTAGATCGCGTGATGCGTCGTGTCGGCGAGCAGGGAGGCGGCAGTGCGGGCGTCGGCGCGTCCCGTCTCGTTCAAGGGGATGTCGGTCGAGCCCTGGATGCGGCGCGCGCGATTCCAGTCCGTCTGTCCGTGGCGGACGAGCGTGATGAGGGTCACTGCGATTCACTCCGTGTGTCGGCCAGCAGCTGCTGAAGTGCGGGGAGCACGTCGCTCGTGCCGGCGGCGATCGTGATGTCGGCCCACACATCGGCGCGTGTGGGCTCGTGGTTGACGATGACAAGGGGGATGTGGCGGCGGCGGGCACGCTCGACGAGGCGCACCCCCGAGTTCACCACCAGCGACGAGCCGGCGACGATCAGCGCGTTGCTCGAGCGCAGCAGCGACTCCG
Organism: uncultured Microbacterium sp.; assembly: GCA_963518515.1. Taxonomy (GTDB): domain Bacteria; phylum Actinomycetota; class Actinomycetes; order Actinomycetales; family Microbacteriaceae; genus Microbacterium. The sequence goes on from CAUQIW010000002.1 coordinate 382,660, forward strand.
CCGCACGGAAACGGTCCTGCGGCACGTACTCGCCGAAGAAGACGACGTCGGGCTTGAGCATCCCGGAGCAGACCGTGCAGACCGGGACGATGAAGCCCTCGATGCTCTCGGGCCGCACGTCTCCGTCTGGATTCAGGGCGACGTTCTCCGGCACGGCGATCCAGGGATTCTGCTCTTCGATCTGCACGGCGATGTCGCGTCTGTCGAAGACCTGCCCGCAGTGCAGGCACAGCACCCGACGCATTGTGCCGTGCACCTCGATGACGTGCGAGCTGCCGGCCCGCAGGTGCAGCCCGTCGACGTTCTGAGTGATCACACCGCTGACCTGCCCGCTGGACTCCATCTCGGCCAGGGCGAGATGACCGGGGTTCGGATCGGCACGCGCGAAGGCCTGCCAGCCGAGGTGGCCGCCCACCCAGTAACGGCGCCGGGCGGCCTCGTCGCCGAGATAGCGCTGGATGGTCATCGGATCGGCACGCGTGCGTGCGCCCTCGCCGCGGTAGGCGGGGATGCCGGAGTCGGTGGAGATCCCCGCACCTGTCAGCAGAGCGATCCTGCGGCCGCGCAGGAGTTCGGCGGTGCGAGCGACGGCCTCCGTCGTATCGGCCGAACTCGGTGCACTCACAGGACCTCCTCATCCGAGTCTACGGCGTGCGGCGCGGCCCGCGCGTCGCAGGGGCCCGGCGGTCGGGCACGGCGATGGCAGACTGGGGCTCGTGGAACTGCTGCGCGTGAACGACCCGGACGATCGACGACTCGACGACTATCGGGCGCTCACCGACACCGCGTTGCGAGCCGTGTCGGAGCCGGCCGGCGGGCTGTACATCGCGGAATCCACCAAGGTCATCGCGCGGGCGGTGGCCGCCGGCCATCGTCCGCGCTCCGTTCTCGTGCAGGAGCGTCGGATCGACGACATCAGAGCCATCGTCGGAGACCTCGACGTGCCGGTGTACGTCGTCCCCGACGAGGTCGCCGAAGCGGTGACGGGTTTCGCGGTGCACCGCGGCACCATCGCATCCATGCATCGCCCCGAGCTGCCGAGTGTGCGCGAGGTGCTCGAAGGTGCGACGCTCGTGCTCATCCTGGAGAACGTCGGCGATCACACCAACGTCGGCGCGGCGTTCCGCGCGGCTGCGGGCCTCGGCGCAGATGCGGTGCTGGTGTCGCCGGGGGGAGCGGACCCGCTGTATCGACGCAGCGTGCGGGTCAGCATGGGAACGGTCTTCCAGGTGCCGTGGACCCGGATCGCGGACTGGGAGTCCGCGGTGGTCGACCTGCATGCCGCAGGGTTCGATGTGGCCGCTCTCGCCCTCAGCGATGACGCCGTGACACTCGATGCCTACGTGGCGGAACGACCAGAGCGCGTCGCCGTCGTCATGGGCGCCGAGGGCGACGGACTCTCTCGCACAGCGCTCGACCTCGCGGACACGGTCGTGACGATCCCGATGTCCGGCGGCGTGGATTCGCTGAACGTCGCGTCTGCGGCGGCCGTGGCGCTGTGGGCGCTCAAGAAGAGCTGACACGCGGGGCATGGACGGCCGACGGCGGGAGGAGACGAGTGGCGAGAGCCGGGGCGATCCCCGGACGTCCGCTCTGCGGCAGCTGCTCGACGGGATCGAGGCGGTGGCACCGGAGCGACGGATCCTCGTGGCGCTCGACGGCGTCGACGGTGCCGGAAAGACGCACCTCTCCCGGGAGCTCGCCTCCCTGTCGGCCGAGCGTCTGCGCCGACCGCTCGTCACGGTGAGCATCGACCGTTTCCACCGTCCGAAGAGCGAGCGGGCAGCCGCCGGTTCCGGCCCCGAGGGCTTCTACCGCGGCTCGTACCGTTACGACGCCTTCCGTGCCCACGTCGTGCATTCTCTGCGTACGCGCGGGTCGATCACGCCGGCGATCTGGGATGTGGCGCGGGACGAGCCGATCGACCTGCACGAGGTCGACGTGCCGCCGACGGGGATCGTCCTGGTCGACGGCATCTTCCTCCACCGCTCGGAGCTCGATGCGGTGTGGGACGCCACCGTCTGGGTGCACGCGCCCTTCGAGGTCAGCGTGCCGCGGGGCAATGCCCGGTTCGCGGGGACGCATGACCCCGATCCCGAGGCCGACGCCAATCGTCGGTACGTCGGTGGTCAGCGTCTGTACATCGCCGAGGTCGGTCCCCGGGCACGAGCCACGTGGATCTGGGACAACACCGAGCTCGATCGACCGACGCTGAGCCGGAACCCGACGACCGTGTGAGGGGCTGCGGTCGTCCTCCGCGACCGCGTCAGTCCGAGCCGACACCCAACTGCGTGAGAGCCGGACCTTCTCCGCGCACGGAGATGGTCCACTCCGGCCGGATGAACGCCTCTCTCGTGAGCCGCACCCGCTGCTCGTCGACGGGTTCGTCGGGTCGGGGCGCGAAGCGCGTCACGCCGTTCAGCTCGTAGCCGAGCTTCTTCGAGACCCTCAGCGACGCCTCATTCCAGCTAGCGGCACCCGACTCCGCCCACTCCGCGCCGAGGCGGTCGAAGGCGAACAACAGCAGTGCCGCGCGCATCTCCGTCCCCAGCCCGATGCCCTGCACCGACCTGGTGAGCCATGAGCCCGTGTTCACGGTCCGTCGATGGGCGAAGTCGTGCGCGGAGAGGTCCTGCGACCCGACGATGCGCCCGTCGTGTTCGACGACGAAGGCGACCGTCCAGTTCCGTTCGCTGATCCGGCTCCTCAGGTTCCACTGATACGACGCGAGGTTCTTGGGGAGGTCAGAGGGTGACGCGTCCGTCCAGGGGAAGCCGAACGGTGTGCGCACAGGGTCGTGCACCCCGTCCAGCGCCGCCTGCACGAGGCTGGGGAGGTCGTCGTCTCTGACCGGACGCAGCCGCAGTCGCGGCGTCGCTATCTCCAGTCCGAACAGGGGCCAGACGTCGCTGAGGTCCATGCAGGGATGCTATCGAGAGGCGACGCTCATTCCTCTTGTCGACCCTCTGGTCTGCGGATGGCCATCGGCGAGGGATCCGGCCGCTTCGCCGCCACATGGTCCCCGGACGACTGGTGCCGAAGGCGTCGGAGAACCCAGGGGACGAGGTGTTCGCGCGCCCATCCGAAGTCCTCGCCGCGCGCCTCGCGCCAGGTCCGTATCGACAGGGTCTCAGGCTGCATGGCTTCGAGGTCGTTCGGCACGTTGAGAGCGCGCAGCACCATTCGGGCGACCTCGTGGTGGCCGAGGGAGTTGTAGTGCAGTCGGTCGTCGTCGAAGAAGCGCATGTCCTGCACGCTCTTGAGCGCCCACTGATCGGCGACGATGCAGTCGTACCGTTCGGCGATCGTGCGGACGTTCTCGTTGTAGATCGCCACCTTGCCGCGGAACGCGCGGAACACCGGGGTGAAGGCGGTGTCGAGCCCCGTGAAGATGAGCACGGATGCTCCTGTGGAGGCGAGACGAGCGACCGCGTCGTCGAGCTGGGCCGAGATAGCATCGGGGTCGGTTCCCGGTCGGATCACGTCGTTGCCGCCCGCACAGATCGACACGAGGTCGGGGTGCAGCGCGACGGCCGGCTCGATCTGATCGTGCACGATCTGGGCGATCAGCTTGCCCCGCACCGCGAGATTGGCGTAGGCGAAATCGTCCACCTGCGCCGAGAGCACCTCGGCGACCCTGTCCGCCCAGCCTCGGTGGCCGCCGGGCAGCGCGGGATCGGGATCGCCGATCCCCTCGGTGAAGGAGTCGCCGATCGCGACGAAGCGGCGCCACGGATGCGTGGTCGCATTGTCCGGATCTGCCGTCGGAGTGGGTTCCCGGTCTGTCATCCAGCTCTCCTTCGCGAACGAGCGCCGCGCGAGGATGACGACGGCGCAGAGACCGAGCCTACTCGGGGGCGACGGGAAGGGTCGAGACGCACGCGTGTCCCCGAGCCCTCGCCGCGAGTGTCGCCGGCAGCGATTATCGTTGACACGATGCTCTCTCCGTCCTTTCCACAGCGCGCTCCCTGGGGTACCGCGAACAAGCTTCGCGCGTGGCAGCAGGAGGCCCTCGACCAGTACTTCGAGGCGGATCAGCGCGACTTCCTGGTGGCGGCGACGCCCGGCGCAGGCAAGACGACCTTCGCGCTCACGCTCGCGGTGGAGCTCATGAGGATGGGCGAGGTGAATCGCATCATCGTCGTCGCGCCGACCGAGCACCTCAAGACGCAGTGGGCCGACGCCGCAGCCCGAGTGCACATCCGTCTCGACCCGCGCTTCCGCAACAGTCATTGGGCGCCCGCGTCGCACTACCACGGCGCGGTGGTGACCTACGCGCAGGTCGCAGCCAAGTCCTCCGTCCACCGCCATCTGACGGAGGACGCGAAGACCCTGGTGATCCTCGACGAGGTGCATCACGGCGGCGACGCGCTGAGCTGGGGCGACGCGATCAGAGACGCCTACGGCCCCGCGAAGCGGCGGCTGCTGCTCTCCGGAACGCCATTCCGCAGCGACACCGCTCCGATCCCCTTCGTCGAGTACCACCCCGACGAGTCGGGAGCGCGCATCTCGCGCACCGACTACAACTACGGGTACGGACGAGCGCTGTCCGATGGCGTGGTGCGTCCGGTGCTGTTCCACATGTACGCCGGCAAGATGCGGTGGCGCACGACCTCCGGCGACGAGCTCGAGACGCATCTCGGTCAGGACAACACCAAGGACGTCACGTCGCAGGCGTGGCGCACCGCACTCGACCCCGAGGGCGAGTGGATGCCGGCGGTGCTGTCGGCGGCAGACCGTCGGCTCACCGAGGTGCGCCATCATGTGCCCGACGCCGGGGGACTGGTGCTCGCGACCGATCAGACGGTCGCCCGCGCGTACGCGAAGATCCTGCACAGCCTCACCGGGCAGCAGCCGACGATCGTGCTCTCCGACGATGCGACGGCCTCGGAGCGCATCGAGAAGTTCAGCGCCAGCAACGACCGGTGGATGGTGGCGGTGCGCATGGTGTCGGAGGGCGTCGATGTGCCGCGCCTGGCAGTGGGGGTCTACGCGACCTCGTCGTCGACCCCTCTGTTCTTCGCCCAGGCCATCGGACGCTTCGTGCGCGCTCGACGTCGCGGCGAGGCGGCCAGCGTCTTCCTGCCGCAGGTGCCCGTGCTCATGGGTCTTGCGAACGAGATGGACAAGCAGCGCGATCACGCGCTCGATCGCCAGTCCCAGGACGATGACGGGCTCGAGGACTCGCTTCTCGACAACGCCAACCGCGAGGACGATGCGTCCGACGCGCTGACGCAGGAGTTCAGCTATCAGGCACTGTCGTCCGTGGCTCATTTCGATCGCCTCGTCTTCGAGGGGCAGGAGTTCGGACAGCTCGCCGAACCGGGAACGCCGGAGGAGGAGGAGTTCATCGGCTTCCCCGGACTCCTCGAGCCCGAGCACGTGCACGACCTGCTGATGCAGCGACAGGCGCGTCAGTCGCGGCTGCGAGAGGCGCGCGAGGCGTCCGCCGGCCCGACGGAGACCACGACGCTCCCCGCGCCCCTGCATCGGACGCTGCGTGAACAGCGCCAGCTGCTGAACAGCCTCGTCGGACTGTACGCGCGGCAGAAGGGCGAGCCGCACGGTGCGGTGCACGCCGAGCTGCGGCGCATCTGCGGTGGCCCGGCGGTCGCTCAGGCCACGGTCACCCAGTTGCAGGCCCGCATCGAAGTCCTTCGCAAACGCGTGCGCACCTGAGAGCGGAACCGGTCGGTTCGGATCCCCGAAAAGCTGGCAATAGTGGGCTCGGAGAGATCACCCGCGCCACGCGCGGCTAGCGTGGAACGGTTGCCCTGACGCGAATGCGAGCGTCGGGGAGGATCGATCAGGAGACGCCATGACAGCCCCCGCTGCCGATGAATCACCCGCTGCAGGCCACGCCGCCGAACCCACCCCCGCGGATCGCCGCCGCTGGGCGCGGTATCTCGTCGAGGAGCGAGCAGAAGGGGTCGTCTATCAGAAGTTGGCGAACCGGCGCGCGGGGGAGGAGCGCGACATCCTGCTCAGCCTCGCGGATGCCGAACGCCGACACGAGCAGCACTGGCTCGACCTGCTCGGTGACGAGCCCGCACGACTTCCTCGCGCCGGACTCCGCTCTCGGATGCTCGGGTGGATGGCCGGTCACTTCGGGTCGATCTTCGTTCTCGTGCTCGCCCAGAGCGCGGAGGCGCGATCGCCGTACGATTCCGAGCACTATGCGACGCCTGCCATGCGCGCGGACGAGAAGGTGCACTACGAGGTCGTGAGGGGGCTCGCCGCCCGCGGGCGCCGGCGGCTGTCCGGGTCGTTCCGCGCGGCAGTCTTCGGTGCGAATGACGGGCTGGTCAGCAATCTCGCGCTCGTGCTGGGCATCGGCGCCACCGGTGTCGGGTCGGGATTCGTGCTCTTCAGCGGCATCGCGGGGCTGCTCGCCGGAGCGCTGTCGATGGGCGCGGGGGAGTTCGTATCGGTGCGCTCGCAACGAGAGCTGCTCGCCGCGACGGAGGCGAATGAGGACGCCGACGCCTCGGCAGCCGATCTGGACATCGACGAGAACGAGCTCGCGCTGGTGTATCGAGCCCGCGGCGTCGGTCAGCAGGAGGCTCTCGAAAGGGCGAGACGCATCGTGGCCGCCGCTCGGGCCGGTGTCGAGCGCACTGCGACCGGCCCCGTCCGCACCCGCTCGGCGGACGAGCACGAGATCGTCGGCAGTGACTGGACGGCGGCCATCAGCAGCTTCCTGCTCTTCGCCTCGGGGGCGATCATCCCGGTGCTGCCGTGGATCTTCGGTCTCGACGGCACGACGGCGATCGTCGTGGCCCTCATCCTGGTGGGGATCGCTCTGTTGACCACCGGGGCCATGGTCGGCATCCTGTCGGGAGGCCCGCCACTCAGACGTGCACTCAGACAGCTCGCCATCGGCTTCGGCGCCGCGGCGATCACCTATCTGCTCGGCCTGGCGTTCGGCGTCGGAGCGGTCTGACCGTCCTCCGGACCGGTCAGCGTGACCGGTCCGGAGCCCGTGCGATGGGCCTCGCCGGACACGAAGAAGGCCCCCTCGAGAGGGGGCCTTCTGTGCTGTGCGCGGAGGGGGACTTGAACCCCCACGCCCTTACGGGCACTACGACCTCAACGTAGCGCGTCTACCATTCCGCCACCCGCGCAGGTGTTGGATGTCCGTTGCCGAACGAAGATTTACATTAGCACGCAGATGCAGGCACTCAGAAACCGAGCTCGTCGCCCGGGCGCGCCACGTGGCTTCGATAGCCTGGAGCGATGATCGATCCGTCCCTGCCCGAGGTCGTCCGCATCGCGAGCGACCTGATCCGCTTCGACACCTCGAACTTCGGCGGCGGCAACGCCAAGGGCGAACGAGAGGCCGCGCAGTACGTCGGCGACTATCTGGAGACGCTGGGGCTCGAGGTCGAGTACTACGAACCCGTTCCGCGGCGGACCAATGTGATGGCGAGGGTCGCCGGTCGCGACCGCAGCAAGTCTGCGCTCGTCGTCCACGGCCACCTCGATGTGGTCCCCGCGATGGCGGACGACTGGACCGTCGATCCGTTCGCCGGCATCGTCGAGGACGGGATGCTGTGGGGCAGAGGCGCCGTCGACATGAAGAACATGAACGCGATGATCCTCACCGCCGTCGCCGACATCCTTCGCGCGGGCGAGCAGCCGGAGCGCGACCTGATCCTCACGTTCTTCGCCGACGAGGAGAACGGCGGCGTCGAGGGGTCGGCTCTCGTCGTGGAGAACCGACCGGAGTGGTTCGCGGGCGCCGCCGAGGCGATCAGCGAGGTCGGCGGCTACTCGATCAACGTCGACGACAGGCGCGCTTACCTGCTCCAGGTGGGCGAGAAGGCGATGATCTGGATCCGCCTGGTCGCAAAGGGGCGCGCGGGACACGGCAGCCGCCTGCACGACGACAACGCGGTGACCGCACTCGCCGAGGCCGTCGCCGCCATCGGGCGCACGCGGTGGCCGATCCTGCTCACGGACACCACCGAGGCGCTCCTTCGCGGCCTCAGCGACCTCTCCGGGCGTCCCGTCGACGATCCAGACGCACTGGCCGAGGCCGCGGGGCCCGCGGAGGCGTTCCTGCGCTCCACGTTCCGGACCACGACGAATCCGACCGCGCTGACGGCCGGATACAAGCACAATGTGATCCCCGAGCGCGCCGAGGCTCTGATCGACGTCCGCGTGATCCCCGGCACGGAGGACGATGTGCTCGCCGAGCTCCAGAGGATCGTGGGCGACGAGATCGTCATCGAGACGGTCGTGCGCGACATCGGCATGGAGACGCCGTTCAGCGGCGATCTCGTCGACGCCATGGTGGCGAGCCTGGGCCGCCACGACCCGGGTGTCCCGGTGATCCCCTACCTGCTCGGGGCGGGGACCGACAACAAGGCTCTCGCCTCGCTGGACATCACCGGGTACGGCTTCGCTCCTCTTCGCCTCCCGGCCGACCTCGACTTCACGGGGATGTTCCACGGAGTCGACGAGCGAGTACCCGTAGAATCGCTTGTCTTCGGTCAGCGGGTGCTGGCCGATCTGCTGCGCACGTACTGAGCACTCCGCTCCGATCCGCGCCGCCCCACGAATCAGAAGGCCTGTCCATGCACCTGCTCGAAGCGCTCATCCTCGGCGTCGTCCAGGGACTCACCGAGTTCCTCCCGATCTCCTCCAGCGCGCACCTGCGCATCCTGGGCACCTTCCTGCCGTCGGGAGAGGATCCGGGAGCGGCGTTCACCGCGATCACCCAGATCGGCACAGAGGCTGCGGTCGTCGTCTTCTTCTGGCGCGACATCGTGCGGATCATCGCGCAGTGGTTCCGCTCGCTGACGGGCAAGGTGCCGCGCAGCGACCCCGATGCCCGGATGGGGTGGATGATCATCATCGGCAGCATCCCGATCGTGGTGCTCGGCCTGCTGTTCCAGGACCAGATCGAGACCGTGTTCCGCTCGCTCTGGGTCGTCGCGATCATGCTCATCCTGTTCGGCATCCTGCTCGGCGTGGCCGATCATGTCGGTGCGAAGCGCCGTACGCTCGACCAGCTCACGTATCCGCACGGCATCGCCTACGGATTCGCGCAGGCGCTGGCTCTGATCCCCGGCGTGTCCCGCTCCGGCGGCACGATCACGATGGGGCTCTTCCTGGGGTACGAGCGCGCCGCCGCAGCTCGCTACGCGTTCCTCCTGGCGATCCCTGCGGTCTTCGGCAGCGGCTTCTACCAGGTCTTCAAGAGCTGGGACGAGCCGTCGTTCTTCTCCTTCGGCGACACCCTCGCGGCGACCGGGATCGCCTTCGTGGTGGCACTCGGAGTCATCGCGTTCTTCATGAACTACATCTCGAAGCGCAGCTTCCTGCCGTTCGTGATCTACCGCATCCTTCTCGGCACCGTGCTGCTGGTGCTCCTCGGCACCGGCGTCATCGCCGCCTGAGGTCCCCGGACGCGCACCGAACTCCGCAGGCCGGGGCTCGGCCGCCTCAGCGCTTCATGTCGCCGGGGCCGTCGCCCCGACGTCGCAGGTACCTCTCGAACGCCTGGGCGATCGCATCTCCCGACGCATCGGGGGAGTCCCAGGTGTCGCGTGTCTGCTCCAGCTGCCGGATGTACTCGGTCATGTCCTCGTCATCGGCCGCGGCGGCGTCGATCGACGCCTCCCACGCGGCGGCCTCCGTACGGAGGTGATCACGGGAGACGTCCACACCGGTGAGCTCCTCGAGGCGGTCGAGCAGAGCCAGGGTGACCTTCGGCGAGGGAGTGGCCGAGGCGACGTAGTGCGGCACGCTGGCCCACAGGCTCGCGGTCGGGATGCCGGCGCTCTCGGCGAAGTGCTCGAAGACGCTGAGGATGCCGACGGGGCCCTCGTACATCGAACGCTCCAGTCCGTGCGTCTCTCGCACCTGCTCGTTCTGGCTGGCGGCGAAGATCGAGATCGGGCGTGTGTGCGGGACGTCGGAGAGCATGGCACCGAGCGTCACCAGTCCGGTGATGTCGTCGCGGAGCGCGACGTCGATGAACTCCGAGGCGAACGCCTGCCAGGTCCGGGCGGGCTCGACGCCCGTCAGCACCCAGAACTCGGGGCCGGGCGCGGGATTGCGGGGCCGCCAGAGACCGGCCTCCGGCCAGGTCAGACGACGGTGACCCTCGGCATCCATCTTCGACGAAGGGCGGGTGTACTGGTAGTCGAAATACAGCTCGGGATCGATCGAGTGCACGAGGTCGTACTCGGTCGAGGCGCGGAGTGCGGCGATCGCCCCGCTCGCCGCTTCACCCGCGTCGTTCCAGCCGTCGAAGGCCGCGATGATGATGCGCGAACCGAGAACATCCATCGTGGGCTCCCTTCGTGAATGCGGATAGGTGTCCGTCCAGGCTAGTCCGCCCGCGCCGAGCGCGGGCGGAGCCACGGCTTAGCATGGGTCAGTGACCACACAGCCAGATCCCGCCGTACCGCACGCCGTCCTCTGGGACATGGATGGAACCCTGGTCGACACGGAGCCGTACTGGATGGCCGCCGAGACGGCGCTCGTGGAATCGTTCGGCGGCACCTGGAGCCACGAGGACGCACTTCAGCTCGTGGGGAACGGCCTGACCGACAGCGCGATCATCCTGCAGAACGCGGGCGTCGACATGGAGGCCGAGGCGATCATCGGCGTGCTCACCGATGCCGTGCAGCAGGCGCTGCGCGTTCAGGGGGTTCCCTTCCGGCCCGGTGCACGCGAGCTGCTGCAGGACCTGCGCGCGGCGGGCATCGCGACGGGGCTCGTGACGATGTCGCTGCGGCGGATGGCGCTGAGCGTCGTCGAGCTGATGGGCTTCGAGGGCTTCGACGTCGTGGTCGCCGGCGACGACGTGACCAACTCCAAGCCGCATCCGGAGCCGTATCTGCACGCGGCGGCACTGCTCGACATCGACATCGCCGCTGCGGTCGTCATCGAGGATTCACCCACAGGGCTTCGAGCGGGCATCGCCTCCGGAGCCGTCGCGCTCGGCGTGCCGCACATCGTGTCGCTCGACGACGTCGGAGCCCACGAGCTCTGGCCGACCCTCGAGGATCGCAGCGCCGCGGACCTCATCGATCTGTTCCACCGAAAGACATCCATGACAGGAGCCACCCGATGACCCTCACCACCTCGCAGCGCCCGAGCGGGCCCTTCCGAGAGGGCGATCGCGTCCAGCTCACGGGTCCCAAGGGGCGACTGCACACCGTGACGCTGCGTGAGGACGGCGAGCTCCACACCCACCAGGGCGTGCTGCGCCATCGGGATCTGATCGGTCTGCCCGACGGCTCGGTCGTCGCGAACAGCTCGGGGCACGACTACCTGGCGCTTCGTCCGCTGCTGCGCGACTTCGCGATGTCCATGCCCCGCGGCGCCGCCATCGTCTATCCCAAGGATGCGGCGCAGATCGTGATGCAGGCCGACATCTTCCCCGGTGCGACCGTGGTCGAGGCCGGTGTGGGCTCGGGAGCGCTGTCGCTCTCGCTTCTCCGAGCCATCGGGCCCGCGGGGCGTCTGGTCTCCTTCGAGCGGCGCGACGACTTCGCGCAGGTCGCCCGCGGCAACGTCGAGACCTTCTTCGGCGAGGAGCCTCCGACGTGGGACGTCGTGGTGGCCGATCTCGCCGAGGAGCTGCCCGCGCAGTTCCCCGCAGGAACCGTCGACCGCGTGGTGCTCGACATGCTGGCACCCTGGGAGTGCATGGACGTCGTCGCCGACGCGCTGACTCCGGGCGGAGTCGTGCTCTGCTACGTCGCGACGGCCACGCAGCTGTCGCGGGTCGCCGAGTACATCCGCGGCACGTCTCTGTTCACCGAACCGGAGGCATCGGAGACGATGGTCCGCGGATGGCATGTCGAAGGACTCGCCGTGCGCCCGGATCATCGCATGGTCGCTCACACCGGATTCCTGCTCACAGCGCGCCGTCTCGCGCCCGGTGCCATCGCACCGTCCGTGAAGCGGCGCGCGTCGAAGAGCAGCTACGGGAACGACGATGTCGACCAGTGGACGCCCGGCGCCGTCGGCGATCGTGAGATCAACGACAAGAATCTTCGCAAGCGCGCGCGGGAAGCGGCCAAGGCCGCCGAAGGTGCTCGAGTGGCCGCAGCGTCGCGCGATTCCCAGGCCGTGACGGAATAGACTGAGGCGCGTGCGTAAAACGTCCGCCGTTCTGGCCACCCTCAGCCTCGCCGCCCTCGCTCTGACCGGATGCGCGGCAGCCCCGACGTACGCGGGGTCTGCCTGCGATCGATCCGCGGATTCGGCTGCGGTGTCGGACTCCGTCACTGTCGAGGGCGATCTCGGTGAGACGCCGGAGGTCACCGTGTTCGGCTCTGCGAAGGCCGAGAAGACGAGCTTCTCCGACGCCGTGGTGGGCGACGGAGAGGCGTTGACGTCGGCGACTCAGCCCATGGTCCTGGACCTCGCGTTCTTCGGCGGCGACAGCGGAGAGAAGCTGTACGAGTCCGAGTTCAACGGGGATCTGAGCCGGGTGCACACCATCGACTTCTGGGCTCAGAAGTCGCCCGGTCTCGAGGAGGTGCTGCAGTGCGCGACCGCCGGCAGCCGCATCGTCGCGGTGCTCACCCCCGAGGACTTCGGTGAGACGAATGTGGCGGCCTTCGGGCTCGCCGAGGGCGAGAACGTGGTCGCCGTCGTCGACGTGCTCGACGTCCTGCTTCCGCACGCCGAGGGCGCCTCTCAGTTCAACGACGCGCGCGGCCTTCCGACCGTGGTGCGAGCACCCGACGGAACCCCCGGTGTGATCATCCCCGACAGCGACGCTCCGAAGAAGCAGATCACTCAGACGCTCATCCAGGGCGACGGAGCGGTCGTGGAGTCCGAGTCGACGATCGTCACGAACATCATGGCGGTCGGCTGGGACGACAAGACCGTCACCTCGAGCACGTGGGGCGCTGAGCCGAATGTCGGTCCCGCGGCCAAGGAACTCGTCGGTGCGACCGTCGGCTCACAGCTGCTCGTCGTCGTCCCCGGGGCCGAAGGCGCCGGCTCGACTGCGATCGTCGTCGACATCCTGGGGATCGTTCCGGCTCCGGAGCAGTGATGGCGGCCCGGATTCCGGCGGAGGAGCGCCTCACGAACCTCGTCGTGGCGCTGATGGCCACGGAGATCGGGCTGACCAAACAGCAGATCCTCGACAACGTCTCGGGCTATCGCCAGCGTGCGGACGCGGGAGCGCGCTCCGACGCCCTCGAGAAGATGTTCGAGCGCGACAAGGACGAACTCCGCACCCTCGGGGTTCCCGTCGAGACGATCGGCGACCAGGCCGATCCCAACGACCTCCGAGAGGCGCGCTACCGTATTCCGCAGGCTGAGTACGATCTGCCCGGCGATATCGAGTTCACTCCTGCGGAACTCGCGGTGCTGCAGCTGGCGGGAAGCGTCTGGAGCGCCGAGTCGGCCTCGGGCGACGCCACGGCCGGCGTCCGAAAGATCCGCGCGCTGGGCATCGACGGCGACGAGCCGATCATCGGGTTCGCGCCGCGCATCACTGCGAGGGATGCCGCGTTCCCCGTTCTCCAAGAGGCCATCGAGAAGAGCAGAGTCGTGCAGTTCGACTATCTGAAGCCGGGGGAGGACGCCCCGCGGCGTCGGCGCATCCGGCCCCTCGCGCTGGTCGACTACGAGGCACGGTGGCACGTGTTCGGCGTCGACGTCGACCTCGACGCCGATCGCACCTTCCTGCTCGGACGGATAGTCGGCGATGTGAAGATCACGTCGACGGTGTTCGATGCCGGACTCCGCGAAGGGGCGGGGGAGCGGGCTCTCGCCGGACTGCAGCAGGTCGCGGCGCAGAACTCGGCGCTGCTGGAGGTCACCCCGGGAACCGAGGCGTCCCTCCGACTCGGGCGCCGCGCGACTCCCGCGACGCAGGGAATCAGAGTGCCGTTCGTCGACCTGCACATCCTCGCCGACGAGCTCGCGTCCTACGGGCCGGAGGTCAGGGTGGTCGAGCCGCCCGCGCTGCTCGACGCGGTGGTGTCGCGACTGCGCGCGGTCATCGCGGCCAACTCCGACGACGAGGAGGGCCGATGACGGCCACCCGTAGACCGCTGCTCGCATCCGACAGGGTGCGGGTGTACCTCACGCTGGTGCCGTACCTCCTCGAGCACGGCCAGGTCTCGCTCGCGGAAGCCGCCGACGAGTTCGGCGTGACCCCCGCCGAGATGAGGCAGATGGTCGAGAAGCTGACCGTGATCGGGCTCCCCGGCGATTCGGGCTATTGGCAGCAGCCGCAGGAGATGTTCGACATCAACTGGGACCTCCTCGATCAGGAGGATGTGATCGAGATAACGAACGACGTCGCACTGCGGCGCGTTCCCAGGTTCACCGCACGCGAGGCCGCCGCCCTTCTCGCCGGGCTGCAGATGGTCGCCGCGCTGCCCGCGGTGTCCGACTCGGGGCTGGTGAGCGGACTCATCTCCAAGCTCTCGCGCGGCGCGGCGGATGCACCGGCTGACGTCGTCGTCGCGCCCGGCCCCGTCGACGAGGTCCGCCAGGTCGTCTCCAGAGCTGTGCAGGACGGCGTCGCGGTGTCCTTCACCTATCAGGCTCCCGATGCCGCTCCCACCACCCGCACCGTCGACCCCGTGCAGGTTCTCATCACGAACGCCCAGTGGTATCTGCAGGGCTGGTGCCACATGCGCCAGGCGATGCGCACGTTCCATCTCGACCGGGTGAGCGATGCCACCCTGACGGACATCGCCGCCACGCACGCGGGCGATCAGGTGCCGGAGGCGTTCTCGGCGGTCGACGATGAGGGCGAGGTCGTCGTGCATGTGGCCGAGCGCCTGGCCCCGCTGCTCGGTGATTTCCTCTCCGCAGACAACGTGCACACGAGCGGCGGCATCGTCACCGCTCGGCTGCATCTCGCCGATCCACGAGGCATCAAGCGCATCGCCGCACGTCTGGGGGGAGCGCTCGAAGTGGCCGAACCCTCCATCGCCCGAGCAGCGACGCGCGAGTGGGCTGCGGCAGGACTCGCGCTGTATCATCACCCGGACGCCGACAACGCCGGTTAGACTCTAGAAAACGACGAAGGAGAATCTCATGGGCGCTTTCGGTTGGCCACATCTGCTGATCATCCTCGCCGTCATCCTGCTGCTCTTCGGCGCAGCGAAGCTGCCGGCACTGGCCAAGAGCCTCGGCCAGTCCGCCCGCGTCTTCAAGGGCGAGATGAAGGCGATGAAGAACGACGACTCCACTGACGCCGCGGGAGAGACCCCGGCGACACCCGCCGCCTCGGTCGCGGACACCCCGGTGACCCCGCGCGAGACCGAATCGGGTCAGCCACCTCGATCCGTCTAGTCCGTGTCCGCTCTCGACTCCGCCGAGCAGGCGACGCCGGGCCGCGACACACGGATGTCGTTGGGTTCGCATCTGATCGAACTCCGCAAGAGGCTGGTCATCGCGGCTGCGGCACTGGTCGTCGGCATGATCATCGCGTTCATCGTGACGGGGCCGATCATCGACCTCCTCTCCGCTCCGATCAATGCGATCGCGGCCGAAGAGGGCCGTGAGTACACGGCACTGAACTTCACCACCGTGACCAGCGGCTTCGACCTGAGGATGCGCATCGCCTTCGCGATCGGCCTGATCGGGTCGGCCCCGGTGTGGCTGTGGCAGGTCTGGGCGTTCATCATGCCCGGCCTCACCAAGAAGGAGACCCAGTACACCTGGGGCTTCCTCGGCGCCGCGATCCCGCTGTTCTTCGCGGGCTGCACCGTCGCCTTCCTCACGCTGCCGCACGTCATCGAGATCATGGCGACGTTCGTCCCCGAGGGCATGGCGCAGTTCTACGACTACTCCGGGTACTACGACTTCGTGTTCAAGTTCCTGATCGTCGTCGGGGTCGCGTTCGTGCTCCCGGTGTTCCTCGTGGCTCTCAACATCGCCGGGGTCGTCTCCGGACGGGAGATCCTCAAGGGCTGGCGCGTCGCCATCCTCGTCTGCACGATCTTCGCCGCGATCACGACTCCGCCTGCCGATGTCTTCTCGATGCTGCTCCTGATGGCGTCGATGATCGTCCTCTACTTCGCCGCGACCTTCATCTCGATGCTCTTCGACCGGCGCAAGCGCAAGCGCGACGACGCGGCCGGCGCAGACGCAGTGGGCGCATGAGCTCGCCGTCCGAGCGATACTCCGCCGCGCGTGAATCCGCGGGTCATCCCGAGACTGCGGCGTTCGCCGCGAAGCAGAAGTTCGACCTCGACCCGTTCCAGATCGAAGGATGTCGGGCGCTCGAGCGCGGCAGCAGCGTTCTCGTCGCGGCGCCGACCGGAGCGGGCAAGACCATCGTCGGCGAGTTCGCCATCCATCTGGCGATGCAGACGCCGCGCGACAAGGCGTTCTACACCACGCCGATGAAGGCGCTGTCCAATCAGAAGTTCCGCGAGCTGGTCGAGGTGTACGGAGCCGAAGACGTCGGTCTCCTCACCGGTGACACCAACATCAACGGCAACGCCCGCATCGTCGTGATGACGACCGAAGTCCTGCGCAACATGATCTATGCCGACTCGGCCGCGCTCCGTGATCTCCGCTACGTCGTGATGGATGAGGTCCACTACCTCGCCGACCGGTTCCGTGGGGCGGTGTGGGAGGAGGTCATCATCCACCTCCCGCAGCACGTGCGCCTCGTCTCACTCTCCGCGACGGTCTCCAATGCCGAGGAGTTCGGCGACTGGCTCGACACCGTGCGCGGCGGCACGGAGGTGATCGTGTCGGAGATCCGACCGGTCCCGCTCGAACAGCACGTCCTCGTACGCGACGATCTGCTTCCGCTCTTCGACGACCGCGCCGGTCTCGCGACGGCCAAGGTGAACCAGGAGCTGATGCGCATCCGCTCGTTCACCGGCTCGCACTACGAGAAGAATCGTGAGGCGCAGTCGTACCGCAGCGACCGCCACGCGGGACGTGAGGCCAAGCGACCGCAGCGCGGCGGCCGACGTCCGGTGCGCTCCGGCAACATGCGACGCATCGAGCGCATGGACCGCCCCGACGTGATCCAGCTGCTCGAGCGCGCCAACCTGCTTCCGGCGATCTTCTTCATCTTCAGCCGCGTGGGCTGCGACGCGGCCGTGCAGCAGGTGCGCCGCTCGGGGCTGCGCCTCACCTCCTCGGAAGAGCGCCAGGAGATCAGAGCGATCGTCGAGGAGCGCACACGCACCCTCCAGGATGAAGACCTCGGCGTTCTCGGATACTGGGAATGGCTCGACAACCTCGAGCGTGGCGTCGCCTCGCACCATGCAGGACTCCTTCCGGCCTTCAAGGAGGTCGTCGAGGAGCTGTATCGGCTCAAGCTGGTCAAGGTCGTGTTCGCGACCGAGACTCTGGCGCTGGGCATCAACATGCCCGCGCGCACCGTCGTGCTCGAGAAGATGGAGAAGTTCAACGGCGAGGCCCGTGTGGCCATCACCTCGGGGGAGTACACCCAGCTCACCGGGCGCGCCGGCCGACGGGGTATCGACGTCGAGGGACATGCCGTCGTCCAATGGACGGAGGGGATGGATCCTCAGGCCGTTGCCGCTCTCGCGTCGCGACGGACGTACCCGTTGAACTCGAGTTTCCGACCGACCTACAACATGGCGGTCAACCTCATCGACCTGTTCGGCAAGGCCCGTGCCAGGCAGATCCTCGAGTCGTCCTTCGCCCAGTTCCAGGCGGATCGAGCGGTTGTGGGACTGGCGAAGCAGGTCAGAGAAGCCGAAGAGTCTCTCGCCGGCTATCAGAGTGCGATGACCTGCGAACACGGCGACTTCTTGCACTATGCCACGATCCGGCGCGAGCTGAGCGATCTGGAGAAGAAGAACCGACAGGACTCGCAGGCGCCGCGCGCTGCGCGGGACAAGCGCATGAAGCGCATCCAGTCGCTCCGCACCAGCATGCAGCGGCACCCCTGCCACCGGTGCCCCGACCGCGAGGCTCATGCCCGGTGGGCGGAGCGGTATTGGAAGCTCAAGCGACAGACCGACCGCATCCGTCGGCAGATCGAGAATCGCACGGGGACCGTGGCTCGGGTCTTCGACCGCGTGGTGGAGGTTCTGGAGACCCTCGACTACGTTTCGGACGAGTCGGGGGAGACCGCGCTCACCGATGCAGGTCGCACGATGCGACGGATCTACGGCGAGAGAGATCTCCTGGTCGCCGAATCGCTGCGTCAGGGCCTTTGGAAGGGACTCGACGCGCCGTCCTTGGCTGCCATGGCCTGTTGCCTGGTCTACGAGCCTCGGCGGGATGAGGCGAACGCGGGCGAGCACGGACTGCCGCGTGGCGCGTTCCGCACGGCGTACGAGAAGACCACCACACTGTGGGCAGAGCTCGACGACCTCGAGAAGGACCATCACCTGCCGGGCTCCGAGCCTCTCTCCGCAGGGCTCGCCGGTGCGATGCACTCCTGGGCGCGGGGCGGGATGCTCGACAGGGTGCTCGTGGACGCCGACATGGCGGCGGGAGACTTCGTGCGCTGGGCGAAGCAGACCATCGATCTTCTCGACCAGCTCTCCATCGTCGCGGAGGACGCGACCGTCGCGCGAACGGCCCGCACCGCGCTCGACGGCGTGCGCCGTGGCATCGTGGCGTACTCGTCGATGTGAGAATGAGAGGGATGTCCGAATCCCTCTCGCTGCCCCGCCCTCCGTTGCCCTTGTGGGCCGCCTCGCTGGCAGCCGCGATCGCCGCCGGCCTCATGTACCTGTCCTACCCGGGGCCGGCGCTGTGGTTCCTGGCCTATCCGGCGACGGCGCTCCTGCTGGTCTCCCTGATCGGTCGCAGGTTCGGCGGCGCGATGCTCGTCGGCCTCCTCTACGGCATCCTGTTCTTCGCCCTCCTCGTCTCCTGGACCGCCCGATACCTGGGACCGGTGCCGTGGGCGGCGCTCAGCATCCTCGAGGGCGGGTTGACCGCACTCGCACTGGTCCCGATCGTGCTGGCCTACCGATGGATCCCGCGGGCTTTCCCCTCGACGTCCGCACGGCTCTTCCTGCTTCCCGCTGTCGTGGCCGCGCTGTGGATCGGTCGCGAGCTCTTCATCGGCACCTGGCCGTACGGAGGATTCCCCTGGGCGCGGATCGGCATGAGCCAGGCGCAGAGCCCGTCGGCCCCCATGTCGTCCTGGGTGGGCGTCAGTGGCCTGGGATTCCTCATGGTGCTTCTGGTGGCGGTCCTGATCGAGGTCGTCAGACTTCGAGCATGGCGCGGCGAACGCGGTCGGCGGGTGGCTGCCGTCATCGTTCCCGCAGCCCTGGTTCTCGTTCTCGCGCTCCTGCCGACCTTCCCCACCACGCCGAACGGCACCCTGCGCATCGCCGCGGTGCAGGGCAACGGTCCGACGGGCTACTTCGACGACCGCGAGCGCTACTCCGTCATCACCGCGCAGACGAAGGCGACCGAGCCCCTCTACGGTGAGGACGTCGACCTGCTGGTGTGGCCGGAGGGCTCTCTCGACTCCGATCCCTTCCAGGACGAGAATCTGGCTCGCCGACTCACCCTGATCACGAACCGGGTGGGGGCCCCTCTGCTGGCGAACGCGGCGACCGGCAGAAACGAGAGGTACTTCAACACCTCGCTGCTGTGGACGGATGCCGGCGGCGCGACGCAGCTGCACGACAAGCGCCATCCGGTCCCGTTCGGTGAGTACGTCCCCGACCGGCCGTTCTTCGCGGCTCTCGCGCCGGATCTGATCGGTTTGATCGGACGGGAGTACACACCGGGGGAGAACCCGCCGGTCATGGATGTCGCCGGTGCGACCATCGGCCTGGCGATCTGCTTCGACGTCATCTACGACGACGTGATCCTCGAGGGTCTGAACGCCGGAGCCGAGGTGCTCGTCTTCCAGACGAACAACGCCGACTTCCGAGGAACCGACGAGAACCTGCAGCAACTGGCGATCGCACGGATGCGCGCGATCGAGACCGGGAGAAGCGTGGTGAACGTCTCGACGGTCGGGACCAGCCAGATCATCCGGCCCGATGGCTCGACCGTCTCGAGCCTGGACGCAGGAGAGGCCGGGGCGCTTCTCGACGATGTCGAGTTGCGCTCCGGCCTCACCGCGGGCGTGATCCTCGGGCCCTGGATCCAGCAGATTCTGTTGTGGGGGAGTCTCGGCGCGCTCCTCTTCGGGTGGTGGCGCGCCAGGCGGCGCTAAGCGCCGATCTTCTCCCGGGTCGGGTCTTCACCCGCTCCGCGACGCGCACGGATGAACGAGAGGCGCTCTTCGAGCAGCTCCTCGAGTTCGGCACGGGTACGGCGCTCCATGAGCATGTCCCAATGGGTGCGGGCGGCCTTCTCGTCGACGACCTCGAGCGTCACGGCGTGGCCGTCGACGTTGAGTCGTGCTTCGGCGCCGCAGGCCCGGCACTCCCAGGTCTGGGGCGGCTCCGCGTCCGCCGCGAACATGAGGTTCGTGACGTGGCCGCAGGTGTCACAGGTGTAGATGGTCTCACGGCGCTCCATGAAAACGACGCCCTCTTCGCTCTGTAGGCTCTGGGCGCCGAGTCGGATGCCGCGCAGGCTGCGATCTGCCATTTTGTGGTCCTCTCGTCTCTCACAGGTATAACGCTCCAGCCTGTGGGCTTCATCCACGCGCCCGGCTTCTCGGCGCGATTCACAGCCGAATCCCAGAGCGAGAGCGTATGGCGGCGTGGCGCCGACTACGAGGAGAGGACGCTGAGGGCGAGGTCGGCGCGGTCGGTGACGACACCGTCCACGCCCATCGCCATCAGCCGCGTCATGGTCGACGCGTCGTTCACCGTCCAGACGTGGACCTCCACGCCCAGACGGTGAGCGGCTCGGATCAGCGAAGGTGCGAGAACTCGCACCGCACCGTGCCGTTCGGGGATCTGCAGTGCGTCGATGTCTCGCAGCGCTCGAGCGGGGGAGAGGCGCAGCGCGGACAGTGCCCGCACGGCGGCGATCGTGCGGCTGCCGCCGGAGGTCGCCGGCCGGATGGCGGCGCCCGCCCGCAGGGCTGCTGTGACGGCGGCGCGGCGATGCGCGTCCGAGAAGCTCGTGACGAGCACTCGGTGCGTGTGATCGACGAGCATGGGCCCGATCGGAGCCGCGGCATCCATCGTCTTGACGTCGATGTTGAACCTCGTGCGCGGGAACGCCTCGAGTGCTTCGGACACGGTCATGAGTCCGCCGTGATCCGCGAGGATGCTGGCGAGATCCCGGGTGCGCACATCGCGGATCGCTCTGGCGTCTCCGGTCAGCCGTTCGAGAGTGGCGTCGTGGAAGAGCACGACGTCACCATCCGATGTCACCTGGCAGTCGGTCTCGATGTACTCGGCGCCCGCGGCGTGCGCGGCGGCGAAGGCGGCCGCGGAGTTCTCCCAGACACCGGAGTCCTCGCCCGTCGCGGTGATCAGACCGCGTTGGGCGAGGACTCTCGGATGGCGGGTCTTCTCGAAGTACGGGTGCGTCACGCGCCGGGAAGCTGTGTCGGAGGCTGCGCCTGACCCGGCTTCGGCGTGAAGGCGGTGCCGATCCCCTTGAGAGCCTCGGTCAGCTCGCTGGGGATGATCCAGAGCTTGTTGGACTGCCCCTCGCTGATCTTCGGCAGCATCTGGAGGTACTGGTAGGCGAGGAGCTTGTCGTCGGGCTCGCCCTGGTGGATGGCGGTGAACACGTTCTGGATGGCCTCGGCCTCACCCTGCGCTCGGAGCACGGCGGCCTGCTTGTCGCCCTCGGCGCGGAGGATCTCCGCCTGGCGGGCTCCCTCCGCCTCGAGGATGGCAGACTGCTTGGTCCCCTCTGCGGTGAGGATCGCCGCGCGACGGTCACGCTCTGCGCGCATCTGCTTCTCCATCGAGTCCTGGATGGAGATGGGCGGATCGATCGCCTTCAGCTCGACACGGCCGACGCGGATGCCCCACTTGCCGGTGGCTTCGTCGAGCACCACCCGAAGCTGACCGTTGATGTTGTCTCGGCTCGTGAGCGCTTCTTCGAGGTTGAGCCCACCGACGACGTTTCGCAGAGTTGTGGTCGTCAGCTGCTCCACTGCTCCCAGATAGTTCGCGATCTCGTAGGTGGCCGCGCGCGCATCCGTGACCTGGAAGTACACGACGGTGTCGATCGAGACCACCAGGTTGTCCTCGGTGATGACGGGCTGCGGGGGGAAGGAGACCACCTGTTCGCGCATGTCGATGAGAGGACGCAGGCGATCGATGAAGGGCACCAGGATGTTGAGTCCCGGCATGAGCGTCTTGTGGTAGCGGCCCAGACGCTCGACGACGCCCGCGGTGGCCTGCGGGATGATGCGGATGGAGCGGGCCACGGTGACCACCACGAAGATGATCACCGCGATCGCAAGGATCCATCCGATGGCCTGGGGGATGAACGAGGAGTCGTTCACTGGACTCTCCTAGTGGTTGACGGGGTGGACGATGGCTGTCGCGCCGTTGATGGCGCTGATGGCGATGGGGGAGCCCTGCGGGATCGGCACGGACGTCGCTGTGCGAGCGGTCCAGGTGTCGCCGTTGCTGAGTTTCACCTGCCCGGAGATCTGGGTGATGTCCTGCAGGGCGATGCCGCGCAGGTCGAGGAGCGCGTCGACGTTCGACTTGGTCGGATCCTCGCCTCGTCGGAGTCTCTTGAGCAGGGGAGGTCGCAGGAACAGGATGAAGAGGGCGGCCGCAGCGGCTGCCACGATCACCTGCACCCACACGGGGACTCCCACCAGGTCCGTCACGAGTCCCACCGCGCTGCCGAAGCTCAGCATGAGGAAAGTGAAATCGAGGGTGAGCATCTCGATGACGAGGAAGACGGCGATGAGGATCAGCCAGCCGATCCAGGCCCATTGGTCGATGAACTGTACGAATGTCGCGAAGTTGTCCATACGGCCTCCTTTGCGGTCAACCTATCACGCGGCATCCACGTCTTCCGGGGCTTGATCTTCGGCTTGATAGTCTGTTCCTGCCGCGTGATCGCGGCTTTTCACGTACCAGAGGAGTCATTGTGACCGACGTTCTTCCCGCAGGTTCGCTCGACGGAAAGGTCGCGCTCGTCACCGGCTCGTCCCGGGGCATCGGAGCGGACACCGTGCGCTACCTCGCAGAAGCCGGCGCCGACGTCGTCATCAACTTCCGCAACAAGGCGCCCCGCGCCGAGAAGCTCGCGGGGGAGCTCCGCGCGCTGGGTCGGCGAGTGCTCGTGGTCGGTGCCGATCTCACCGACCCGGCGTCCGTCGCGGAGATGTTCGATGCCGTGAAGGCGGAGTTCGGACGACTCGACGTGCTCGTCCTCAACGCCTCCGGCGGCATGGAGTCCGGCATGGCCGCCGACTACGCACTGGCGCTCAACCGCGACGCGCAGGTGAGCGTGCTCGAGGCAGCGACGCCCCTCCTGTCCGAGGGCTCACGAGTGGTGTTCGTCACCAGCCATCAGGCGCACTTCATCCGCACGACGCCGACGATGCCCGAGTACGAGCCGGTCGCTGTGTCGAAGCGGGCGGGCGAAGACGCGCTGCGCGAGCGCATCCCCGAGCTCGAGAAGAAGGGGATCGGCTTCACCATCGTGTCCGGCGACATGATCGAGGGCACAATCACCGCCACGCTGCTGGAGCGCGCGAATCCGGGAGCCATCGCCGAGCGCCGTGAATCGGCGGGCAAGCTCTACAACGTGTCGGAGTTCGCCGCCGAGGTGGCGCAGGCCGCGATCGATCCGGTGCCGGCCGACAACACCCGACTGGTCGGGGATGTGAGCGCCTTCGCCGCCGAGTGAGGCCGCTGTGAGGAAGGGCCCCGTCCGTGTCTCGGACGGGGCCCTTCCTGTGCGCGCGCCGACGCGATCAGACGGTGCGGGACGCCGGTGATCCTGCCCGGATGTCGGAGGCGTCCTTGCCGAAGGTGATCGCGCGGACGATCTGCACGAGGCCCAGGGCCACCAGCGCGATGCCCAGCACCCACCACAGCACGGCAGCCGCGTAGAGAGGCGAGAAGGCGACGGTGATCCCGGCCACGATGCTGAGCACGGCGTAGAGCATGGTCCACACGCGCGATCCGTCACGACCGAGCAGCGTGAGCGCGACCACGCCCTCGATGATCCAGCTGATGCCGAGGAAGATGACCACGAAGGTGGCGAGGAACACGGTCGATGCGAAGAAGTTGGTGAACATGATCACGCCCGCCGCGATGTACAGCAGGCCGAGCACGATGTGACCGACGCGTGACCATCCTCGGTGCGCGCCGGAGAACAGGCTCAGTGCGATGTAGACCAGGCCGGCGACGATCAGATACGAGGCGACGACCGCTGCCGCGAAGCCGGCGACCACCGCGAGCGACTTGTCCGGCCAGACCAGGATGACGATGCCGAGGACGAGGGTCAGGATGCCGGCGATTCCGAGTGCGATGCGCAGGGAGGAGAAGGGGGACCGACTGGTGGGGGAGGAGGTGTCAGACATGGGGAAGAGGCCTTTCTGTGAAGAACCTGTGAGGACACCTTCAGAGTAGCGCTCCGAGTGTCGATGCGGGGGTGGACTCGTGCTCGCCGACATACCGGTGTGCTTGACGACGTCGTGGCACTATCGAGGTGTGACCGCCGATCCGGAATCCCGACTCCGCGACCTCGTGCGCATGAGGAGGGTGCGGGATCGCATGGACCGCGACTACGCGCGGCCGCTGGATGTCGAATCTCTGGCCAGAGGTGTGCACATGTCGTCCGGGCATCTGAGTCGCCTGTTTCGTGAGGCGTACGGCGAGACTCCGTACTCCTACCTCATGACGCGCCGGATCGAACGGGCGATGGCTCTGCTCCGACGAGGGGATGTCACCGTGACCGACGCCTGCTTCGAGGTCGGATGCACGTCGCTGGGCACCTTCAGCACGAGGTTCGCCGAGCTCGTCGGTGTCTCACCCTCGGTGTATCGTGAGCGCGCAGCCGACCTGGAGGGCATTCCGACCTTCCAGGTCAAACACGTCATCCGACCCATCAGGAATCGAGAAGCGCCGCGGGCCGACGCGGACCTACGGTGAATTCATGAAGATCAGCATCCACTACGCGTTCCTTCCGCACACCGACGCAGACGAGGCCCTCGGCTTCTATCGAGACGCACTCGGCTTCGAGGTGCGCAACGATGTGGGCTATGACGGCATGCGCTGGCTGACTGTGGGGCCTGAGGGCCAGCCGGACGTCTCGATCGTGCTGCACCCGCCGGCGACCGACCCCGGGCTCACCGATCTCGAGCGCCAGACGATCCTCGAGCTCATCGCCAAGGGGAGCTACGGGGCCCTCACGCTCGCGAGCGACGACCTCGACGCCGTGTTCGAGCGACTCGTCGGCGCAGGAGCAGATGTCGTGCAGGAGCCCATGGATCAGCCCTACGGCGTTCGGGACTGCGCCTTCCGCGACCCGGCTGGCAACCTGCTGCGTATCAACCAGGCCGGCTGACCGTCGGCGCCACCGCTCATCCACGAACATCGAGGACCCCGCATGACTCCTTCCGCACACGCGGCTGACGCGCACGATCTGATCCGGGTGCAGGGAGCACGGGAGAACAACCTGAAGGATGTCAGCGTCGACATCCCGAAGCGGCGTCTCACCGTGTTCACCGGCGTCTCTGGGTCGGGCAAGAGCTCGCTCGTCTTCGACACCATCGCCGCCGAATCACGACGGATGATCGATGAGACCTACAGCGCTTTCGTCCAGGGGTTCATGCCGTCGGTGCCGCGTCCGGACGTCGACGTGCTCGAGGGTCTCACCACGGCGATCATCGTCGATCAGGAGCGCCTCGGTGCGAATCCGCGTTCGACCGTCGGCACCGTCACCGATGCGAACGCCATGCTCCGGATCCTCTTCAGCAAGCTCGGAGAGCCCTACATCGGCGGCCCGACCGCGTTCTCGTTCAACATCCCCACGCAGAAGGCCAGCGGAGTCATGACCGGCCCGGGTGGGGAGAAGAAGATCGTGAAGGACGCGATCTACCTGGGTGGCATGTGCCCGCGGTGCGAGGGCAGGGGAGCGGTGTCCGACCTCGACCTCTCGCAGATCGTCGACGAGTCCAAATCGCTCGACGAGGGTGCGATCATGGTGCCCGGCTACACGGCCGACGGGTGGATGGTGAAGGGCTTCTCGCAGTCGGGCTTCTACCCGGGCGACAAGCCGATCGTCGATTTCACAGGCAAGCAGCGGCAGCTGTTCCTCTATGGCGAGGTCACGAAGGTCAAGATCGCCGGGATCAACATGACCTACGAAGGACTCATCCCGAAGATCACGAAGTCGATGCTGTCGAAGGACCTCGACGCTCTGCAGCCGCACATCCGGGCGTTCGTCGAACGCGTCGCGACGTTCGCCGTGTGCCCGGAGTGCGACGGAACCCGTCTCACCGAGGGGGCGAGGTCATCGAAGATCGCCGGTGTCAGCATCGCCGACGCCTGTCGGATGCAGGTCACCGATCTGGCCGCATGGGTCCACGGTCTGAGACTGCCGGGCGCTGGGCCTCTGCTCGAGGCGCTGAGCGCGAACCTCGACGCCTTCGTCACGCTGGGTCTCGGATATCTCAGCCTCGATCGGCCGTCGGGAACACTGTCCGGGGGAGAGGCTCAGCGCATCAAGATGCTGCGGCACCTCGGCTCGTCCCTCACCGATGTCACCTACGTGTTCGATGAGCCGACCATCGGCCTTCATCCGCACGACATCGAGCGGATGAACTCGCTGCTGCTGCGCCTGCGCGACAAGGGCAACACGGTGCTCGTCGTCGAGCACAAGCCGGAGACCATCGCCATCGGCGATCACGTCATCGATCTTGGACCGGGCGCCGGCACTGCGGGCGGCGAGATCTGCTTCGAGGGGACGGTGGAGGGGTTGAAGGCCAGCGGCACGCGAACGGGAGATCATCTCGATGACCGCGCGGCACTCAAGCCCGAGGTCCGTTCGGGTCATGGCGCCATCGAAGTTCGCGGAGCCACGGCGAACAACCTCCAGGACGTCGATGTCGACATCCCCACCGGCGTGCTCACCGTGGTCACCGGAGTCGCCGGCTCCGGCAAGAGCTCTCTGATCCACGGCTCCGTGTCGAAGCTCGACGGAGTGGTGTCGATCGACCAGGGAGCCATCAGAGGGTCGCGGCGCAGCAACCCCGCGACCTACACCGGACTCCTGGAGCCCATCCGCAAGGCCTTCGCGAAGGCCAACGGCGTCAAGCCCGCCCTCTTCAGCGCGAACTCCGAGGGTGCCTGCCCCACGTGCAAGGGTGCGGGCGTGATCATCACCGAGCTGGGATTCATGGACACCATCGAGACGCCCTGCGAGGACTGTGGGGGCAAGCGGTTCCAGGCGAGCGTGCTGGAGTACACGCTCGGCGGCAAGGACATCACGCAGGTGCTCGATCTCCCCGTGGCCGAGGCGAAGGTCTTCTTCTCCGACGGGGAGGCGAAGCTGCCGGCTGCGGCCGCGATCCTCGGTCGGCTCGAGGATGTGGGACTCGGGTATCTCTCCCTCGGGCAGCCGCTGTCGACGCTCTCGGGAGGGGAGCGTCAACGCATCAAACTCGCCATCCAGATGGGGGAGAAGGGCGATGTCTACGTGCTGGATGAGCCGACCATCGGCCTCCATCTCGCGGACGTGCAGAACATCCTGGGGCTTCTCGACCGGCTGGTGGAGTCGGGCAAGACGGTGATCGTCATCGAGCATCACCAGGCGGTGATGGCCCACGCCGACTGGATCATCGACATCGGACCGGGTGCCGGTCATGACGGCGGTCGGGTCGTCTTCGAAGGCGTGCCCTCAGATCTGGTATCCCAGAAGAGCACCGTGACGGGGGAGCACCTCGCCGCCTACGTGAACGCCTGAGGTCAGTCGCGTCGCGCGACGATCGTGTAGGTGCAGGGGAGAAGGTCTCGCTCGGCTTCCGGCCACGCGTAGCCGTGCGGCACCTCGACCATGCGGGGGCTGAACTGCCACGGGAGCA
Source organism: uncultured Microbacterium sp. (assembly GCA_963518515.1). Classification (GTDB taxonomy): domain Bacteria; phylum Actinomycetota; class Actinomycetes; order Actinomycetales; family Microbacteriaceae; genus Microbacterium. Next base: position 410,546 of record CAUQIW010000002.1, read on the forward strand.
CCCGCCCTTCGTCGAAATGAACGAAGCGCAGTCCCGCGCCCAGCAGCGCACCGATGATCTCCGACAGCGGATGCGGCCATTCGTACGTTCGCGCATGAGCCACCGTGCCGTCGCCGACGTAGGTGTTCTCGTCGTCCCATTGCTGCGCCCGACCGTCCCCGAAATACGGGTACCGGGGAGTCAGAGTCGCCGCAGTCTCATCCAGGCCGTAGAGGATCGGGTGGCCGTCTCTGATGTAGAAAGTCCCACCCGGCCGAAGCAGAGCGAAGATCTGCGCGGCCCATCGGTCGAGGTCTCCGAGCCAGGTGATCGTGCCGATGCTGGTGTAGACGACGTCGAAATCTCCGACGACCGCGGCGCGGGCGTCGAGGACGTCGGTCTCGACCCACGTGGCATCGGCACCCGCGCGCACCGCCAGCGCGGCCGCTGTCTTCAGCGCGGGGCCGGAGAAATCGACGCCCGTCACAATGGCTCCCGCTCGTGCCAGTGAGATCGTGTCTGTGCCGATGTGACATTGCAGGTGACAGAGGTCGAGTCCGGCGAGAGTCGCTCCGGGAAGATGCGCCGTGAGAACCGGCAGATCATCGAGCACCACATCGCTCAGGTGATGTGGATCGTCGAACCGTTCGAGACGGTAGGCGACCTCGTGCAGCGGTACGCGATCGTTCCAGTTCTCCTGGTTCGCGCTGCGGGCGTCATGCCAGTCGATACGTACGTTCTCTCCACTCATACCGGAAGCCTATTCGCCCCTCTTCGCCCGTCCCGCTATCGCCGATAATGCACATTATGTCAGATCATCAGGAATGGGCGGGTCTCAGTGCCGCTCCCCATCTGCCACCACGATGGTGCGGTTGTGCCAGATGATCATGACCAGAGCGACTCCAGGACCGGTGAGGACACACACGAGGGGCCAGTACCAGGCCTCGGCGGACAGCAGACCCGCGCCGAAGACGATGAGTCCTGCACCTATTCCGCGCATCGCGACGGTTCCCCTCTGCGACACCGACGGACGACGGGCGAACGGAATCGGCCTCGAGGCGTTCGCCCGCATCGTCATCACCAGCGCGGCGAGGAACAGCGCCACTCCCGTCGCTGCGACGACCAGACCGAGTGCGAACATCCATCGACCCTAGCAATCTCGCCCGAGCGAGCCGTAGCAGCGTCCTTCCGACGCTCTGCTTGAATCGGCACATGCATTTCTCACGGCGGCTCACTCCCGTGGCAGTGCTCCTCGCAGGGGCTACGGCACTCGCGGGATGTGCCTCGCCGGCATCACTGGGCGCGAGCGGGGCGTCATTGGGCGAGATCTGCGCCGACCCGCTCGTCACCTCGTGCGACGTCGCCGGCGAGTCGGCCCTCGTCGTGATCGCCGCCGGCACATCCGATGACGAGGTCATCGCACTCGCCGGCCGGACGTTCTATGCGGCGTCGTCCTCGACGTCCTCCGTGCGCCTGCAGTCAGAGGCGGAGGACCCGCTCGTTCTCGACCCCGAGGTCTCTCCCCCGTTCGCCTGGCAGATCGACGTGACGCCCGCTGACCGGAACGCTTTCGATGAAAGGCTGCGCGAGATCCTCGACTGCGCCGACGTCCCCGGCACCACCGGCATCAGCGTGATCGACGGGTGGCCGTCCGCCACTGTCGACGACGTGGAGCTGTTCGTCGCGGTGTTCGATCGCCTCTCCTCCACGCCGTTGTTCGAACGCGGCGGCACCTACACTCTTCAGTCCTTGGACGAACATCTGCGCGTCGTTCATGTCGCCGACCGCACCTCGGATGCCGCGATACACGAGATCATCGGCATCGCTCGGGATTATCCCGACGCAGAGGTCCTGCTCGAGGCGCCCACAGCGGGACCGCAGCATCCGACCCTGTACATCTCGCGTCTCACTCCCCCGCAGGTGCTCGAGGTCGACGCGCGGCTTCGGGATCCGGCTCTCGCCGATGCTGACATCGACGGTCTACCGCTCGAGTTCGTCCTCGGATCGCTCGGCGAACAGGGAGTGACGTATGTCAGCGGCACGTTCGGCGACGTCGCAGCTGGATGACGCCACGCGTGGTCGCTCCCCTGTTCAGTCGCTCTCGTCGGCGGCGGCCTCGAGGATCTCGCGCATGACCGCGACGGATATCTCCTCCGACACCCCGTCGGTCCGCTCGTGGACGACGAATGCGACTCCGATTCCATCGAGATAGTGGGCCGTCTTCTCGAGCCGCGGCACGACGTCGATGTGATCGCTGCCGAACAGAGCGGACGTGTAGATCGGCTCCCCTGCTCGGATGGCGTTGCGCAGTTCGACGGTCGAGCGCCCGGTGATCCGGTACAGCGACTTGAGGACGTCGCTTCCGACGTCGATCGGTTCCGTCAGAGTCAGTGAGATCGCGTTCTCGGGAGAAGTCACCCGTCCATCTCACCACGGATGTACGAGGACGATCGACGGCACGCTCCGTCGATCGCCCAGAGGCCTCTCAACGCTCGGACCAGACTCCCAGCACGTTCCCCGACGGATCCGTGAACTCCAGGCGTCGACCGCCCGGGAACTCATATGGTCCCTCGACCACCGCTCCCCCGGCGTCGACGATCGCCTGATGACTGGCATCGAGGTCGGTCGAGAACAGGATGACCAATGGCCCCCCGACCGGTCGTGTCTCGTCGGCGAGGAGCAGTCCCCCGACCTCATCGCCTCTCCGAGGGTCCGTGACGATGGCGCTGTAGGTCGGCCCGTAGTCGACGAATGTCCAGCCGAAGGCATCGGAGTAGAAGGTCTTCGCAGCGTCGAGATCGGTGACCGTGAGCTCGACGTAGTTGATGGAGTGATGTGCGGGAGTGGTCGTCATGAGCAGACGATAGCCGCAGCATCCGACATCGCGGCTGCGAAGCGGCGCCGGGACGGAGCAGGAGTACCGTTGAGGAGTGCAGAAGATGTCCTCCTCCCCCGTGACGACTCCGGGATGGAAGGCATGGGTGATCTGGTCTGTCGCCGTTGCGGCCTACGTCCTCGCGATCACGAACCGCACGTCCCTCGGCGCCGTGGGAGTCGAGGCGTCCGACCGATTCCAGGCCGACGCATCGACCCTCGCGCTCTTCGCGGTCGTCCAGCTCGCCGTCTACGGGGGCATGCAGATACCCGTGGGAGTGCTGCTCGACCGATTCGGCTCCCGGCCGATCATGATCATCGGCATGCTGCTGATGGCGGCGGGGCAGCTCACCATGGCACTGTCGCCCAGCGTCGGGATCGCCATCATCGCGCGCATCCTGCTCGGCGCCGGCGATGCCGCGATCTTCCCCGCCGTGCTCCGATTGGTCGCGACCTGGTTCCCCGCTCAACGGGGACCGATCATGGTGCAGTTCACGGGGATCATCGGTCAGACCGGCCAGCTCATCGCCCTGGTCCCCCTCGCGGCGCTCCTGCACGCGACCTCGTGGTCGATCACGTTCGGCAGCATCGCCGGGCTGGGCGTGCTGTTCACGATCCTCGTCGCCCTCGTGATCCGCAACCACCCGATAGAACGGGGAGCAGACGTCACGGTTAACACTGACACGGGGGTGATCCGAGTGGTGACCTCGGCGATCGACACGGGCGTCGGCATCCGAGCGGCGTGGGCGCATCCCGGCACTCGTCTCGCCTTCTGGTCTCACTTCACCACGCCCTTCGCCGGCACCGCTTTCGTGCTGCTGTGGGGAATGCCGTTCCTCACCGCGGCGCAGGGACTCGACACACCGCACGCCGCGGGGATCATCTCCGTATATGTCGTCGCCGGCATGGCTCTCGGACCGATCATCGGAGATCTCTCGCGACGCATGCCGAATCGGCGATCGGTCGCTCTCGTCCTGCCGGCCGTCGGAGTGCAGATGATCGCATGGATCGCCGTTCTCACGCTTCCCGAGGCAGCTCCCCTGTGGTTGCTCTATGTGCTGGCCATCGCTCTGGCGACCGGCGGACCCGCGAGCATGATCGCCTTCGACCACGCGCGAACCCACAATCCCAGCCATCGGCTCAGCACCGCCACGGGCGTCACGAACGCCGGCGGGTTCATCGCCGCGCTCATCGCGATCTTCCTGATCGGTCTGGCTCTCGACCTGCAGGGCGCCGGAACGCCGGACACCTACTCGCTCGACGCGTTCCGCATCGCCTTCCTGATGCCGATCCCGCTCTGGGTGCTCGGCATCGTCTTCATCCTCCGCGAGCGAAAGCACACCAGGATCCGCATGGGTCTCGACCCTGAGCGACGCCGACGCGGCTAGAACCCGTCAGCGGTCTCCGACGGTCCGCAACGGTGTCCATCCGAACGGAACGGGTCCGTCGACGGCCGCCTGTTCCCGGTCGACCTGGAGAGACCAGCCTTGAGCTTCCCCCGGCGTCTCGAACGCTCCTCGGGCCACCCTGAGACCGACGTCCTCGTGGTGCATCCGAGGGCCTCCGCCACGCCGCACCGACGCGCGCACGCTCCACGCATCGTCGGAGAAACCACCACCGCGGAAGACCCGGTAGTCGCCGTATCGCGCCGGATCCAGCAGATCCCAGCACCACTCCCAGACATTGCCGAGCGTGTCGAAGAGCCCGTTGAGGTTGGGCAGCTTCGCACCCACGTCCTGAGGTGCGGTCACGCCGTCCTCGCCGGTCCACGCCGCGTCTCGGAGCGGCGCGTAGTGAGATCCGACCGATCCGGCGCGGCACGCGAACTCCCATTCGGCCTCCGTCGGCAGCCGATATCCGTCTGCGGTGGTGTCCCAGGTGACGTCCTCGCCCTCGAAGTGATAGACCGGGTCGATCCCCTCCCACTCCGATGCCGCGTTGCAGAAATGCACGGCACGCAGCCAACTGACGTCTGCCGCGGGGCGTCTCGGGTGTCGGGCGACGATCGGAAGCACTTCGGCGAGCTGCTCTTCGGTGATCGGGTAGACGCCGATCTCGAAGCCATCCAGATCGACGGTGCGCTGCGCCTTTCGGCGAGCGTCATTCAGAGTCACCTGTCCGCCCCGGATCTGCCGAAGCTCGATGTCGGTCATCGAGATCGCCGCGCGTGCAGACTCATTGCGGCTTCCGCTCGACCCACTCGGGGTGCTTCGCGCTGCGGTTGTCGCCGGACGATGTGCGAGTCACGCGTCGCCTGACCCACGGTCCGACGAACTCCCGGTAGTACGCGAGTCCCGCGGGGCCTGCGACGCTCGAAGCGGTCGGTTCCCACCACGATTCCGGCGGCTCGAATCCCAGAGCCTGCAGCACCCGCGCGGCCACGCGGTGGTGACCGAAGGCATTCATGTGCAGCCGATCCTCCGACCAGTACGGCGCGCGCGCGAGTTCGGTGTCCGGCCAGTTGAGCGCGCGAACCACATCGGGCCGGTTCTCGATCCGTCGCAGCACCGCCTCCGACAGGAGGTCACCCCGCTTGCGCACCAGGTTTCCCATCGGGAGCTGCCCGCTGGGGTTCGCACCGGAGAGGAGGATGAGCGTGACGCCCTCCTCATCGCAGCGACGCAGCACACGGCTTAAGGCGTCTGCGATGTGCTCGAGATCAGTGCGCGGACGGAGCATGTCGTTGCCGCCGCCGTTGAAGGAGAGATGAGTCGGGCGAAGGGCGAGAGCCGGCTCCAGCTGCTGCTCGACGATCGGCCAGGCGAGCCTGCCTCGGATGGCGAGGTTCGCGTAGCTGATCGGTCGTCCCGATGCATTCGCCCACCCCTGCGCGACGAGATCGGCCCACCCGCGTTCGCTGCCGTCGGGGAGGACGTCGCCTACTCCCTCGGTGAACGAATCTCCGATGGCCACATAACGAACGTCTGTCACCCGACCAGCCTATGCCTGTGCGCGGCGCCGAGTCGTTCAGCGATCGTCGAGCGCGACGCCCCCGCGATCCGCAAGACCCCAGGCGGCCGCCGCAGCGACCACGAAGCACGCGCCGAAGATCACGAAGAGAAGAGACGCCCCACCCGCGACGAGGAGCACGGGTACGGCGAGCGGAGCGGCGATCGAGGCGAGGCGACCGACTCCCGCAGCCCAGCCGGCGCCGGTGCCGCGCAGTGACGTGGGATAGATCTCCGGGGTCACGGCGTACAGGGCTCCCCACGCTCCCAAGTTGAAGAACGAGAGTGCCATGCCCGCGGCGATGATGGTCGCCTCGGTCGTCGAGGTGCCGAAGAAGACCGCCGATGCTGCGGAGCCGGCGAGGAAGACCGACAGTGTCGTCCTCCTCCCCCACACTTCGATGAGCCACGCGGCCACCGCGTAACCGGGCAGTTGAGCGAGGGTGATGATCAGGGTGAACCCGAAAGAGCGCACCAGATCGAACCCGGCGTCGACGAGGATGCTCGGGATCCAGATGAAGGCGCCGTAGTACGCGAAGTTGACGCACAGCCAGACCACCCAGAGGCACAGGGTGCGAACCCGGAACTCTCCGTTCCACAGCGCGGCGAGACGTGCACGGGTGGTGACGGCGATCGCGCGCGATGCGGGCTCACGGTGGATCGCAGGTCCCGGAATGACGCCGGCGTCGGCCTCGAAGGTCGAGACGATTCGCTCCGCCTCGGCGATGCGCCCGCGCGAGGCCAGCCACCTCGGGGATTCGGGAAGACCCCAGCGGACGATCAGAGCGTAGACGGCAGGTATCGCGCCGAAGGCGAATGCCCAGCGCCAGCCGTCGTCGGATGTCGGGATCACGAAGTACCCGATCAGCGCCGCCGCCGTCCAGCCGAGCGCCCAGAAGGCCTCGAGGATGACGATCAGACGTCCCCGCATCCGCGCGGGTGCGAACTCGCTCACATACGTCGACGCCACGGGCAGCTCGGCTCCGAGGCCGAGTCCGACGAGGAACCTGAGGATCAACAGGGCGGCTATGCCGCCGACCAGAGCACTCGCTCCCGTCGCGACGCCGTAGACCAACAGCGTGAGGGCGAACACCTGTCGCCTGCCCAGTCGGTCGGCCAGCAGCCCGCCCAGAGTCGCGCCGAGCGCCATGCCGATGAAGCCGACGGAGGCGATCCATCCGGCATCCGTCTTCGACAGACCCCACTGCTGGGTGAGCGCGGCGAGGATGAAGGAGATGAGGCCGACGTCCATCGCGTCCAGGGCCCAGCCGACGCCGGACCCTGTGAGAAGCCGGAGATGCCGACGGGTGAAGGGGAGGTCGTCGAGACGCCCGGCGAGCGACGCACGGCTCGGCAGCGCGGAGTTGGCCATGCCCTCATCGTAGGGCGATCCGCGCTGCCGAGCGGTCGGCTCAGCCCTGTGCGTCGAGGATCCGGCGCACGCGCGGGATGACCTCGGTGCCGTACAGCTCGATGCTGCGCATCATCGACTCGTGCGAGAGCGTGCCTGTCGCGTACTTCAAGTCGAAGCGACCGAGACCGAGCGTCGTGACGGTGTCGGCGATCTTCTCGGCGACGCGATCCGGGGAACCGGCGTAGAGCGCGCCCGCGGGCCCCACGTCGTTCTGGAAGCGGGCTCTGCTGTATGCGGGCCACCCGCGTTCGCGTCCGATGGTGTTGTTCATCGCCTCGAAGCCCGAGTACGCCTGGTCCCACGCCTCGTCGTCCGTATCGGCGATGTGTCCGGGCGAATGCACCGCGATCGGGTGGGCCGTCGTGCCGAAGGAAGACACGGACCGATGGTAGAGCTCGACGAACGGCTTGAAGCGCGCCGCAGGTCCGCCGATGATGGCGAGCATGAGGCCGAGGCCATGACGGGCCACGCGGACCACGGACTCGGGGCTGCCGCCCACTCCCACCCAGGTTCGCAGACCCTTCTCGGTCTTGGGGAAGACATCGGCGTTCTCGAGGGAGGCGCGCATGCTGCCCGACCAGGTCACCGGCTCCTCCTTGAGGAGCTCGACGAACAGATCGAGCTTCTGCTCGAAGAGCGCGTCGTAATCCCGCAGGTCGTAGCCGAAGAGCGGGAACGACTCGATGAAGGACCCGCGTCCGAGCACGACCTCGGCGCGACCGTTCGACAGCGCATCAAGGGTCGAGAAGCGTTCGAAGACGCGCACCGGATCGTCGGAGGACAGCACCGTCACGGCCGTGCCGAGGCGGATGTTCTCCGTGCGGCCGGCGATGGCAGCCAGCACCACCTCGGGTGCCGAGACGGCGAACTCGGTGCGGTGGTGCTCCCCCACGCCGAAGAAGTCGACGCCCACCCTGTCGGCGACCTCGGCCTGCGCGATGACGTTGCGGATCGTCTGCGCTCCAGACAGAAGCTCTCCATCAGCGCCTCGAGTGATGTCCCCGAATGTGTCCAGCCCGAACTCGATGTCCATGTCAGCCCTTTCTATTCAACTGAATAAACCGCATCCGGGCTGCCTTCATTCCCTCAGGCCGACAGGAGCGCGGTGCGTAGCGTGTCGAGCCCGACACCGCCCATGTCGAGGGCGCGCTTGTGGAACTCCTTGATGTCGAACGACGGGCCCTTCTCCGCCTGGTACGCGTCCCGCACCTGCTCCCAGATGCGCTGGCCCACCTTGTACGACGGAGCCTGTCCAGGCCAGCCCAGGTAGCGGTTCACCTCGAACTGCACGAACTGGTCGGACATGTTGACGTTCTTGCGCAGGAAGTCCAGAGCGTAATCCGCGTCCCAGACGCCCTCTCCGTCGAGGCGGGGCTTGCCCAGGTGCACCCCGATGTCGAGCACCACTCGCGCGGCTCGCATACGCTGGCCGTCGAGCATGCCGAGTCGATCAGCCGGATCGTCGAGATAGCCGAGCTGCTGCATGAGGCGTTCGGCGTACAGCGCCCATCCCTCCGCATGGCCGGACGTGCCGGCGAGGAGGCGACGCCACGAGTTGAGCTCGCCACGGTTGTACACCGCCTGCGCGATCTGGAGATGATGCCCGGGAACGCCCTCGTGATAGACGGTCGTGAGTTCACGCCAGGTGTCGAACTCCGTCACACCCTCGGGAACCGACCACCACATGCGGCCCGGACGTGAGAAGTCATCGGTCGGGCCGGTGTAGTAGATCCCGCCCTCCTGGGTCGGCGCGATCATGCACTCGAGGGTGCGGATGGCCTCGGGGATGTCGAAGTGGGTCGCCCCGAGCTCTGCCACCGCCCGGTCGCTCGTCTCCTGCATCCAGCGCTGCAGCGCGTCGGTTCCGACGAGCTTGCGCGAAGGGTCGGACTCGAGATGGGCGACGGCCTCCTCGACCGACGCGCCGGGGAGGATCTCGTGCGCGATCGCCGTCTGCTCGGCGACCATGCGCGCGAGCTCCTCGCGACCCCACTCGTAGGTCTCGTCCAGATCGATCGTCGCGCCGAGGAATCGACGCGAGTTCAGTGCATAGAGGTCGCGTCCCACCGCGTCGACGTCGCCAGCCGCAGGGGCGAGTTCTTCGGCGAGGAATTTGCGCAGTTCGAAGTACGCCACGCGAGCCGCAGCAGAGCTGTCGGCGAGGGTCCGTGCGAGGGAGGCGGGAAGGCTGCCGGTGTCGGGCGAGGCATCGGCGACGAAAGCCGCGAAGAAGCCGTCGTCGGCGGTGTAGCGGTCGATCTGGGTGGCCACTTCGATGACCTGCCGACGTGCCGGGGTGACTCCGGCGGCGATCCCCGCACGCAGCGTCTCGGTGTATCCGTGCAGCGCCTCGGGCACTGCAGCGAGCCGAGTGGCGATGGTCGACCAGTCATCGGCCGTGGCAGTGGGCATCAGGTCGAAAGCCGAGCGCACATCCTGCGCTGCCGAGGCGATGACGTTCAGATCTCGCAGGTGCCACTGCGCGTCGTGGAGTTCGAGATCGAGGCTCAGCTCCGCACTCAGGTCGGCCTTCGTGACCGCATCGATCGCATCGACGGGATCGAGGGCCGTGAGCTTCGCCAGGGTCGAGCGGGTGACCGAGGCGATCTCCTCGTGCCCGGCAGGGCTCAGGTCGCCGAACCGATCGTTGACTTCGTCTCGACCGATGTAGGTGCCGAGCGTCGGCGCCAACACCGAGATGGTGTCGACCCACTCTTCGGCGACGGCGTCGATTGCAGAGGGTGTCCGAGGGGATGAGGTCATCCCTTCAGCCTAGCCTCGTGACTTCACGAGCGACATGGCCGGCGAGAGGCCGTGATCAGTGCGCCGCCTCGTTCCAGTCGGCGCCACGACCGACCTGCACGTCGAGTGGAACGGTCAGGTCTGCCGCGTCACCCATGCGCGTGCGCACGATCCGCTCCGCAGCATCCCACTCCCCCGGTGCCACCTCGACCACGAGCTCGTCGTGGATCTGGAGCAGCGCCCGAGATGCCAGCCCCTCGGCGCGGAGGTCCTGATGGATGTGCAGCAGCGCGATCTTCATGATGTCGGCCGCGCTTCCCTGGATCGGGGCATTGAGCGCTGCACGCTCCGCGTTCTCGCGCAGCACGCGGTTCGGGCTCGCGAGGTCGGGGAACGGTCGCCGACGACCGAAGATGGTCTCGGTGTATCCGTCTTCCTTCGCCTTCATCACCGAGGCCCGCAGATAGTCGCGCACCGCCCCGAATCGAGCGAAGTACTCGACCATCAGCTGCTTCGCCTCCGACTGCTCGATGCGCAGCTGCTTCGACAGGCCGAAGGCCGAGAGGCCGTACACCAGGCCGTACGACATCGCCTTCACCTTGGTGCGCATGGCCGCGGTCACATCGCTCGGTTCGACGCCGAAGACACGTGCGCCGACGAAACGATGTAGGTCTTCGCCGCTGTTGAACGCCTCGATGAGGCCCTCGTCTCCCGAGAGGTGCGCCATGATGCGCATCTCGATCTGCGAGTAGTCGGCCGTGAGAAGCGTCTCGTAGCTGTCGCCGACCTGGAAGGCGCTGCGGATGCGGCGGGACTCCTCCGTGCGCACCGGGATGTTCTGCAGGTTGGGGTCGGTGCTCGAGAGCCGGCCGGTCTGGCTGCCGGTCTGCACGTAGGTCGTGTGGACCCGGTGGTCGACGCCGATCGCCGTGTCGAGAGACTCGATGATCTGGCGCAGCTTCGTGGCTTCGCGATGCTGCAGAAGCAGGCCGAGGAACGGATGCGGGTGCGACTCCTGGAGGTCGGCGAGTACCGCGGCATCCGTCGAGTACCCGGTCTTCGTCTTGCGCGTCTTGGGCAGCTGGAGGTCGTCGAACAGCACTTCCTGCAGCTGCTTGGGCGAGCCGAGATTGAAATCGCGACCGACCACCGAGAACGCCTCCTGCGCCAGGGCATCCGCTCGCGTGCCGAGTTCCGCAGAGAAGGACGAGAGCACGTCGTGCGAGACGGCGACGCCGGCCACCTCCATGTCCGCGAGGGTCAGCAGGGTGGGGAGCTCGATGTCGGTGAGCACTCGTGCGACCGACTCGGGGATGTCGTCACGGAGGGCGTTCGCTACCCGAAGCGTGAACCACGCCTCCTGCGACGGCGTGGCGCCCTCGGTCTCGGGCACGAGCTGCGACGGGTCGGCCTCCGGCAGCTTCTCGCCCAGATACCGCTCGACGAGGTCGCCGAGCTTCTTGTCGGGAAAGCTGGGGCGCAGCAGCCAGCCGGCGAGGCTCGTGTCGTACGCGAGTCCGCCCAGCTGGATGCCGAGGCGCAGCAGAGCCTTCACCTGAGGCTTCGCGTCATGCAGCGTCTTGAGCCTGTCCGATTCGAGCCAGGCGCGAAGTACCGCAGCGGCCTCGTCGCTCCAGTCGAGCTCTCGCAGCTCCGTCTCGGTCGCGGCGCCGAGGCGTGTGGGCACGCCGCTCTGCAGGAGCAGTCGCACCGCGACGTCGCCGTCCTGCGCCCGAGCCCACTCGACGAACGCGTCGGCTGAGACCTCCACGGGGACGGGGAGCTCGACCGCGGACGCCGGGTCGTCGGCCACCTCGCCGGCTCCGACCGCCTCGAAGACTCGCGGCAGCAGCGTGCGGAACTCGAGACGGGCGAAGATGTCGCGCACGGCCTGGGCGTCGATGGGCGCCACGAGGAGGTCGCCGGGGGCGACCGGGAGCTCGACGTCCGTGAGCAGGCGGTTCAGCTTGCGGTTGCGACGCACGTCATCGAGGTGGTCGCGCAGGTTGCCGCCCACGACACCCTTGATCTCCTCGGCGCGTGCGAGCAGCTCGTCGAGCGATCCGAACTGGGTGAGCCACTTGACCGCGGTCTTCTCGCCCACCTTGGGCACGCCTGGCAGGTTGTCGCTCGTCTCTCCGACGAGGGCCGCGATGTCGGGGTACTGCTCCGGGCGCACGCCGTAGCGCTCCTGGACGGTCGCGGGGTCGTACCGCTTGAGCTGCGACACCCCCTGGACCGACGGGTAGAGCAGGGTGACGTCGTCGGTCACGAGCTGGATGGTGTCGCGGTCGCCCGATACGACGAGGACGTCGTATCCCTGCTCGGCGCCCTGCACCGACAGGGTCGCCAGGATGTCGTCGGCCTCGATCCCCTCCTTCGTGAGGACGGGGATCGACATGGCGGCGAGGCAGTCCTGCAGAAGCGGGATCTGGCCGCGGAACTCCTGCGGGCTCTCGGATCGGGTCGCCTTGTACTCGGGGTACTCATCGGTGCGGAACGAATGCCTCGACGTGTCGAAGGCGATCGCCATGTGCGTCGGCTGCTCGGCCTTGATGAGGTTCACGAGCATCGAGAGGAACCCGTAGATGGCGTTGGTGTGCTGCTTGTCCTTCGTGGTGAAGTTCTCCACGGGAAGGGCGAAGAACGCACGATAGGCGAGCGAGTGGCCGTCGACGACCATGAGGGTAGGCTTTGCGGAGTCCGTCACCCTGTCAGCCTAACGAGGACGACAGACACCCGCTGAGGAGGATCCGTGAGCGACACCGCGAGCACCGCAGGACTCGACTGGGCCACCGCCCGCGGCATGGGAGCGCTGGCGGAGAAGATGGGGATGGAGTTCCTCGAGTTCAGCACGGAGCGCTGCGTCGCGACGCTTCCGGTGGAGGGGAACACGCAGCCGGTCGGGCTCATGCACGGCGGTGCGTACGTGGTGCTCGGCGAGTCATTGGGCTCGATGGCGGCGAACCTGCACGCCGGTCCGGGACGGCTCGCGGTCGGCGTCGACATCAACGCGACCCACACCCGGTCCGCGACCTCCGGGACGGTCACGGGCGTGTGCACCCCCGTGCATCTCGGCCGCAGCGTGACTGTGCACGAGATCGTGGTCTCGGACGATCAGGGACGACGGTGCTCGACCATCCGCATCACGAACATGATCAGGGAAGCGCCCACGGCCTGATCGCTCAGATCACCGTCTCCCAGAACCCGCCGAGCATCGTCGATGCGGGCTCGTCGTTGCACCAACGTTCGCGCTGACCGCTCCACGAATCGAGAGCTTCGACGAGCTCGGCATCATGCAGCTCCTCTCCGGAGTGGTCGAGGGCGACGACCCCGAGGTCGACGAGCCATCCGACCTGCAACGCCACGCTGCGAACATCTCCGCCTTCCGCGCGGTACGGGAGGTCGACCACGTCGCTGTCATGAGCCTTCGACAGCGCGCGAGCGTATCTGCCGACCGCGTCTGCGATCTGGTCTCCGGTGAGGAAGGCACCGAAGATCGTCACGATCTGCTTCATCGGACTCCCCTGACTCGTCGAACGAACGATCGCCAGGGTCCGGGGCGCTTCTGAGAGTGTATGCAGGACGCGCACGTGCTGTCACGCCCCATTGACACCGAGGAACCGATGACCTAGTCCAGAAGCAGGCGTCTCTCCACGATCTGCCGCGCGACCTCTCCGAGCCGCTGGGATGTGGCCCGAGCATGGGCGCGGATCAGTGAGAAGGCCTCGTCGATGGGCACGCCCTTGGTGTACGACACCACACCCTTCGCCTGCTCGATCACGATGCGACTGTTCAGGGCGTGCTGAAGCTGCGCGGTCAGCACCTCGGACTCCCGGAGGACGCGTTCATGCAGGATGCCGATCGTGGCGACGTCTGCGAGGGCGCGAGCTATCAGCAGCTCATCCTCCGTGGGCAGATCGCGGGTCGTCTGCAGCAGTGTGAGCGTTCCGATGGTCCGCTCCCGAAGCCTCAGAGGGATCGCGATGATGGAGGTGAAGTCCGATGCGCCGGCGCTGCGCCGGAACTCGTCCCACTCCGCACCCAAGGCGGCGATGTCCGGCACGGTCACCACCGCTCCGCTGTCGAAGCTGGCACGAGCCGGTCCCTGCGAACCGAGCAGCAGAGCCTCGACGATCGTGCCCGACTCGCTCGTCGACGCGACGAGCTCGAGTTCGCCGAGCGGGTTCGCGAGCAGGATCCCTGCGGCGGCCACGCGGAGCTCGGCACGGCAGGTGTCGGCGAGCTCCTGCATGAGCTCGACGACGTCGTAGTCGTCGACGAGGGTGTCTGCGAGCTGTGCGAAGGTGCGCAGCAGGCGGCGTTCGCGTTCGATGGCGGTCATGAAGACACCTCGATCGCGCCATCATCGTCGGTGAAGACGAGGCGACCCGCCAGAACGTCCTCGGCGATGTCCATCACGCTGCGCTCCGTCGCGAACGCTCTGCTGTGCAGCAGCAGCCGGGCCTCGTCGGCGTCGATGTTCAGCTGAGCCAGCACGACGCCCGTCGCCTGATGCACCTGACGACGGGAGAAGGGCGACAGGGTGCTCTCATCCGGCATCTCGAGGTCGCCCAGGCTGTCTCGAAGCACCCGCCGAGCGACGACTGATGCGAGAGCGCTCGCATGTCGGGTCTGCTCGGGACTCAGCACCAACCGCGAATCGGAATACAGGTCGACAGCACCGAAACGCAGATTGCCGACGGACAGCGGAAAGGCGAACACGGATTCGATCTGACGCGCGAGAACCGCACGCCCGAAGGCAGGCCATCGCTCCGACGCCCTGGGCGAGCGGAGCTCTGATTCAGCGACGGGGCGGGCGAGCTTGAGCGCATCCCAGCACGGGCCCTCGCCGAGATCGAACTGGAGCTCGTCCAGCCAGGCCGAGGAGCCGTCCGACGCGGACACCGTCTGACTGCCCAGCAGGCCGCCCAGAGTCGAGACCGATGCGCCCGTCACTGGCAGCACGGTCAGAAAGGGATAGGGAAGCCGTCCCACCGATGTGGCGGGGTCGTCGAGATCGGCGAGAGCTGCCGAGAACGCATCCGTCATGCCGTCTCCTTTCCCCTTCACGCTAGCGCCCGCCTCATCGACGGGCAATGCACCGCGTCGCCGCAGACCGGCACTCATTCGAGCAGACGCTGGAACAGCAGGTGATCCTGCCACTCCCCCGCGATCCTCAGATACCCCGGAGCTCGCCCGATCGCCTCGAAGCCGTTCTTCTCCAAGACACGCTGCGACCCGAGGTTGTGCTCCAGCGTCGCCGCCTGCACGCGGTGGAGCCCGATCTCATCGTGTGCGATCTGCAGCACCGACGCGACGGAGCGGCTCGCGAGCCCTTCTCCCCCGTGATTCGCGTCGACCCAGTACCCCAGATCCGCGCTCCAGAAGGCGCCTCTCACGATGTTGTTGAGGTTCACGCGACCGACGATCTCGCCGCTCGGCGCCTCGATCACCCAGCGGCGGCTGCGGCCGATGGCCGCCTCGTCCACACACCGACGCGCGTCGTCCTCCTGCCATTCCGCAGAGAAGAACTCCTCGTCGCGCAGAGGCTCCCACGGGGCGAGGTGCCCTCGATTGAGCGAGTAGGCGCGCGCCAGTTCCGCACCGTCGCCGCTGCGCACGAGTCGCAGTGCGGGCTCCGCGTCGTGCGGCCGCACCAACCTACTTCTTCGGAGCGAGCTGCTCGATGATCGCCTTCGCGACGTCCTGCATCGTGAGACGACGGTCCATCGACGCCTTCTGGATCCAGCGGAAGGCTTCGGGCTCGGAGAGACCCATCTTCTCGTTCAGCAGACCCTTGGCACGATCGACGAGCTTGCGGGTCTCGAAGCGCTCGACCATGTCGGCGACCTCGGCCTCGAGCGTGATGATCTGCTCGTGGCGGGCGAGCGCGATCTCGATGGCGGGCAGCAGATCGTTCGGGGTGAAGGGCTTCACGACGTAGGCCAGGGCTCCGGCCTCGCTCGCACGCTCGACGAGTTCCTTCTGACTGAAGGCGGTGAGCAGCACGACGGGGGCGATGTTGCCCTTGTGCAGCTTCTCGGCCGCGCTGATTCCGTCGAGCTGCGGCATCTTGACGTCCATGATGACGAGATCGGGGCGCAGTTCCGTGGCGAGTGCGACGGCGGTCTCCCCGTCGCCCGCCTCGCCCACGACGTCGAAGCCGTTGTCGCGGAGGATCTCGACGATGTCGAGGCGGATCAGCGATTCGTCCTCGGCGACGACGACGCGTCGGGGTGCGGATGCCGTGGGCTGCTCAGCCGGTTCTTGCTGTTCTTGCTCGGTCACAGATCCATCCTAGTGGAGAGCGCTCGCGAGGGCGGGAAGCAGCATGCGCACTGCGCGAATGCGACCGGGGCTCTGCGCTACAGTCGTAGACGCGACACACGAGCCGGCGTGGCGGAATGGCAGACGCGGAGCACTCAAAATGCTTTGTCCGAGAGGGCGTGTGGGTTCGAGTCCCACCGCCGGCACACCACCAGTCCCCTGGTCGAGCGTCACAGGCGCCCTGTCGATTCCCACATGCGGATCAGCTTGAGCGCCAGGTGCAGCGTGCTGCGCTTCATCCCGTCGGCCAGCGCATCCCGAACCACCTGCGGCATCTTCTCGAGCCGGTAGTAAAGCGTCGTGCGGTGCACGAAGAGGATCTCGCAGGCGGCGACCACGTTCCCACTGACATCGAGGTAGGCCTCGATCGTCTGCCGCTGCGACTTGCCGCCCTCGAAATACAGAGCATGGGCCGCAGGCGAGATGAGCTTCAGCCGTGAGGGCTCTGCCGCCGACGACGCGAGCAGCAGCCACCCGCCGAGCTCGGCCGCGTTCACTCCCGGCTGGAACTCCTCGAACGTCGACGACAGATCGGCGGCACTCGACGCATCGAGCGCGGCCTGGCCGAGGTCGTGAGCCTCATGCGAGGGCGACGCGGAGCCGATGCCCAGAACGCGGATGCCGTGGTCCGCGGCTTCCGCGGCGATCCCCGTCTCGAGATCGGCCACCGGCGGGGAGCTCACGAGGTACAGGGTGCTGCGGCTCACCCCCAACGACGAGAAGGGCAGGTGACGAGAGGTCGACAACCTGCGCCCGAGTGCCGTGAGCAGAACCCGGCTGACCGCCGATTCGACCCGCACCGCATGGATGACCGTCTCATCGCCGCGGAGCAGCCACCGCTGATCGAGAGCGAGCGCGAAGGCCGCCCTGCGTTTCATCAGGTCATCGGAGAGGAGTTCGCCGAAGGTCTCCTCGCGGCTCGGCAGTGTGGGGAGCATACCGCTCTCCAGCGCTCCGCGCAGCAGCGACACCGCAGCATCCACGGCGTCGAGGTGGCCGCGCGGGAGCGGACGGAGAGGGTCCGCCAGCACCAGGAGATATCCCAGGACGCCGGCCCGGCCGATCACGGGCGTCTCGAGCTCGACGAGCGCCCCTTCGTCCTCGTCTGCACTCACGACGTCGCCCGCACGAGCGACGGCGGCACCTGCCCCACTCCGCGCGATCGGCGCGCGCTGCGCATCGGCGATCAGCACGGTGCGATCGAGAAGCGTTGCGAGCTCATCGACGATCTCACGCAGCGAGGCGGTCGGATCGCCATGCGGTGCGACGATGATCTGGTTCATGCGGCACTCCTCTGCTTCGTTCGACTCCAGGGTCTGGACGAGGGCAGGAGACCTGCCGCCGGCCACTCGCATCAGACGTATGATCATTCGACCGCGAGATGCCCCGCAGCACCAGGAAGAAAGCACGCAGAAAACGAGTCCTCGACGAAGCCGGCGATCCTCGCCAGGACGTCGACACGGCGTCAACGGACAGACGTCGCAAACGCCTCTCGCGTCGTCTGGGATCTCCGTGCTCGTCGCGACGTAGCTTCGTCCTGTTCGATCCACACTCCGATGAGGCAGGCGAATGGCTCCGCGTTTCACATACGTCCTCATCCACGGCGCGTTCACCGACGCGTCATCGTGGTGGCCGATCACCATCCGGATGCTGGGTGCGGGCCATAACGTCCTGGTGCCCCCGGTGCAGATGCAGAGCTTCGCCGCCGACTGCGACTACATCCGCAGTGTCGTCGACGGGATCGAGGGCGACGTCATCCTCGTCGGTCACGGCTACGGCGCTGCCATCGCCGGCGCAGCAGGCTCATCACCGGCCGTCCGCGGGCTCGTGTTCATCAGCGGCTACGTGCTGGACCGCGGCGAGACCCTCACCGACCTCTCGACGCGGTTCCCGTGCGCCGAGATAGCGCCTCACCTCGTCGGCGCGCCGGTGGGCGCGAGCGCAGGCAATCCCTGCGCCGAGATCAGCGTGGACATACACCAGTTCCCCTTCTACGTGGCCGACGGGCTCTCTGAGGACGAGGCGGGCGTGCTCTCGGTGTCGCAGCGCCCCGTCGCCGCAGCCGTGATCACCGAGGCGGCGGCCGATGCGGCCTGGCACGACACCGCATCGTGGTGCATAGTGACGGCGGCCGACCGTGTCGTTCCGCCGCCGCTGCAGCGATTCGGCTACGTCCGTGCCGGCGCCCGTCGGATTCTCGAGATCGATGCGCCCCATCTCGTCATGCGCACCCATCCGGCGCAGATCGTCGACTTCCTGCTGGACGTGGGAGCCGACGTGGACGATGACCGTCACCCTACGGCCGAACGATGAGACATCCCGCTCACGGGTTGGTGAAACGTCACGAATCTGCGATTCTCAAGAGGGGACACGAGGACTCATCGCCTGACGCCCCGCGCAAGGATGAGAACCGATCCCGGGAGGTGCATCCGTGGCCCCGCACACCTTCGGAGCACTGCTCCGCCGACGCCGACAGCACGCGGACTTCACGATCGAGGGCCTCGCGCATCGTTCTGGTGTGAGTGAGCGGACCATCAGCGACATCGAGCGCGGGATGAGCGCGGGTCCGCAGCGGCGTACCGTCCTCGCGCTCGCGAATGCGCTGCAGCTGACCGGACCGGACAGAGCCGAGTTTCTCGGCGCCGCGCGCCCCGGCCGGAGGGGCGCGGTGTCGGACAGCCTCTCGGTGTCCGTTCACCCGATCCGGCTCTCCGACTTCAGCGGGCGAGCGGACGAGATGACCACGCTGCTCTCTCTCCTCGACGCAGGCGCTCCCTCCTGCGCGGTCGCGATCCTCCTCTCGGGTTCCGCGGGCGTCGGCAAGACGACCCTTGCGCTGGAGGCCCTGCATCGGACATCGATCGATCCGACGGCCCTCCTGTTCGTGAATCTCCAGGGACTCGACACGCTGCCGCTCTCCCCTCTCGAGGTGCTCCAGGCGCTGCTGCGCCAGACGGCGGCGAGCGAAGAACCTCTCACCCTCGACGATGCGCTGGCGGCGTGGCGACGCGCGTGCGCGAGCCACCACCTCTCGGTGGTGCTCGACAACGTGTCGTCGGAGAAGCAGGTGCGCCCTGTTCTCGCCGCTGCGGGGGACACCAGGGTTCTGATGACCTCTCGGCGCTCTCTGGCGGGTCTCGAGAGCATCCATCGTCTGGTGATCTCGCCGTTCAGCCGCGCAGCAGGCATCGCCTTCCTCGCCCGCAGCATCTCCGCGCCGCAGCAGGAGGACGGCGACCTGGGTGAGCTGTCGTCCCTGTGCTCCGACCTGCCGCTCGCTCTGCGCATCGCGGCCAACAGACTGGCCTCCCGCCCCGCGTGGTCGGTTGCCGACCTCGTGCGCCGACTCTCCGCCGAGGGGACGCGGCTGCGGCAGCTCGTCGCGGGAGACCTGAGGATCGAGCCCGCGTTCGCACTGTCGTACGACGCACTGTCCCCGGCCTCGCGTCAGGTGTTCCGCGGACTGGCTCTGATCCCCGGTGCGTCGTTCCGGGCCGACATGGTGGCCTCGATCGCCGAGCGGGACGTGCAGCAGACCGACGAGGTCCTCGAGGAGTTGGCTGATCTCGCCCTCGTCGAGCCGTTGAGCGGAGGACGCTATCGGATCCATGATCTTCTGCGACTGTTCGCGCAGGACCGGCTGGCCACCGCCGACCGACCGGAAGAGATCGCCGCTCAGCGTCTTCGCCTGCGCGGGTGGGTCCTCGATACCGCGCGATCCATGGCGTCGGTCAAGGAGGAGGACGAGAAGTCCCCGATCGGCGTCGACATCGCCTCGGCCCGAGAATGGCTGGTGACCGAGGCCGACACCTGGCTCGCCGCGTTGCATGAGGCGGCGGACGGCACCGCGGACGCCCTCCGGACCGTGCTCACGACAGCGAAGGCGCTCCTGACGTTCGCCGAGCGGTGGCTCGCGTTCCCGCACTGGCGCGCGGTGGCGGAGATCTCGGTGACGGCGGCCGAACGCCTCGGAGATGATGCCGCCGTCGCGGAGCAGCTGCACATGTCGGCCGCTCTCGAACTCGCCTTCTTCGATGCCGATCCTGACCACGCCCGTACCCTCGCTCTTCGATCCCTGGACGCGGCCGTGGACTCGGGTTCCGTCGTCACGCAGATGTGGGCGCTCGTCACCCTCGCGTGGAGCGAGGTGCGCAGAGATGAGACGGCCGCGGCTCTCGACGCCGCCGGCCGCGCACTCACCACCGCTGTCGAGATCGGTCATGCCCACGGCGAGGTGCAGGGTCGCTACTGGATCGCGGTGTCGCGCATGGCGGACGACCCCGACGAAGCGCTGCGCCAGGCACGACTCATGAGGGTCGCACTCGACGAGCGGACCTCGGAGTTCACCGTGCGGGAGTGGAACGTCTCGAAGACCCTCGTCGACTCGGTGCTCGCGAAGGCCCTGCTGCGGCTGCACCGGTATGCGGAGGTCATCGACCTGGCGGACGAGATCATCGATGCGGCGGCCCTGTTCCCTCACGAACCGGACTTCCTCGCCCGCGCGCATCGCCATCGCGGGTTCGGACATCTCGGGTCGGGCGAGCTCGATCTCGCGCGGGCGGATCTGCAGCTCGCCCTCGATCTGGTGCAGGAGCACGAACGACCGGCGTGGTGGGCCGACGAGATACGGAGCGCGTTGGATTCGCTGCTTCCCGACGACCCCGGCGTTGCCGCTACTGCTCGAGATAGCCCGCATCCCGCAGCAGGTGGCGAAGACGCACGCTGATCTCCTCGTCGATGTCCTTGTGCCGAGGGCGGGTGAAGATGAAGACCTCGGACCCCAGTCGGAACCTGATCTTGCCGTTGTGCTCCTCCGTGACCTTGCCGATCTGTCCGAGCAGCGAGAGCACGTCGTGCCACTCGAGGTTGTGGCTGGTCGGGTGCTCGGCGAGGTGGCGCAGGGTGTTGCGGTGGTTCTCGGTCAGGTGCTCGAGCTCTGCGGGCATGGACGATCCTCCGGTTCGGGTGCGGCAGTGGCAGCAGCCACTGTATGGCGGCGCGACATCGAGCGCATGCGACGGATGTCGAGGACGACCTCGACAGGTGACAGACGTCTGAGCGCGATCGCTCGGGCTGACCGTACCCGGCCCTCGGGGCTCAGCGCTCGGAGAGCGAGGCGACCTCGCCGAGGACGCGCGGGTGGGCGAGGACTCTGAAGTGACCGCCGGTCTCGAGCCGCACGTTCTTCGCGCCGGTCAGCTCACTGCCTTCAGGGATGTGAGGGTCGAAGCTCGGGTACACCGAGACGATCCTGGAGTTGACGTCCAGCTGGCGTGCCAGCGCCACGATGCCCGGATCGTCGGGCGAGAAGGCGCGCAGCGTGGGCCAGGGGATCATCCGGGCGTAGCGGGAACCGCCGAAAGGCGTCGCCACCGCGAGCATGGCCCGGATGCGGGGCGCGGCCGTCGAGGTCATGGCGACCTTGCCGGCGAGTCCACCCTTGCTGTGGGCCACCAGCAGCACATCGGTCAGCCCGGACGACTCGAGGAAGGTCGTCACGGAGTCCGCCATCTCGGCCACGGGGCGCCGATTGTGTCCGAGCGCCTCGACCACGTGCACCGGGTGTCCCCTGGCGTGCAGCTCGGTGATGAGGGGCTGCATGAACCGCCAGGTCTCGTACACACCGGGCAGGATGACGATCGGCACGGCGTCACCGCTCGTGAACGATGCGGCGTCGCGGCGGTCGAACACCGCTCGGATCTGCCAGTAGGCGGCGTACGCGTAGTCCGCGATCCACCACAGCGCTCGTCTCAGCATCTCCCCCGCGACTCTCCCTCGTACCGCCACGGTAGTCGCCGAGGAGATCGCCCGCACACCCTTGACGAGGGGCGCTTGCGTCGTCATCACCGGCCTGCGGATACGACGAAGGGGCGGGACTCGCGTCCCGCCCCTCGCCGAACCCGTCCGGTCAGACGGTCGCTTCCTTGTAGATCGGAGCGGCGCCGTTGACGGCGTCGCCCACCTTGTGGACGCGGATGTCGTTGGTCGACCCGACGATCCCGGGAGGGGACCCGGAGATCACGACGACCTTGTCGCCCTCGGCCGCGAGGCCGTTGCTGAGGAGGTAGTCGTCGACCTGCAGGTACATCAGGTCGGTGTGCTGCACCATGTCGACGAGCTTGGAGCGGATGCCCCACGTCAGAGCCATGCGCCGACGGATGTCGGGGTCGGGCGTGAACGCGATCATCGGGATGCGCGAGCGCAGTCGTGACAGTCGGCGAGCGGAGTCGCCGGACTGCGTGAAGACGCAGAGGAACTTCGCATCGACGAACTCCGCGACCTCGAGGGCTGCGAGCGTGATCGCTCCACCCTGCGTGCGGGGCTTCGTGGTCAGCGGCGCGATGCGCTCGAGCCCGTGCTCCTCGGTCGACTCGATGATGCGAGCCATGGTCTCGACGACGACCACCGGGTAGTCGCCGACGCTGGTTTCGCCCGAGAGCATGACCGCATCCGCACCGTCGAGAACCGCGTTCGCGACGTCCGAGGTCTCGGCACGGGTCGGAACCGGGCTGTTGATCATCGACTCGAGCATCTGCGTGGCGACGATGACGGGCTTCGCGTTGCGGCGGGCCAGCTCGACCGCGCGCTTCTGCACGATCGGCACCGCCTCGAGCGGCAGCTCGACACCGAGGTCGCCACGAGCGACCATGATGGCGTCGAACGCGTCGACGATCTCCTCGAGGGCATCGACGGCCTGCGGCTTCTCGACCTTGGCGATGACGGGCACTCTGACGCCCTCCTCGGCCATGATCTCGTGCACGCGGGTGACATCAGATGCATTGCGCACGAAGGAGAGGGCGATGAGGTCTGCCCCGATGCGGAGGCCCCAGCGGAGGTCGTCCTCATCCTTCTCGCTCAGCGCGGGGACGTTGACCGCGACGCCCGGCAGGTTGATGCCCTTGTTGTTCGACACCGCGCCGGCGACGATGACGCGGGTCGTGACGACGACGCCATCGGTCTCGACGACCTCGACGCGCACCTTTCCGTCGTCGATCAGCAGGAAGTCGCCCGGCTTGACGTCGTTCGGCAGACCCTTGAAGGTGGTGCCGCTGATGTCCTTGTTGCCGATGATGTCTTCGGTGGTGATCTTGAAGATGTCACCCTTGGCGAGCTCGTAGGGGCCGCCCTCGAACTTGCCGAGGCGGATCTTCGGTCCCTGGAGGTCGACGAGGATCGCGACCGCGCGGCCGGCGTCGTCGGCTGCCCGACGCACGTTGGCGTAGTTGTTCTCATGCACGGAGTAGTCACCGTGGCTCAGGTTCAGACGGGCGACGTCCACGCCGGCGTCGATCAGTGCGCGCACGGTCTCATAGGTGGAAGTTGCGGGGCCCAGGGTGGCGACGATTTTCGCGCGTCTCAACAGATTCTCCAGAAAATAAGGGGGATAAAAATCAGGCGACGGTGCCGCGCTCAGCCTACGCGGGCTGGAGTCCGATCGCGACATCATGCGGACGCACCGGCTCGGGGAGCACGGTGGTTCCCATGAGGAAGCGATCGACGTTCGCCGCGGCCGCGCGCCCTTCGGCGATGGCCCATACGATGAGCGACTGACCGCGGCCCGCGTCGCCGGCCACGAAAACGCCGGGAACGGTCGACTCGTAGCTCTCATCGCGCTGGAACGCTCCGCGGTCGGTCACCTGCGGACGCGTGTCCTCGGTGAAGCCCTCCTGCTCGGGTCCGGTGAATCCCATGGCGATCAGCACGAGATCAGCGGGGATCTCGCGCTCGGTGCCGCTCTTGGGCACGCGACGTCCGTCGAGGTACTCGGTCTCGGCGACGCGCAGTGCGCGCACCTCTCCGACCTCGTTCGCGAGGAACTCGACGGTCGATGCGAGGAAGACCCGCTCTCCGCCCTCTTCGTGGGCGGAGGACATCTCGAACAGCGTCGGCATCATCGGCCACGGCTGGTGGTCTGGCCGCTCGGCGGCCGGCTGCTTGCCGATCGCGAGGTTCGTCACGCTCAGCGCGCCCTGGCGGTGGGCCGTGCCGATGCAGTCCGCGCCCGTGTCACCACCGCCGATCACGATGACGTGCTTGCCTTCGGCGGTGATCTGCTCGGCGACCTTGTCACCGGCCACGGCGTGGTTCGACTCGACGAGGTACTCCATCGCAAAGTGCACGCCGTCGAGATCGCGTCCGGGAATCGCCAGTTCGCGAGGAACGGTCGACCCCGTCGCCATCACCACGGCGTCGTAACGCGCCCTGAGGTCGGCCCACGAGATGTCCTTGCCGATCTCGACACCGGCGCGGAACCGGGTGCCCTCCTCCTGCATCTGGCGAAGGCGCGACTCGAGCTGTCCCTTCTCCATCTTGAAGTCGGGGATGCCGTAGCGCAGGAGTCCTCCGATGCGGTCATCGCGCTCGAACACGGCCACGGTGTGCCCCGCTCGCGTCAGCTGCTGAGCGGCGGCGAGGCCCGCAGGGCCAGACCCCACCACGGCGACGGTCTTTCCGGTCAGGCGCTCGGGAGGCTGCGGCTCGACCCAGCCCTTCGCGAAGGCCTCGTCGATGATCGAGACCTCGATCTGCTTGATCGTGACCGGGGGCTGGTTGATGCCCAGGACGCACGAGCTCTCGCACGGTGCCGGGCACAGGCGGCCAGTGAACTCAGGGAAGTTGTTCGTGGCGTGCAGACGGTCGATCGCCGCGCGGCCCTCCCCCCGCCATGTGAGGTCGTTCCACTCGGGGATCAGGTTGCCCAGCGGACAGCCGGAGTGGCAGAACGGCACTCCGCAGTCCATGCAGCGTCCGGCCTGGCGCTTGAGCACCGCCTGGTCGCCGGGCTCGTAGACCTCTTTCCAGTCCATGATGCGCACCGGCACGGGACGACGCTTGGGAAGCTCACGCTCTGTGACCTTCAGAAAACCTTTGGGATCAGCCACCGGTCACCTCCAGGATGCGGTTCCAGACGATGTCGCCGTCGGGGTCGATCCCCTCGGCGACTGCTTCCTCGCGCATGCTGCGCACTGCGGCGAAGTCCCGCGGAAGCACCTTCGTGAACTGTGCTGCGGTCTCTTCGAACCGAGCCAGGATGTCGGAGCCCAACGGCGAGGCCGTGCGCTCCACGTGCGACGCGATCAGGCTGCGCAGCACTTCGAGATCGGCGCGGTCCAGGGGCTCGAGCAGGAGCTCTCCGCTGCCCAGCGACTGCGCGTTGATCTTCGCCGTGTCGAGAGCGTGGACGTACGCCACGCCTCCTGACATGCCGGCGCCGAAGTTGCGGCCGGTGGAGCCGAGGATGACCGCCACTCCCCCGGTCATGTACTCGAGGGCGTGATCTCCCACGCCTTCGACGACGGCCGTCGCGCCGGAGTTGCGCACGAGGAATCGCTCGCCGACGACGCCCGAGATGAACATCGTGCCCGAGGTGGCCCCGTAGCCGATCACATTGCCCGCGATGACGTTCTCGTGCGGGGCGATCGAGCTGCCGCGAGGAGGCCTGATGGTGATGTCTCCACCGGACAGACCCTTGCCCACGTAGTCGTTGGCATCGCCCTCGAGGCGGAGCACGATGCCCGAGGGCAGGAAGGCGCCGAGCGACTGGCCGGCCGTGCCGAGAAGGGTCACGTCGATCGTCTCACGCGGAAGGCCGGCGGCGCCGTGACGCGAGGTCACCTGGTGGCCCAGCATCGTCCCGACGGCGCGCTCCGTGTTCGCGATGGGAAGCTCCACGACCACCGGCTCGCCGTTGAGGAGAGCGTTCTTCGCGACGTCGATCAGCTGCACGTCGAAGTGCTTTTCGAGCTCGTGGTTCTGGGCGCGACCGCTGCGACGGGGCTCGCCGGCGGGGAACGCCGGTCCTTCGAGCACCGGCGTCAGGTCGAGGCCCTCGGCCTTCCAGTGGCTGACCGCCTTGTCGACCTCGAGCAGCTCGGCACGGCCGACGATCTCGTCGATCGAGCGGTAGCCCAGCTCCGCGAGGATCTCGCGCACCTCCTCGGCGATGAACTCCATGAAGTTCACGACGAACTCCGGCTTGCCGGTGAAGCGCTCGCGCAGAGCGGGGTTCTGCGTCGCCACACCCACGGGGCACGTGTCGAGGTGGCAGACGCGCATCATGATGCAGCCGCTGACGACCAATGGAGCCGTGGCGAAGCCGAACTCCTCGGCGCCCAGCAGCGCGCCGATGATGACGTCGCGTCCGGTCTTGAGCTGGCCGTCGACCTGCACGACCACGCGGTCGCGCATGCCGTTGAGCATGAGCGTCTGCTGCGTCTCGGCGAGGCCGAGCTCCCAGGGCGTGCCGGCGTGCTTGAGCGAGTTCATCGGGCTCGCGCCCGTGCCACCGTCGTGTCCGGAGACGAGGATGACGTCGCTGAGCGCCTTGGCGACTCCCGCGGAGACGGCACCGATGCCCGACTGGCTGACCAGCTTGGTGTGGATCCGCGCCTCGGGGTTCGCTCTCTTCAGGTCGAAGATGAGCTGCTTGAGGTCCTCGATCGAGTAGATGTCGTGGTGCGGCGGAGGAGAAATCAGTCCGACGCCCGGCGTCCCGCCTCGGGTGCGCGCGACCCACGGATACACCTTGCCCGGCGGCAGCTGTCCGCCCTCGCCGGGCTTGGCACCCTGCGCGAGCTTGATCTGGATGTCGTCGGCCTCGGTCAGATACAGACTCGTCACGCCGAAGCGACCCGACGCGACCTGCTTGATCGCACTGCGGCGCTCGGGGTCGACAAGGCGATCCGCATCCTCGCCGCCCTCGCCCGTGTTCGACTTGCCGCCGATGCGGTTCATCGCGATGGCGAGCGTCTCGTGCGCCTCGCGCGAGATGGAGCCGTAGCTCATCGCCCCCGTCGAGAAGCGCTTGACGATGGCGGAGACGGGCTCGACCTCGTCGAGCGGAACCGGCTTGCGAGTTCCTGTGCGCAGCGAGAACAGTCCGCGCAGCGTCTTCAGCTCCGCTGCCTGATCGTCGACCATCTTGGTGTAGTCGCGGAAGATGTCGTAGCGGCGCTCGCGGGTGGCGTGCTGCAGCTTGAACACCGTCTCGGGGTTGAACAGGTGCGGGGAGCCGTCGCGTCGCCACTGGTACTCGCCGCCCGTCCACAGGCGCTCGTGGGCGCGGGCCGCGGCATCCTCGGGGTAGGCGTAGTCGTGGCGCGCCTGGTTCTCGGCGAAGATCTCCTCGATGCCGATCCCGCCGAGCTTCGACTCGGTGCGGGTGAAGTACCGGTCGATGAACTCCTCGCTCAGTCCGACCGCCTCGAACACCTGGGCGCCCGAGTAGGACGACACCGTCGAGATGCCCATCTTCGACATGATCTTGAGCACGCCCTTGCCGAGCGCGTAGATCAGGTTGCGCACGGCCTTCTCGGTGCTGATGCCGGTGATGTAGCCGGTGCGCACGAGGTGCTCGACCGTCTCCATCGCGAGGTACGGGTTGACCGCCGATGCGCCGTAGCCGATCAGCGTCGCGACATGGTGCACCTCGCGGACGTCTCCGGCCTCGACGATCAGACCGACCTTCATGCGGTTCTCGCGCCGGATGAGGTGGTGGTGCACGGCCGAGACCATGAGCAGCGACGGGATCGGGGTGAGGTCCTTGTTCGAGTCGCGGTCCGACAGGATGATGAACTCCGCGCCGCTGGCGATGGCCTCGTCGACCTCGTCGCACATCTCGTCGAGGCGCTTCTCGAGCGTGTTCGATCCCACGTCGAAGTGGTACAGGCCCTTGATGGTCACGCTCGAGCGGTCGGGCAGCGCCTTGTCGATGTGGCGGATCTTCGCGAGCTCGTCGTTGTCGATCACCGGGAAGTCGAGCGAGACGGTGCGCGTGTGGTCGGGGCCCCACGTGAGCAGGTTGCTCTCGGGGCCGAGGCCCAGCTTCAGGCTCGTCACGACCTCTTCGCGGATCGAGTCGAGGGGCGGGTTCGTGACCTGCGCGAACTGCTGCGTGAAGTAGTCGAACAGCAGCCGCGGACGCTTGCTCAGCACGGCGATCGGGGTGTCGGAGCCCATCGCGCCGAGTGGCTCGACGCCGGTCTGGCCCATCGGCGTCAGCAGGACGCGCACTTCTTCCTCGGTGTATCCGAAGGTGCGCTGCCGACGCGTGATCGACGCCGGCGGGTGCACGATGTGCTCGCGCTCCGGCAGGTCGGCCAGACGCACCGACCCGGCATCCAGCCACTCCTGCCACGGGTGCAGGGTGGCGAGATCGCGCTTGATCTCCTCGTCCTCGATGATGCGCTGCTGCGCGGTGTCGACGAGGAACATCTTGCCCGGCTGCAGCCGCCCGCGACGCTTGATGCGCTCGGGGGCGAAGGTGAGCACGCCGGTCTCCGACCCGATGACGATGAGTCCGTCCGTGGTCTCGGTCCAGCGTCCGGGACGCAGACCGTTGCGGTCGAGCGTGGCCCCGACCAGCGTGCCGTCCGTGAAGATCAGCGCCGCCGGCCCGTCCCATGGCTCCATCTGGTTGGAGTGGTACTCGTAGAACGAACGCAGGTCGGGAGAGATGTCGGACTGCTTCTCGTACGCCTCCGGCACCATCATCATGATGGCGTGCGGAAGGCTGCGTCCCGTGAGGGTGAGCAGCTCGAGCACCTCGTCGAAGGACGCCGAGTCGCTGGCGCCGTCGGTGCAGATCGGCAGAAGCGGTGCGACATCGCCGAGCAGCTCCGATTCGAGCTGCGACTGACGTGCCCGCATCCAGTTGCGGTTTCCGCCGACGGTGTTGATCTCGCCGTTGTGGGCGAGCATCCGCAGCGGCTGCGCCAGCGGCCACGACGGGAAGGTGTTGGTCGAGTACCGCGAGTGCACGACCGCGAGCTCCGACATGAAGCGCTCGTCCTGCAGGTCGGGGTAGAACGGCTCCAGCTGCAGCGTCGTGACCATGCCCTTGTACCCGAGGGTGCGGGCCGACATCGACACGAAGTACGCGCCGAGCTCGTGCCCCGCGCGCTTGCGCAGGCGGTAGGCGATCCGATCGAGCGCGATGCCGGTCAGGGGCGCGTCGGCGTGCGATGCTCCGCCCGCGCTGACGAAGAGCTGCTCGAAGGCGGGGCGCGCCTCGTCGGCGAGCTTTCCGAGATGCTCGTTCACGGTCGGCACGGTGCGCCACCCGAGGACGCGGAGCCCTTCGGCCCTGGCGATCTTCTCGATGCCGGCCTTCTGCTGGCGCCGCTCGCTGGAGTCGCGGGGAAGGAAGGCGAGTCCGGCGGCGTACTCGCCCATCGGTGGCAGCTCGAAATCGGTGACCGCCCGCAGGAAGCCATCGGGCATCTGGGTCAGGATGCCGGCGCCGTCACCGGTTCCGGCGTCGGAGCCGATCGCACCGCGGTGCTCGAGGTTGCGCAGCGCCTCGAGGGCAAGCGCGATGATGTCATGTCCTGCTTCACCACGCAGCGTGGCGACCATGGCGAGACCGCAGGCATCCTTCTCGAACGCCGGGTTGTACATGCCCTGCTTGGGGGGAAAGGCGCCGGAAGCGCCGTGGGGAGGCTGGAGATACACCTGAACCGTCCTCAGATCTGGGGATGACCCGGGGGCGTCATTGGCCGGGCGAATGCTGTGTGGTCCTCGCGGACCGGTGGGCTACCGAGAGCCTTCCGTGTCCGCGGGAGCGGTGCTTGTGGCACTGGCTGCTGCGGTGACTTCTTCGGACGGAGGCTCACTCAGGTCCACGAAATCGGAGGGATTGTCCTGCGATTCTACATCAGCGCCCAGGTCCTTCCGGCCGCGACCCGGCTGGTACGGCGACGGCTCGAGACCGGGGTGACGACGGGACTGCACGATGAGGATCGCGAGACCGACGACGATGCCGATGATCGCCGCCCAGACGTTGCTGCGCAGGCCCAGGATGATCTCGCTCGGATCGATGCGGATCGACTCCCAGAGCACGCGTCCGGCGCTGTACCAGATGAGGTATATCGCGAACAGGCGTCCCCACTGCAGCGAGGTCGCCTTGCGGCTCAGCCACAGGAGCACGATCACGCCGAGTCCGTTCCACAGCACCTCATAGAGGAACGTCGGGTGGAACAGCGTGCCCTCGGGAAGGCCGGGAGGGAAGGCGGAGTTCGACGACTCGATCTCGAGACCCCACGGAAGATCGGTGGGGAGGCCGAAGAGCTCGTGATTGAACCAGTTGCCGAAGCGTCCCATGGCCTGTGCGAGGAGGAGACCGGGGGCGAGGGCGTCGGCGAACGTCCAGAAGCGGATGCCGGTCCAGCGGCATCCGAGGTACGCGCCCACTGCGCCGCCGATGAGAGCGCCGAAGATGGCGATGCCACCTTCCCAGATCGCCCATACCGAGCCGGGCTCGAACGGGTTCCAGGTGTTCCTGCCTTCGCCGAAGTAGAAGTTCGGGTGGGTGAGCACGTGGAAGATGCGTGCGCCGATGATCGCGAGGGGCACCGCGAGGATCGAGATGTCGATGACGACCCAGGGCTCGGCGCCTCGCCTGGTCAGGCGGTGGTTGGTCAGGAAGACCGCCGCGATGATGCCGGCGATGATGCAGAGCGCGTAGAAGTGGATCCGCAGCGGGCCGAGGTCGATGTACGAGACGGGAGGGCTGGGGATGCTGGCGAGCACGCCGGTGAAGGTGCTGTGGAGCGCGAGGGACATGAGTGCGATTCTAGTTCTCGTGATCGGGGCGTGCCGACGAGGTGCCGACCGCCAGGTTTCGG
The DNA here is from genome assembly GCA_963518515.1 of uncultured Microbacterium sp. GTDB lineage: Bacteria > Actinomycetota > Actinomycetes > Actinomycetales > Microbacteriaceae > Microbacterium. The sequence continues at coordinate 441,457 of CAUQIW010000002.1, forward strand.
GTGACCTCCGCGAGTGCGGGAACACCGCCGTCGCGAAGGGCGCGCACCAGCGCGGTGCCGACGATGGCGCCGTCGGCGTACTCCGACACCCCCGCGATCTGCTCGGCCGTCGAGATGCCGATTCCGACGCATGCGCGGAGCGAGCCGTGCTCGCGCAGCCGCGAGACGAGCGTCCGCGCCGCGCGATCGAGCTCCGTGCGCTCCCCGGTGATGCCCATGGTCGAGACGGTGTAGACGAATCCCGTCGACGACTTCACGACCAGCTCGAGGCGTTCGTCCGACGACGTCGGAGCGGCGAGGAAGACGCGGTCGAGCCCGGTGCGGATGCTCGCGGCGATCCACTCCTCTGCGACATCGGGTGTGATGTCCGGAGTGATGAGGCCGGCGCCGCCCGCCGCGAGGAGATCGTCGGCGTAGCGGTCGACGCCGTACTGGAACACCGGGTTCCAGTACGTCATGACGAGCACCGGGACGTCGGTCGCCTCGGTGATGGCGCGCACCGCGGTGAAGAGGTCCTTCATCTTGAAGCCGTTCGCGAGTGCCGCGGTGGTGGCCTCCTGGATCACGGAGCCGTCCATCACGGGGTCGCTGTAGGGCGGGCCCAGCTCGATGATGTCGACGCCGTTCTCCGCGAGGGCGATCGCGGCGTCGATGCTCGTCTGCAGATCGGGGAACCCCACGGGGAGGTATCCGACGAACGCGCTCCTGCCGGCCTCGTGGGCGGCGGCGATGGCCAGCTCGACGCGGCTCATAGCTCGGGCTCCCCCTTCGAGGCGGCCTTTTCGGCCTCGCTCTCCTCTTCGACATCGTGCGCGAGTGCCTCGGCGTCGTAGAGGTCGAAGTAGCGGGCGGCCGTGTCCATGTCCTTGTCACCGCGGCCGGAGAGGCACACGGCGAGAACGGCATCCGGTCCGAGCTCGCGGCCGAGACGCATCGCACCCGCGAGCGCGTGCGCCGACTCGATGGCGGGGATGATCCCCTCGGTGCGGCTCAGCAGGCGAAGAGCCTGCATCGCCTCGTCGTCGGTGGCCGGGATGTACTCGGCGCGCCCGATGTCGGCCAGCCACGAGTGCTCCGGCCCGACGCCCGGGTAGTCGAGACCGGCGGAGATCGAGTGCGACTCGACGGTCTGGCCGTCGTCGTCCTGCAGCACATAGGTCTTGGCGCCGTGCAGGATGCCGGGGCGACCCCGCTCGATCGACGCCGCGTGCCGCGGCGTGTCGACTCCGTCGCCGGCCGCTTCCACGCCGAAGAGCTTGACGTTCTCGTCGTCGAGGAAGGCGTCGAACATGCCGATGGCGTTCGAGCCGCCGCCGACGCACGCGATGACGGCATCGGGCAGGCGCCCCACCTCGTCGAGGAGCTGCTGACGCGCCTCCTCGCCGATGATCTTCTGGAAGTCGCGCACCATCGCGGGGAACGGATGCGGACCGGCCGCCGTGCCGAAGATGTAGTTGGTGGTCTCCACGCTCGCCACCCAGTCGCGGTAGGCGTCGTTGATCGCGTCCTTGAGCGTCCGCGATCCCGACGTCACCGGAACGACCTCGGCCCCCAGCAGACGCATGCGCGCGACGTTGAGCGCCTGGCGCTCGGTGTCGACCTCGCCCATGTAGATCGTGCAGTCCAGCCCGAACAGGGCGGCGGCGGTGGCAGTGGCGACGCCGTGCTGGCCGGCACCGGTCTCGGCGATGACGCGGGTCTTGCCGAGGCGTCGGGTGAGCAGCGCCTGACCCAGCACGTTGTTGATCTTGTGAGATCCCGTGTGGTTGAGGTCCTCGCGCTTGAGGAACACCCGTGCTCCGCCCGCGTGCTCGGCGAATCTGGCGACCTCGGTGAGCGGCGAGGGGCGCCCGGCGTACGAGCTCAGCAGCGATGCCAGCTCGTCTCTGAAGGCCGGATCGACGATCGCGTCGGCGTAGGCCGCGGAGAGCTCGTCGATCGCGGCGATCAGGGACTCGGGCATGTACCGCCCGCCGTAGTCGCCGAACAGTGGGCCGTGCTGGTCTCGCAGGCTCATCACGCCTCCAGGAAGCTCTTGAGTGTGGCGACCGGGTCGCCCGTGACGAGCGCCTCCCCGATCAGGACGACGTCCGCACCCGCCGAGCGGTAGTGCGTGACATCTGCGGGTGTGAGCACGGCGGACTCGGCGATCTTGACGGCCGTGTCCGGAATGCGCTCTGCGAGTCGACCGAAGAGGTCGCGGTCGAGCTCCAGGGTCTTGAGGTCGCGGGCGTTCACGCCGATCAGGGGCGCACCGAGGTCGATCGCGACCTCGAGCTCTTCGGCGGAGTGCGTCTCGACCAGCGGCGTCATGCCGAGTTCGCCGATGAAGCCGAACAGGTCCTCGAGCACCGCCGCGTCGAGTCCGGCAACGATGAGGAGCACGAGATCGGCGCCGGCGGCACGCGCCTCGAGCACCTGATAGCGGTTCGCGATGAAGTCCTTGCGGAGCACGGGCAGCGAGACGCGCGAGGTGACCGCTTCGAGATCGGCAAGACTGCCCCCGAAACGGCGCTCCTCGGTCAGCACGCTGATCGCGGAGGCTCCCCCGGTCTCGTAGAGCGAGGCCTGCATAGCGGGGTCGGGGATCTCGGCGAGTGCGCCTCGCGACGGGCTCGCACGCTTGACCTCGGCGATGATCTTCACGCGGTCCGTCGGTGCGAGGAAGGCGAGGGCGTCCTTGGCGGCGGGGCGCGCCAGCGCATCGCGTTCGACCGCGGCCATCGGCCGAGTGAGAGCGCGACGCTCAGCGTCTGCGACAGCGCCGGCCGTGAGGTCGGCCAGGACCACTAGTGCGCCTTCGGCGAGTACTTGGGGCCCTTCACGCCGTATCCGGCACGGGACACGAGCCAGCCCGCCAGCGCGCCGATCGGGATGATCGCGGCTCCGACCCAGATGATCGGGAGCCACACCGGGCTGAACTCGGCGAGGCAGAACGCCAGCGTGCCGATCGTGAAGCCGACGAGCATGATGATCACGCCCGTCCATGCCGCAGGCGAGTGTCCGTGGCCGGGGTCAGCGATCGGGTTGGTCATGGTCTCCTCCGGGGACGACGTGCGGGATCGGATTCAGTCTACCGGGGTCAGCGCGTGGGGTCGGTTCCGCGCGACAGGTCGTCCCACGAATCGATCGCGTCGACGGGTCCTGCCGACGCCTCGACATGCGCCGCATCCGTGCGGTAGCGACGCCCGCCTGTCTTCCACCGGCGCCAGGTCAGCAGCACGACCAGAGAGGCGACGAGCAGCAGCGCCCATCCCACCAGGGTCATCACTGGCCACGCCGAGAGCTCGGTGCCCGCGATCACGTCGGCGACGGCGGAGGTGCCGGCGAGCCCCGTGGTCTCGGTCACGGTCGGCGCGATGGCCGAGATCGGCGGATCGAGGACGACCTGCAGCGTCATCCAGCCGAGCAGCAGAGCGGTCGCCGTGGAGAGGACCCCGAAGATCAGACGAAGGATCGGTCCGATGATCGAGAGGGCGATGCCCAGCGCGAGCACCGCGAGGCTCAGGGGCGCGAGCAGCGGCAGCGCCGACGCTCCGGGCACGAGGATGGGCTCCCCCGCGTCTGCCCGGGCGACCGTGATCCAGGTCTGCGTCGAGGAGATGATGCCGATGGCTCCCGACAGCAGGAATCCCATGACCGAGATCGAGCGGCCGCGGCGAGCGAGATTCATGCGCGCTCGCCTGCGTCGACGGCCTGGAGGTCTGTGGTGTCGAAGCACGTGCGGGTTCCCGTGTGGCACGCGGGGCCGGTCTGCTCGACCTTCAGCAGGATGGCGTCGCCGTCGCAGTCGAGCCGAGCCTCGCGAACGACCTGGATGTGACCCGAGGTGTCGCCCTTGCGCCAGTACTCCTGGCGCGAGCGTGACCAGTACACCGCGCGGCCCGTCGTCAGGGTTCGCCGCAGTGCCTCCGCGTCGACCCAGGCCAGCATCAGCACCTCGTGGGTGTCCCACTGCTGCACGATCACCGGTGCCAGTCCGTCGTCATCGAACGCGACCTGACCGATCCTCTCCTCCACCGCGGTCATCGGACCAGCACTCCTTCCGCACGCATCGCGCGCTTCACGTCGCCCACCGTGAGCGCTCCGGTGTGGAAGACGCTCGCCGCGAGCACCGCATCGGCCCCTGCCTTGATGGCCGGCGCGAAATCCTCGGCCTTCCCGGCTCCGCCGGACGCGATCACCGGCACCGTCGCGATCTCCCTCATCAGGGAGACGAGTTCGAGATCGAAGCCGTCGCGGGTGCCGTCGGCGTCGATCGAGTTGACCAGCAGCTCGCCCGCGCCGCGTTCGGCTGCCTCGCGTGCCCACACGAGAGCATCGAGCGTCGTCTCGGTGCGGCCGCCGTGCGTCGTGACCACGAACCCCGACGGCGTCGTGCCCGCACGCTTGACGTCGAGCGACAGCACCAGCACCTGCGCTCCGAACCGGTCGGCGATCTCGCCGACGAGGTCGGGTCGCGCGATCGCCGCGGAGTTGACCCCCACCTTGTCCGCTCCCACCGAGAGCAGGCGTGAGACGTCGTCGACGCTGCGCACTCCCCCGCCGACCGTGAGAGGCACGAAGACCTGCTCGGCGGTGCGCTGCACGACGTCGTAGGTCGTCGCACGCGCGTCCACGGTGGCGGTGACGTCGAGGAACGTGATCTCGTCGGCGCCCTGCGCCGCATAGTGACGTGCGAGCTCGACAGGATCGCCCATGTCCCGGAGATTCTCGAAGTTGATGCCCTTGACCACGCGCCCGTCGGCGACATCGAGGCAGGGGATGACGCGGCTGGCGAGCGACATCAGAGCCTCGCGTTGTGGATCGCCGTGACGAGGATCGCCCTGGCGCCCAGCGCGTAGAGCGCGTCCATCACGGGGTTGACCCGCGCGCGGGCGACCATGACCCGCACTGCTACCCACTCAGCGTCACGCAGCGGCGACACGGTCGGCGACTCGATGCCGCCGGCGATCTTGACCGCCTCGTCGAGAAGCGCGAGCGGCAGGTCGTAGTCGATCATCACGAACCGTCGGGCGACCATGACGCCGCGAAGACGGCGCAGGAGGGTCTCAGACCCATCGGCGTCTTCCGGTCCGGCGATGAGCACGGCCTCGGACTGCAGGATGACCGGCCCGAAGACGTCGAGGCCCGCCTGGCGCAGCGTGGTGCCCGTCTCCACGACGTCGGCCACGGCGTCGGCCACGCCGAGGCGCACCGCCGACTCCACGGCGCCGTCGAGGGGCACGAGGTCCACGGCGATGCCGCGTTCATCGAGGAACGCGTCGACGAGTCCGGGGTACGAGGTCGCGATCCGCAGGCCGTCGAGCTCCGAGAGGTCGCTGTAGCGCCCAGAGGGCGCGGCGAAGCGGAAGGTCGACGCGGCGAAGCCGAGGGCCTCGACCTCGCGGGCGCCCGGCATCCGAGCATCCAGGAGCAGGTCTCGTCCCGTGATGCCGACGTCGATGGCGCCCGACCCGACGTAGGTCGCGATGTCCTTCGGACGGAGGAAGAAGAACTCGACGTCGTTGTCGGTGTCGACGACGTGGAGGGTCTTGGTGTCGCGGCGTCCGGCGTAGCCGGCCTCCGCGAGCATCTCAGCGGCCGTCTCGGAGAGAGAGCCCTTGTTGGGAACGGCAATGCGCAGCATGAACAGCCTTCAGATCGGAGCGGGGATGGCGGAGCGCATCAGAGATGTCGGTAGACATCCTGCAGGCTCAGACCCTTGGCGATCATCATCACCTGCAGGTGGTACAGCAGCTGCGAGATCTCCTCGGCCGCCTCCTCGTCGGATTCGTACTCGGAGGCCATCCACACCTCGGCGGCCTCCTCGACGATCTTCTTGCCGATCGTGTGCACACCGGCGTCGAGCTCTGCGACCGTCCCCGATCCCTCGGGTCGGGTCTCGGCCTTGAGGCTGAGCTCGGCGAACAGCTCGTCGAAAGTCTTCACGATTCCAGGCTAGCGGCTCTGGCGCGGTCCCTGAGCCGGGTCACGGCTGCTTCGATGTCGTCAGCGCCGTAGACCGCTGATCCTGCGACGAAGGTGTCGGCGCCCGCCGCGGCCGCCGCCTCGATGGTCGAGTCCGAGATCCCCCCGTCGACTTGCAGCCACACGGTGGATCCCCGTCGCTTCGCCTCGTCGGCGAGTGCTCGCAGCTTCGGCATCGTCTCGGGCATGAACCCCTGCCCCCCGAAACCCGGCTCGACCGTCATGACCAGGATCTGGTCGAACTCCTCGAGCACGCTGTAGAGCCCGTCGGCAGGGGTGTCGGGCTTGATCGCGACACCCGCCCGCGCCCCGATGCTGCGGAGGCGGCGCGCGAGGGAGATCGGGTCGGCCGCGGCCTCGAGGTGGAACGTCACGCTCGCAGCTCCCAGCTCGGCATAGCCCGGAGCCCAGCGCTCGGGATCGGAGATCATCAGGTGCACATCGAGCGGGATGGGGCTCGTCGCCTGGATGCGCTCGACCATCTGCGGCCCGAACGTCAGGTTCGGAACGAAGTGATTGTCCATGACGTCGACGTGCGCGAAGTCGGCCGACGCGATCTTCGCGAGGTCTCGCTGCATGTTCACGAAGTCGGCGGCGAGGATGCTGGGGTTGATGCGCGGTGCGCGGGGCAGGTCCACGGTCTACTCTCCCTTCGCGGCGCTGGCGCCGTCCGGATCGGTCGCCGAGCGCTGCAGCAGGGCGAGGAACATCGCGTCGGTGCCGTGACGGTGCGGCCACAGCTGCACCCGCCCGGTTCCGTCACCGGCGAGATCGATGGGAGAGTCCGAGACTCCTGCGAGCACGGACGCGGCGTCGATCTCGACGATGTCGCCTCGCTCCCGGAGCACCTCCTGCACGACGCCGGTGGTCTCGGCGAGGTGCGGCGAGCAGGTCACGTAGGCGACGATGCCGCCGGGTGCGAGCGCATCCAGGGCGGACGAGAGCAGCTCGACCTGCAGCGGCACCAGCTCCGCGACGTCGGCCGGCGTCTTCCTCCAGCGCGCCTCCGGCCGGCGGCGCAGGGCGCCCAGCCCCGTGCAGGGGGCATCGACGAGGATGCGATCGAACTCGCCGGGGTGATCGACGCCGAACGTGCGACCGTCCTTCTCATGCACGACGATCTCGCCGGGGACGGCGCGCAGCGCCTTGCGCACGAGCCGCGCTCGCGTCGGCACGATCTCGTTGGCTTCGAGCGTCACGTCGTGCTGGCGCGCGACCGATACGAGGAGGGCGGTCTTGCCCCCAGGACCCGCGCACAGGTCGAGCCAGCGCTCTCCCGCGGAGATCGGTGCGGCGCTCGCGAGCGCCAGCGCGACGAGCTGGGAGCCCTCGTCCTGCACCCGCACCGTTCCCCCCGACGCGGCCACGACGCGATGCGGATCCCCACCCGGCGATCCGTACGCGGTCGGGGCGTAGAGGCGCCGCGGATCGGCGACCTCGGCCAGCCCGGGCAGAGCGACGAGCGTGACCTCCGGAGAGACGTTGTCGGCATCGAGGAGCGCCTCCAGCTCGTCGACCCGACCCTCGGCGGCGAGTGCCCGGCGCAACGCCCTGATGATCCACACGGGGTGCGCCGTGCGCAGCGCGAGCCTCTCGTCATCCGAGCGAGCGGCCTGCTCGATGCGCTCCTGCCACTGCTCCGACGACTCGCGCGAGATGCGCCTCAGCACGGCGTTGGCGAAGCTCGACGCTCCCCTGCCCGCCGTGGCGGAGACCAGATTCACCGACTCGTTCACCGCCGCGTGCGAGGCGACGCGCGTCGAGAGCAGCTGGTGCGTGGCGAGCCTCAGCGCATCGAGCACCGCCGGATCGATGTTGGTCGACGCGCGATCCGCCGCGCTCGCGATGATGGCGTCGTATGTGCCTCGTCGTCGCAGCGTGCCGTACGCGAGCTCGGTCGCCAGCGCCGCGTCCTGAGGCGTCAGCCCAGCTTCGGCGATGGCTGCCGGCAGCACGAGATTCGCGTAGGCGTCGTCTTCCGAGACCGCACGGAGCACGTCATAGGCCACCCGCCGTGCCGGCTGGATGCGCGGCGGCGCCGGCTGCTGCGCTCGGCGAGGCTGAGCGCGTCGACCGCTTCCCGGTCGCGGTGCGCCGGTGCGCGCGCGGCGGCGATCGCCCTGCGGCTCGCGCGAACCCGAGCCGCCCGGGGCCGTGCTCTCTCCGTCGTTCCGGTCGTTCATGCGCCCGCCCTCAGCTCGCTCGCTCCTCGTTGACCCCGCCACCAGTCGACGGCGCTCATCGCTCCTCGTCCGGCCGGCTGCACGCGGGTGACCGCGAGCGGAGCCGATGCGGTGCCGATCAGCAGCGCGGTCTTCGTCGCTGCGATCTCACCCGGCTGCAGGGCGTGGTCGGTGGCCGCCTCGGACTGTCCGGCCGCCGTCGCCTCGAGGATCTTGAGGCGCGCCCCCGCCACCGTGGTGTGCGCCCCGGGCTCGGGAGTGACGCCGCGGAAGCGCGAGAAGACCTCGTCGAGCGGCCGGGTCCAATCCAGAGCGCCGTCGTCGAGTGTCAGCTTCGGGGCGACCGTGGGCTCGCCCTGCTGAGCGATGGCGCGCGCCGATCCGTCTTCGATCGACGCGACGACGGACGCCGTCAGCTCGGCCCCGTCGACGGCGAGGATCCCGAGAGCGACGTCGGCCGTGGCGTCGGCGGGAACCTCGACCGCACGAGAGTCGAACACGTCGCCGGCATCGAGTTCCGGCACGAGTCGGAAGACGCTGGCTCCGAGCACGGCGTCGCCCGCGATCAGCGCCCGCTGCACCGGAGCGGCCCCGCGCCACGCCGGCAGCAGCGAGAAGTGCAGGTTGATCCAGCCCTCGGCGGGGGTGGAGAGCAGAGGCTCTCGCACGAGGCCCCCGTACGCCACGATGACACCGAGGTCGACTCGCAGAGCGGCGATGCGGGCGGTCGCCTCGTCATCGAGTCGCGCCGCGGTGATGACCGGCAGACCGAGCTCGGTGGCGGCCTGCGACACGGGCGACGGAGTGAGGACGCGCTTGCGGCCCTGCGGCGCATCAGGTCGGGTGATGACCGCGGCGACGTCGTGCTCGGCCGCCAGGCGTCGAAGGGTGGGAACAGCGGCCGAGGGTGTGCCGGCGAAGACGAGACGCATGGAAGGTGCTCCGGGAGGATCGGGGAACTGATCGCGACGGACGGATCAGAGTTCAGGATCGAGGATATCGAGACGAACCGAGAGGGTGCTCCGAGTCGACGCGCCCCGCCCTCTGCGGGCGCTCACGGCCTCGGCCACGACGGATGCTCGCAGAGCGGCCGACACTCGAGCACCGGCGCCGTATTCGAAACGCACGAGTGCGCGCACGCGGGGCGGGTAGTCGTCGGACTCGATGGGCACCGGACCCAGCACCGCGTCCCTGGGGAGCTTCACCTCGTCGAGCGACGCCAGGGCGCGGGCGACGGCGGCGGCCGATCCTTCGACGAGTGCGACGCGTGCGGCCGGAGGCATGTGCAGCGGAGCGCGCTCGGCCAGCTCGGCGCGCGCGTACACCGACTGCGTCCAGGTGGCGAACGCCCTGGCGATCTGTCCGTCGACCCCCACGAGGTGAACGGGAGCGCCGGGCGCGGCGAGAGCGGCGGCATTAGACCACCACCGCAGGCACGACTCGCCCACGCGCAGGTCGGGAGCCTGCAGCATCCGGGGGCCGTCCAGCAGCACGACCGCACGGTATCCCCCGACTGCCGTCGGCTCCGCTCCGCGAGTGGCGACGACGAGAGAGGGCTTGTCGTCGACGGACTCGACCGGGTGGGCGCTGTCGGCGACGATCACGCGGATGCCGGGGAAGGCCTTGCCGAGTTCGTCGGCGGTGCGCTCGCTGCCGGAGGAGGCGAGACGGAGCTTCGTGGACGAGCAGACCGGGCAGGTCCACGCGCTGGCGCTGCGCCCGCACCACCCGCAGACCGGCACCGCTCCTCGATGCTTCGCGCCGAGCGGCCCTCCGCAGTGCGCGCACCGCGCGGGTGCGCGGCACTCGGCGCACACCAGAGACGGCGAGAAGCCGGGGCGGGAGACCTGGATCAGCACGGGTCCCTCTGCGGCGGCGCCGCGGGCGGACAGGAACGCCGATGACGGCATGCGCTGAGCGGTCGGCTGCTCCATCTCGTGCGGCGTGCTCAGCACGACGCGCGGCAGCAACCGTCGGGTCGCCCTGACGTCCTGCAGCCAGCCGTGCACCACCAGTCGCTCGACATCGGTGGTGCGAGTGTGCCCGGCGAACAGCAGCGCCGAGCCCTCGAGCTCCTGACGCAGCAGCGCCGCATCTCTGGCGTTGACGTACGGCGCGAGAGGCTCACCGAGCAGCGGATCGCCGTCGTCCCAGATCGCAACGAGGCCCGCCTCGACGGGGGCGTACACGGCCGAGCGATTGCCGACCACGATGCACGGCGCATCCTCGAGCGACCGCAGGAATCCGCGATACCGCTGGGGATTGGTCTGGCGCGAGTCCCAGCGCACGACGGCGTCATCGGGTGCCGAGCGCTCCAGAGCCGCGAGCAGACGATCGAGGTCGCGATGATCGGGCACCACCAGGATGCTGGATCTGCCCGCATCGAGCATCTTCGTCGCCGCGGCGGCGAGCAGCGCCGACCACCCCTGCTCGCCGTCGTGCAGTCCTGGGACCGCTTCGACCGCCGCACGCCCACCCGATTCGAGCACCGCCGTCAGCCCCTCATAGGAGGCGAGCAGCGTCTCGGCCTTCGCCACCGACGACTCCGCGGGAGCGATCGCCACCGAGTCCCCCGTCCACGCCTTCTCCACGCGCACCTGACGTTTGGGGATGACGAGGCGCAGGACATCGGACTCCGACCCCGCCGCCCGGTCGGCGACGCGCCTGGCCAGTCGGTGCAGACGGTCGGGCAGCACGGAGACGGCGGAGACCACGCTCTCGACCTCGGACAGCGGTCGGTCGGCATCGTCTTCGACGTCGATCTCGACGACGTAGCCGTCGATGACCCGCCCCGCCGTGCGCAGCGGCACCTTCACGCGCACCCCGAGGGGCACGTCGCCCAACGACGCCGGAAGTGCATAGTCGAACAGTCGATCTAGTTGGGGCAGGGGCGAATCGAGGAGCACACGCGCGATGCGGCGCCTGACATCGGCGACGCCGTCGTCCGGGCCGCTCGGTCGCTCATCGCTCAGTGACGGCGTGTGCACGTCATCGGAGGCCACGTGGTCGACCGAGAGGTCAGAGGCCTGCGGCGCGCCGCAGCTCTTCGACGCGGTCGGTGCGCTCCCACGTGAAGTCGGCCAGTTCGCGCCCGAAGTGCCCGTAAGCCGCCGTGCGCGCGTAGATGGGGCGGAGCAGATCGAGCTGCTCGATGATCGCCTGCGGACGTAGATCGAAGACCTCGTCGATCGCGCGGATGATCACGTCGTCAGACACCTTGCCGGTGCCGAAGGTCTCGACGTAGAGGCCGACCGGACGAGCAACTCCGATGGCGTACGCGACCTGGATCTCCAGTCGATCGGCGAGCCCCGCCGCGACCGCGTTCTTCGCGACCCACCGGGTGGCGTAGGCGCCGGAACGGTCGACCTTCGACGGATCCTTGCCGCTGAACGCGCCGCCGCCGTGGCGAGACGCGCCGCCGTAGGTGTCGATGATGATCTTGCGACCGGTGAGACCGGCGTCGCCCTTGGGGCCGCCGGTGACGAACGGGCCCGCGGGGTTGATGTAGTAGGTCACGTCGTCGAGGTCGAGCCCGGTCTGCGCGATGATCGGATCGATCACGTGCCGGCGCACCTGGGCCTTGAGCTCGTCCTGAGAGATGTCGGGGTTGTGCTGGGTCGACAGCACCACGGCGTCGACCGTCTTGGGGGTGAACCCGTCGTAGCCGAGCGTGACCTGCGTCTTGCCGTCCGGTCGCAGGAAGGGCAGCTCCCCCGACCGCCGCGCCTCCGTGAGGCGCTCGGCGAGGCGGTGAGCAGTCCATGCGGCCATCGGCATGAGCTGGGGGGTCTCGTTGGTGGCGAACCCGAACATGATGCCCTGGTCGCCGGCGCCGAGGGAGTCGAGCGGGTCGACGGACGAGCCGTCACGGTGCTCCTGGGCGCTGTCGACACCGTGTGCGATGTCGGTCGACTGCTCTCCGACCGAGACGCTCACCCCGCACGAGTCGCCGTCGAAGCCGGTGTCGCTCGACGTGTAGCCGATGCCGTTGACGACCTGGCGCACGATGGTCGGGATGTCGACGTAGGCGTCGGTGCGGATCTCACCGGCGACGTGCACGAGTCCGGTCGTGACGAGGGTCTCGACCGCGACGCGCGATCCCTTGTCCTTCGCGATGAGACCGTCGAGGATGCTGTCCGAGATCTGGTCGCAGATCTTGTCCGGGTGCCCTTCGGTGACGGACTCGGACGTGAACAGACGCAGGGCGCTCATCGGTGCTCCAGAACGGGATCGGGCGGAAAGAACGGGTGTGCCCATTCTGAACCGCACCGCCGACATCAGTCGGCGGTGCGGTCATCGAAGGTCACTCGGCGTGACGGAGGCGGAGCTTGTCCTCGTTGATCTCGTGCAGCGCGATGGTCAGCGGCTTGTCCTCGACGGACGAGTCGACGAGCGGGCCCACGTTGTCGAACAGGTTGCCCTCGTGCAGGTCGGAGTAGTAGTCGTTGATCTGGCGCGCGCGCTTCGCCGCGTAGATCACGAGCTCGTACTTGGAGTCGACGCGGTCGAGCAGGTTGTCGATGGGGGGATCGATGATTCCGTTGGTGTGGTGTCCGGCCATGATGAGACCTCCTGATCAGGCGACGGGATCGTCGCGAAGACGGTGCAATGGGCGCGCGAGCCCTCGACAGGCATGTCAGCGCGCAGAGCTTGAAGACAATTCTACGACCTCCGCGGCTGCGGCGGCGACGTCCTCGTTCACGATGAGGTGATCGAACTCGTTCTGAGCGGCCAGTTCGACCTTGGCGGTGCGCAGTCGACGCGCCCGCTCCTCCGCGCCCTCCGTGCCCCGACCGACCAGTCGCTGCACCAGTTCGTCCCACGTGGGAGGAAGCAGGAAGATGAGGGTCGCCGCAGGCTCCGCCTTGCGCACCTGGCGCGCTCCCTGCAGATCGATCTCGAGCAGCACGGTCTTGCCGGCATCCAGAGCCGCGTCGATGGGCGCCCTGGGCGTGCCGTATCGCGACCGGTTGTGCACGACGGCGTACTCGAGGAGCTCGTCGTCGGCGATCAGCCGGTCGAACTCCGCGTCATCGACGAAGTAGTAGTGCACACCGTCGATCTCGCCCGGCCTCGGGGCACGCGTGGTCGCCGAGACCGAGAGGTGGATCTCGGGGTTGTGCTCGCGGATGTGCGCGGCCACGGTGCCTTTGCCCACCGCGGTCGGCCCTGCGAGCACGAGCAGGCGACTGCGGGCTCCGCGCGGCTCCAGCGGCGGGAATCGCGAGTCGAGCCAGTGCGCGAGCACGCCGCGCTGTCTCACGCCCAGGCCGCCGAGGCGCTTCACGGGCGAGATGTGCAGTTCGTCGAGGATCCTGTCGCGCTTGCCCGCACCGATCGCGGGCAGGGCGAGCAGGAAGTCGGTGATGCGCATCGACCCCTCCACCGAATCCGCATCGGCGCTCGCTCTGGCGAGCACGGTCTGCGGGGTGGTCACCCTGGTCGTCAGATCGCGCTTCAGCGAGGCTCGCGCGCGGCGTCGCTCCACGGCCTTGCGCGCCGCGGCGGCGCGATCGACCTCGGGTACCGGTCGTGCTTCAGCCACGGGTTGCCTCCCTGTACTCTGCGACGCGTGCGTCGATGGCGGCGGCGATGTCTGCGGGACCGGCCGAGAGGATGCTGCGGCTCTCGCTCGCGATCACGGCTGGCCCCATCGCGCCGAAGCGCGAGCGCAGGTCGGCGGGCGTGGCCCCCTGCGCGCCGAAGCCCGGCGCGAGGATCGGCGCGGTCGGAGTGTAGGCCGCGATGCCGGCGTCCGTCCAGGCGACCGTCGCGCCGATGACGAATCCGAAGCTCCCCCACTCCCCCGCCACCGCGTCGCGGGAGTTGCGGGCGGAGACCTCGTCGATGATGGCCGACGACACCGTGGCGCCCGACCCGTCGACGGAGCGCTGCAGGTCGACCGCCTCGGGGTTGCTGGTCGCCGCGAGCACGAACAGACCCTTGCCGTGGGCGGCGGCGGCCGAGAAGGCACCGTCGAGCGACCCGACACCGAGGAACGGGCTCACGGTCAGCGCATCGGCCTCGAGCGGAGAGCCGGGGGTCAGCCAGGCATCGGCATACGCGTCCATGGTCGTGCCGATGTCGCCGCGCTTCGCATCGGCGATCACGAGCAGACCCGCGGCACGAGCGGCGGCGAGCACCTCCTCGAGCGCGGCGAAGCCGGCCGAGCCGAACCGCTCGAAGAACGACACCTGCGGCTTGACGAATCCGACCCGGCCTGCGGCCGCCTCGACCGTGCGCAGTCCGAACTCGCGCACTCCAGCCGGACCCTGCTCGAGACCCCACGAATCGAGCAGGGCGGCATGCGGATCGACTCCCACGCAGAGCGGGCCGCGTGCGCTCAGGGCAGCACGGGCCCGCTCTCCGAAGCGGTCGCTCACACCGCGGCCTTCCGGTCGAGTGCGTACTCCTGCAGGCTCTTCACCTGGAAGCCCTCGTGAGCCGCATCCATGGCGCTCACCGCTGCTCCGAGCACGGCCATCGTGGTGAACAGGGCCTTGTCGGCCGCGACCGCCGCCGCCCTGATCTCGTAGCCGTCGGCGCGCGCCGCGCCGCCGGACGGGGTGTTCACGACGATGTCGATCGCGCCGTCGTTGATCAGGTCCACGACGTTCTTCGCGCCGGACTCCTGCGTGTCGCTGTACTTCTCGACGACGCTCACGGCGATGCCGTTGCGAGACAGGATCTCGGCGGTGCCCTCGGTCGCGACGATGGTGAAGCCCAACTGGTGCAGACGGTGGGCGGGCAGGATCACGGCGCGCTTGTCGGAGTCGGCCACCGAGATGAACACGGTGCCGGAGGTCGGCATCCCGCCGTACGCCGCAGCCTGGCTCTTGGCGAAGGCGGTCGGGAAGTCGCGGTCGATCCCCATGACCTCACCGGTCGAGCGCATCTCCGGGCCGAGGACCGAGTCGACAGTCTTTCCGTCTGCGGTGCGGAACCGCTTGAACGGGAGGACCGCCTCCTTGACCGAGACCGGCGCTCCGAGGGGAACCCTCGAGCCGTCCTGCTGCGGCAGCATGCCCTCGGCGCGCAGCTCGGCGACCGTGGCACCCACCATGATGCGGCTCGCCGCCTTGGCCATCGGGATGCCGAGCGCCTTCGAGACGAACGGCACCGTGCGGCTCGCGCGCGGGTTCGCCTCGATCACGTAGAGCACACCGGCGCTGATCGCGAACTGCACGTTGAGCAGCCCGCGCACGCCCACGCCCTCGGCGATGGCGAGGGTGGCCTCGCGCACGCGGTCGATGTCGGTGCGGCCGAGCGATACGGGAGGCAGCGTGCAGCTGGAGTCGCCGGAGTGGATGCCCGCCTCTTCCAGGTGCTCCATGACACCACCGATGTACAGCTCGGTGCCGTCGTAGAGCGCGTCGACGTCGAGCTCGATGGCATCGTCGAGGAACCGGTCGACCAGCAGCGGCTTGCCCGCCTCGATCACCACTTCTCCCTCCGTGCGCACGAAGTACTCGCGCAGGGCGTCGGAGCTGTAGACGATCTCCATGCCGCGTCCGCCGAGCACGAAGCTCGGGCGGACGAGCACGGGGTAGCCGATCTCCTCGGCGACGGCGACGGCGCCGTCGACCTCGATGGCCGTGCCGTGTCGCGGCGCGATGAGGCCGGCCGAGTCGAGCAGCTGCGAGAAGAGCTCACGCTCCTCGGCGATGTCGATCGCCTCGGGGCTGGTGCCGAGCACGGTGTACCCGGCGGCCTCGATGCCCTTCGCGAGTCCGAGCGGCGTCTGACCGCCGAGCTGGCAGACCACGCCGAGGATGGTGCCGCTCGCGGACTCCGCGTGGAGCACCTCGAGCACGTCCTCGAGCGTCAGCGGCTCGAAGTACAGGCGGTCGGAGGTGTCGTAATCGGTCGACACGGTCTCGGGGTTGCAGTTGACCATGACGGTCTCGAAGCCGGCATCCGACAGCGCGAACGAGGCGTGCACGCACGAGTAGTCGAACTCCACGCCCTGGCCGATGCGGTTCGGTCCCGAGCCGATGATGACCACCTTCGTGCGGTCCGAGGGTGCCACCTCGGTCTCGAAGTCGTAGCTCGAGTAGTGGTACGGGGTGAGGGCCGGGAACTCGCCCGCGCAGGTGTCGACCGTCTTGTAGACCGGGCGGATGCCGAGTCCGTGGCGCACACCCGAGATCTCGGCCTCCGACTCGCCGCGCAGCTGCGCGATCTGCGCGTCGGAGAATCCGTGCTCCTTGGCGTAGCGGAGCACCGCGGCGTCGAGCTCGGGCGCGGTGCGCACGATCTCGGCGACCTCGTTGATGAGCACCATCTGATCGAGGAACCACGGGTCGATGGCCGTCGCGTCGAAGGCCTGCTCGACGGTCGCTCCCTTGCGCAGCGCCTGCTGCAGGGTGACGATGCGTCCGTCGGTCGGGATCTTCGAGATCTCGAGGAGCTCCTCGACGCTGCGGTCCTCGGTTCCCCAGTGGAAGCTGGATCCGCGCTTCTCGAGCGAGCGCAGCGCCTTCTGCAGCGCGGTCGCGTAGTTGCGCCCGATGGCCATGGCCTCGCCGACCGACTTCATGGTCGTGGTCAGGGTCGCATCGGCCGCCGGGAACTTCTCGAACGCGAAGCGCGGCACCTTGACGACGACGTAGTCGAGCGTCGGCTCGAAGCTCGCCGGCGTCACACCCGTGATGTCGTTCGGGATCTCGTCGAGGCGGTAGCCGAGTGCGAGCTTCGCGGCGAGCTTCGCGATGGGGAAGCCCGTGGCCTTCGACGCGAGCGCGCTCGACCGCGACACGCGCGGGTTCATCTCGATGACGATGATGCGACCGGTGCGGGGGTCGACCGCGAACTGGATGTTGCAGCCTCCCGTGTCGACGCCCACCGCGCGGATGATATCGATGCCGATGTCACGGAGCTTCTGGTACTCGCGGTCGGTGAGTGTGAGCGCGGGCGCCACGGTGATCGAATCTCCGGTGTGCACGCCCACCGGGTCGACGTTCTCGATCGAGCAGACGACCACCGTGTTGTCGGCGGTGTCGCGCATGAGCTCGAGCTCGTACTCCTTCCAGCCGAGGATCGACTCCTCGAGGAGCACCTCCGTGGTCGGAGAGTCGCGGAGTCCCGCACCCGCGATGCGGCGCAGGTCGTTCTCGTCGTACGCGAAGCCGGATCCGAGACCGCCCATGGTGAAGCTCGGGCGCACGACGAGCGGGTAGCCCAGCTCGTCGGCCGCCGCGAGCACCTCGTCCATGGTGTGCGCGATGCGGGAGTCGGCGACGTCGGCACCGGCATCGATCACGAGCTGCTTGAAGATCTGACGGTCCTCGCCCTTGTTGATCGCCTCGAAGCTCGCTCCGATGAGCTCGACGTCGTACTTCTCGAGGATCCCGTGGTTGTGCAGCTCGATCGCCGCGTTGAGCGCGGTCTGACCACCCAGGGTCGGCAGGATCGCGTCAGGACGCTCCTTGGCGATGATGGTCTCGATGACCTCCCACGTGATCGGCTCGATGTAGGTGGCGTCCGCGAAGTCGGGATCGGTCATGATCGTCGCCGGGTTCGAGTTGACCAGGATGACCCTGACGCCCTCTTCACGCAGCACGCGGCACGCCTGGGTGCCGGAGTAGTCGAACTCGCAGGCCTGACCGATGACGATCGGGCCGGAGCCGATGACGAGGACGGAGTTGATGTCGTCGCGCTTGGGCATTAGTTGCTGCTTTCCTGGGTGGGTCCCTGAGCCTGTCGACGGGTCGCGATGACCAGGTCTCTGAAGCGGTCGAAGAGGTAGTTGGCGTCGTGCGGTCCCGCCGCGGCCTCGGGGTGGTACTGCACGGAGAACGCCGGGATGTCGAGCGCTCGGAGGCCCTCGACCACGTTGTCGTTCAGACCCACGTGGCTGACCTCGACCTGACCGTAGCCGTTGGGGCTCTCGAAGCTGCCCTCGAGCGGTGCGTCCACCGCGAAGCCGTGGTTGTGGGCGGTGATCTCGACGCGGCCGGTCGACTTGTCGAGCACCGGCTGGTTGATGCCGCGGTGGCCGAAGGGGAGCTTGTAGGTGCCGAGACCCAGAGCGCGCCCGAGCAGCTGGTTGCCGAAGCAGATGCCGAAGAAGGGCAGTCCGTCGTCGAGCACCGAGCGCAGCAGCGCGACGTGGTCGCCGGATGCGGCGGGGTCGCCCGGTCCGTTCGAGTAGAAGACGGCCACTGGATCGATGGCCCTGATGTCGTCGATCGACACGCTCTGCGGCAGCACGTGCACCTCGAATCCGCGCGCGGCGAGGTTCTCGATGGTGGCCTGCTTCACCCCGAGATCGAGCACCGCGAGGTTGCCGATCGTCTCCCCCACCGCGGGGGTGACCGTCGCCACCTCGACCGAGACCTCGGCCGAGAGGTTGCGGCCGGCCATCTCGGGGGCCTCGCGCACGATGCGCAGCTGCTCCTCGGAGTCGAGGGTCGCGGCCTCGCCCGAGAAGATGCCTCCGCGCATCGATCCCGCCGAGCGGATGTGGCGGGTGATCGCGCGCGTGTCGATGCCGCTGATCCCCACGATGCCGTCGGCGACCAGCGTCTCGTCGAGCGAGGCGTTCGCCCGCCAGTTCGAGACGACGCGCGAGGGGTCGCGCACGATGTAGCCGGCCACCCAGA